>NZ_CP120717.1:57500-807500 GCF_032883915.1 Endozoicomonas sp. 8E | reverse complement strand
GCTTTCTTCGGTCAGACCAGAGTCACCGGGCATAAGATGACTCAAACAAACAGGACTGAATAGAGCCATCAGAAGCGCAAGAAGAGATTTCTGTTTCATCACACCTGTATCCTTTGTAAACGTACTTCTCAATATAGCGAAAGGATCTGTGTGAAATTTCTTCATTGATAAAAGGTATAAAAGTTTGCTACGAGCGGTGGCCCCTGACGGGCAATCTGAACAGCATCAGAGCTGCCATTACAGAACCAAATATTACCGCTTCGGTATAGTCACTTTTTGAAAGCCAGACAAAATGCAGAACCGCCAAACCTGCAGCCAGGTAGACCAGCTTATGCAGCTTCACCCATTTTTTCCCTAACCGGCGCATCATTGCTCTGGTAGATGTGACTCCCAATGCTGAGAGAATCAGAATCGCAAGAGCACCCACTATTATATAGGGACGCTGATACAGATCTTCCAACAGGGTTTGCCACTGCCAGCCCAGCATGAATGCAACATAAGCCATCAGGTGCAGCACGGCATAAAAGAGCGAAAAGAGTCCGAACATTCTCCGAAACCGGATCAGCTTGTTAATACCTGTGATTTTTCTTGCCGGGGTAACCGCCAGACTGATGCAAAGGAAGATTAAAGCCCACTCACCCAAATCCCGGGTCAGCGTATTTGCCGGGTCGGGTCCCAGTTGATGATTGATAACAGCATTGATCAGCCAGACCAATGGCACCAGACAGAGTGGAAAAACAAACCACTTTAACTTTGCAACCCAGTCCATAACGCCACCTTTAATAAAATTTCCTGAGATCCATTCCCTTATAGAGATGGGCCACTTCTTCGCCATAACCATTGAACTTTTGAGTTTCAATCTGGTTTGGCTCCCAGATGGAGTTAGGCAATCTGCGCTCTTGTTTCTGACTCCAGCGGGGATGATCGACTTCGGGATTCACATTGGCATAAAAGCCATACTCGCTAGGGCCTGATTTAACCCAGGTGGTTTGTGGCATGGTTTCTGTGAAACGGATTTTGACAATGGACTTAATGCTCTTGAAGCCGTACTTCCAGGGGACAACCAGTCTTAAAGGGGCTCCATTTTGCGGTGGCAGAGTCTTGCCATAAACACCAATCGCCATAAAAGACAGAGGATTCATAGCTTCATCGATTCTCAGCCCTTCGACATAAGGATATTCGATGGAACTGAAACGAGAGCGTTGACCCGGCATCTGTTCAGGATCATAGAGTGTTTCGAACTGAACGTACCTTGCCCTGGAAGTAGGCTGAAAACGCTTCAGCATGTCGGCCAGTGACACGCCGACCCAGGGAATGACCATAGACCAGGCTTCTACACAACGAAGACGGTAGATTCTCTCTTCAACATCATGGGGTCTGAGCATATCTTCCAACGTGTATTTCCCGGGTTTCTCAACTTCTCCGTCAACCACTAACGACCAGGGATCTGTTTTCATATTTTTAGCGTATTTGGCAGGGTCGTCTTTTGAATAGCCAAACTCATAAAAGTTGTTGTAGCCAGTCACGCTGGCATAAGGGGTTAAAGTTTCATCGGTTGTGAAGCGACTGGATTGATAGCTGGCTACTTTCTTTTGCAGCCAATCTGGAGCAGAAAGCTGTGGAAGGTTATCATGGTTTGCACCCGCTGGTTTCCTGGCTGACCGGGGATCTGCAGCATCAGTGCAGCCAGTCAGAGCCAGCCCCATACCGGCAAAGGCAAACTGCCCACCCATTTTCAAAAAACGTCGACGCTCCCTGTAAACACTTTCTGAGGTTATTTCACTGCTGCGAATGTCTCCTGACTTTCTGGTCTTGATCAGCATTGATACTCTCCCGGGCAATTCTCTTTTTTACCATTTACGTTCGTTTTAATGGCGCAGATTCACATTTCGAAAATATAGACGTCATATCGGCTGCAAATATTCCATCCCTTCACTCACTGAATCACTTAGCAGCTTTTTTGTCATTTTCACATAAAATTAAATCGGTATTTCTACTGTCGTTCCCTGAGAATTACAGAGTCCTTAACTTTGCACCTCTGCATAAACAAGGGAGTTAGCTGTGTTATCACCCTGCTATCAGAATTTTGTTGATGGCCAATACCTGGCCAATGAGACCGGAGAAACATTTCCGGTAATCAATCCCGCAACTCGTCAAATCATTTATACCATGGAGAAAGCCGACAACAGCATTCGCCAGGCTGCGGTTGCCAGTGCTCAAAAAGGCTTTGAAATCTGGTCAGAAATGACTGGTATGGAGCGCAGTCGAACCCTGAACCGTGCTGTCAGCCTTTTGCGTGAGCGTAACGATGAGCTGGCTCGAATTGAAGTTCTCGATACCGGTAAACCCTGGCAAGAAGCGTCTGTAGTTGATGTGGTTACAGGCGCAGACTCTATTGAGTTTTTTGCCGGGCTGGCTCCTTCCATTGAAGGCAATCAGCAGTGCCTGGGTGATGACTTTTATTACACTCGCCGCGAAGCACTGGGCATCTGTGCCGGGATAGGTGCCTGGAACTACCCTCTACAGATTGCCTGCTGGAAAGCTGCACCCGCATTGGCCTGCGGCAACAGTATGATTTTCAAACCCTCTGAGGAGACGCCTTTAGGTGCCCTGAAGCTGGCTGAGATATTTGTCGAGGCGGGCATGCCCGCTGGCGTCTTCAATGTCATTCAGGGCGACGGTGAAGTCGGCGCCTGGCTGGCTCATCATCCGGACATCGCCAAGGTATCTTTCACAGGAGAGGTCAGCACCGGTAAAAAAGTCATGACCGGTGCGGCCTCTTCATTGAAAGAGGTCACCATGGAGCTGGGCGGAAAGTCCCCACTGATTATCTTTGAGGATGCCAATCTTGATAATGCCACCTCCGGAGCCATGCTCGGCAACTTCTACACTCAGGGCGAAGTCTGTACAAACGGTACACGGGTTTATGTTCACAAGCGTATCTATCCCGAATTTATAGAAAAACTACGACAGCGTACTGAAGGCAATATTGTGCTGGGCGACCCCATGGACCCGTGCACCAACATGGGTGCACTAATATCAGAGAAACACCATCAACGGGTTCTTAATTACATCCACCAGGGCATTATGGAAGGCGCCACTTTGTTGACCGGAGGCAAAGCAGCCAGTCCCTCTGCAGCAGCCGATGGCCTTTTTGTTGAACCCACCATTTTTACCGATTGCCGCGATGATATGACCATTGCCCGCGAGGAGATTTTCGGGCCCGTTATGACAGTATTCACCTTCGAAGATGAAGCAGAAGTCATTGCCCGCGCTAACGATACCGAACTCGGCCTTGCAGCCGGAGTCTTTACTCAGGATATCACCCGTGCCCACCGTGTGATTCGTCAGCTTCAGGCAGGCATCTGCTGGATCAACCATTACGGTACCTCACCGGCTGAAATGCCAGTAGGTGGTTATAAGCAGTCCGGAATAGGTCGTGAAAATGGTGTTGAAACAATGAGACATTACACCCAGGTCAAAGCGGTGTATGTGGGTATGACACCTTTGGACAGTCCTTTTTAACTTCGCATTCAAGGTGCACGAGCATGACACAATATGACTATGTCATTGTCGGAGCCGGCTCTGCCGGATGCGTTCTGGCCAATCGTCTGACAGAAGACGGCAACAGCCGTGTTCTGTTAATTGAAACCGGCGGCAGTGACAAGAGCATTGTTATTCAAATGCCGGCGGCTCTGTCCATTCCCATGAATACCGAAAAGTATGCCTGGCAGTTTACAACCCGGCCTGAACCCTTTCTCGACAACCGTCGCATGCAGTGCCCCCGTGGTAAGGTACTGGGTGGCTCTTCTTCCATCAATGGCATGGTCTATGTTCGGGGCCATGCCAAAGACTTTGATGAATGGCATCAGCACGGAGCTACCAACTGGGATTATCGCCACTGCCTGCCCTATTTTCGTAAAGCAGAAACCTGGGCTTTCGGTGCCGATGACTATCGGGGAGACAGTGGTCCCTTAGCGGTCAATAATGGTAATGAAATGAAAAACCCTCTCTATTCCACCTTTATAAAGGCCGGGGTAGAAGCAGGCTACATGGAAACCACTGACTGCAACGGTGCTCGACAGGAAGGTTTTGGAACCATGCACATGACCGTTAAGAACGGTATACGCTGGTCCACTGCCAACGCCTATCTTCGACCGGCAATGAAGCGAAATCATTTAACGGTGGTGACCCATGCCCAGGTTCGGCGTGTTCTGCTGGAAGGCAAAAAGGCAACAGGCGTCGAATATAAACATAAAGGGCTCATCAAAAAAGTACTGGTCACTAGAGAGGTCATTCTTTCGGCAGGCTCTGTTGGCTCACCTCATATTCTTCAATTATCAGGAATAGGCCCTCGCAAGGTATTAGAAGACGCAGATATAACAGTGCAACATGAATTGCCTGGTGTTGGTGAAAATTTGCAGGATCATCTGGAATTCTACTTTCAGTTTCGCTGCAAAAAGCCTATTACTCTCAACGGTAAACTCGACCCGCTCAGTAAATTATTCATTGGTGCTCGCTGGTTGTTCATGAGGAACGGGCTGGGTGCGACCAATCATTTTGAATCTTGTGGTTTTATCCGTTCAAAAGCAGGCGTTGAATGGCCTGATATGCAATACCACTTCCTGCCAGCTGCGATGCGCTACGATGGCAGGAGTGCTTTTGACGGACACGGTTTCCAGCTTCATATCGGCCACAACAAACCCAAAAGCCGCGGCTGGGTGAGAGCGGTGTCAGCCAATCCAGATGCTCACCCCGGTATTCGGTTCAACTATTTGTCCCACGAAGAAGACCGGGAAGGCTTCAGACAATGCGTTCGACTGACCCGGGAAATCATCAACCAACCGGCGTTCGATGAATACCGGGGCTCAGAAATACAGCCGGGAGAAAGCGTCCAAACCGATGAACAGATCGATGCCTTTGTTCGGGAATCCGTAGAAAGTGCCTATCATCCATCCTGCTCCTGCAAGATGGGAACGGATAACATGTCTGTGGTCGATCCAAAGACAAGGGTTAAAGGACTGGAAGGATTGAGAGTAGTGGACTCCTCCATATTCCCAACCATTCCCAATGGCAATCTGAATGCCCCTACGATCATGGTGGCGGAGAGGGCTGCAGACCTCATCCGAGGTGTAGATGTCTTGCCTCCATCTTCTGCCCGAGTCGATATGGATACTCAATGGCAGGAGAGGCAGAGAAGAGGAAGCACTGTGCGCTAATCAACTCGTGTCATACTCCGAAGGTGTTGCAAAACCGTTAAGCAGCCTCATTAGCCAGAGCAGGTGGAAGATAGGCCTGTGCATAGCCCATGACCCGTTTCATTCTGTGGCGGGTGGCTTCTGGCTATGTTGGACTGTTCCTCGCATCCGATGTATTTTTGCTCCTGTGTTTTTGCTTTTCCTGATGCTACCTGATGCCTGTCCCTATGCTTTTAATCATGCCATGCTTGAGGGCTTGGAGTGGCCACAGATTATCGATTTTGATTGCATTTTAAGCAATATGATGTGGAAAGTGCTCTTTATCCGTCTTGATATTGGAAGCTGGCCTCTATCAGTTCCTGCCTGTCAGAATTAGCAGAGATTTTTCAGGGGTTTTCTGACAGGCACTACCCATAACCGAAAGGAGCAGGAGAAAACATATCCTGATGGGTTCTGGTGCACTTCGATTTTTTGTTTAGTTCTCATTGCTCTTGGGTTTCACGACACCCTCGGAGCATGGGAACGCGTTGTTGGAATTTTGCGACAGTCTCTGAAAATGCGGGTGTCAGTTCACGGACTGAGAACATTGTCCTGTTCAACATCAGTAGCCTTACGTTTTCGATGTATCCTTTTGTGATTCGAAAGGACCCGGGCATTTTTGCAGAACTTCCCACATGGTCGCAGCTGGCCATTTTTCCCGACGACTCTCACATCGCAAGTTCGTGGCGCACTGTGATCTCTTATTTTGTGATTCGACATCTCTTTAGCATTTTTGCAAACCATCCTGCATGGCCGCTGTTGGCCATCCTGTCCGACCACGGTCAAGTCACAGGTTTTTTGTCCGCTGTGGAAGTTACTTTTGTGATTCGACAGGGCTTTAGAATTCTCACAGACCTTTCCGCATTGCCGCAGTTGACCAGCCTCCCCGACCAGGAGAGGCTGTCGCAAAACTCTCCCCAGCGTGGGAATGGGTTGACTCCAGTCATTCCCGGCTTTATTCCCGTCATTCCCGCGAAGGCGGGTGTCGCAAAACCCTCTCCAGCGAGGGAACGAGTTGACTCCAGTCATTCCCGGCTTCATTCTCGTCATTCCCGCGAAGGAGGCTGTCGCAAAACCCTCTCCAGCGAGGGAACGAGTTGACTCCCGTCATTCCCGACTTCATTCTCGTCATTCCCGCGAAGGCGGGAATCCACACAGACTCACCACCAGAACCATACTGCCCGATGCCCCCTTGGCCTTGTCATCCCCGAGAAGGCAGAGATCCACCGTTGGCGCTGGATTCCCGCCTTCGCGGGAATGACGACCTCTGAGCATGGGAACAAGCTGTTGGAGTTTTGCGACACCCTCAGAGCGTGGGAACGAGTTGTTAGAGTTTTGCGACAGTCTCGAAGGCGGGAATCCACACAGACTCACCACCAGAACCATACTGCCCGATGCCCCCTTGGCCTTGTCATCCCCGAGAAGGCAGAGATCCACCGTTGGCGCTGGATTCCCGCCTTCGCGGGAATGACGACCTCAGAGCATGGGAACAAGCTGTTGGAGTTTTGCGACACCCTCAGAGCGTGGGAACGAGTTGTTAGAGTTTTGCGACAGTCTCGAAGGCGGGAATCCACACAGACTCACCACCAGAACCATACTGCCCGGTGCCCCCCTGGCCTTGTCATCCCCGAGAAGGCAGAGATTCACCGTTGGCGCTGGATTCCCGCCTTCGCGGGAATGACGACCTCAGAGCATGGGAACGAGTTGTTGGGCTTTTGCGACAGCCTCAGGATAGCGTTGCACCTTACTTGCCCGTCTGGAGAAATTGCATAGGCGGCACCTATGGTGTTTGAATCTGCCCCCCCTTCTTCAGAGTCACAACTATAACAGCGTATATTGGCCAAATGGGTGCATAAGCTGTGTCCATTGGTTACTCCTGTCCTCTCTGCCAAAACTCCTTCACAATTCTGCGCATCGTTATCGGATGAATCGGTAGATTGTCGGAATCGACAAACGCCATAACAAGGGTGGACGAAACAATTTAAACCCTGCGTATGTTGGTGTTGTTCATAGCCTCCGCTACCGTGGCCATAACCAGTATTCCGGGGGCTGTTAAAAGAGCCTGTCCGGTGGCGGCTGGCTCTTGGGGCTTGCTGGCCGGACGATTCTAATGGCTGGTGTTGTTGCTGATCATGTTCAGAGCCAAACATCATGGTGATGTTTGCAAACGGGTGATCCCCCTGTGTCAACATAAACGCCGACTCTTGTTGATCAATCGGTTTAAAAAGCGGTGAATCGGGGTTCCAATAGCTTATTAAAAGCCGACTGAAAGTGACAATCACTTCTACAGGTAACCAGGAATAGGGGTTTAGGCTCAGAGGAGTGTCTTTGCCAGTCAGGATCAGTTCGCAAGCAACCAGCAGACTCGTGGCACAAAGCCTTTGCCACGAAATCGACTCAATGATGGTTGTTTTTACCCAGTAAGTGTCGGGTTTGTGTCGTTTGTTATCAGCTGACAAATAGGGCTCTGCGTAAGCGTTTTGTCCGACAATGTCTGCCGGGCTTCCAGACCATGTCCGCAGATCATGCTTTACAGAAAAGCTCTGGCCCGGAGAATCTACATTCTGTTCAAACTCGACAATAAAACGTCTTGCCAACGGCTTGCCATAGCCGATGACAGACGACGACAGCAACAGCAACAGCAACGCTGAATAGAGTGAGTGCTTAATAATCCTATCCCTGTCTTCTGGTTTTCAGAGAGAAAGGATAGATCAAGAAAATAAGTGTGTATTTGTGTCCTCCTCATGGAAGAGGGTTTAGCAAAACTCTGGCTCCCAGACTTTCAGGTGCTGTGGATCACAGCGTGGGAACCAGAGTAAAACTGCTTAGCTCCTGAGTCATTCAGAAGCCGTTTGCTTTCTGGTTTTTCCAATCAGGAACATTATCGGTCCGGAGCAGGCATAACTCAGGAAAATCAACATAAGCACTCTGGGTGGATCGGTAAAGACAACGGCAAAAGCCAAAACCATGACAATCATAAAAATGAAAGGCACCCGTCCTTTCAGGTCCAGTTTTTTGAAACTGTTGTACTTAAAATTACTGACCATCAGCACACCCGCCAGACCTGTAATCAGAGCGCCCAGCAATGCAATACCCATCATGTTGCCGTCGATACCAAAATCACTCAGCGCCCATACCATACCAATGACCAGTGCTGCTGCAGCAGGACTGGCCAGGCCGGTGAAATAGCGGCTATCTGTTACTTCCAGCTGAGTATTGAAACGGGCCAGACGCAAAGCAGCACAAGCTGCATAAATGAAGGCAACCATCCAGCCCACTTTACCCAGATCATTCAGAGCCCAACTGTAAGCGACCATGGCAGGCGTCACACCAAAAGTCACCATATCTGCCAGACTATCGTACTCCGCACCAAACTTACTCTGGGTGTTGGTCATCCGGGCAACACGACCATCCAGGCCATCCAGAATCATAGCAACAAAGACCGAAATACAGGCTTGGGTAAAAAAACCCGCCTGAGCACTGATAATGGCGTAAAAACCACAGAACAGATTACCTGTTGTAAACAGGTTAGGCAGGATATAAATGCCTTTGTGACGAACGGTCTCCCCACCTTCGACCACTTCTTCAAAGTGCTCATCGACGGGAAACAGACCGTCCACAGCATCTTTTCCATTTTCGGGTCGTTCCGGTTTATCGCTCATTTCAGCATCTGCTCATCGACATAAAGGTGAAAAAACACACTCTACCATGAAAGGCATGAATACTGCATGACCCTGGCAAGTCATACGATCGCTCGTCAGCACGAAAGTATCATGTTAAACCACCAAGACAATCTGGCATTTCTTCTGCCTACATCAGAACTTTCGCACCAAAAAAGCTCAGATCCTGGCACTGATTAAACTCAGAAGGATCGTCGAAGCGAATCTATTGATCCCGGACTGGATGCATAGCCTTGACTAAAAATCAAAACGCCTTAACTCACTGCAAAAAATGACCAGAGCTCCCGGAAAATTCTAAATCCGACGAGAAGCCTGTCGCCGCATTCCTAAATAGCAATGAGTGGTCGGCAGAAAAAACAGCTGGCTTTTAACTGCCCTCCACTTGACGGGGAGGTCTAGCAGCCTGACCGGGAATAGACTGTTTCCATAAGCTGCCATCCTGACTCACAACGCTGGCTCAACTCAGCCCATAACCTTTCAGCTCTGTCATGCAGTCGAACCGTGTTTCGATAAAGCAGAATTTCTATAGAGCCCGTCCAGTCAGCTCTTTCAGAATAGGGGACCAGCTGACCAGACTTCAGCTCATCCTGTACGGAATAATCCGGTAACCAGGCAACCCCTTTGCCCTTAAGAGCCATTTCCTTGAGCAGGTTAGTCAGGGAAGACTCCATTACCGTCTGAAAGAGTACGGGAACGTCCGATGCACTCAACAGACTGTTGACCTTGCGCCCCATAAAAGCATTGGGGCTGTAGCGGAGTAGAGGTACAGTGTCAGGACCAGTATCAGGAAACATCGGTTTTCCCCGATCATCAGGCAGACAAATAGGCAACAGACGCGTCATCCCCAGTCTCAGATATTCAAAGGGCGGCTGCATTAAAGCTTCAACATTGAACGCCAGGAGAAAATCACAATTACCTTCCTGCAGCGCCTCTACCGCGAGATCAACATCAATACTTTCTACTCTGGTTTGCAGTAATTGCCCATCTTTACTCACCTGCTCAATCAATTCCGGTAACAGAGTCACCGACAGGGAGTGAGCTGCTGCAAAATCAATGGCCTGCCCGGAGACGACGCCCTGTAACTGACCCAGACCCTCTTCCATTTGACGAAGCAGATTCCTGGCCGTTGTTCTGAACAAACGCCCTTCCGGAGTCAGCTTGATGGGTACCGTTCCCCTGTCTACCAGCTCAAAACCGACCGCCTGCTCCAGAGAACGAATTCTTCGACCAAAAGCAGGCTGTGTGATGTTTCGAAAATCAGCAGCACGGGAAAAATTTCTCAGTTCGGCCAATGCCAGAAAATCTTCCAGCCACTTGGTTTCCAGATTCATTCAGGCACGACTCCCAGACTTCAGTTCAACTTACACCCGCTTCTCAAGCAGCTTCTTTTTCTTCCTGCTGACTGTACCAGTCAACACAAGCTCCGGCTAACAGCGCTGTTGCATCAATGCACTGTCCAGGATTTGTTTTCACAACGTCGGCAAGACCTACGGGAATTTCTGTGCAGCCCAGAATAACGGCCTCAGCGCCCTGACTGACCAGATCATCAAAAACCACTTTCATACTCTGACTGCCCTGCTCCAGACGCCCTGCCTTAATATCATAGATGGCAGCCATCATCAGCGTCTGCATTCCCTGATCAGGTATCAGGCATTCACGACCACCGTCCTCTATCTGCGGTTGGTACATTATGGCTGAAACCGTAGCGCTGGTGGCCATAACACCTATTTTGCGCAGATTATTTCGTCGGATGTGTTGTTGCACACAACCCAGAATACTGATCATTGGAATTCGTGCCTGTTTTTGCAGCTTATCAAACCAGAAATGCGCAGTATTACAGGGTATCACTGCACACTGGGCACCGCCTCGTTCAAGACTTCTCAACCCTCTCAACAAAGCCGGAAAAGGATCCTCGGAACCGTCAAGAATACAGGCACTGCGATCAGGAATCTGGGGGACATTATGCACTAGCATGGGCAGGTGCTCCTGATCCTTACTGGCTTGCGTCAAAGCAATGATTTTTTGCATAAAGTCTACGGTAGCCAGAGGCCCCATTCCGCCCAGTACTCCTAACACGACACACTCCATTTAATTGGTGACTGCAAGATTAGCAACATCATTAGAAACTATGGTCCTATAATTAAGACTCCCAGGGAGCTTGTGAAATGCCTAAAGCGAAGGATTAATGCCGAAATGGCATGGGGAGGAAGGCAGATAAAAATATAAGGTTTTACCTATTGGAATTAACTTCTTATAACGAGAAACTATAAAATTCCATTACCAACCAAATTGATCGCTATGAAAAGAATTACAATGGTTGTGGCCATGAAACAGGAAGCAGCGCCACTCATTGAGAAACTGGGCCTGACCGAAACAAACGACACAAATCCCCTGCTACCCTGCAAAACCTTTGCGGGTGAGTATAAGAATCTGAGCATCAATCTGATTACCAACGGCTCCGACTCTGTTCACGGTGTAGAAAATGTCGGCACCCAGCCAGCAACCCTGGCGGCGTATGAAGCACTTCGCCTCTTGTCACCGGAACTTGTCATCAATGCCGGAACCTGTGGTGGTTTTTCCGACAAGGGCAGTAAAATTGGTGACGTTTATATTGGCGAGCGCATTCGTTTCTTTGACCGTCGTATCCCCATGGGCGACCATTACGAAGCCTATGGAGACGGTAATTTTCAGTGCGAAGTGGCAGTGGACCTGGCCCGAAAACTGGATTTGCCCACCTCTATTGTCTGCACCGGCAACTCTCTCGATATGAGTCCAACCGATGAAGCCATTCTGCGTCAGGAACCTATGGTCAACAAAGAGATGGAAGCCGCGGCCATTGCCTGGGTAGCCTCCCATTACCAGACGCCTATGGTTGCGGTAAAATCGGTGACAGACCTGATGGACAGTAAACATGGCACAGCAGAAGAATTTGCTTCTAATCTGGCCCTGGCCTCCAGAAATCTTCAGGAAGAAGTGCTGAGACTGCTTGATCTTCTTGCTCGGCAATAAACTACTACTGCAGCATAAAATGACAGACTATGATGGAGGCAACCCGCTGGTCCGCAAAGGCTGCAACTAAAACACACTCAGGGAGACGTTATGCGTTATTTTCTGGCAATACTTTTACCCCCGGTAGCCGTTCTTTTATGTGGCAAACCGGGTCAGATGATCCTTAATATTATCCTGACCCTGCTGGGTTGGATTCCCGGAATCATTCATGCCCTGTTTGTTGTTAACAGTCACCTGGCAGACAAGCGCAACCAGAAAGTCATTGACGCCATTAAAAATCAGGAAGATTAGCACTATGCCCTCAGCATTCCGGGCAGGAATACCCGTCCTGCTGGTTATTTTTTCGGTCTTTCTGACAGGCTGCCAGAGTACTTATTACAGCGCCATGGAAAAGGTAGGCGTTTACAAGCGCGAGATTTTGGTCGACCGCATCGAGAGTTCTCAGGCCGCTCAGGAAGAAGCTCAAGAGCAATTTAGCTCGGCACTGGAACAGTTCCGCAGCGTCGTCAACTTTAATGGTGGTGATCTGGAAGCACTTTATGACCAGCTTAACACTGATTACGAGGACAGCGTAGCTTCTGCAGATGAGGTTCGTAAGCGCATCCAGGCCGTTAAAGATGTCTCGGAAGCACTCTTTGAAGAGTGGGAAGAAGAGCTGGAGCTCTATTCCAGCGCCGGTCTTCGTCGTGCCAGTCAACTGCAGCTGAATGAGACCCGTCATCAGTACAAAAAAATGCTGGCCAGCGTGGAACAATCAGAAAAACGCATGCAACCGGTTCTGAATGCCTTCCGGGATCAGGTTTTGTATCTGAAACACAACCTCAATGCACGGGCTATTGCGGCACTCAAGGGCCAATTTGGTGCCATTAAGCTGGACATTGATCGCCTGCTAAGAGATATGCAGCACTCCATTGATGAGTCACGCAAGTTCGTTGCCACCTTGCAACAGTCATGAGTGATCAGAGCTACCTTTACTTCACTTTGGGTGAGGAAAGATTGCTCGGGAGTCTGTCCCTCCCGGACTGCCTGTTGAAGAATATTACCTATTGCTTATCCACAACCCTGTAAAGATTAATCCTGCCCCTATCAGGTGGAACTGATAAAGCGTCTGCCCAAGAATGGGGATAGCGAGCATAGCTGAGAACACGGGTATCAAAAAGTGAAACATCGCCGCAGTGCTTGGTCCCAACACAGACACGCCGAAGTTCCATGAAAGATAGGCGACCAGAGTAGCAAACAAAACCTCGTAAATGATCACATAAAGTGCATCCAGACTAATGGATAAGCTGCGCTCACTCACAGGTTCCCAGAGGTAAAAGGGCAAAAGAAACATCGCCCCAATTCCGATTAGTGTGGTTAGCAGCTGAGCCTCGGATAAAGGCAGTTCAAAACGCTTGAGCAAAACGGTATAAAGACCCCAGCAGCACATAGCAAGAAACATGATCATGTCTCCTCTGCCAAAATCAAGACTGACCAGCATTGACCACTCTCCTTTACTTAAAATCGTGAGTAGTCCGGGAATCGCCATTCCCATACCGAGAAGCTGCCTTTTTTTAGGAAAAACATGCAGCAGAGGAACCGCCAGGATCATTGTAATGACAGGTAGAATCATCTCTATCAGGGCCAAAGTCACTGCCTGTGTAGATTCAGCAGCGATGTAAAGCAGTGTGTTAGCGCAGAAAATGCCGAGGAATCCCAAGGCCAGTAATTGATAGCGACCTTGAAAGATTTCCTTTCTCTGTTGAATCAGTTTCTTGCCGGTAAACGAAAACAGAATCAGAAAAGCCAGAGTCCATCGCCAGAATGACAGCGCGATGGGAGGAATGCCTTCTACACTCATCTGGTTTGCGACAAGGTTCTCCCCCGCCCAACAGAGAGTCGCTAACACCACCGCCAGTATTGCCAGAATGTGGGAATGAGCAATCAAATGGACCATTTTTTCTCTCAAGTTACTGCTCCAAAAAAACATGTCTGTGATCTTTTAAACCTCTTGAACCATTGGCACTGGCTTAAGCCCTCATCCATTCACACACGGAGTCTAACCCGGGTTGTCTGTTGAAGAATATTTTCTATTGGTTATCCATAATCCTGTAAAGATCAACCCAGCCCCTACCAGGTGGTACTGATAAAGCGTTTCTCCAAGGATGGGAATAGCGAACATGGCTGAAAACACCGGGATCAGGAGGTTAAACATAGCCGCATTGTTTGCCCCGAGCAAAGACACGCCGAAATTCCATGACATGTAGGCGACCAATGAAGCAAACAGAACTGAGTAACTGATCAGGAAAAGTGCTTTCGGACTCACGGCAAAGCCACCTTTCATCGATAGCTCCCAGAGGTAAAAGGGCAAGAGGATCACCACCCCAATCGCGACCATTATGGTTAATAGCTGAGCCCCGGACAAAGGCAATTCAAAACGCTTGAGCAAAACCGTATAAGAACCCCAGCAACAGGTCGCGAACAACATGATCATATCTCCTTTGCCAAAATCCAGGCTGGCCATCGATGACCACTCTCCCTTAGTGAAAATCGTCAACAGTCCTGGAATAGCCATTCCCATGCCAAACAACTGCCTTTTTTTAGGAAAAGTATTCAACAGAGGAATAGCGAGAATCATGGTAATGATGGGCAGAGCTATTTGTATCAGACCCAGGTTTACCGCCTGTGTGGATTGAGCTGCGATATAGAGTAATGTGTTAAAGCAGGTAATGCTGAAGAACCCCAGGACCAGTAATTGATAACGACTTTTAAAAATCAGCTTTCTCTGCTGAATCAGTTGCTTTGCGGTGAACGAAAACAGAATCAGAAGAGCCAGAACCCATCGCCAGAATGACAGCGCGACGGGAGGGATATCTCCCACACTGATCCGGCCCGCTACCAGGTTGCCCCCCCAACAGAGTGTCGCTAAGACCAAACCCAGTATTGCCATAATGTGAGGCTGGGTTTTCAAATGGGCGATTTTTTTTCTCAACGTACTGCTCCAGAAAATCTGCCTACGGTCTCTTAATTCACAACCATCGCAACTATTGTAAAATGCGCTCCGGAAATAAAAAGACTACAGCTTTAACTGTATCCCTGCCCAAATTAATCATAATCCATTAGCCGTTATTCAAAATTCGATCATGAGTCGATTTATGGCTGGCTTCCTTTGCCTGGCAGGCATTGTTCGTTTCCTGAAAGCTATCATAGTCGCAAGGTAGACGACTTTACGAACAGCGTCATCTATCAGAAAAAATTTGTGCTTTTTAAACTGAAAAAGGCGCACAAGGCGCCTTTTTTGAAAAATTGTTTTTAACAATCAGTTCTTATCTTTATCAACCAGTTGATTCTCGGTGATCCAGGGCATCATTTCACGCAGCTTGGCACCGGTCTTTTCAATCGGGTGAGCAGCGTTGTTACGACGATATGCAGTCATGGACGGATAGTTCATTGCACCTTCAGTGATGAATTTCTTGGCGTACTCACCGTTCTGGATGTCTTTCAGAGCTTCGCGCATGGCTTTACGAGATTCATCGTTGATGACTCTTGGACCGGTTACATACTCACCATACTCGGCATTGTTGGAGATGGAGTAGTTCATGTTGGCGATCCCGCCTTCGTACATCAGGTCGACAATCAGCTTCAGCTCATGCAGACATTCGAAGTAAGCCATTTCAGGAGCATAACCTGCTTCGGTCAGGGTCTCGAAACCGGCCTTAACCAGCTCTACAGCACCTCCACACAACACAGCCTGCTCACCAAACAGATCGGTTTCGGTTTCATCTTTGAACGTAGTTTCGATGATACCGGTACGACCACCACCTACGCCACAGGCGTAAGACAGGGCCAGATCTTTGGCCTTTCCGGAAGCATCCTGATAGATAGCAACCAGATCTGGGATACCACCGCCTTTAACAAACTCGGAACGCACAGTGTGACCCGGTGCTTTAGGGGCAATCATGATGACGTCCAGATCAGCGCGCGGAACAATCTGGTTGTAGTGAATAGCGAAACCGTGAGCAAATGCCAAGGTTGCACCCTGCTTCAGGTTAGGCTCAATTTCACGCTTATACAGCTGAGACTGGAATTCATCCGGAGTCAGGATCATGACTACGTCAGCCTGGGCGACTGCAGCAGCTACGTCCAGTACCTTAAGGCCCGCAGATTCGGCTTTGGCAACTGAAGCGGAGTTCTTGCGCAGACCAATAGTGACATCTACCCCGGAGTCCTTGAGGTTATTGGCATGGGCATGACCCTGAGAGCCATAGCCAATGATGGATACTTTCTGACCACGGATAAGGGAGAGATCACAGTCTTTATCGTAATAAACTTTCATGGCGGACTCCTGAATAAAACGCCCCGGGTTATCTTTTCTTGTCCGGGCTGAAAACGTTGATTTGGAGATTAAAGCAGACAGATCATTTCGTAAAATGATATATTTGCAATACAACGTTTCATATTACGAAACATGCTTGAGCAAAGGTGAAAAACAGCCATGAGTGAGGGTGAAAAACGGTCATTATGGATCTGAAACCACTGAGGCATTTCCTGAGTCTCGCTGAAACGCTCCATTTCGGCCGTGCCAGCGCAGCCTGCCATGTCAGTCCATCTACCCTGAGCCGAAGCATTCAGCATCTGGAAAATAATTTGGGGGTATACCTGTTTGAACGGGACAATCGCAGTGTCAGTCTTACCACAGAAGGCATTAGGTTCGAGAGATATGCCCGGGAAACCCTGATTCAGTGGTCAGCGATTCGCAACGAATTGATAGCCGAATCCAAAGAGTTGAAGGGTGAGATCAGTGTTTATTGCTCCGTGACAGCCAGCTACAGCTTTCTTTATGACATTCTCAAGCGCTTTCGACAACGCTATCCGAGCATTGAAATCAAGCTTCATACCGGCGACCCTGACTCAGCCATTGACCTGATCAGCTCTGGAAAAGAAGATATAGCCATTTCTGCCCGTCCGGATAGTTTATCTTCAGAAATTCAGTTTCACAGCATCGGACTTTCACCACTGGTCTTCATAGGCCCTGCTTCGGGTGAAATTCCACCCCCCGGGACGGTTGAAGAGTGGAGCAAAACGCCCATGATCCTGTCAGAAAAAGGTATCGGACGACAGCGGGTTGATCACTGGTTTTCAACCAAGGGCATCAAGCCAAAAATATACGCCCAAGTCGCTGGTAATGAAGCCATTGTCAGCATGGTCAGCCTGGGATTTGGAGTTGGCGTTGTACCCCAGATTGTACTGGATAACAGCCCACTGTCTGACAAGGTTAAGATTCTGAACATCACCCCCTGGCTGGCAGCTTACGATGTGGGACTGTGTGTGCTGGACAAAAAACTCAAAAGCCCATTGATTCGTGCTTTCTGGGAGCTTCTATAGGCGATTTCCGTGGAGGACAGTCCGATCAGTCCGTTTTCACTTCCAGGTTAAAAGCTTCGATCAGGTTTAGCTCAAATCGATTGTTTTTTGCTTTCTTCATAACCACTTTATTTTTGTCAAACCATCGCTTGCCCAGACACCAGGCGACAAGGGTCTCCCCATGATGAAATATAAGAATCTGCCTTCCTGTATCACGGTGACTCAGCAGGTAAGGAGTCACTTGCCCTGCACTCCAGGAAAAATTTTTGAAGCGACAGCCCCCGGTCACTGGGTCACAAGGTACATGCTCAGACCAGACAAGCCTCTGATGTTCTGGCAGGAAGACGTCGAACTGTCGCAGGGCCCACAGACTGATCCTCTTCAGTTGATAACCGGATCGATCCGTTGCCACAATTAATTCCTGATCAGAGTCGCCATATAGTGAACTCAACTTGCGAAAGTCATAATTGGCATTAAATAAATAAGCGACACTACTGTGTAAATGACCACCAATCACTGTACTGGGCGTCGATTCATCCTTAATGTCTACTTCTTCGCGCCAGTCAGGCACCAGAACCACCGGTATTGACCTATTGTAGTAACTGGCAAAATAGGAATGCCACTTAACAAAGCGATCCAGCCAGTTCTGACAGAGTGCGCGGCTATCAAGATAATCATCTGCAGATTTATGAAATGCTTTGAGGGTTTTGATACCCGTATTAATGGCTTCACAGTTGCTGGCGATCAGGGCCGAGTAGTGCAGAAAACCAGAAGGCACATGTCCCAGTTTGGCCTGAGTGAGATTCTTCCATCTCTGATAATCCTTTTCAAGATGACTGAACAGGCTATTCAGTCTCTGCTCGATCACTGCCTTACGGCCGCTCCGCCAGTACTCTACTTCAGACAGCTTAACGAACTGTGGTTCTTCTGTATTACCGATCAGCTTACTGGTAATAATCCAACGATTAGTTTGATAATTGACCACGCCTATAAACAAAGGGTGGGCAGGATGGCCCGAAGCTGACTGTTTTTTACTGACATAAAAAATGAATTCATCTTCCGTGAAAACATAGTACGATATTCCTATTGTCACCCCTGCCAGAATCGCCAGCCCCACAATAGTGTCTTTGTATGCCCTCATCCCGGCCTTTAGATGATTGTGCCCGGAAAGCGCAAAAAAAACGATGAATGCCTTTAAAATCTTCTGCTGTCCAACCAGATGTCTAAGCATCGATATTTCCAATGCGTGATTTATAACGCCATCCAGTATAGATAATTACAGAACAGCTTCTGTTTACAGAATACGGGGCAGGAATGCTACTCGAAAAACATTCTCTGGAAATGAGCAGACCATCCCGACTTGAGGGTTAAAAACAGTTCGCAGAAATCTATTATAATGTAAAATAATCTTATATAATCTCAAGCATGGATAAGAGATTAGTGAAGATAGGTGAGGCAGCTCGTTTACTTGGTACAGACCCAGTAACACTACGTAAATGGGAAAGTACAGGTGAGCTGCTTCCTGCCAGAAAGACCAAAGGCGGAACTCGTTACTACGACGTGTCTGAATTGATGGGCTTAAGTAACGAAGCTGCGCCTACGCTTTGCTATTGCAGAGTCTCCAGTCACGACCAAAAGCCAGACTTAGACAGGCAGCAAGAGTTACTGGAAGCCTACTGTTCTGCAAAAGGTTGGCGAACTCAGGTTATACGTGATCTTGGCTCTGGCATGAACTACCGGAAAAAAGGACTCAATCAGCTGCTTGAGTTGATAATGAAACGCCAGATTAAACGACTGGTGATTTCACATAAAGACAGGCTGCTAAGGTTCGGTTCTGAATTGGTTTTCTCCCTATGTGAATTGCAGGGAATAGAAATAGTCATTGTACATAAAGGCGATCAGCCTTCGTTTGAGGAAGAGCTAGCCAATGATGTATTGGAAATAATCACTGTATTCAACGCAAGACTGTACGGCAGCCGAAGCAGGAAACATAAAAAGATGCTTGAGACTTTGCAAGATGTTGTTAGCTCACAAGATTGAACTCAGACCGACAAAACAACAAGCCGATTATCTTGATAGGGCTTGTGGTTCTCGTCGTCATGCGTTCAATCAACTGTTAGCCCATTTCAATCAAGAAGGCGTTAAATGGTCAAAGAAGGCTGCCAATGAAAAATACCAAGAACTCAGGCTTGAGTTTCCCTGGTATGCCGAAGTCAGCCAACGTGTCACCAGGAACACAATCGACGATCTTCATGACGCCTTTACTCACTTCTTTCGTCGGGTGAAGAAAGGAGAAAAAGCAGGTTATCCAAGATTCAAGAAGCGAGGACTACACGACAGTTTTTCTCTCAGAGAAAAACCCAAGTTTGATGTTGATGGCAGAACACTTCGCATTGAGAAACTGAAAACCCGCATCAAGATGCGCCAAGAGCTGAGATTCACAGGAACACCCTGTCAGGTGACGATCAGTAAGCGAGCCGAAAAGTATTTCGCTTCTATTTTGGTAGACACTCAGGATTACGACCCAAAAGCACAAAGCAATGAGTCTGTAGGCGTTGATTTTGGCATCAAAGATTTAGCTATTTGCTCGAATGGCAAAACCTTTGCTGCTAATCAGAAACTGAAAGGCTCTCTGAAACGCCTTAACAGGAAACAGAGAGCGTTAAGCCGCAAAACAAAGGGAAGCAACCGCTATGTGAAAGCCAAGCGAGCGGTTGCCAAACTGCATTACCGGATAAGTAACCAGCGATCAGCCGTACTACATGAGGTAAGTGATTATCTGACGTCAAGATTCAAAATAATCACCCTCGAAAATCTGAATGTCAAAGGCATGGTAAAAAACCGCAAACTGGCAAGAGCAATCAGTGACGCAGGTTTCGGTAAGCTGAGAGAACTGGTTGAATACAAGGCAGAGCTGAGAGGATGCCAGGTTGTGATTGCAGATCGGTTCTTTCCCAGCTCGAAGAAATGTGCGGTTCATACTTGCGACTACGTAAATGACAATCTTACTTTGTCTGATCGTGAGTGGCGGTGTCCAAAATGTAAAACTCTGCATGATAGGGATTACAGTGCGAGTTTTAACCTTGATAATTATGGTCGAGACACGTTACAGCTCGACGGGGTCGCCCAGACCCTAAACCCTACGCAAGAGTGGAGTTAGACACGATTCGTCGTGCATCCATGTGGACGGCGTAGATAAGTCTACATAATTACAGATTATGTCAGATTTTTAGTAGCGGCTGTTGTAGACGGCTATTTAGTTTGTTGTGTCGAGGTCAAACGCTTCGGTCAGGTTCAGCTTAAATCGGTTGTTTTTTGCTCGTATGGAAACCACCTTATTTTCGGATGACCAGAGTGAACCCAGATTCCAGGCGACAAGGGTCTCACCATGATGAAATATAAGAATCTGCTTTCCTGTGTCGGGGTGGCTCAGCAGGTAAGGAGTCACTTTCTCCGCACTCCCGGAGAAATTTTTGAAACGACATCCCCCAGCCACTGGGTCACAACGTGTATGTTCTAACCAGAAAGGCTCGGGCAGGAAGATGCTATAAAACCACGACGGCCACCGTCTAACCCTCTTCAGTTGATAGCCGGGTCGATCCGTTACCACAATTAACTCCTGATCAGAGTTGCCATAAAGTGAACGCAACTTGCGAAAGTCATAGTTAGCATTAAACAGGTAAGTGACACTGCCGCCTCCGATCACCTTACTCAACGTCGATCCGTCGGAGATGATTCCCTTCCCTTCACGCCAGTCAGGCACCAGAACCACCGGGATTGATTTATTGTAGCGACTGGGAAAATAGGCATGCCATTTAATAAAATCGCCCAGCCAGTTCTGACAGAGCATGCGGCTATTCAGGTAATCGCCTCCATGGAATGCCTTAAGGTTATTGTCAGCAGTATTAACATTAATATGAATGGCTTCACAGTTGCTGGCGACCAGGGACGAGTAGTGCAGAAAATCAGAAGGTAAATCTCCTGATTTGGCCTGAGTGAGGTTCTTCCATCTCTGGTAATCTTTTTCAAGATGGTTGAACAGGTTCATCGCTCTCGGGTCTGTATTAAAATGAAAAAGACTCCACCAGTATTCCACATCAGACAGCTTAACAAACCTTGGTCCTTCCGTTTCACCGATCAGTTTACTGGTAATAATCCAACGGTCAGGTCGATAATTCTCCACACCCTGAAATATAGATTGGACAGGGTAGCCCATAGCTGCTCGCCTTCCAGTAACAAAAGGGATGAAGTCATCTTCCTCACCAGAAACATTCCACGATACTATAAACGTAAGTGCCGCCAGCACGCTCAGACCTGTTACGGCGTATCTAAATGTTTTTGTCTCAGCCTGTAAATAACCGTGCCCGGAAAGCGCAAAAAAAACGATGAGTACCTTTAAAGTATTCTGCCGTCCAATTCGGTATCTGACCATCGATACGTCCAATTCGTGATTTATAACGCCGGACAGTATAGATAACTTTAGAACCGCTGCTTTTAAAAAGAATACAGGTTAGAAGAGAAAGCCTCCCCGGTCAGAGCCGGAGAGGTATCAATAAGAAAGGAGTTAAAAGAAGCGTTACAAACTCAAAACTTTCTCGCCACGGGCAATGCCCGTAGTACCACTGCGAACCACTTCCAGCACCTGGGCCTGACCAATGGCGGCAATAAAGCCATCCAGTTTGTCCTGGGTTCCGGCCAGCTGAATGGTATAAACCGAGCTGGTGACATCGACTATCTGACCTCTGAAGATATCCGCTGTGCGTTTCACTTCAGCTCTCAGCGGACCGCTTGCACGAACCTTGATCAGCATCAGCTCACGTTCAACATGATGACCTTCGGTCAGGTCCACCAGCTTGACCACATCAATCAGCTTGTTCAGCTGCTTGGTAATCTGCTCAATCACCTGTGGATTACCGGAGGTGGTCACTGTCAGACGAGACAGTGTCGCATCTTCCGTAGGTGCAACGGTGAGGGTTTCAATGTTGTAGTTACGCTGGGAAAACAACCCGACAATACGTGACAGAGCACCCGGTTCGTTTTCGACCAGCACAGAGATAATCCGTCTCATCAGGTTCTCTCCGTCTTGCTGAGCCACAGGTCACACATGCCACCCTCCTTGATTTGCATGGGATAGACATGCTCATCGGGATCTACCTGAATATCCATGAATACCAGACGATCTTTCAGAGAGAAGGCTTTTTCCATCGCAGGTAACAGCTCCTCTGGACGAGTGACTCTTATACCTACATGACCATAAGACTCCGCCAGTTTAACGAAGTCAGGCAGAGACTCCATGTAGGAGTGCGAGTAACGGCTGTCGTACTGCATATCTTGCCACTGTCGTACCATACCCAGCGCCTGATTATTGATATTGATCACCTTCAGGTGCAAATCGTATTGCAGGCAGGTTGACAGTTCCTGAATATTCATCTGGATACTGCCTTCACCAGTCACACAGGCAACCTGTTCTTCAGGGAAGGACAGCTTGATACCCATGGCCGCCGGCAGGCCGTAACCCATGGTGCCAAGACCACCGGAGCTGATCCAGCGATTCGGCTTGTTAAAACGATAATGCTGGGCAGCAAACATCTGATGCTGACCTACGTCGGTGGTCACAAAGGCGTCACCTTTGGTGACTTGATAAAGAGACTCAATAACCTGCTGGGGCTTGAGAATGCCGTCAGTTTTTTCATAGGTGAACAGACCTTTTTCTCTCCAGGAATCAACGCTTGCCCACCATTCGGCAAGAGCAGCAGTGTCCTGAGAGCCCTGATATTCATCTATCTGGACCAGCATGTTTTCCAGAACAGCATCGACCGGACCCACGATGGGGATGTCAGCCACAACGTTTTTGGAAATACTGGCCGGATCAATATCGATATGGATAATCCTGGCGTCCGGACAGAACTTTTCAGTGTTATTGGTTACCCGGTCATCAAAACGGGCACCCACCGCCAGAATCAGGTCGGACTCATGCATGGCCTTGTTGGCACAATAGCTGCCGTGCATTCCCAGCATCCCGACAAACTGACGATCAGACCCCGGAAAACAACCCAGACCGTTCAAAGTATTGGTTACCGGTACGTTCAGCTTTCTGGCTACTTCCGTCAGCAGCTCTGAAGCCTGGCCCAGAACCACTCCACCACCGGCATAAATAACCGGTCTGCGAGCCTTCATCAGGAGTTCAACAGCTTTGCGGATCTGCCCGTTATGACCCTTGGCAGGCGGGTTGTAAGAACGGATTTTGACCTTTTCCGGATACTTGTATTCGTATTTTTTGATCAGGTCGGTGATGTCCTTGGGAATATCAACCACCACAGGACCGGGTCGTCCAGTCTGGGCGAGATGGAAAGCCTTGCGGATAACCTCCGGAATATCTTCAGCTTTCTTCACCAGGAAGCTGTGTTTAACGATGGGTCTGGAAATACCCACCATATCGACTTCCTGAAACATATCAGTCCCGATAAAGCCGGATGGCACCTGACCTGAAATTACCACCATGGGAATAGAGTCCATGTAGGCTGTGGCAATACCGGTAATCGTATTGGTAGCGCCAGGCCCGGATGTCACCAGTGCTACTCCGGGCTTACCTGTAGCCCGTGCGTAGCCGTCAGCCATATGGGTAGCCGCCTGTTCGTGGCGCACCAGAATATGGGTGACTGCTTTTTGTCTGAAAATCGCGTCGTAGACGTGCAACAGGGCTCCACCAGGATACCCATAGATATACTCTACCCCTTCATCAGCCAATGAACGGACTACCATGTCCGCGCCGGATAAAAGCTCCACGTTTGCTTACCCTCGGCAGTACTAATTATTAGAAATGAATCGGCTTGACGCCGCTGAGCTAATGCTCATATACAGCCCATGCTGCCTGAGCGGTTAGGGACTCCGGCCTCTCTTTTTTGACAGCGTACAAAGCAGTACACACTGTATTCAAGGCCTCAACATTCCTGTATGGGTAGGGTCAGGAACACGGCAGATAACGCCCGGCAAGGCTCATCTGCCAGAGTTCCAAGGAATGCTCTTATCAGGGAATGGATAAGTCCCCCGGATTGTCGCATAAACCCCCGAATTCACCTGATTGGGCAGCCCCGGGAGGACACATTCTTTACCTTCACTGAAGCAGAGTCAATAGCCTGAAGCAGCAGAATTACGGAAATTGCTTACATTTGGTGGTGAGGATAAACCAGAACAGGTGAACGATCCCAGTGTCTGCACCACCTGGGGCGAAACACGACAGGGATGGTACCTGCTGGATGTCTTCAGAGAACGCTAATAATTCAGCACGAACTTTTCTTGTTTGTCCGGGGTTAAAGGGTGTGACTGCGACTGTTCCAATAGCTGTAACTAATCCGAATAACAGTTCTGATAATTCTTTAAATTCCATTTTTACCTCGGAGGAACATAACCCGACGCTGATGGGCGCACAGTATGTGCGTCCCTGTTGAGCGTGTTGTTAGGTGGCGTGGTTATTGGCGGGAGAGTAAGGCTTGGAGCATTTCTTTGATAGCGGCAATATCAGAACCTTGCTGGTCAAGGCGCTTACCTTGCTGGTCAAGGCGCTTATCCTGCTGGTCAAATCGTTCGCTGATTTCTTTGCTTTGCTGGTCAAGGCGCTTATCTTGCTGGTCAAGGCGCTTATCTTGCTGGTCAAACCGTTCGCTGATTTCTTTGCTCTGCTGGTCAAGGCGCTTATCTTGCTGGTCAAGGCGCCTATCTTGCTGGTCAAACCGTTCGCTGATTTCTTTGCTCTGCTGGTCAAGGCGCTTATCTTGCTGGTCAAACCGTTCGCTGATTTCTTTGCTCTGCTGGTCAAGGCGCTTATCTTGCTGGTCAAACCGTTCGCTGGTTTCTTTGCTCTGCTGGTCAAATCTCTGGTGCATCTCACCACGGGTTTGACCAAGGCCGTCAACTACGTCAGTCAGGGTGTTACGGATATGATTAATCTCTGTCGACTGAGGTTTGGGTTTAGGTTTCGCACTCATGGTTTACTCCTTGATTAAATGTCAAAGAAGAACAGCATAGCAGAGGCTGGCACAAAGCCTGCCTACTCAGGGACATCCTCAACAGCTGGAAATAATGTCTAGTTCAGCTGCGCCGCCAAAGGCGGCGTTGGGGGGAGGAGCGGAGAGAACGAACTGGAAGCATTTGTGACACGTTCACTCTCGGATTAGCCTCGGAACCTTGGCATAGATAGCATTAATCTTTTCTAACTTACTCTGTCCATAGTGAAATTCTCTATGGCAGTTTGGGCATAATGCTATAGCATTACTAATTCGGTCTGAACCACCATCAGCAAGGCGTTTGAGGTGATGAACTTCGAGAAATGGTTCACCTGCAGCGGTTGTAAAGGGTGCAAGAGAATCGCAATTTTCGCAGTTACCTTGCGACTCTTTAAGAACCCATGCTTTTACTTTTGGATCACTAGTATATTGAGTAACCTTACCGCTAGATATTGTTGGTTTTGCAATACCAACAGGTATATCAAGGATTTCCTTGTTTTTGAAGGTACTTACTTGAGTTTCAAAACCTGCAACACCAATATAACTTTTACCTTCAACTTCACAGATTAGACGCTCAATAATTTCAGCATTATTTGAACCGACATTTTTTGCTGGTTTTAATCCTGAAACCCATTGCCTACCCATGAGAAAGAATACATATGAAATATTTTGCATTCTATATTCATATGATTTTTCAGTTCTACCAAACTTTTCGGAAAGCTCAGTGTAATATGTTTTTTTAACAAATAGCTCATTGTTTAGATCCTTATGATGCATATCCAAATATGCAACAACGGAAGCCTTAAGCTCTTCTGTACTCCATTTTTCCGTCAATTAGATTTCCTTATGAACTCTCAATTTTGTATGAACGTGTAACATAGGGATATACAGCAAATGCAGTATAATATCACTAACAACCGTACCAAAAAGGATATTATCATGGCAGGGAAAGCTAGTCTCGGAGAAATCGCAAAGGCCGACCATGGCATACGCATGGCCAAGGCTTATACGTCACTGTTACTGTCAAACCCTGACACTGTCTTACAACAACGAGGCCGTGACCTAAAGCTCTACGAAGAGATCCTGCGTGATGACCAGGTCAAGTCCTGAAGATGTTGCAGCCGCAGAGTTTATCAAAGAGCAACTCACTCAGCTGGTGTTCGATGATATTACCGACAAGATGCTGTACGGCGTTTTCTATGGCCTCTCCGTAGCAGAATGTCTCTGGCAAACAGATGGTCATCAGGTCACCTTGGACACGGTCAAGATCAGGGACAGGTCCCGTTTCAAGTTCGATGTGCAAAACCGCCTGAGACTGATCAACGTCCAGAACCCCAACGGCAAGCTGATGCCAGAGAATAAGTTCTGGGTCTTTTCAGCCGGTGCTGACCACAGCGATAACCCTTACGGCCTCGGACTGGCTCATGCGCTTTACTGGCCCACCTTCTTCAAGCGCAACGGTATCAAGTTCTGGCTGATCTTTCTGGAGAAGTTCGGCATGCCCACTGCAGCGGCCAAGCTGCCACCCGGACAGGCACAAGATCCCATCGAACGAGACAAAGCATTGGCGGCATTAGATGCCATACAAACCGACAGTGGCATAGTAGTACCGGACAATATTGTCATCGAGCTGATCGAGGCGGCTCGATCCGGGACCGCAGACTATGACGTGCTCTGTCAGCGTATGGACAAAGCCATCAGCAAGGTGATTCTCAGCCAGACGATGACCACTGATGACGGCAGCGGTCGCAGCCAGGCTGAAGTCCATCAGGGAGTGGCTCGCTCGGTTATCAAGAGTGATGCAGACCTGGTGTGTGAGAGCCTTAACCAGCAAGTCATCAAATGGCTGACTGAATGGAACTTCCCCAACGCCACTCCACCCAGAGTCTGCAGAAACACCGAGCCTGAAGAAGATCTGATGCATCGGGCAGAACGGGACAACAAGATCAGTACGCTGGGCTACGAGCCTTCCGAAGAATACATTACAGAAGTCTACGGTCCCGGCTGGAAGAAAAAGTAGTCCTCTGCCGCCCGTGGGGAAAGGCTCACCGGAGCTACCTCCGGAGTTTTCGGAGATGAGTACCCTGACTCAGAAACGGGCAGCACACCGGGCCGATATGCAGGCCATTGTGGATGCGACTGAGTATTTGGGAAGTCAGTATAAGGAGATCTATGGCAAGCGTGTGGAGCAGTTGCTGCAATATATGGAGGAAACCGGGGATGCTGAAACTTTCATTCCTGACAGATCAAGAAAAGCCCCAGCAAAGAAGCTCCTACTACCAGAGGAGCTTTTTATGGCCACAGAGATTTATAACTTTTTTGAACTCACGACTTCTTTTGACCTCAAGCCCAAAGATACAACTCGTTCCCATGCTCTGAGGGTGTCGAAAAACTCTCTCCAGCCTGGGAACGAGTTGACTCCCGTCATTCCCGGCTTCATTCTCGTCATTCCCGCGAAGGCGGGAATCCACACTGACTCACCACCAGAACCCTACTGCCCGGTGCCCCCCCTGGCCTTGTCATCCCCGAGAAGGCAGAGATCCACAGTTGGCCCTGGATTCCCGCCTTCGCGGGAATGACGACCTCAGAGCATGGAAACGGGCTGTTGGAGTTTTGCGACACGCTCTGGAGCGTGAGAACCAGAGCTTTGCGACAGCCTCTAAAGGCTTGGGGCTATTTTGAGGGTTTTCAGGGTATATCAGAGGGGGTATTTATTGAAACACAGTTTTACTTGATAAGAATAATTCTAATAAATCAATAAGTTAAAGCTTTTTCAATATTCTGCCAGAAATTGCTTACATTTAGAGTAATGACTGAAAACAATCATGAGCCAGAAAAACAGCTTTAGCTCAATATAATCAGGCTAGAAGCCGGGCTCGGTAATGTTTCCAATGATAAATCAAACACTTAAGGATAATCGGCATGAAAGCAATACAAGCTCTGGTTTTGCTGCTTCTGACGGCCTGCCTCAACCTCCCCGTTCAGGCAGAAAAAATTTTCAAGTGGGTTGATGAAAAGGGCACAGCTCACTACTCCTCCAGACCGCCACTGGTTAATGTTGATACCGAGATCATTTCAACGGTGAACGAGCATAAAGAAGATCCTGGAGACCCGCCCCCTTCCGTTGAGTCTGAGTCCGCCCCAGAGAACCCTTCTCAAACCAGTCAAAACCCCGAAGTTCTGGCTTACTGTAATACTCTTTCAGCCAACCTCGAGACACTCGACAGTGATGATCAGGTACGTCTGAACAAAGCCGATGGCAGTTTTGAAATACTGGATGATGAAGGCCGGGAAAGGGAGAAGGAGAGAATTCGTCAACAAATGAAGCAGTTCTGTTTCTGAACCGGGGCCGGGTCAGCACCGGGCAGGCCCAACTGCCCGGCTTCGTTCATTAACTCTGACGTTTTTTACCTGCAATCTTTTTATAGATACGGTAGGAAAAACACGCCAGGGCACCGGCGACGCCGATAAAGACCATATGATCGGGCTCAGTCAGAAAGTGCATCAGCAATGAGAAAACACTCCCCTCTGAATGGTCTCCCGGATGGGCAAAAGCCAGAGAAGAGGCCAACACGGCGGCAGTGGCTGTAGAAACAGCTCTCAGTTTTTTCATATCGTACTACTCCTGTCTATTTTCATTACCGCGAACGGTGAATTGTGCGACATTATACGCTCACGGCAGTGGGTTCGTGATCCTGTTTTTCAGGCATTTTCGCTTCCAGCATGCCTTTGTCAACGATAAAGTCGATCACTTCACGGACACCCTGCTCCGCTTTCAGGTTGGTGAACAGGAAAGGACGATCTCCGCGCATCTTTTTTGCATCTCTGTCCATGACTTCCAGAGAGGCTCCAACGATAGGTGCAAGATCGGTTTTATTGATGATCAACAGATCAGAACGGGTAATACCCGGCCCTCCCTTACGAGGAATCTTGTCTCCTGCGGAAACATCAATGACGTAGATAGTCAGGTCGGACAGTTCAGGGCTGAAGGTTGCACTGAGGTTATCGCCACCGGACTCCACCAGAACCATTTCCAGTCCCGGATGTCTCTGACAAAGCTCATCCACCGCTGCCAGGTTCATGGATGCATCTTCACGAATAGCCGTATGAGGACATCCACCGGTTTCAACGCCAATGATGCGATCTTCTTCCAACGCCTCATGACGAATCAGAAACTGCGCGTCTTCTTTCGTATAAATATCATTAGTCACCACTGCCAGATTATAATGCTGGCGCATGGAGGCACAGAGTTTGGTGAGCAGTGCTGTTTTACCGGACCCTACCGGACCACCGACACCAACACGGAGGGTTTGAGGCTGCTTGCTAGTCATATTTCTTCTTCCTAGGATCTGAACAATCTTGAATACTGGTGCTCATGCCAGCTGCTGGCCATGGCGAAATGCACCAGGTTATTACCCA
This sequence comes from Endozoicomonas sp. 8E, assembly GCF_032883915.1. NCBI lineage: Bacteria > Pseudomonadati > Pseudomonadota > Gammaproteobacteria > Oceanospirillales > Endozoicomonadaceae > Endozoicomonas > Endozoicomonas sp. 8E. Next base: position 777,809 of record NZ_CP120717.1, on the reverse strand, counting down.
ATTCGTGATCATGAATCGTTTTAGCGCTCTCGATCACAGGGCCAATTTCACTGGCCAGATGGTGCAAAATTTTCTGGGCATCGGTCTGTCCCAGAGGTACTGCCTTGGTTGCCGCAGTCACCTGGTTTTCGCACCATGACCAAAGCAGTCCGATAGCAGCAGTGTCTTTCTCCATGCCGTGGCATAAACTCGATAAAGCAAACATAGCTGCCTGGGTGGGCATCTCCAGCCAGTCCGCTCTGGATTCTTCCGGGAATAAAGACTTCAGCCAGGTTTTGAATGCCCTGCCCACCTGACAGTCTTCATCATAAAGCTCACGAGTTTCTCGAAAGGCGAGCAGTTGACGGTTCCAATGCTCAACTGACGGTCTGTCGTCAGACTGAAAAGCGTCGTAAAGTCGAAAGAATACCGGAACATCCAGACGACCCATTCCCTGCCTGAGCAACTGGGAGATCCAATGGCTGGTGGACTCCCGATCAAAACACCATTGTCGATCAATAGCGGTTTCCAACCCCTGGGAGTACGCGAAAGCCCCAACAGGCAGAGCCGGACTGGATAGATGCAAAAGGCCAAGTAATGCCTCAGTGTTCATGGCTTTCCACCGGCTCATGGCTGTGCTCACCATGATGATGACCATGCCCCTTGGCGTAAGCACCGTTTTCGGGCTCAAAAGGAGCTTCCGTGTGATCTACCGTCAGCCCCAGTAACATCACCATTTCATCCAGAACGTGATCTTTCTGGAATCGAAGCCAGTTATTACCTATCTGCAATGGAACATGACGATTGCCAAGGTGGTAGCAGGCTTTGGCAAACGTCAGAGCATTCTCACAACTGGCGGTTGTCACCTCTTCATCGCTGGCTCGTATCAATACGACTTCACCGCTGTCGGCCTGAAGCAGGGTGCCGCCTCTTAAAACATCGCCGCGCTCGATGAATATTCCCGCTGCTCTTCCTCCCTGGGTGGTCGCTTTTAAACGACCTCTCTTGCGCTCATCAAATGGCAGCAATAGCTCATCATTGTGCTGAACGTCAGTTTCCTGGAGGCGCCTGGTTAACTTCAGCATTTCTTATTTTCCTTTGCTTGATTGGCTTTGGTCCATTAACTCTAAAGTCTTTTTGCTTGAAAAAGGCCCATAAAAAACTGTTAATGAAGCTTGTGAAACAATGATTAAAAAAGAAAGTAGCGCTGTGCCAGAGGTACGACTTTGGCCGGTTCACAGACCAGCAACTCACCATCGGCACGGACTTCATAGGTCTCCGGATTTACTTCCATATGGGGCTGCCAAGTATTCAGCAACATGTCTTTCTTGCGAATCGTTCGGGTATTTTTTACCGCAGAAACGACTTTATTCAATCCTAGTTTACGGCCGATGTCGTTTTCAAAAGCGGCCTGTGAAACAAACGAAAGCGAGGTAGCAGAAACGGTTTTACCCAGAGCCCCAAACATGGGTCGGTAATGAACCGGTTGTGGTGTCGGGATGGACGCATTGGGATCACCCATGGGTGCCATGGCAATCGCTCCACCCTTTAATACCAGAGAGGGTTTAGTGCCAAAAAATGCCGGTTTCCACAGCACCAGGTCAGCCAGCTTACCCGGCTCGACAGAACCCACTTCATGAGAAATACCGTGGGTTATTGCCGGATTCATGGTGTATTTCGCCACATAACGGCGCGCTCTGAAGTTATCCACACCCGCCGATGAGTCTTCAGGCAATAATCCCCTTTGTACTTTCATTTTATGAGCCGTCTGCCAGGTACGACAAACCACTTCACCGACCCGGCCCATGGCCTGGGAGTCTGAAGCGATCATCGAGAAAGCGCCCAGGTCATGCAGAATATCTTCTGCTGCAATGGTTTCACGACGAATGCGGGAGTCGGCAAAAGCCACATCTTCAGGAATGTTCGGATCAAGATGGTGACAAACCATCAGCATATCCAGATGCTCATCAACCGTATTGATAGTGTATGGACGTGTCGGGTTTGTAGACGACGGCAGGACAAAGTCTTCACCACAAGCCTTAATAATATCGGGAGCATGTCCACCTCCGGCACCTTCGGTATGATAGGTGTGGATAACTCTTCCCTTGAATGCGGCAATAGTATCTTCAACAAAGCCGGATTCATTCAGGGTGTCGGTGTGAATAGCTACCTGAATGTCGTATTTCTCTGCGACTCCAAGGCAACAATCAATAGAAGCGGGAGTGGTCCCCCAGTCTTCATGAAGCTTGAGCCCCATGGCTCCCGCCAGAACCTGTTCTTCCAGTGCTGCGGGTATACTGGCGTTGCCTTTGCCAAGAAAACCGATATTCATAGGCAAACTATCCACAGCCTGAAGCATGGAACTCATATGCCACTCACCCGGTGTACAGGTTGTCGCATTGCTCCCTGTAGCGGGTCCGGTGCCGCCACCAAGCATCGTGGTGACTCCGGAAGCCAGGGCTTCTTCTATCTGTTGGGGACAGATGAAGTGGATATGGGCATCAACCCCACCTGCAGTGACAATCTGACCTTCACCGGCAATCACTTCGGTGCCGGGACCGATAATGATGTCGACTCCGGCCTGTACATCGGGGTTGCCAGCCTTGCCTATCTTTTCTATCCGACCGTTTTTAATGCCAATATCGGCTTTTACGATGCCCCAGTGATCCAGAATCAGGGCATTGGTGATGACCGTATCCACCGCATCAGCTCCCGTTCTCTGACTCTGGCCCATACCGTCACGAATAACCTTGCCGCCTCCAAATTTCACTTCGTCGCCATAGACGGTAAAATCTTTCTCCGGACTGATGAAAAGGTCAGTGTCACCAAGACGTACTTTGTCGCCTACGGTCGGACCAAACATATCCACATAGGTTTGACGCTCCATTCTGGCCATTATTTATCTCCCTGCTCAAGCTGACCCATGACATCACCACGGAAACCATAGATTTTGCCTTCTCCGGCAAAACGCACCAGTTCAACCTGTCGACCCTGACCAGGCTCAAAACGGACAGCGGTTCCTGCCGGGATATTCAACCGGAAACCGAGGGTGGATTCCCGATCAAAAGCCAGTGCCGGGTTCACTTCGTAGAAATGATAATGAGAGCCAACCTGTACTGGCCTGTCGCCGGTATTGGCAACGGTGACAACACAGGTCTCCCGCCCTTTATTAATGTCAATTGCCTCTTCGCAGGCAATGACCTCTCCTGGAATCATAAAACCTCCTGCTCTACGCAATGGGATTGTGAACCGTCACCAGCTTGGTGCCGTCCGGAAAAGTGGCTTCTACCTGAACTTCATGAATCATCTCGGGAATGCCTTCCATGACATTGTCACGGGTCAGGATTTCACGCCCTTCATTCATCAGCTCAGCAACTGTTTTCCCGTCTCTGGCTCCCTCCATTATGTGCATGGAAATCAGTGCGATGGACTCCGGGTAGTTCAGCTTCACACCCCTGCCAAGGCGACGTTCCGCAACCAGTGCCGCTGTGTATAAAAGCAGTTTGTCTTTTTCTCTGGGGGTCAGCTCCATGAGAGCCCTCCAATTAATTCTTGTGGTCTTTTAATGCAATATTGCCGTCTAGCAGCCTGTCGGACTTAAGACTGTCCTACGCGGCAACTGCTCCTGCGTTGCTCTAGCTCCTGCATCCATGCAGTCGTGCGGTTGCGATAAATTGGTCTAAAAATTCCTGCTCCCTCGTCAAATAGCTCGCTATTCTCCTCGGAATCAGAAATTTTTATCCTCAATTTCTCGCAATCCTCGCTACGGACGCTCAAGTCCGACAGGCTGCTAGGAGCCTGACCGAGAATAGACTGCCCTACTGCGGCGGCAGCAAATTGGTCTGAAAATCCGCTTTTGTTCGTCAAATAGCTCGCTATTCTCCTTACAAAACCGAATTTTCATCCTCAATTTTCTGCCGTCCTCGCTACGGGCGCTATTCTCGGTCAGGCTCCTAGTAGGTTATAGGCATCAACGATCAGGTATTCCAGATTCTGGGCTTGCAACCTTGCCGGCCATTCAAGTGACTACGAAGCTCATTCCAAAGCCAGGCAAACAGTGTTCTGGCCTGTTCAGGTGAACTGCCGAGATAACGGGCAATAAAAACCCCGTTTCGCCAGGTAATGGCTGCACATTTCGAGCCTCCCTGGGCTTCCAGTCTTTCATGCAGATGATCGCAGCCGGGGTCTTTTTCAAGGGTCATGATCAGTGTACCGAAAACATGCTGACCATTAAGACCAAGAACGGACTGGGTAAGGGGCGAATCCGCAGCCAGCTCCAGCCTTTCTCGATAAAGCGGCTGGTCGTTACGGGTGAGCTGAAGGTTCTGGATCACCCTGCCCTGCTTAAACGCTTCGCCACTGGCTTTACGACCGAGACAAACGATGTCCCAGCCTGCGAAGCAACCATTGCCTCTCAGCTCGACAGAAGTGTTCAATTCCGCTTCTGCACCATTAAAGATAATAGTTTCCTGAGGCAACCATTCAAGACAGGCACCCTCTTGAACGACCATGGACGTTAGCTGTTTCTGAAGACGGCCATTACCATTGAAATAGACTTTCCCCGCAGCAGGTGTGGTAACCAGTCCGGATGCACCAGAGTGGGCTTCAAAACTCTGAATCAGCTCGTCACCGGCAACCAACCCTCCTGGTGGGTGAAGAACATAGAGATGGGCCAGGTCTTTACCTTCTGGCCAGAACGGACGCTGAATCCTCAGTGGTCCATAATGCCGCGAACGGCCCATGCGGGTATGGCCGTCCATGTATTTCAGTTCAACGGCAATACCGGCACGCCAGCCGCTGCCTCCGGACGCAACGTCATCCTGATCGGAATCAGTATCCGGGTTAGATCGCGGGATAGATCGCGGGATAGAGAGTCGATTGAATGCCAGCCCCATACTTCTGCCCTTAATGTTAAAGGTCATCTCTGGCCTGCAAAAGATGTTCCATTTTATTTTTATACGACTGCTGACATTATTGACCATAAAGTCAGCTTAAATAGCACCAAAAAAATGCAAAGGCACCACATTGGCGATCAAAGATGTTCTGAAATAAGGCATCTACTGTCAAGACGATATTAAGAAATTAACTCTAACTCAGCTGTTAGAAGTGAGAGCTTTTCCGCATGAACGACAAAGACTGCCAATATTGGCATACACATTGCTGTCACACTGTCGCACATAAGGATAAAAAACAGGATTAATAAAAACTATGAAGAGCTCCCTCAAAAAACTCTCGAAGGGTCTGGTTGCAGCATCTGCCGCAACCGCCGCCCTTTCTTTTTCGGTCATATCCCAGGCTGCAGAGACCATCAAGGTTGGTGTTTTACATTCTCTGTCAGGCACCATGGCGATCAGTGAAACCACATTAAAAGACACTGTTTTAATGATGGTGGACGAGCAGAATAAGAAAGGTGGACTGCTGGGAAAGAAACTCGAAGCGGTTGTTGTTGATCCTGCCTCTGACTGGCCACTGTTTGCAGAAAAAGCGCGTGAGCTGCTGGCAAAAGAAAAGGTCGATGTCATTTTTGGCGGCTGGACTTCCGTCTCCAGAAAATCAGTTCTGCCAGTGGTTGAAGAGTTAAACGGCCTGATGTTCTACCCGGTTCAGTATGAGGGACAAGAGTCATCCAAAAACGTTTTTTACACCGGCGCAGCGCCCAACCAACAGGCTATTCCTGCGGTTGATTATCTGATGAGTTCAGAGGGCGGCAGCGTCAATCGTTTTGTTCTGGCCGGTACTGATTACGTCTACCCGAGAACCACCAACAAGATTCTGGAATCCTACCTGAAGAGCAAGGGTATCAAAGAGTCGGACATCATGATCAATTACACGCCTTTTGGTCACTCTGACTGGCAGACCATTGTTTCTGATATCAAGAAGTTTGGTAAAGCTGGTAAAAAGACGGCGGTTATTTCCACCATCAATGGCGACGCCAACGTACCTTTCTATAAAGAATTGGCTAACCAGGGCATTGCTGCTGAAGACATTCCGGTGATTGCCTTCTCTGTCGGCGAAGAAGAGCTGTCAGGTATAGATACTGCACCTCTGGTAGGCCACCTGGCAGCCTGGAACTACTTTATGAGTGCCGAGAGTGATATCAACGATGAGTTCATCGAAACCTGGCAGACCTTTACCAGGAATGAAGAGCGTGTTGCCAATGATCCAATGGAAGCCACTTATATTGGCTTTAACATGTGGACAAAAGCTGTTGAAAAAGCAGGAACCACCAGCGTTGATGCCGTCCGTTCAGCCATGTATGGCATCACTGTTCCCAACCTGACAGGTGGTATTGCTGTAATGAACACCAACCATCACCTGACCAAGCCGGTATTGATTGGCGAAATTCAGGACGATGGCCAGTTTGAAATTGTCTGGGAAACCAAAGGGGGCGTCATTGGTGATGCCTGGACTCAATATCTGCCTGAAAGCTCAAAAATTGTTGCTGACTGGTCAGCCCCGATCAAGTGCGGCAACTACAACCTGGAATCAGGTGTCTGCTCTGGTCAGAACTACTGATTAGTGATCTTTTGTTGAAGTCACATGGCATGAGAGATTAGCTCTTTCATGCCATCACCAAAAGTCTGTCCAATACAAGGCAGACCAACACATCGTTATTCACTGGAAATTTTATGATCTGGAGACTCTGGCAAGTATTGCCGTTAGTATGCCTCTGTCTTCTTTTTGTCTTTGTCTCATCCCCACAGGCTCTGGCCAATAGCAACATCACAAGCAATGAAGAGCTGGCCAGACAATTGAGTGAGAAGTCATGGGACAAACTGGAGACCACCATAACCCGTCTCTCTGCCAAAGGTGATGATGAAAGCCAGAAACTGTTAACCCTGTGGTTATCTGGCCAACTGTTTATTGAAAAGAGCACAGGTCGTCTGATCTCGGGCAATAAGTCAGGTCGACTGTATCTCATTGCCGACCCGATTACGGATGAAGTCCTGGGTGAAGTTAAAAAGCGCAGCCTGAAAAAAATCAGAATCAATAACCGGCTGCGAAACTCCATCAGAACGGCTCTGGCTCTCTGGGACCTGAAGTCTGAAGACCCGGAAAAGCGCCTTCAGGCAGTTAAGGAAACATCCAGAAACCTTCAGGCTGACACACTGGCCATTCTGAAAACCATGCTGGAGAAGGAGTCCGATGAAGATGTTCATTCAGCCCTGACAACAGCGGTTGCCTTATATCAGATCCAACAGGGTAGTGATGAACTCAAGATCCAAAGTCTTGAAATTCTGTCCGAGTCTGATGATCCCTTTGTTCGTTCAGCACTGGAATCAGCGAAAACAGAGACTAGAAACAAAGACATTCTTCTGGGCATAGACACCGCCCTGGCCGACATGGATCGAAGACAGGAATACTACTCCGCAATAGAAAGTGTTTTCTTTGGCTTAAGTCTGGGTTCGGTATTACTACTGGCGGCCATTGGTCTGGCGATCACTTTTGGCGTTATGGGTGTTATCAACATGGCCCATGGCGAAATGATGATGCTTGGCGCTTATACGACTTTCGTCATTCAATCAGCTTTTCCATCATTATTGGAGCAATCTCTGTTTATTGCCATTCCAGCCGCCTTTGTTGTTGCTGGTAGCGTCGGTATTTTGATTGAGCGACTGGTCATACGTCACCTTTATGGTCGCCCACTGGAAACACTTCTGGCCACTTTTGGTATCAGTCTGATACTTCAACAGGCCGTCAGAACCGTCTTCTCGCCCCTGAACCAGGCAGTCTCAACACCGGAATGGTTGAGTGGCTCATGGGTGATCAATGAGGCTTTATCTCTGACCTGGAACCGGGTCTACATCATTGGCTTCAGTCTGGCCGTCTTTCTGACTCTGTTGTTTATCCTGCGCTACACCCGATTTGGTTTGAATGTACGGGCCGTTACCCAGAATCGAGCCATGGCCAACTCTATGGGCATTCCCACCCACCGTATTGACGCACTGACCTTTGGCCTTGGCTCCGGTATTGCCGGCGTTGCTGGTGTTGCCCTGTCCCAGTTAACCAATGTGGGTCCAAATCTCGGCCAGAACTACATCATCGACTCTTTCATGGTGGTGGTCTTTGGTGGTGTTGGAAATCTCTGGGGCACATTGGTGGCGGCCATGAGCCTGGGTGTCGTCAATAAGTTGCTGGAACCCTGGGCAGGTGCAGTCGTTGCCAAAATCCTGGTACTGATTTTCATCATTCTGTTTATTCAGAAAAGACCCAAAGGCCTGTTCGCCCTTAAGGGTCGTGCGGTGGAGGATTGATCCGTGAGTTCTGTAGCGTTGTCGTCAAAAACAAATGGAAAAGGTCCTCTCAGTCGTTTTCTTCTGGACGATCCGGCGGGCAAGTGGCTTTTGATCTCGGTTTTTGTCATTAGCATCCTGGTCTGTGGACTCAACCTTCTGGCACCTGAAGGCTCTGCCCTGCACGTCAGCAGTTATACCGTCACACTGCTTGGAAAATATCTCTGTCTGGGCCTTCTGGCCCTGGCTCTGGATCTGGTCTGGGGTTATTGCGGCATCCTCAGTCTCGGCCATGGCGCCCTCTTTGCCCTTGGTGGCTATGCCATGGGGATGTATCTGATGCGCCAGATTGGTGACCGTGGTGTCTATGGCAATCCTGAGCTGCCAGACTTCATGGTGTTTCTGAGCTGGCAGGAGCTGCCCTGGTACTGGCAGGGTTTTGATTCTTTCTTGTTTACTCTATTGATGGTGGCTCTGGTTCCCGGCATTCTCGCTTTCCTGTTTGGCTGGCTGGCATTCCGTTCCCGGGTCACCGGCGTCTATCTGTCCATCATTACTCAGGCACTGACTTATGCCCTGATGCTGATGTTCTTCCAGAACGATTTCGGTTTTGGTGGCAATAATGGCCTGACCGACTTTAAAGATATTCTGGGCTTCAGCCTGCAAAGTGACACAACCCGTGTCGCTCTGTTGATGTTTTCCGCGCTGGCCCTGGGACTGGGCTACCTGATTTGTCGATGGCTGGTGAATTCCCGTTACGGAAGAGTTCTGATGGCTGTCCGAGATGCCGAAAGCAGAACCCGTTTTATGGGTTATCGGGTTGAACATTACAAGCTGGTTGCTTTTATGGTTTCTGCCGTGTTGGCCGGCATCGCAGGCGCACTTTATGTGCCACAGGTAGGCATCATTAATCCGGGTGAGTTCTCCCCTGTCAACTCTATTGAACTGGTGATCTGGGTGGCCGTTGGTGGCAGAGGAACCCTCTACGGTGCAATCATAGGTGCACTGCTCGTTAATTATGCCAAAACCTGGTTTACCGGAGCGATGCCCGATGCCTGGCTGTTTGCATTGGGTGCACTGTTTGTTGTCACAACACTCTGGTTACCCAAGGGTGTTGTTGGTTTATTCAGTCAGGTTCGTGAGAAGTTTTTGAAACCATCAGCCCGGACTCGGGAACAGGAGGTAGCCGATCGTGGTTGATAGACATATACCGGATAATACGCTGCTGTATCTTGACAATGTGACCGTCAGCTTTGATGGCTTCAAAGCCCTGAACAGCCTGTCTTTTTTAATCAACCCGTGTGAACTCAGGGCCATCATTGGCCCCAATGGTGCCGGTAAAAGCACCATGATGGACGTCATTACCGGTAAAACCCGACCTGATAGCGGAGAGGTTCTATTTAATAAGAGCCGCTCAAGGCTGCTTAATCAGGGCCGCTCAAGGCTGCTTGATAAGAACCGCTCAAGGCTTTCAAGAGGTTCTATCGATCTCACCCAACACGATGAAGCAGAAGTGGCCAATCTGGGAATTGGCCGAAAGTTTCAGAAACCTTCTGTCATCGAGAGCCTGACGGTCTGGGAAAATCTGGAGCTGGCTCTTAAAGGTCGTCGTTCACCTTTTGAGTCTATATTCAAAGCTCTTTCTGCAGAGGGCTATAGAAAGATTGACAAAACACTCGGAAGAATCCGCCTTCAGGATTGCCGTGACTTTATTGGCGCATCCCTGTCTCACGGTCAGAAGCAGTGGCTTGAAATAGGTATGTTATTGCTTCAGGACCCCGAGCTTCTGCTGATCGATGAGCCCGCAGCCGGTATGACAGATGAAGAAACCTTCCGAACCGCTGACCTGCTTCGGGAACTGTCTGAAGAGCGAAGCCTTGTGGTGGTCGAGCATGACATGGCCTTTATCAAAGCGCTTGACTGTAAGGTTATGGTGCTTCATGAAGGCAGTGTCCTGGCAGAAGGGTCGCTGGATCATGTTCAGCAGGATCAAAAAGTCATCGACGTCTATCTGGGGAGATAGCCTGAGGCCCAAAAGCAGCCCGGTGCTGGAGAATAATATGCTTGAAGTTCAGAACATAGATGTGTTTTACGGTGCCAGTCAGGCACTGAAGTCTGTCTCCCTGACAGCGGATAAAGGTCAGGTCACCAGTATTATGGGTCGCAACGGTGTGGGTAAAACCACATTGATGAATACCGTTGCCGGGCGTGTTTCAGCCTCGTCGGGGCAGATACTCTGGAAAGGTCAGTCCATCAATAATCTGACTTCACACCAACGGGCCCGTCAGGGAATTGCTTACGTACCCCAGGGTCGACAGATCTTCCCTCTGCTTACGGTTCAGGAAAATCTGGAAACAGGATTTGCCTGTCTGCCGCGTTCTCAGCGTAGAGTTGATCGGGAAATATACGACCTTTTTCCTGTCTTGCTGGATATGAGACATCGTCGTGGAGGCGACCTCTCGGGTGGCCAACAACAGCAACTGGCTATTGCCCGGGCACTGGTCACCCAACCGGAGTTGTTAATTCTCGATGAGCCAACCGAAGGCATTCAGCCTTCCATCATCAAAGATATTCAGTCCGTTATAGGAATGCTGAGGGACAGGGGAGAAATGGCCATCCTGCTGGTAGAACAATACTTTGAATTTGCCCGGGATCTGGCAGATCAATATGCCGTACTGGATCGTGGTGAACTGGTACTGTCAGGGGCAGGCAGTGAGATGAATGAAAAGGAAGTCAGACGACTGATGACGGTTTAAAGCCCTTCAGATGAATACTGTCTGCCGCTTTGTCTGTATTCATCTGACCTGCGATCCAAATCAATTCATCAAATGGTCAAAACGCTCCACCAGCACCAGTAAATGAGTGGCTTCTATTTTCTCCACCATCAGAGCTTCTTCTGCATAAGGCTTGATGTTCGAGCCTTTTGGCAAGTCAGCCCCCTGATCAAGAATGGCATGGACCCGGGGAATAAACAGCCATTGCAGCCACTGAGTGAATCCCATGGTATCCATACAGAAAGGCGTTGTACTGGCCAGTGCCTGAACTGAAGGTGGCGTAGCCTGCCAGCAATCCAGTCTTTTTAACTCTGCTTCCAGAGCTATCAATAGTTCTCTTACTTCTGTGCTCATCAACTGTCTTTTACCATGAAAGCCCAAACTGTATTTTACTATGAAAATTGCACAAATAAGCAGAATACAAATGAGCCTGTCTAATCGAGTGAAGTCAGAAAGCTACTAATCTGTCGTCTAAGACCTGATTCCGGCCCCAGACTCAGAGCTCTGTCCGCCAGCTCACGGGCCTGACCATAATGTCCCTGCTTTTTCCTGAGTTGCGCCAACAGGAAATACACCGATGGATCAGTTGGACTGATTCTCATGGCTCTGGACAAGGAACTTTCAGCAGTGTTCAGATCATTTTCTGCCATGGCACCCGATGCCTGATCCAGCAGAGTACCAAGAGCATCCATTCGACCCTTATGAGAGGGAGTGGCCTCTTTATCGGAGGCTGGTATGTACGTCAAATGTCCCATACCAGAACACCCTGTTAAGAGGACTGCAAAAAACAGAGGTATTAATCGTTTCACTTTTGTCTCGCTACAGGCAGTCATTCAAACCATGATTTTATAGAATCAAACAGAGTTTTGGCGGGCTCAATCACAGTTCGACCACAGCCCTGATAATCCTCAGGCTCCGAACCCTTTATATAAGGGACTTTTACTGCTCCCTCACAGCTCTTCCCTGTTCTTACATTTTCTGCCGGTTTCGTCCAGACGTACTCAATCTGTTCACTGTTCAAAGGCTGCACCGACTTGATTGGCACCTGTTGCATAAGACGTGTCCAGACTCTCAGAGCACCACTACTGCCAGTCAGGTTGGTCGGACTGTTGTCGTCATTCCCCAACCAGGCCACTGCCATCAGATTTCCAGTAAAACCTGCAAACCAACTGTCTCTCAGGTCATTGGTGGTGCCACTCTTTCCTGCTAACTGAATATCCTGACTGATGCTCCAGTATGCACGACGCCCGGTACCTTCTCTCATGACCTGACCCATGGCATGTCGTAAAAGCTCCATGGGCGCAGAGTCGAAAGCTCTCTCAACCGAGAGACTGTAGCGCCTCAGGGGTTGACCACGGGCATCCACTACCGCATCAATGGCCCGCAATGGCATCCTGAAGCCTCCGCTGGCGATGGTTTGGTACATGGAGGCAACATCCATAAGAGAAAGGGATGCGGCGCCCAACATGACGGAGGGATAGGGAGGCAGGTTTTTCTCAATCCCCAAACGCTCAATAGTGTTCAGGACATTATTCAGACCCAGAGCCATACCGGTCTGGATCGCCGCCTGGTTGTAGGACCTGGCCAGCGCCTCTTGCAAAGGCACTATGCCTCTGGACTTGCCATCGTAATTGGCAGGCTTCCAGAGTCCACCACGTCCGTCGTCTACCTGAATAGGAGAATCATTGACAGATGTCGTTAACGTATAGCGCGAAGGCTGCTCCAGCCCCGTCAGATAGATCGCTGGCTTAAGCAATGAGCCCACAGGACGTCGTGCATCCAGAGCCCGGTTAAAACCAACATAACCCGGATTTTTGTCGCCTACTACCGCCAGAAGATCGCCGGTCTGGGCCGAGGTCACCACCATGGCTCCCTGCAGATCAGGGTTATCTTTTTCAAGTTGACCCACCGTATCCGTCATACTTGCCTGGGCAAAGCGCTGGATAATGGGGTCCATATTGGTGAAAATTCTCAACCCTTCCGAGGTAAGATCACGTTCGTCGTAATCTTCCCTGAGCTGTTTTTTCACCATATCAATGTACGCGGGATAAGCACTGGTATTGAGCTGTTCCCGGGTCACAACGCCCAAGGGCAGTTTTTTGGATCGTTCAGCTTCAGAGCGAGGCACAACACCTTCATCTGCCATCACATCGAGTACCAGATTTCTGCGCTCCTTTGCTCTTTCGGGAAAACGTCTTGGATCGTAATAGGAGGGACCTTTCACCAACCCCACCAGCAGAGCAACACGGGCAGCGCTTAGCTCCTGAATGGGCTGGGCAAAGTAGAAATGGCTGGCCAGACCAAAGCCGTGGATAGCCCGCCGACCGTGCTGCCCCAAGTATACTTCATTCAGATAGGTTTCCAGAATGTCATCTTTAGAATAATGAAAGTCCAGCAGCACCGACATAATGGCTTCATTGATTTTTCGGGTCAGGGTTCGCTCATTGCTGAGATAAAAGTTTTTAACCAGCTGCTGAGTCAGTGTACTCCCACCCTGTATGACCCCTCCTGCTCTCAAATTAACCAGAAATGCCCTGGCTATCGAGCTCGGTGAAATCCCCCAGTGATCATAAAAATTCTTGTCTTCTATCGCTAACAAGGCTTTGGTCAGCTGCTTTGGCGCCTGAGATTCACGGATAAGAATCCGATCCTCAAAGGTTGAGGGATAAATGCCTCCTATCAGTTGAGGATCCAATCTTAACAATGGAATAGTTTCGGCGGCTCTTCCTCTAAGACTGACGACTTCATTACCAGAAAATACGACACTGGCATAACGGGAAGGTTCAGCACCATCCGGGAAATGAAAACCCCTGCTGTAAATGGTGAAGCGATTCCCGGAGCGGGCAAAGGTACCGGGTCGCCTGACATCTCTGACGGCCTGATAACCCTGGCGACGAAGTTGAGCCTGTAGCTCATTCGGGTTGAGGAGCTGTCCCTCATAAAGCTCCAGAGGACGAGAATACACCTGAGCAGGAATCGCCCATTTCTTGCCTTCAAACTTTTGAGTAACAACAGCGTCCAGATAAACCGAGTAAGCAGCAAGCAAAATCAGGCCGACTATTCCCAGCTTTACCAGAACCGGGAACCAGCGCCTGAGCCCTCCTGCACTTTGGGCTTTCTTCTTTCGTCCTGACGGCTGCTTGCCTCGGGACGGTGTTTTTTTCTTTGTGACCATGGTGCGAGATTATACGCCATAGCTTTCCGCAATAGCTCTATGGTTTGCCGTGTTTTTACCTCGGATTACTTTCCCATAGCGCAATCAGTAAAAAGTATTGCTTCCAGTTATGATGTTTACCGCAACATCTGCGTCTAATTTTCCTTCATTGAGGCCTTAGTCAAGCCCTCTGCCTATACTCAGTGACCATTCCCAATCTATCGAATGTCATCGCGATGCCCCCATTTCTACAAGAGAACTGGCTGGATGTCCTCAGCTTATCGGGACAATTAACTCTTGAACCTTTGCTGGATATGGCCGTGCAGCTGGCTTATTTTCATCAGGACATTGAAGTCATTACTCCCCATCAGCACCCTGGCTCTGAAGAGCACGTCTGGTTTCCGGTAGCTCAAAACTTCGATCAGATCAGACCTTTGCTGGATCAGGAAGAAGATATTGCCCAGCTTGCCAGATTGGAAAAGTGGTCCTCGGACCGCTATCGAGCATTGCGACCCCTGATTCGAGAACGGAAGGCCGGCACCGACTCCATGGCTGATCTTGGCTTCCTCTGTGTGAATATGGATGCCAGAGGTCTCTCTGACTTGACTTTTTTTGTCGTTAATAAATATATGGATATCAGCGGGGACTTTCGGGGGCTGGGTTTATTAAGTTTTTACAGGGCCTACCAGGCGTTGGTTCAAGCCAGAATCGTCTTGCTCCGGTCGCACGGTGACGATCTTAACGATCAACTGACATCACAAGCGCTTGCTGAATATCGCCTGTATGCCAATCTGGCTGAAAGCTATTGCCAGACTAAAAAACCATTTCTTGCCATTATGCAGGGACTATCGGGTTCCGGAAAAACATCAGCAGGTCGAGAACTGGTGAAACACGCCAACTGCATCATGCTGAGAACAGATATCGAGCGGAAAAGATTATTTGGTCTCAAGCCTGAAGCATCGAGCCATGAAGCCGGGCTGAGTATTTATACACAGGACGCCACCCAAAAAACTTATTTGACCATTCAGGAAGCCGCTCGCTCTCTATTGAGTCAGGGAATTTCTGTTGTTATTGATGGCGCTTCTCTCAAATTTCAGGAAAGAGCGTTATGTTGTCAGCCTGCCATCGAACTTCAATACCCTTATTTTATTGTCAAATGTGTGGCACCCGATGATGTTCTTAAACGCCGAATTATTAAACGTCAATTCAACAACACCGATGCTTCCGAGGCAACCATAGGTCTGATCAAACAGCAACGACAGTGGGAGGAACCGCTCTCGGATCAGGAAAAAGAACACACTATAGTACTCAATACAGCCTGTAAGCATTGGCGTGAAAAACTGCTCACTGACCTGACGATTCAATTGAATTGATCTATTTTTTCTTCTTCGACTGCCGTTTTCTGAGCAGCCTCAAAGACTCGTCTATCATTAAACTCATTAAAAGAAATTTCCTTCTGACTTTCAGAAAAATATCAAGCACACCCTCCAAGGACGCTTGGGACGATTTGGAAAACCGGTATGGCAACTGACCTGATCGAATTAAAAAATCTTGGTAAAACTTCAGTGCAGTGGCTTAACGCTGTGGGTATTCGAACTCTTGAACAGCTTCATGAAGTAGGCGCCGTGGCAGCCTATTGCAGAGTCAGAGACAGAGGCTTTAAAGTTTCAAAAGTACTGCTCTATGCAATGGAAGGTGCTTTAATCGGGGCCCACTGGAATGAACTGGACAGTGAGCACAAAAAACGCCTGCTTAGTGAAGTGAAAAATCATCAGGGCTGAAACTCTCAGCCCTTCTTCTCTCCCTGACCACACACCGGACAATCAGGATCGGCAATCAGCTGAAGACTTTGCCATTCCATACTGGCAGCATCAAACATCAACAGTCTGCCATTCAATGTCTTACCCGCTCCTGTCAGAAGCTTGACCGCCTCCAGTGCCTGCATGGTACCGATTGTTCCCACTACAGGCCCCAGAATGCCTGATTCCGAACAACTGAGTTCTTCAGCTACTTTTTCTGGATAAAGGCAACGATAACAGGGTGCATTTTCCTGCCAGCGATCAAATACCGTTAACTGACCATTAAAGCGAATAGCTGCCCCCGTGACCAGTGGCACTCCCAAACGGACGCTGCAACGATTCACCATGAATCGGCTGTCAAAGTTATCAGTAGCATCCAGAACCAGATCGCTGTTCTCCAGCAGACTCAGTAATTCCTGCTCTTTAAGCTTTTTGGGAATGAGGTCCAGTTCAACGCCCGGGTTCATGGCGCTGATTCTTGCCGCCGCTGCATGCACTTTAAATTGCCCGATATCATCGGTAGAGAAGGCAATTTGTCTTTGCAGGTTGGTGGCATCCACCACATCCGGGTCAATAAGAGTCAGTCTTCCGATTCCGGCTGCTGCAAGATACATGGCTGCCGGACAACCCAACCCGCCAATACCAACAATCACTACATGGGCGTTGAGCAGGCGCTCCTGTCCCTCAATATCGATCTGAGGCAAAAGTATTTGTCGGCTGTAGCGCAGCAGCTGATCATCATTCATTTTGAAACGTCATGTATACAGAGAAGGGAGGGCAACATAAAGAGATGCAGCAACAAGGTCAGTAGAAAAGCCCTGACTGTGCAGGGCTTTTCAGGAAGCGTCAGACCCGGCCCTGTATCAGGCTTCGGACTCTACGAATTCAGAGTAGGCTTCAGCGTCCAACAGTTCGCTCAGCTGACCTTCATCGGTGATCTTGACCTTGAAGAACCAACCTTCATCGTAGGGTGCGCCGTTCACTGTTTCAGGTGTCTCTTCCAGCGCTTCGTTAATGGCAATAACCTCACCAGAGATGGGTGCATAGAGGTCAGAAGCGGCTTTTACGGACTCAACCACACCCGCTTCATCTTCAGCAGCCAGAATGGAACCCACTTCAGGCAGCTCAACGAACACAACATCACCCAGAGCTTGCTGGGCGTGATCGGTAATACCGATAGTGGCAGTACCGTCTTCTTCGATTCGGATCCACTCGTGGGAACGTACATAACGCAGTTCGGATGGAATGCTGCTCATCGAAAACTCCTCTGGTCACTTAACAATTTGATTCTTTTCAGCCGCTACCAGTCGCAAGGCCGGCCACTGACTGACGGCAACGCACAATTATCTGGAAGGTAGTCGAAAAGGCTGTAGTTTTTATCAAGGTAGGCATTCTAACCAGAAACTATGGCTTCGCCAATGTTTCATTAAAGACGAATACATTCTGTTGACATGACCCGTGTTTGGAACCTATACAAAGAGCTTGTCACTATGACAGACTGACTAAATCTGGGACAAAAATAATCTGGAATCATCATGACACTGACCGATGCCCGCCAGTTTAATATCTACACGCTCTCTGAGCTGGAGTCAGTGCTCCTCCATCTCTCCGTGGAGCAATATAAAAAGAGCACATCACTTTCGCCGAGTTCAGTAGGTACCCATGTCAGGCACATTATTGAGTTCTATCATTGCTTTTTCAAAGGGCTCGATTACGGTGCTATTGATTATGACAATCGTCCCCGGAATCAACTGTTGGAAGAGTCTATAGAGCAGGCCATGGACTACCTGAAAAATCTCCACATCCTGCTCGGTAGTCAGGATATGTCACATTACCCCGAAACCGTATCAGTGGTGGCTGTCACGAACTCGGGAAGCCCCATTGAAACCAGCAGCAGTATCATCAGAGAGCTGCTCTTTCTGCAGAATCATACCACCCATCATCTCGCCCTGATCGCCCTGATGCTGACGCAGGAGGGCATCAGTCTGCCCGTCAATTTTGGTGTAGCTACCTCCACCAGACAGCACCGAGCCCGCACTGAAGGATCCGCCGAAGCAATGACTGATTCAAAACACCCTTGAGCGAAAAAATACGAGCCCTATGCCGCAGGCCGGTTATATTCCGTGAAAGCTTTAGCCCCTGCGGCTCCCATGTATTTATTAAGCACTCTTTCGTCCACTTTCAGAAGATCGACAATAATCAATCCATCCAGAGCATTGTTAAAGCCGGGATCAACATTAAAAGCTGCCAGCTCCCCGCTCAGTTTCAAATACTGCTTTAAGAGGACAGGTATACCTTTTTTGTCTTTCTCAATTTGCTGAACCAGAGAAGAGAGCGTTTCAAAATCCGTTAATCCCATCAAATCGGACTGATTCCAAAAGCGCTCTTTACCCGGCTTCAAAGGGGTTGTCGGTTGAACCAGATCACGGAGCACACCGTCCGAGTTATTCACAGACAGGCAGCCCGCCATTAACTGACGGGAAACCTCGCTGTAATCACTGCTGATGCTGAAGGGTCCAAACAATACCTTATACCATGGATTGGCAGCTACATAGGCACCAATCCCTTTCCAGAGCATCATCAGGGCACTCAAGCTCCTCTGATATTCAGGCACTACAAACGACCGACCCATCTCCAGGCAACTGCCCATTTTGTTAATAAACTCAGCGTGGTAGCGAAATAAACTGCGGGAATAAATGCCATGGATGCCTCTGGAGCGAAGGATCTGGTCAACCTGGCCGATCCGATAAGCCCCCATAATTTTTTCTTCTTTCTGATTCCAGAGAAACAGGTGCAGATAGTCGTCATCATACTGATCAAGATCTCTGGGCTTTCCGGTACCTTCTCCCACGTCTCTGAAGGTCAACTCCCTGAGACGGCCAATTTCCGGCAACACTTCAGGCAGCTGCTCCGAGCGGGCGCAGTAAACACTCATTTCACCCTTTTCCAGCAGGAGGCATTCCTCCGACAACTGTTGAACATTGGCTTTCAGCTTTTCAGGGGAAACAGGGTCGACAATGGGCCGCATCTTCCGTTCTTTAAGTGACATGAAAACCCGTTTTGTCTGAGCCGGTTTATGTGTGGATAACAGGTATGTATTCAAACGCAGATAATTGGTCAGCGCTGAGTCAGAACTCATGGATTGGTAGTCTGAATCATCCAGTGTCCGGCCTATGCGAAAGCTCAGGGTTGAACCTCTTTTATTTAGAAGCTCCCTGATCAATCTGACCGTTCTCAAACGGGGATGAATCAATCCCATGGTCTGAAATAATCAACCATTCTGGCCTTCGATGAATACCGGTGTCACTTTGGCCCTTGTTTGCCGAATAATTCGGGCAGCGGTATTTCTCCACCTGGGATCGGTGACCTGCCTCAGAGAGAGATCCAGGCTGGATACTTCTCCGGCAGGAAAAATCAGCAGCTGATGACCCTCTTTCACCCATTTTCGGGCTTCTTCGATGGCATTTGCATTTTTCATTCGGGCATCGGTGCTGATGATGTCCACGCCTATGAACAGCTCTTTCAGTTCATGAATTCGACAAAGCAATTCATTCGTTAGCACTTTCACATCAGGACGAACCTGCAGCAATAAATCAGCAAGGGCTACGCCTTCAATTCCGCCAAAAGGATGATTGGCCACTATAACGGAAGGGCCTGTCGCCGGAATTGAATCCCGATGCCCTGAAGCCACCTGGTGCTGAATATTAAATATTTTCAGTACCAGCCTGAGAAAATCATCTGAGGTGTATTCTTCATTCACCTCTCTTTTATAAATCTGGTCGATGGTTTTCAGGCCCAGGAACCACTCGGCAGCAGCCTCAGGTAAGCCAGACCGTGTTTTTTGTGGAAGTCTGAACGGAGAACGTTGAAGAGTCATCCTATTTTCCCTTTCTCGCTTTTTTAGCTACGGGCCTATTTGAGCCATACCTCTTCTGTAGATAACTACAACGCTTTGCTCCAGCTCATAAGGCTAGCCAACTTCCTATTTTTTTAATAAATAAGCTGACCTTTATTAGCAAGACTAGAAAGGGCAAATGACAATTCAGTGAACAGGATGTGAAGACGCTGTGACGATATGGATTTGAGAAATGAGCGAGATACCGGGACCCCGCTGGTGAGTAATGCGCTGCCTGGATTAATTAGCCATCATTTTTGGCCAGTTCGTATTACCCAGCCTGATAAAGCCCGGTATATCCTTCAGCCACTTTCCTTGAATGTCTGCGTCGTAATTCAGATATAACTTATTATCCACAATTTTCCAATAATTCGGATCAGCCGGTACTCTTTGCTTTTTCTCGGCGATAGCCCAGGCGCAGTAACCGCCGTATTGAGGCCAATATTTATCGGGCGACTTCTTGAAAATCTTCAGGTGTTTTTCTGAGGAAAAGTACCACTCTACACCCATGTACTTGTATTTGAACCGGGCATTACCCTTAACGGCTTTTCCTTCCGTAAAGTAAGCTACCGTATCGTAACCACTGACGGCTTTATTACTGAACCAGCCGGTATAAATGTTCTTGCCAGCAATGGCATTGCAACTGAACAGTAACATCAGGGCTAACACAGCCATGAGCAAAAAATGCCGTTCACACCGAGCTGTAAAAATAGCTTCAGGATTAGAAATAGTGGCATTTTCATAATAAGCACTGCAGATCATCTTCGCCTCCATGCGGACAATGACTCCGTATCCGGATATTGTCTGACAAGCTTCCGCTCACGCTTCCATTGTTGATACAACAACAGGAAGGAAGGTGAGCAAAATCGCCGGCGCCCATTGAGCCATCCCAGTCAAAAGAGTGCTCGATACTGATAAAAAGAACTCGATAGACTTCTCTGAGAGAACTTCTGCAATCCCAAATACAGACTGCTTCACTGCTGGCACCATTCACTTAAATTATATAGTAATTTTTGCCATTTATTAGAGAATTTATATCTCTAAATCGAATATCTATGCAGCTACAAAAATAGTTGGCAAACCCTCAGCTACTTTATCAAAGGCCTGTTCAAGCTATAAATAACGGCGGAAACTACAGACCGGCTATGACACTTCTTTGAAGATACTGTGTCGTCCTGTTTATCTTCAACCATACTGATTTGAATCACGCCAACAATAACCAGAGGTAAGGATATCTCGCCATGAAAGCAAGGATTGCTTTAATACTGACTTTTCTTGGGTTCATTCCCCTGATGGCCACGAGCCAGGAAATAGAAAATGCGACAACGCCCCGTCAGGTAACCGACCGAATCATTGTTAAGTATCACCCCAAGCCCACCGAAGGCAATGCCATGGCATTCATCAAACAGGGAGCCAGTTATGGCTCCTTTGGTGTTGCTGCAGGTAAGCAGAAAGACATTCTTGAGATTGGCAGCAGCCTGAACATCAAAGACGTTCAGGCACTGGCAGAGGGTCTGGAAGACGACCCCCAGATTGCCTTTGCTGAACCAGACTACATTATGCAAATCATGCGCGTACCCAATGATTCACGCTACAACGAACAATGGCATTATTTTGAATCCACAGCTGGCAGTAATCTGCCCGCCGCCTGGAATATTACAACGGGCGCTAATGTTGTTGTCGGCGTGATAGATACTGGCATCATCTATCACAAGGACCTGGATGGCAATGTGGTGTCAGGCCATGATTTCATATCACATTCGTGGATGGCCAATGACGGTGGTGGCCGTGACAGTAATGCGACCGATTCAGGCGATGCTGTAACTTCAGCCGGAGCCTGTGGTTATGCCAATGGCGAACCGGTTCCATCGTCCCCCACCGAGAGCAGCTGGCATGGGACCCACGTCTCCGGCACCATTGCGGCAGAATCGAACAACAGCACTGGCGTGGCGGGCGTTGCCTGGAATGCCAAAATCATGCCTTTGCGCGCTCTGGGCCGATGCGGCGGTTACACCTCAGATATTATTGATGCCATGCGCTGGGCAGCCGGACTGGATGTTTACGGCATGACTCGAAATAACAATCCGGTAAAAGTCATTAACATGAGTCTGGGTGGTTATTCCTATGGTTGCCCCCAAAGTTATCAAAATGCCATCAATGAAGTCGTCAATGCCGGGGTGACCGTCGTTGTCGCAGCGGGTAATGAAAACACCAACGCCACTTATGCCACGCCAGCCAACTGTAAAAATGTGATTACAGTGGGTGCTATTAATCGCAGCGGCGACCGCAGCTGGTATTCAAACTTTGGCAGTAATGTCGATATTTCAGCACCTGGTGGAGAGACCCGCTATTACGGAAATGGCGTCCTTTCTACTGCCAATGCGGGCACCACTTCTGCTACCCGGGATAATTACGAGTATTATCAGGGTACCAGCATGGCCACTCCCCATGTTGCCGGAGTAGCGGCGCTCATGTACTCAATCAACCCCAATATCACACCGGCCAGAGTGGAAGAAATCATCAAGCTCAATGCCCGTCCTTTTTCTTCTGGTGGCAACTGTAATACCCGCCGTTGTGGCGCCGGTATTCTTGATGCCGGTGCTGCAGTACTGGATGCCAGAGACGAATAAATGGCTGATTGCAGGCTCTGTCGGGCCTGCACCCTTTATCCCGTAAAAAGCACCTTCGTCTGCCCAATAAGCAGAATCCAGCTTTTCCAATTCAAATTTCTACAGGTCAGCTAGGGTTTAAAGAAGACCTTTTTTTTTGAATCTTCAACTTCAGCAGTGTTGGGATTTAATCAAGATCCACGGAGCGGAACCTTGAACACTAAATTTCTACCCACACTGCTGGCCACGTTTATTTTCTCAAGCAGTCAGGCTATCGCCGAATCACAGGAAGATGAGGATCTTTTTGAACTCAGCCTTGAAGAGCTGATTTCCATGGAGATTCCAGACGTCACGTCAGTATCCCGAAAAAAGCAGCGTCTGATGGATTCCGCCGCCGCTATCTATGTCATCACCAATGAAGACCTTCGTCGCAGCGGGGTCACTTCCATTCCAGAAGCCTTGAGAATGGTACCGGGCATGCAGGTGGCAAAACTGAACGCCAATACCTGGTCAATCAGTACCCGAGGATTTAACTACATCTTCGCCAACAAACTGCTGGTTCTGATTGATGGCAGAACCGTTTACTCGCCACTCTTTTCCGGTGTGAACTGGGACGTTCAGGACACCGTGATGGAAGACATCGACCGGATCGAGGTTATCCGGGGACCCGGTGCGGCACTCTGGGGTGCCAATGCCGTCAACGGTGTCATTAACGTCATAACCAAGAAAGCATCGGACACCCAGGGCAATCTGCTTTCAGCGGGCACGGGTACCCAGGAAAAAGCCTTTGGAACCTATCGTCATGGTGGCGAGTTTGGCGAAACCGGTTTCTACCGTGTCTATGCGAAAGCCTTCGAAAGGGATGGCCAGGTTGATGCTGAAGGTAAAGATACTTCTGACGACTGGAATATGCGCAGAGCCGGTTTCAAATCAGAGTGGAAAACCACGGCCGACTCAGAGATGACCGTTCAGGGCGACCTTTACGAGGGAACCACCCGACCTCCCTTACGCCTGTTTGATCAATCTCAGCCGCTGATTCCACAAATGACCAACAGTTTTATTGTCAATGGGCTCAGCCGTGACCAACGCGGCGGTAACCTGGGTGCTTATTGGAAAAGAACCCTGAGTGAAACTCACGATTACTCCTTCAGAGCGATCTATGACAACTATCAGAACTTTGATTACCGGATCGCTGAGAAACGTGACACGGTTGATTTTGAATTTCAGCACTACTATCAGTTCTGGGGCAAGCACGATCTGGTCTGGGGACTCGGCTATAGAACCACCTGGTACGAGGTAGAAAACACCCCCTACATGTTTCTGCTTGAGGGCAAAGACTCGAAAAAAACAGAGTTATTCAGTGCCTTTATCCAGGATGACATCACGCTCAATGAACAGTGGACTTTCACCCTCAGCTCACGTTTCGAGCACAACAGTTTCACAGGCTATGAGGTTCAGCCTAACGCTCGTTTAACCTGGAAGCCCACTGAAAACAGGACTTTCTGGACGGCTCTTTCCCAGGCGGTAAAAACCCCCTCCATCAGCGAAACCGCATTACAGACCGACGGTATTACGATTGAAAATTCCAATAATATTACTTACGTGATTCCGATCAGGGGTAATCCAGACCTGAAGTCAGAAAAGCTGACCGCTCTGGAAGTAGGTTACCGTGAACAGTTTGGTAACAGCTTTCGTCTGGATATCACCGCGTTTTACAACCAGTACGAAGATATCATCGCTTACGTAGACACGACTGTATGCCCTGATGGCACCGCTGCACTGAGAGTTCCATCACCAACATCGGGTTCACTGCTTAATCTCTGCCCGATTCCCGGTGTCGTTCGATTACCCACCACGTTAATCAATGGCCTGGATACCAGAACCTACGGACTGGAAATCGTAGCGGACTGGCATGCAAAAGACTGGTGGAAGCTTCAGTTTACCTATAGTTGGCTTCAGGTGGATGCCTCGCCAAATCAGTCAGAAGCAGACTTTCTGGAAACCAATGAAAGAATTGTCGAAGATCTGAGCGCCTCCCACACAGCAAACATTCGATCCACGATGAACCTGCCTAATCAATGGTATTTTGACTTCTGGGTCCGCTACATGGACAACTTGAAAAATGCCAGTATCGGAGCCAACACATCGCTGGATATGCGAGTCGCGAAAAAGTTTGGAGACGGTCTTGAGTTCTCAATAGTGGGACAGAATCTCTTCAGGAATCACCACCGGGAGTTCTACGAACCACTGAGTGGTATGGCACCAACAGAAACTCAGGAATCATGGTACGCCCAGATTCGCTGGCAATTTTAATCGGATGAAGGAGGATAACTTCATGCCGATGCCAATCAACATGATCAAATCAAACATAAAACTGCTGTTGATAACGGCCAGTTTGTCAGGGATGTTCTTTACCAGTGCAGTAAAAGCTGGCACACCGGAAGACAGGGTCAAAACAGCCATTGTTTATAAAATCACCAAATTCGTGAGCTGGCCGAAGAAAAAGCAAAGCCTCACTCTCTGTATTATTGGAGAAGGTTCAATTAATAGTGAGTTGGTCAAAATCAACCGTAAAAACAGTATGGGCAGACGCCTTTCTGTCACCCGAAAAGATTTGAATGCTCCTGTGGATAAGCTGTGCGATATTCTGTATATCCACAGTATTGATCAGGCATCCTCTTCAAAAATGACCCGCAGCCTTGAGGGCAAGCCTATTCTAACCATCAGTGATGGTCGTTCATTTGCTGAGCAGGGTGGATTAATTGGTTTGGCTCGAAAAGGGAAGAAGATCAACTTCACCATCAACAAATCCTCTGTGGATAAATCAGGTCTTAAGATCAGCTCTCAATTAAAAAGTCTGGCCAAAGTCATTGAGTAAGAAAACCATAAGAAAAACATTAGTCACTCGTTTTCATCCCATTCGGGATGAAAACCTTTTTCAGTCATGCAATATTCAGTAATGCAATAAATCATGGTGACGTTCAGAAATCTGCCTATCAAGCGAAAACTGCGTTATGCCATGCTCATCACGGCGTATGCGGTTCTTCTGGTAACTTTGTCCATTCAAAGTATCAGCGATCTGATCAAGTCCCGGGCCTCTCTGGTTGACCATATGGAAACTCTGGCAGAAGTGGTAGGTTCCAATGCTCATGCCGCTCTGGTTTTTAAAGATGAAAACTCTGCCAAAAAACTGTTAACCGGTTTTGGCAGCGCTCCCCATGTTCAGTCCGCTTTTCTTTTAAATGCTGAGGGTGAAGAGATTGCTGCCTATCATCGTTCCAATCAAAGTCCCTGGGCCTTCTCAATAAAAGAGCCTGAACGTGCTGTTACTCTTTTCAGCAGTACCCGTCTCCACTTGTACCGCCCAATTGTTCTCGATCAACAATTGATTGGTGCTATCTACATTCAAGGTGATTTGTCACCGTTGTATATAGAGCTGACTGAAAATCTGTTATTAGCCTTGTTGGCTGCCCTGATCTCCATCATTCTGGCTTCTATTCTTGCTTCAAAACTACAGAGATTATTGGGCAAACCCATTACAGAGCTGGCCAATACCATCTCCCAGATGACCAAAAGCGAGCAGTATGATCATCAGGTTAAAAAATTTGATAACGATGAGATTGGTCAGCTCTACGACTGCTTCAACGAAATGTTGATGCAGATAAAAGAGCGAGACCAGAGACTGCAACAACACCGCGAAAATCTCGAAGCTTCTGTTGCCGAAAGAACCAGAGAGTTACACAGTGCCAACCGTGAACTTAAAGATAATATTTCCGAACTGCATGAAGCCAAGGAAGCAGCCCTTGAAGCAGCCAAGGCTAAAAGCGCTTTTCTCGCCAATATGAGTCACGAAATCCGCACGCCTATGAATGGCGTTCTGGGTATGCTGGAGTTGTTAAAAGATACACACCTTAATCCAAAACAACAGGACCTTCTGGAGACTGCCTATAACTCGGCCGATGTGTTACTGCTGATTATTAACAACATTCTCGACTTTTCCAAAATTGAAGCGGGAAAGATGGATATTGAATCCATTAACATGAACCCTGCAGAGATCGCTGAGGATGTCTGTGCCCTTCTGGCAGGCGAAGCCAGAGAAAAAGGTCTGGAGTTAAGCTGTTATACCGATGTAGATCTACCCGCTATTTTGCAGGGAGATCCGGTACGACTGAGACAGGTTCTCACCAATCTTGTGGGTAATGCTGTCAAGTTTACTAAAGAAGGTGAAGTGATTGTCCGACTGAATATGCTGGAAGCCAGGGAAAACCGGGTCAAATTCGAATTTTCAGTAGAAGACACCGGCATTGGTATCGCACCCGATGTACTGAGCAATCTATTCTCAGCCTTTACCCAGGCTGACAGCAGCACCACCCGCAAGTTTGGTGGAACAGGCCTCGGGCTAACTATATCCAGACAGTTATTGGAGCTGATGGGCAGTGACATCGAGGTATCCAGTGCTTTGAACCTGGGCTCCACGTTCTCATTTGTTCTGGACCTGAATGTATCTGACTCTCAGGCACTCAAGCCTGTCAATATCAGTCATGCTCCGGAAGGCATAACAGAACTGACTGTCGACGATAATGCCTTCAGTCATCACATTCGCATTCTTCTGGTTGAGGACAACATGGTTAACCAGAAAGTCGCTGTCAGTATGTTGAAAAAAATCGGATTGAATCCACCCGACATTGCAGCAGATGGTAAGGAAGCGGTCAGCATGAGCCATAATCAGGCGTATGATCTGATACTCATGGACTGCCAGATGCCGGAAATGAGCGGCTACGAAGCCACCGGCCTGATAAGAAAACGAGAAAGTATTCACAACCTGCCACGCACTCCCATTATTGCTATGACCGCCAATGCCATGCGGGGAGACAGAGAGAAATGCCTGGCATCCGGCATGGACGATTATCTGAGTAAGCCCGTTAAGGCCAGTACCCTCAAAGAGAAACTGACCCAATGGCTCATCAATGATCCTGATGACAATAATTTCAAATCAGATATTAAACCTGTTTCCGAAACGATAGAAAGTGAAGACAGCCTTGAAACAGAAGATCAAGACCCGATTCTGGATATGACCACCCTGAATACCCTGAAAGATATTATGGAAGATGAGTTTGACAGTCTTGTTGAAAGTTATCTTGAAGACGCTCCATCACTGTTGAAAGATATCCAGAACGCCTCAAAAGAAGCAGACTTACAGATTATGATTCGAGCGGCCCACACCTTAAAATCCAGTAGTAATAACTTTGGTGCGTCGTTGTTGGCTGGTATTGCACTGGAAATCGAAAAAATGGGTAAAGATAATCAGCTATCCGATGCCATTCACTTAATCCCTGAACTCGAAGAGGCTTTGATCAAAACCACAAAAGCACTTAAATCACTCTGAGCCACAATTATTTTTTTCCAAGAAAGAAAAACCTCGCAATGCGAGGTTAATGAATACCGGGCTGACTCCCTGTGAGCATCCTGCTCATTATTTTGCTTCCCTGCCTCTACATTCCATGTAGATTAATGGCCCAGTACTTTAACTATAGACAATCACCCAAGAATGCAAAATCAGCTGAAATAAAGCATAGCGTTATTCGTCTTTCAATCGATTTACAAACTTGAGTAATATGAAAAAGCCTTTCAACACCCGAGTGAAGAAAGGCTTTATTTATTGGTTAAATATGGGAATTATTCGCCATCAAAATTGCTCAGCCGACAATTCATAAAGCGCTTCTGTTCCAGAAGCCGCAGAAATAAGTAAACCTTCCATTCTGGGCAATAAACGCTGGTAAAAGTATCGGGCAGTAATCATCTTTGCCTGATAAAAATCATCTTCCTGAGTGCCTGCTGACAACTTGACTTGAGCTTCTCTTGCCATCATCGCCCACATCCAGGCATAACAAACGTATGAGAATGCATGCAGATAATCATTACAGCTGGAGTTAATCACATTCGGATCATTGGCAGCCTGACTCAGCAAATCATCTGTCAGGGTCTCAAGTTTGGCCAAAGCTGTTTCCAGAGGAGCAGCGAACTCATCGCCTTGTCCTTCAGCAATAAAACTCCTGACATTAGCGGCAAATTGTCTGAATGACGCACCACCATTTATAGCGATCTTGCGACCCAGAAGATCCAGTGCCTGAATACCATTGGTACCTTCATAAATCTGGGCAATACGAACATCCCTGACCAGTTGCTCCTGGCCCCACTCACGAATGTAACCATGACCACCAAATACCTGCTGACCGGAAACACAGCTTTCAAGACCCATATCGGTCAGGAATGCTTTTACGACGGGGGTCAACAAACCCACCTGATCTGAAGCCTGCTTTCTTTCTGTTTCATCCACACTGAACTTGGCGGTATCCAGCAGATTCGCAACATAGGTTGAAAAAGCTCGCCCACCCTCGTTCAGGGCTTTCATATTAAGCAGCATTCTTCGAACATCACCATGCACAATGATCGGATCGGCAGCCTTTTCAGGCTGTTGTGGACCGGTAGCTGCTCGGCCCTGAACTCTGTCCAGAGCATATTCGAGGGCTGACTGATAAGACATTTCACTGGTGCCCAGTCCCTGAATACCCACAAAGAGTCGTTCATAGTTCATCATGGTGAACATGGCGTTAAGACCCTTGTTAAGATCTCCTACCAGATAGCCTTTGGCGCCATCAAAGTTCATGACACAGGTGGCTGAACCCTTGATTCCCATTTTGTGTTCCAGAGAACCACATTGAACCTGGTTTCTATCTGCCAGTGACCCATCTTCATTCACATTTATCTTAGGTACCAGGAACATGGAAATACCTTTGGGTCCGGCAGGTGCATCGGGCAGTTTGGCCAGGACCAGATAAATGATGTTTTC
Organism: Endozoicomonas sp. 8E; assembly: GCF_032883915.1. NCBI lineage: Bacteria > Pseudomonadati > Pseudomonadota > Gammaproteobacteria > Oceanospirillales > Endozoicomonadaceae > Endozoicomonas > Endozoicomonas sp. 8E. The sequence goes on along the minus strand of NZ_CP120717.1, from coordinate 748,515 downwards.
TGTCAGATCATGCTCACCGGCAGTAATGAAAATCTTGGTGCCAGTAATGTTGTAGGAACCGTCACCATTATCTTCCGCCCGGGTTCTGATTATACCCAGGTCTGTTCCGCTGTGTGACTCGGTCAGGCACATAGCTCCCGTCCATTCGCCGGAATAGAGTCTGGGAAGATAAAGGGACTTCAGCTCTTCGCTAGCGTGGGCATCAATCGCCAGTGCAGCACCGGATGTCAGGCTCGGGTAGAGGATAAAGGCCAGACTGGCACTGCTGAACATTTCATCAAATTGTGCACTCAGCGCTTTTGGCATCCCGATGCCGCCATACTCAGGATTGCCGGCGATGCCTGTTAAACCAGCTTCTGAAAACAACCGATAGGCTTCTTTGTAACCTTTCGGAGTAGTAACACCTTCTTCACTCCAGTGGCAACCTTCCTCATCACCTTCCCGATTGAGGGGAGCCACTGTTCTTGCAGCCAGCTTGGCACCTTCCTCCAGGAAGGCATCAGCCGTTTCACGATCAACCACTTCCTGGGTAGCAGGCCACTGACCCCATCGCTTGTCGGTATTGAACACTTCGTACATTACAAAGCGCATATCACGGAGAGGTGCCTGATAGTCTGCCATGGGGGACACTCCTGAAATTTTAATGTTTTTAATCAGCGTCTGCCCATTTTACCCCAGAGGAACAGGGGCTAAAAGGAATGTTTTAAACTAACGTTTGAATTTTTAACTACAAAAAAACTACATCTCCAATTTGTGGTATTTTTTGATAAGGGTGGCAAGCATTCAGAGCATCAGAAACGGTAATAGAAGCCCGCAGAGAAAACGACCGCCGCATAGGATAACTCAACACCAAACCCCTCGTAGTCGATGTCCAGAATAGCCTGAACCAAAGGGAAGACACGGCTTAAATATTCCTTATATCCATAGACAATCCCTGCGCGATACCCTGCCTCTATATCGAACTCGCCATATTTTTGTTGATACAGAGTACGCTGCACACCTCCAGACCAGACTCTGTCACAGTGGGTATTAATGAGAGTAGCGCCATAATAGCCTTTATAGGAGAGAGCGATCAGTTTATTGTTGCTTTCCTGATCATCACCACCCTCAAGATGAAAGGTCCACATACCCAGGTAAAGATGATCTCGAGAAGGACGACCCCAAATTTGATCGACCCAATCTGTTTCCTCGTTAAAACTGTCATAAGGCAAAGAAGTGTCTGCAGTGACTGAAACGAGCTCTTCTTTCACATGCGGACCTTCATCAATCATCTGCAAACTTTCACGGTCTGTGTTCGCAGCCAACAGAATATCCGCCGACTCTGACCATTGCGAATGCACCTGATGAGCCCAAAGCTCGTAATTCATTTCATTATTCCCTGCCGCTTGCACTTCCAACCCGCAGGGTATCAAAAGAAGAAGAAATATCTTCAGGAAAGAATTAATGGATTGTGTAAAAAAGCCCGATAAGGGATTTATTAGTGTTTTCTGCTTGCTCATCGCCTCGCCTGGTACAGCTCTGGTTAGGTACTTAATATCTCCACGGACTTTGAAAAAGGCCTATTGCCGAGTTTTTATAGACCAGCGTTAGAGGTTAGGCAAAAAACATTAGATTCAAAACAACGTCTGGAAAAAAGTCACCAGACTGTATTTATTATTAAGTAACTACGCATATTTCAAAGGACTGTCTATGCGGTACCTTATAACCCTGATCAGCATGATGCTGAAAATCACATGGCAGCCAGACTGGATGCAGGATCAGTTGCCCGACAATCGTCACTTTTATCGCCGAACTTTGACTGGCTCTTATCGAGCCAAGAAAAAGATTGTGAAGAACATCTGGATCGCAGCCGGACTGTTGATGCTGATTAATCCGGTTATACACATTGTGATGCTAATCGCTCTTCCCGTTACACTCCTCAGTTTTGTGATTCTGGATGAGACTTTATAGTCATCAGACATAAAAAAAGGGGCTGCCGAAGCAACCCCCTGTCCGAAAACTCTTATCCGGGATTAGAGTTCACCGAAATCTTCCTCAGCCATATCCAGCAGATTCTCTGTGCCTGACAGCATGGCAGATTTGTGAGCCTGTGTTCTTGGCAGGATACGTTCGTAGTAGAAACGTGCAGTTTGAATCTTGGCCTTGTAGAAGCCTTCTTCAGTCGTACCTTCAGCCAGTTTTTCCTTGGCCAGGCGAGCCATATCAGCCCACATATAAGCCAGAGTCGCATAACCGGAGTACATCAGGAAGTCGACGGAAGCCGCACCCACTTCATCAGGATTTTCCATCGCCTTAAGACCCAGCTGCATGGTGAGATCGCCCCACTCCTTGTTCAAGGCAGCCAGTGGCTCAACAAAGGCTTTCAGGTCTTCGTTTTCAGCGTGCGCTTTACAGAACTTGTGAATTTCCTTGGTGAATGGCTTCATGGTTTCGCCACCGCTCTGGAAGATTTTTCTTCCCAGCAGGTCCAAAGCCTGGATACCGGTAGTTCCTTCATACAGCATGGAGATACGGCAGTCACGAACGTTCTGCTCCATACCCCATTCACTGATATAGCCGTGGCCACCGTAGCACTGAAGTGCGTGGTTGGCAGACTCAAAACCGGTTTCGGTCAGGAAAGCCTTAACGATAGGTGTCAGGAAGCCCAGTTCCTTATCAGCCTGTTCACGCACTGCTTCATCAGAACTGTGCAGCAGATCTGCTTTCTTGGCTGTGTAGTAAAGAAGGGCACGATTACCTTCGGTTAAGGATTTGATGGTCAGCAGCATCCGGCGCACATCAGGATGCACAATAATTGGGTCAGCCGGACCTTCAGTGTTCTTGGCACCGCTCAGGGAGCGCATTTGCAGACGTTCGCGGGCATAGCGCAGAGCACCCTGGAATGCGATTTCACCGTGAGACAGGCCCTGAATACCCGTACCCAGGCGGGCAGTATTCATGAAGGTGAACATACAGTGCAGACCACGGTTTTCCGGACCAATCAGGAAGCCGGTCGCTTCGTCAAAGTTCATGACACAGGTGGCGTTACCGTGAATACCCATCTTGTGCTCGATGGAACCACAACTTACGCCATTGCTCTCACCGTGCTTGCCAGGCAGATGTTTGGGAACGATAAACAGCGAGATACCTTTGGTACCTTTTGGAGCACCCGGCAGACGCGCCAGAACGATGTGGACAATATTGTCTGCCATGTCGTGCTCACCGGCAGAAATAAAGATCTTGGTACCTGAAATTTTGTAAGTACCATCAGCGGCAGGCTCGGCTTTGGTTCGCAGCATACCCAGGTCAGAACCACAGTGAGGCTCGGTCAGACACATGGTACCCGTCCATTCACCGGATACCAGCTTGGTCAGGTAAGCTTGCTTCTGTTCTTCAGTACCATGGGCTTCCAGAGTATTCATGGCACCGTGACTGAGTCCGGGATACATGCCCCAGGCCCAGTTGGCTTCTCCCATCAGTTCGCTGAGAACCAGACCCAGAGAGTAAGGCAGCCCCTGACCACCGTATTCTGGATCACTGGACAGCGAAGGCCAGCCGCCTTCAACGTATTGCAGGTAAGCCTCTTTAAAACCGTCAGGTGTTTTTACACCGTCCTCGGACCAGGTGCAGCCTTGCTCATCGCCGATCTGGTTCAAAGGGGCCAGAACCTGTTCACAGAACTTGGCACCTTCTTCAAGGATGGCGTCCACCATATCGGGGCTGGCTTCTTCTCCACCGGGGAGACTGGCGTAATGTTCCTGATATCCCAGGAGCTCGTCACGAACGAACCGGATATCGCGCAGGGGGGCCTTATAGTCTGGCATAACGGTACCTCTGGGTTGTCTTATATTTATTTATGAAACAGATTGTAAAAGTATAGCAACAGTTTCAAACAGTCGTTTGAAAGTTACGTTCGCTTACAGTAAATGTCAACTATTGTTCATTTTCCCTTCATTTTGTTCGGTTGATTTTCATGGTCGAGAGCTATGATGTAGCGCCTGTGGTGAATGAGGTCAGCGGCCAATCTTATCCCGATGATTTTTTTCCTGATCGAGCGCTTTTTAAGCCTGTTTTGCGGGGGATTTGGATCAGGTGAAGCAGTCATCGGCAGAAAAAATTAATGTCGATGCCATTGTGAATAATGGTTTCACTGCTTTGATGCTGGCATGCGAGAACGGAAAAAAACGTTCTGTTATCCAGTTACCAAGGCCTTCAGGTGTTCCCATCTTCTGCGTTTTTAAAATTGGAGGCTATTTAGTCACTACAAACTTTCATTGCCATATACATGAACTACCATAGTTTCTTTGTCCCTAACCCGGACCACTTATTGGCCAACACAGATGCTCTACTTATTAACTGTTGCATTGCTCGCTACCCTCTCCCTTTGGACAGTGAAGGCTGATCACTGTCCTATTTGTCTGGCTTGCTTCCATGGCCGAAGTATAGCGCCCGTGGTCGTCAAGACCCAATGTTGTGGCCAACTCTTCGATCTGGACTGTATTTCGAAGTCTTTTGTTGAACAGCCCATCGGCTCGCGACAGTGCGCGATGTGTCGGCAAGACCCGATGCCTGTGGTGAATCAAAACACCAATGAATCTCACCCGGATACATTTTTCCCCGATCAGAGGTTTTATCTTGCCTGTATACTCGGTGATCTGGGTCAGGTGGAGAGGTCAGTGGCAGAAGGCGTCAATGTTAATGCTGTTATGACTAATGGTCTCACTGCCTTGATGATGGCATCCGGCTGGAGGCACAGTGACGTCGCAGAACGCCTGATCAATGTCGGGGCAAACGTCAACACCGCTTGGCATGAGGATGGCACCACCTCGCTGTTCCTGGCTGCTGCGAATGGCACTACCGACTGCGTAAAAATACTGATCAACGCCGAGGCGGATCTCGACATCCCTCGGACTTCGGATGGCGCCACTCCGCTGTTCGCCGCTGCTAAGAGAGGCAATACCGACTGCGTGAAACTTCTGATCAACGCCGGGGCGGATCTCAACGCCCGGACTAAGACTGGCGCCACACCACTCTTCGCGGCTGCACAAGAAAATAACACCGACTGCGTGAAACTCCTGATCAACGCCGGGGCGGATCTCAACATCCCTCGGACTTCGGATGGCTCCACCCCACTGTTGGCCGCTGCTGTGAAAGGCAATACCGACTGCTTGGAACTTCTGATCAATGCCGAGGCGGATCTCAACGCACGAACTGAGGATGGGCTCACCGCACTGTTCATGGCTGCTCAACAAAATAACATCAATTGCGTGAAGCTCCTGATTAACGCCGGGGCGGATCTCAACATCCCTCGGATTTCGGATGGCATCACCTCGCTGTCCATCGCAACCGCGAGGGGCAATATCGAGTGTGCGCTAGCCCTTATCAAGGCTGGAGCAAAGTAGGGAACTGAGGCAAGGAAGGGAGCGAAAAAAAGGCGTTGTGTTATCCGGTAACCGCAGCTTTCAGGTGTTCCCATCTTCTGAGCTTTTGAGATAGGTGATTATTTAGTCACAGCTAGCTTTGATAGCCATAAAAATAAACTACCATAATTTCTTTGTACCCAAACCGCAGTACTTCTAGGCCAGTACAGATGTTCTACTTATGGATGACATTGATCGCTGCCCTCTCCTCATGGACACTAAAGGCCGATCAATGTGCTATCTGTTTGGCTTACTTCCATAACCGCAATGAAGTGCCTATGGTCGTCAAAACCGGATGTTGTGGCCAACCCTTCGATCTGGACTGTATTTCGAAGTGTTTTGTTGATCAGCCCATCGGCTCACGCCGTTGCGCGATGTGCCGGCAAAACCCGATGCCTTTGGTGAATCAGAACACCAGTGAAGCTCACCCGGATACATTTTTCCCCGATCGGACGTTTTATAGCGCCTGCTCCGACGGGGATCTGGATCAGGTGGAAAGATCACTGGCAGAAGGAGTCAATGTCAATGCCGTTATGACTGATGATTTCACGGCCTTGATGCTGGCATCCCTTGGCGGTCACATAGAAGTCGTCGAACGTCTGATCAAGGCCGGGGCAGACGTCAACGCCACTCGGACTAAGGATGGCGACACCCCGCTGTACATGGCTGCCCAGGAAAATAACACCAACTGCTTGAAAGCCCTGATCGAAGCCAAAGCGGACCTCAACGCCCGGACTGAGGATGGCGTCACCCCACTTTTCATCGCAGTCTGGAGAGGCAATACCGATTGCGTGGAAATCCTGATCAACGCCGGGGCGGATCTCAACGCCGCCAGGACTTCGGATGGCGCCACCCCGCTTTTCACCGCAGCCTGGAGAGGCTATACCGATTGCCTGGAAATCCTGATCCACGTCGGGGCAGATCTCAATGCCGTCAGGACTTCGGATGGCGCCACCCCGTTGGTCGCCGCTTTTGTGAGAGGCAATACCGAATGCGAGAAAGCACTGATCGAAGCCGAGGCGTATCTCAACGCCCTGGACTAAAGGTGGTGCCACCCCGCTCTCCATAGCAGCCGAGTTGGACTATACCGACTGCGTGAAAATCCTTATTGAGTCCGAAGCAAGGGAGAGAACACAAAAAAGGCGTCGTGTTATCCAGTAACCGCGGCTTTCAGGTGTTCCCATCTTCTGCGTTTTTAAAATTGGTGGCTATTTAGTCACTACAAACTTTCATTGCCATATACATGAACTACCATAGTTTCTTTGTACCTAACCCGAACCACTTATTGGCCAACACAGATGCTCTACTTAAGTGTTTCATTGCTCGCTACCCTCTCCCTGTGGACAGTGAAGGCTGATCACTGTCCTATTTGTCTGGCTTACTTCCATGGCCGAAGTGCAGCGCCCGTGGTCGTCAAAACCCAATGTTGTGGCCAACTCTTCGATCTGGACTGTATTTCGAAGTCTTTTGTTGGACAGCCCATCGGTTCGCGACAGTGCGCGGTGTGTCGGCAAGACCCGATGCCTGTGGTGAATCAGAACACCAGTGAATCTCACCCGGATACATTTTTCCCCGATCAGAGGTTTTATCTTGCCTGTATAATCGGGGATCTGGGTCAGGTGGAGAGGTCAGCGGCAGAAGGCGTCAATGTTAATGCTGTTATGACTAATGGTCTCACTGCCTTGATGTTGGCATCCCGCTGGAGGCACGCTGATGTCGCAGAACGCCTGATCAATGTCGGGGCAAACGTCAACACTGCCTGGCATGGGGATGGCACCACCTCGCTGTTCCTGGCTGCCATGAATGGCTTTACCGACTGCGTAAAAATACTGATCAACGCCGAGGCGGATCTCGACATCCCTCGGACTTCGGATGGCGCCACTCCACTGTTCGCCGCTACTATGAGAGGCAATACCGACTGCGTGAAACTTCTGATCAACGCCGGGGCGAATTTCAACGCCCGGACCAAGAATGGCACCACACCACTCTTCGCGGCTGCACAAGAAAATAACACCGACTGCGTGAAACTCCTGATCAACGCCGGGGCGGATATCAACATCCCTCGGACTTCGGATGGCTCCACCCCACTGTTGGCCGCTGCTGTGAAAGGCAATACCGACTGCTTGGAACTCCTGATCAATGCCGAGGCGGATCTCAACGCACAAACTGAGGATGGGCTCACCGCAGTGTTCATGGCTGCTCAACAAAATAACATCAATTGCGTGAAGCTCCTGATTAACGCCGGGGCGGATCTCAACATCCCCCGGATTTCGGATGGCATCACCTCGCTGTCCATCGCAACCGCGAGGGGCAATATCGAGTGTGCGCTAGCCCTTATCAAGGCTGGAGCAAAGTAGGGAACTGAGGCGAGGAAGGGAGCGAAAAAAAGGCCTTGTGTTATCCGGTAACCGCGGCTTTCAGGTGTTCCCATCTTCTGCGTTTTTGAAATTGGTAACTATTTAACCACAGCAAACTTTTTAGTCATTAAATTGAACTATCGTACTTTTTTTGTATCTAAAGTTGTATGGCTTCTTAAATAACACGGAGGTTTTACTTATGAATATCAATACTCAACCCCTTTTCCCCATGGGTACTGAAGTAAGCTCGAAGGACGATGTCTGTGCTATTTGTTTGGATTATTTCCATGGCCACGATGTGGCGCCAGTAGACGCCGACAAAACCAAATGCATGACCCATTGTCGCCACACATTCCATCTGGGCTGTCTTACGAGTCAATATTTTACAAAACCTATCGGCTCACGCCAGTGCGCAATGTGTCGGCAAAACCCGATGCCTGTGAAAAATCAGAGCACCAGTCAATCTCACCCGGATAAGTTTTTCCCCGATGAGACGTTTTACGATGCCTGTATTCAAGGGGATTACGACCAGGTAGATAAGTCACTGGCAGAGGGAGTCAATATCAATGCCGTTATGAAATATGGTCTCACTGCCTTGATGCTGGGATCCTGTAGTGGGAACAGGACAGTCATCGAACGCCAGCTCAACGCTGGGGCGAAGGTCGGCGCTACCAGAACTGGAGATGGTCTCACCGCGCTTCTCATTGCAGTTCTGGAGGGCAAGACCGAGTGTGCGCAACTCCTGATCGACAAAGGGGCGGATCTCAAAAGCATCCCTCCACTGCTCATCGAAGTCCTCATGGGCAATACCGAAAAGGTGCGAACCCTGATTGCCGACGGGGCAGATCTCAACGCCGACGTGTGGGGCACCACCCCACTGTTACTCGCAGCAATGAAGGGCAATACCGAGTGCTTACAACTTCTGATTGAAAAAGGGGCGACTCTCGAAACTGCCAGAACTTCAGATGGCTCCACTCCTCTGTTCGTCGCAGTCTGGAAAGGCAATACCGATTGCGCAGAAATCCTGATCAAATCCGGGGCGAATCTCGACGCCCGGGATAATTATGGCTCCACCCCGTTGTTTCTCGCTGCAGAAGAAAATCACACCGACATTGGAAAACTACTAATCGACGCCGGGGCGAATCTCAACCTCCCCCGGACTTTGGATGGCACCACCCCGCTGTTCTTAGTAGCTTCGCATGAAAATTCCACCGACTTTGTGGAACTCCTGCTCAACGCGGGTGCGAATCCCAACACCCCCCGGACTTCGGATGGCACCACCCCGCTCTACATGGCAGCTCAAGAGGGCAATACCCAGTGCGTGAAACTCCTGCTCAACGCCGGTGCGAATCCCAACACTGCCTTGCCGGATGGTGCCACCCCGCTGTTCATCGCAGCCTTGAAGGGCAATGTCGAATGCCTGAAACTCCTGCTCAACTTTGGGGCAGATCTCAAAGCCACCAGATATTGGGATGGTGCGACTGCATTGTCCATCGCAATTAAGAAGGGCAACAACGACTGCGCAGAGGCCCTTATCAAGGCCGAGGCAGCGGAGGGAACAAATAAAGGGTACTGCGTTATCCTGTAAACACGGCTTTAAGGTGTTCCCATTTTCTGAGTTTTGGAAATTCGTGATTATCCAGTCACAGCAAACTTTAATAGCCACGCAAATAAACTACTATATTTCCTTTGTACCTAACCCGCACTGCTTATTTATTGGCTAGTACATATGTTCTACTTATGGATGACATTGATCGCTGCCCTCTTCTCATGGACACTGAAGGCCGATCTAATTGAAATTTGTCTGGATTGCTTCCATAACCGTAATACAGCGTCTGTGTTCGTCAACACCCGATGTGGCCACTTCTACCATCTGGACTGCCTTACGAGGCAATTTGTTATTCAGCCCACAGGCTCTCGCCAGTGCGGGTATTGTCGGCAAAACCCGATCCCTGTTTTGAATTGGAATACTGGTGAATCGCACCCTGATGCATTTTTCCCCGATCAGACCTTTTATGATGCCTGTTATGGCGGGGATTTGGATCAGGTGGAAAAGTCACTGGCAGAAGGAGTCAATGTCAATGCCGTTATGACTGATGATTTCACGCCCTTGATGTTGGCAGCCTCCGGAGGGCACACGGACGTCGTCGAACGCCTGATCAACGCCGGAGCGAATCTCAACGCCGCCAGAGCCTAGAATGGCGCCACCCCGCTTTTCATCGCAGCTTTGAAAGGCAACACCGATTGCGTGGAAATACTGCTCAACGCCGGGGCGGATCTCAACGCCGCCAGGACTACGGATGGTGCCACCCCGCTATTCATCGCAGCCTCGAGCGGCTACACCGATTGCGTGGAAATCCTGATCCACTTCGGGGCGGATCTCGACGCCGCCAGGACTTCGGATGGCGCTACCCCGCTGTCCATCGCAACCAGGTTGGGCTATACCGACTGCGTCAACGCCCTTAGCGCGGCCAAAGAAAGGAAGGGAGCAAATGAAAGGCATTTTGCTATCCAGTAAAAACAGCTTTCAGGTGTTCCCATCTTCCGGTTTTTTGATATTCATGATTATTTGGTCAGAGCAAACTGTGATAGCCATACAAATGAACTACGATACCTTTTTTGTATCTAACCCGAGCTACTTATTGACCAACACAGATGTTCTACTTATGTATGGCATTGCTCGCTACCCTCTCCCCATGGACATTGAAGGCTGATCACTGTCCTATTTGTCTGGCTGACTTTCATGGCCGAAGTGTAGCGCCCGTGGTCGTCAAAACCCAATGTTGTCGCCAACGCTTCGATCTGGACTGTATTTCGAGGTGTTTTTTTGATCAGCCCATCGGCTCACGCCGATGCGCGATGTGTCGGCAAGACCCGATGCCTGTGGTGAATCAGAACACCAGTGAATCTCACCCGGATACATTTTTCCCCGATCAGACGCTTTATGATGCCTGTTGTGACGGAGATTTGGATCAGGTGGAGAGGTCACTGGCAGAAGGCGTCAATGTCAATGCTGCTATGAATGATGGTTTCACTGCCTTGATGCTGGCATCCAGCAACGGGCACACGGATGTCACCGTACGCCTGATCAAGGCTGGGGCAGACGTTAACGCGGCTCGGACTGAGGATGGCGGCACTTCGCTGCTCCATGCTGCCCAGGAAAATAACACCAACTGCTTGAAAGCCCTGATCGAAGCCAAAGCGGATCTCAACGCCAGGGCTAAGGGTGGCGCCACTGCGCTGTGGATTGCTGCCCAGATAGGCAATACCGACTGCGCGAAACTCCTGATCAACGCCGGGGCGGATATCAACGCCGCCTTGCTGGATGGTGCCACCCCGCTGTTCATCGCAGCCCAGAATGGTAATACCGACTGTTTGAAAGCCCTGATCGAAGGCAGCGCAAATATCAACGCACGAACTTTGAGTGGGGCCACCGCACTGATGGTCGCTGCCCAGGAGGGCAATACCGACTGCGTGAAACTCCTGATCCATACTGAGGCCGATCTCAACGCCGTCAACAGGAGTGGCGCTACCGCATTGTTTGTCGCTGCCCAGAAGGGCAATACCGACTGCTTGAAACTACTGATCAACGCCGGGGCGGATCTCAACGCCCGAACTCAGGAGGGCGCCACCCCACTCTTCGCGGCTGCACAAGAAAATAACACCGATTGCGTGAAACTCCTGATCAACACTGGGGCGGATCTCAACGCCCGGTTTGAGAATGGCGCTACCGCACTGTTCATCGCAGCCCTGAAGGGTTATACCGACTGCGTGAAACTCCTGATCAGTGCCGGGGCAGATCTCAACAGCTGGACTAAGCTTGGCACTACCCCACTGTCCATCGCAACCCAGAAGGGCAACACCGGCTGCGCGAAAGCCCTGATCAAGGCTGGGGCAAAGTAGGGAATTGAAGCAAGGAAGAGAACAAAACAAAGGCGTTGTGTTACCCGCTAAACACAGCTTTCAGGTATTCCCGGCTTCTGTGTTTTGAAATGCGTGATTATTTAGTCACAGCAAATTTAATAGCCATAAAACTGAATTATCGTACTTTTTTGGTGTCCAAGACTTATGTGGATAACTCATTGAATAAAATAACGAGGAGGCTTTACTGGTGGATGCCACTACTCACTCGCCTTTTCCCATGGGACCTGACGTAGCGTCGACGAACGATGCCTGTCCTATTTGTTTGGAAGACTTCCATGGTCACGATGTGACGGCTGTGGCCATCAAACCTGTATTTCAAACCCAATGTGGCCACCGCTACCATGTGGACTGTATAACGCAGCTATTTCTTGAAGTACCCATAGACCGCCGCCAGTGCGCGTATTGCCGGAGAGACCCGTTCCCTGTGATGAATTTGAACACCGGTAAATCTCACCAGGCTAAATTTTTCCCCAATCTGATGTTTTATAATGCCTGTTCAATCGGGGACCGGAGACAGGTGTTCAGAGCACTGGCAGAAGGAGTCAATGTCAATGCCGTCATGAAGAAGGATACTCCCTTGATGTTGGCATCCAATGAGGGGGATGAAGTGATCGTCGACCGCCTGATCAAGGCTGGGGCCGACGTCAATACCGCCCGGACTGAGGACGGCGCCACCGCGCTGATGATGGCTGCCCAGCAGGGCAAGACCAACTGCGTGAAACGCCTGCTCAAGGCCAGGGCGGATATCAACGCCCGAACTGTGACGGGCGCCACCGCACTGTACTTTGCTGCTGACATAGGCAGAACCGGCTGCGTGAAACGCCTGCTCAATGCCGGGGCAGATCCCAACATCTCCAAGACTTCGGATGGCGCCACCCCCCTGTTCATCGCTGTTTCGAGAGGCTATTTCAAGTGCGTGGAACTCTTGATCAAAGACGAGGCAGATCTCAACACCCGGTTCAGGGATGGCAACACGCTGCTACTCATTGCAGCCTCCAGGGGCTCTTCAGGCTCCGTGGAACTCCTGATCAAAAATGGGGCGGATCTCAACGCCGCCTTGCCGGATGGTACCACCCCGCTGTTCCTCGCTGTCCAGGAAAATAACTCCAGCTGCGCGAAACTCCTGATTAACGCCGGGGCGGATATCAACGCGGCCAGAACCAGTGATGGCGCCACCCCGCTGTCCATCGCAATCGAGATGAACAACATCGACTGCGCACTGGCCCTTATCGAGGCCAAGACTTCGAAGAGAACAAATGAAGGGTACTGTATTATCCTGTAACATGGCTTTAAGGAGTTCCCATCTTCTGAGTTTTAGAAATTCGTGATTATTTAGTCACAGCAAACTTTGATAGCCATACAAATGAGCTACCATACTTTCTTTGCACCTAACCCGCATTGCTTATTGGCTAGCACAGATGCTCTACTTATTTGTGGCATTGCTCGCTGCCCTCTCCCCATGGACAGTGAAGGCTGATCAATGTCCTATTTGTTTGGCTTACTTCCATGACCGTGATCCAGCGCCTGAGGTCGTCAAAACCCAATGTTGTGGCCAACGCTTCGATCTGGACTGTATTACGAGGTGTTTTCTTAATCAGCCCATCGGCTCACGCCGGTGTGCGATGTGTCGGCAAGACCCGATGCCTGTGGTGAATCAGAACACCTGTGAATCTCACCCGGATACATTTTTCCCCGATTGGACATTTTATGATGCCTGTTATGACGGGGATTTGGATCAGTTGGAGAGGTCACTGGCAGAAGGAGTCAATCTCAATGCCGTGATGGTTAATGGTCTCACTGCCTTGATGCTGGCATCCATTATGGGGCACACGGACGTCGTCGAACGTCTGATCAACGCCGGGGCGAATCCCAACGCTGCCAGAACTTTGGATGGCACCACCCCGCTTTTCGTCGCAGCTTTGAAGGGCAATACCGATTGTTTGGAAATCCTGATCAACGCCGGGGCGGATCTCAACGCCGCCAGGACTTTGGATGGCGCCACCCCGCTTTTCATCGCAGCCTGGAAAGGCTATGCCGATTGCGTGGAAATCCTGATCCACGTCGGGGTGGATCTCAATGCCGCCAGGACTTTGGATGGCTCCACCCCAGTGTCCATCGCAACCAAAATGGGCAATACCAACTGCGTGAAAGTCCTTACAGAGGCCGAGGCAAAGCAGGGAAAATGAGGTAAGGAAAGGAACAAAAGAAAGTCGGAGTGTTATTCAGTAACCACGACTTTCAGGTGTTCCCATCTTCCGGTTTTTTGATATTCATGATTATTTGGTCACAGCAAACTGTGATAGCCATATAAATGAACTATCATGCTTGTTTGGATCTAACCCGTGCTTATTGACCAAAACAGATGTTCTTCTCGTGGATGGCATTGCTCGCTGCCCTCTCCCCCTGGAAACCGGAGGCCGATCAATGTCCTTTTTGTTTGGCTTGCTTCCAAAGGCGTGATTCAGCGCCTGTGGTTGTCAAAACTCAATGTTGTGGCCGCCTCTTCGATCTGGATTGTGTTTCAAAGTGGTTTATTGATCAGCCCATCGGCTCACGCCGTTGTGCGATGTGTCGGCAAAACCCGATGCCTCTGGTGAACCTGAACACCAGTGAATCTCACCCGGATACATTTTTCCCCGATCAGACATTTTTTCGTGCCTGTTTAGACGGGGATTTGGAACAGGTGGAAAGATCACTGGCAGAAGGAGTCAATGTCAATGCCGTTATGAATGATGATTTAACGGCCCTGATGTTGGCGTCCTATGGAGGGCACATAGACGTCGTCGAACGCCTTATCAACGCCGGGGCGAACCCCAACGCCGCACATTCGAGTGGCGCTACCGCGCTGTACTTCGCTACCCAGGAAAATAACTCCGACTGCGTGAAACTCCTGATCAACGCCGGGGCTAACCTCAACGCCGCCACGACTTCGGATGGCGCCACCCCACTTTTCATCGCAGCCTGGAAAGGCTATACCGATTGCCTGGAAATCCTGATCCAATCCGGGGCGAATCTCAATGCCTACAGGACTTTGGATGGCGCCTCCCCGCTAGGCGCCGCAGTTGCCAGAGGCAATACCGAATACGTGAAAGCACTGATCGAAGCCGAGGAGCATCTCAACGCCCTGGACTAAAGGTGGCTCCACCCCGCCGTCCAGTGCAACCAAATTGGGCAATACCGTCTATGTGAAAGTCCTTATTGAGTCCGAGGCAAGGAAGGGAACAAAAGAAAGGCATTTTGCTATCCAGTAAACACAGCTTTCAGGTGTTCCCATCTTCCGAGTTTTGCAATGCGTGATTATTTAGCCAGAGCAAACTTTGTTAGCCATGCAAATGAACTACCATACTTTCTTTGCATCTAACCCGTACTACTTATCGGCTAGCACAGATGTTTTACTTATGGGTGGCATTGCTCACTACCTTCTCCCCGTCAACAGTAAAGGCTGATCAATGTCCTATTTGTCTGGCTGACTTCCATGGTCGAAGTGAAGCGCCTGTGGTCGTCACAACCCAATGTTGTGGCCAACGCTTCGATCTGGACTGTATATCGAGGTGTTTTACTGATCAGCCCATCAGCTCACGCCGGTGCGCGATGTGCCGACAAGACCCGATGCCTGTGGTGAATCAGAACACCAGTGAATCTCACCCGGATACATTTTTCCCCGATCGGACATTTTATCTTGCCTGTGTAAACGGGGATCTGGATCAGGTGGAAAGGTCTCTGGCAGAAGGAGTCAATGTCAATGCGGTTATGACTGATGATTTCACTGCCTTGATGTTGGCATCCGGCATGGGGGACATAGACGTCGTCGAACGCCTGATCGACGCCGGAGCGAATCCCAACGCTGCCTTGTCGGGTGGCACCACATCGCTTTACATTGCAGCCTGGAAAGGCCATACCGATTGCGTGAAACTCCTGATCGACGCCGGAGCGGATCTCAACGCTGCCTTGTCGGATGGCGCCACCCCGCTTTACACTGCAGCCTGGCATGGCAGTACCGATTGTCTGGAAATCCTGATCAATGCCGGGGCGAATATCAACGCCGCCAGGACTCGGGATGGCGCCACACCACTTTTCATCGCAGCTTGGAAAGGCAATACCGATTGCCTGAAAATCCTGATCCACGCCGGGGCGGATCTCAACGTCGCCAGGACTTCGGATGGCTCCACCCCGCTGTTCGCGGCAGCCATCAGCGGCAATACTGAGTGCGTGGAAATCCTGATCAACGCTGGGGCAGATCTCAACAGCCGGACTGAGCTTGGCACTACCCCGCTGTCCATCGCAACCCGGAAGGACAACACCGACTGCGCGAAAGCCCTGGTCAAGGCTGGGGCAAAATAGGGAACTGAAGCAAGGAGGGGAACAAAAAAAAGGCGTTGTGTTACCCGCTAAACACAGCTTTCAGGTATTCCCGGCTTCTGTGTTTTGAAATGCGTGATTATTTAGTCACAGCAAATTTAATAGCCATAAAACTGAATTATCGTACTTTTTTGGTGTCCAAGACTTATGTGGATAACTCATTGAATAAAATAACGAGGAGGTTTTACTGGTGGATGCCACTACTCACTCGCCTTTTCCCATGGGACCTGACGTAGCGTCGACGAACGATGCCTGTCCTATTTGTTTGGAAGACTTCCATGGTCGCGATGTGACGGCTGTGGCCATCAAACCTGTATTTCAAACCCAATGTGGCCACCGCTACCATGTGGACTGTATAACGCAGCTATTTCTTGAAGTACCCATAGACCGCCGCCAGTGCGCGTATTGCCGGAGAGACCCGTTCCCTGTGATGAATTTGAACACCGGTAAATCTCACCAGGCTAAATTTTTCCCCAATCTGATGTTTTATAATGCCTGTTCAATCGGGGACCGGAGACAGGTGTTCAGAGCACTGGCAGAAGGAGTCAATGTCAATGCCGTCATGAAGAAGGATACTCCCTTGATGTTGGCATCCAATGAGGGGGATGAAGTGATCGTCGACCGCCTGATCAAGGCCGGGGCCGACGTCAATACCGCCCGGACTGAGGACGGCGCCACCGCGCTGATGATGGCTGCCCAGCAGGGCAAGACCAACTGCGTGAAACGCCTGCTCAAGGCCAGGGCGGATATCAACGCCCGAACTGTGACGGGCGCCACCGCACTGTACTTTGCTGCTGACATAGGCAGAACCGGCTGCGTGAAGTTCCTGCTCAATGCCGGGGCAGATCCCAACATCCCCAAGACTTCGGATGGCGCCACCCCACTGTTCATCGCTGTTTCAAGAGGCTATTTCAAGTGCGTGGAACTCTTGATCAAAGACGAGGCAGATCTCAACACCCGGTTCAGGGATGGCAACACGCTGCTACTCATTGCAGCCTCCAGGGGCTCTTCAGGCTCCGTGGAACTCCTGATCAAAAATGGGGCGGATCTCAACGCCGCCTTGCCGGATGGTACCACCCCGCTGTTCCTCGCTGTCCAGGAAAATAACTCCAGCTGCGCGAAACTCCTGATTAACGCCGGGGCGGATATCAACGCGGCCAGAACCAGTGATGGCGCCACCCCGCTGTCCATCGCAATCGAGATGGACAACATCGACTGCGCACTGGCCCTTATCGAGGCCAAGACTTCGAAGAGAACAAATGAAGGGTACTGCATTATCCTGTAACACGGCTTTAAGGAGTTCCCATCTTCTGAGTTTTAGAAATTCGTGATTATTTAGTCACAGCAAACTTTGATAGCCATACAAATAAACTATCATGATTTCTTTGGACCTAACCCGCACTGCTTATTGGCCAGTACAGATGTTCTACTTATGGATCACATTGATCGCTGCCCTCTTCTCATGGACACTGAAGGCCGATCAACTTGAAATTTGTCTGGATTGCTACCACAGCCGTTATAGAGCGCCTGTGTTCGTCATCACCCGATGTCGCCACTTCTACCATCTGGACTGCATTACGAGGCAATTTGTTATTCAGCCCACAGGCTCTCGCCAGTGCGGGTATTGCCGACAAAACCCGCTCCCTGTTTTGCATTGGAATACCGGTGAATCGTACCCGGATACATTTTTCCCCAATCAGACCTTTTATGATGCCTGTTATGACGGGGATTTGGATCAGGTGGAGAAGTCACTGGCAGAAGGAGTCAATGTCAATGCCGTTATGACCGATGATTTCACACCTTTGATGTTGGCATCCTCCGGAGGGCACACGGACGTCGTTGAACGCCTTATCAACGCCGGAGCAAACGTCAACGCCGCCCGTTCGTGTGGTGCTACCGCGCTGTTCTTCGCTGCCCGGGAAAATAACCCCGACTGCGTGAAACTTCTGATCAACGCCGGGGCGAATCTCAACGCCGCCATGACCTCGAATGGCGCCACACCGCTTTTCTTCGCAGCTTGGAAAGGCAATACCGATTGCGTGAAAATCCTGATCAACGCCGGGGCGGATCTCAACGCCGCCAGGACTTCGGATGGCGCCACCCCGCTGTTCATCGCAGCCTGGAGGGGCTGCAACGATTGCGTGGAAATCCTGATCCACTTCGGGGCGGATCTCAACGCCGCCAGGACTTCGGATGGCGCCACCCCGTTGCTCGCCGCTGCTGAGAAAGGCAATACCGAATGTGTGAAAGCACTGGTCAACGCCGAGGCGGATCTCAACGCCGCCAGGACTTCGGATGGCGCCACCCCACTGTCCATCGCAACCAGGTTGGGCCATACCGACTGCGTGGAAGCCCTTACTGCGACCAAAGAAAGGAAGGAAACAAAAGAAAGGCATTTTGCTATCCAGTAAAAACAGCTTTCAAGTGTTCCCATCTTCCGGTTTTTTGATATTCATGATTATTTGGTCACAGCAAACTGTGATAGCCATATAAATGAACTATCATGCTTGTTTGGATCTAACCCGTGCTTATTGACCAAAACAGATGTTCTTCTCGTGGATGGCATTGCTCGCTGCCCTCTCCCCCTGGAAACCGGAGGCCGATCAATGTCCTATTTGTTTGGCTTGCTTCCAAAGCCGTGATTCAGCGCCTGTGGTTGTCAAAACTCAATGTTGTGGCCGCCTCTTCGATCTGGATTGTGTTTCAAAGTGGTTTATTGATCAGCCCATCGGCTCACGCCGTTGTGCGATGTGTCGGCAAAACCCGATGCCTCTGGTGAACCTGAACACCAGTGAATCTCACCCGGATACATTTTTCCCCGATCAGACATTTTTTCGTGCCTGTTTAGACGGGGATTTGGAACAGGTGGAAAGATCACTGGCAGAAGGAGTTAATGTCAATGCCGTTATGAATGATGATTTAACGGCCCTGATGTTGGCGTCCTATGGAGGGCACATGGACGTCGTCGAACGCCTTATCAACGCCGGGGCAAACCCCAACGCCGCACATTCGAGTGGCGCTACCGCGCTGTACTTCGCTGCCCTGGAAAATAACACCGAATGCGTGCAACTCCTGATCAACGCCGGGGCAGATCTCAACGCTGCCCTGCTGACTGGCGCCACTCCGATATTCTTCGCAGCCATGAAGGGCCATTCCGACTGTTTGAAACTCCTGATCAATGCCGGGGCAGACGTCAACGCCGCTCGGACTGACGATGGCGCCACTCCACTTTACATTGCTGCCCAGGAGGGCAATACCGATTGCCTGGAAATCCTGATCCACGCCGGGGCGGATCTCAATGCCTACAGGACTTTGGATGGCGCCTCCCCGCTAGGCGCCGCAGTTGCCAGAGGCAATACCGAATGCGTGAATGCACTGATCGAAGCCGAGGAGCATCTCAACGCCCTGGACTAAAGGTGGCTCCACCCCGCCGTCCAGTGCAACCAAATTGGGCAATACCGTCTATGCGAAAGTCCTTATTGAGTCCGAGGCAAGGAAGGGAACAAAAGAAAGGCGTCGTGTTATCCAGTAACCACAACTTTCAGGTGTTCCCATCTTCCGGTTTTTTGATATTCATGATTATTTGGTCACAGCAAACTGTGATAGTCATACAAATGAACTACCATACTTTTTTTGTATCTAACCCAAGCTACTTATTGACCAACACAGATGTTTTACTTATGGGTGGCATTGCTCACTACCCTCTGCCCGTCAATAGTAAAGGCTGATCAATGTCCTATTTGTCTGGCTGACTTCCATGGTCGAAGTGAAGCGCCTGTGGTCGTCACAACCCAATGTTGTGGCCAACGCTTCGATCTGGACTGTATATCGAGGTGTTTTGCTGATCAGCCCATGAGCTCACGCCGGTGTGCGATGTGCCGACAAGACCCGATGCCTGTGGTGAATCAGAACACCAGTGAATCTCACCCGAATACATTTTTCCCCGATCGGACATTTTATCTTGCCTGTGTAAACGGGGATCTGGATCAGGTGGAAAGGTCTCTGGCAGAAGGAGTCAATGTCAATGCCGTCATGAAGAAGGATACTCCCTTGATGTTGGCATCCAATGAGGGGGATGAAGTGATCGTCGACCGCCTGATCAAGGCCGGGGCGGACGTCAATACCGCCCGGACTGAGGACGGCGCCACCCCTCTGTTCATCGCTGTTTCGAGAGGCTATTTCAAGTGCGTGGAACTCTTGATCAAAGACGAGGCAGATCTCAACACCCGGTTCAGGGATGGCAACACGCTGCTACTCATTGCAGCCTCCAGAGGCTCTTCAGGCTCCGTGGAACTCCTGATCAAAAATGGGGCGGATCTCAACGCCGCCTTGCCGGATGGTACCACCCCGCTGTTCCTCGCTGTCCAGGAAAATAACTCCAGCTGCGCGAAACTCCTGATTAACGCCGGGGCGGATATCAACGCGGCCAGAACCAGTGATGGCGCCACCCCGCTGTCCATCGCAATCGAGATGAACAACATCGACTGCGCACTGGCCCTTATCAAGGCCAAGACTCCGAAGAGAACAAATGAAGGGTACTGCATTATCCTGTAACACGGCTTTAAGGAGTTCCCATCTTCTGAGTTTTAGAAATTCGTGATTATTTAGCCACAGTAAACTTTGATAGCCATACAAATGAGCTACCATACTTTCTTTGCACCTAACCCGCACTAATTATCGGCTAGCACAGATGCTCTACTTATGGATGGCATTGCTCACTACCCTCTCCTGGACACTGAAGGCGGATCAATGTCCTATTTGTTTAACTTACTTCGATAGCAGTGATGCAGTACCTGAGGTCGTCAAAGCCCAATGTTGTGGCCAACTCTTCGATCTGGACTGTATATCGAGGTGTTTTTTTAATCAGCCCATCGGCTCACGCAGTTGCGCGATGTGTCGGCAAAACCCGATGCCTTTGGTGAATCAGAACACCAGTGAATCTCTCCCGGATACATTTTTCCCCGATCAGACGTTTTATGATGCCTGTTATGACGGGGATTTGGATCAGGTGGAGAAGTCACTGACAGAAGGAGTCAATGTCAATGCCATTATGACTGATGATTTCACGGCCTTGATGTTGGCATCCTACTGGGGGCACACGGACGTCGTCAAACGCCTTATCAACGCCAGGGCGAACCCCAACGCCGCCCGTCCGAGTGGTGCTACCGCGCTGTTCTTCGCTGCCCAGGAAAATAAACCCGACTGCGTGAAACTCCTGATCAATGCTGGGGCGGATATAAACGCCGCCAGAACTTCGAATGGCACCTCCCCGCTTTTCATCGCAGCTTTGAAAGGCAATACCGATTGCCTGGAAATCCTGATCAACGCCGGAGCAGACCTCAACGCCGTCAGGACTTCGGATGGCGCCACCCCACTTTTCATCGCAGCCTGGAAAGGCTATACCGATTGCCTGGAAATCCTGATCCACGTCGGGGCGGATCTCAATCCCGTCAGGACTTTGGATGGCGCCACCCCGTTGGTCGCCGCTATTACGAAGGGCAATACCGAATGCGAGAAAGCACTGATCAAAGCCGAGGCGTTTCTCAACGCCTTGGACTAAAGGTGGCGCCACCCCGCTGTCCATTGCAATCGAATTAGGCAATACCGACTGCGTGAAAGTCCTTACGGAGGCTGAGGCAAAGTAGGGAACTGAGGCATAAAAGGGTACAAAAGAAAGTCGGGGAGTTATCCAGTAACCACGGCTTTCAGGTGTTCCCATCTTCTGAGATTTTGAAATGAGTGATTATTTAGTCACAGCAAATTTTGATAGCCACATAAATGAACCACCATGTTTTTTTGTATCTAACCCGTGCTCCTTATTGGCTAACACAGACGTTCTACTTATGGATAGCATTGCTCGCCAGCGTCTCCCCATGGACACTGAGGGCCGATCAATGTCCTATTTGTCTGGCTTACTTTCATGGCCGAAATGTAACGCCCGTGGTCGTCACAACCCAATGTTGCGGCCACCTCTTCGATCTGGACTGTATTTCGAGGTGTTTTGTTGATCAGCCCATCGGCTCAAGACGGTGCGCGATGTGTCGGCAAGACCCAATGCCTGTGGTGAATCAGAACACCAGTGAATCTCTCCCGGATACCTTTTTCCCCGATCAGTCGTTTTATGATGCCTGTTATGACGGGGATTTGGATCAGGTTGAGAAGTCACTGGCAGAAGGAGTCAATGTCAATGCCGTTACGCATGATGACTTCACTGCCTTGATGATGGCATCCGACGGGGGGCAGAAAGCAATCGTCGAAAGCCTGATCAAAGCGGGGGCGAATCTCAACGCCACCTCCACAGGTGGTGCCACCGCAATGCTCTTTGCTGCTCAGGAAAATAACATCGACTGCTTGGAACTCCTGATCAACGCCGGGGCGAATCTCAACGCCGCCTTTTCGAATGGTGCCACCCCGCTGTTGATCGCTGCAAAGAAGGGCAATACCGGCTGCGTGAAACTCCTGATCAACGCTGGGGCGTGTCTCAACGCCGCCTTATCGGATGGCGCCACCCCGCTGTTCTTCGCCGCCCAGGAAAATAACACCGACTGCTTGAAACTCCTGATCAACACCGGGGCGGACGTCAACGCCCGGACTGAGAATGGTATCACCCCACTATTCATCGCTGCCCTTAAAGGCAATACCGACAGCGTGAAAGCCCTGACCGAAGCCAACGCAGATCTCAACGCGAAAACTAAGAATGGTACCACCGCACTACTCATCGCTGCCCTTAAAAATAACATCGAATCCCTGAAAATATTGATCGAAGCAGGGGCAAACCTTAACGTTGCCAGAACTTCGGATAGCAGCACACCGCTGTTCATCGCTATACAAGAAAATAACACCGACTGTCTGAAACTCCTGATCAACGCCGGGGTGGATCTCAACACCCCACGGGCTAAGGATGGCGCCACCCCGCTTCTCATCGCAGTCTGGAAAGGCAATGCCGATTGCGTGGAAATCCTGATCAACGGCGGGGCAGATCTCAACGCCGTCAGGGCTAAGGATAGCGTCACCCCACTTTTCATCGCAGCCTGGAAAGGCCATACCGATTGCGTGGAAACCCTGATCCACGTCGGGGCGGATCTCAACGCCGCCGCGTCGGATGGCACCACCCCACTCTACATCGCTGCCAAAGAAAATAACATCGACTGCGTGAACCTCCTGATCAACGCCGGGGCGGATCTCAACGCTACCAGGATTACGGATGGTGCCACCCCGCTCTCCATTGCAACCGCGATGGGCAATACCGACTGCATGGAAGCCCTGATCAAGGCTGGTGCAAAGTAGCCGTGAAGGCCACAAAAGAAAGGATTTATGTTGTCCAGTGAACATGGCTCTCAGGTGTTCCCACCTTCTAAGCTTTTGAAACAGGTGATTATTTGGACACAGCAAACTTTGATAGCCATATAGATGAACTAACATGCTTTTTTGTATCTAACCCACACGGCTTATTGACCAACACAGATGTTCTACTTATGTGTGGCATTGTTCACTACCCTCTCCCCATGGACACTGAAGGCCGACCACTGTCCTATTTGTTTGGCTCCCTTTCATGGCCGAAGTGAAGCGCCTGTGGTCGTCAAAACCCAATGTTGTGGTCACCTCTTCGATCTGGACTGTATATCGAGGTGTTTTGTTGATCAGCCCATCGGATCACGCCGTTGTGCCATGTGCCGGCAAAACCCGATGCCTGTGGTGAATCAGAACACCAGTGAATCTCACCCGGATAATTTTTTCCCCGATCAGACGTTTTATAGTGCCTGTTTAAACGGGGATCTGGATCAGGTGGAGAGGTCTCTGGCAGAAGGGGTCAATATCAATGCTGTTATGACTGCTGATTTCACTGCCTTGATGTTGGCATCCATCAGAGGGCACACGGATGTCGTCGAACGCCTGATCAAGGCCGGGGCGCATCTCAACGCCCGGACTGAGGATGGCACCACCCCGCTATTCATCGCTGCCGAGGAAAATAACACCGAATGCGTGAAAATCCTGATCAACGCCGGGGCGGATCTCAACGCCCGGACTGAGGATGGCGCCACCCCGCTGTTCATCGCTGCACAAGAAAATAACATCGAATGCGCGAAACTCCTGATCAACGCCGGGGCGGATCTCAACGCCCGGACTGAGGATGGCGCCACCCCGCTGTTCATCGCTGCACAAGAGAATAACATCGAATGCACGAAACTCCTGATCAACGCCGAGGCGGAGCTCAACACCGCCTTACCGGATGGCGCCACCCCGCTGCTCATCGCTACACAAGAAAACAACCCCGAATGCGTGAAACTCCTGATCAACGCCGGGGCGGATCTCAACGCCCGGGCTGAGGATGGCGCCACCCCGCTATTAATCGCTGCCCAGGAAAATAACACCGAATGCGCGCAACTCCTTATTAACGCCGGGGCGGATCTCAACGCCGTCAGGATCAGGGATGCCGTCACTCCGCTGTTCGCCGCTGCTGCGACAGGCAATACCGACTGCATGAAAGCCCTGATCAAAGGCAAGGCGAATATCAACGCCCGAAATAAGGATGGCGCGACCCCGCTGCTCATCGCTGCACAAGAAGATAACACCGAATGCGTGCAACTCCTGATCAACGCCGGGGCGGATCTCAACGCTGCCCTGCCGAATGGCGACACTCCGCTGTCCATCGCAACCGAGCTGGGCAATTTCGACTGTGTGGAAGCCTTGATCAAAGCTGGAGCGAAGTAGGGAACTGAGACAAGGAAGGCAACAACAGAAAGGCGTTGTGCTATCCAGTAAACACGGCTTTCAGGTGTTCCCATCTTCCGAGTTTTGCAATGCGTGATTATTTAGCCACAGAAAACTCTGTTAGCCATATAAATGAACTATCATGCTTTTTTGTATTTAACCCGAGCTACTTATTGACCAACACAGATGTTCTACTTATGTGTGGCATTGCTCTTTACCCTCTCCCCATGGACAGTGAAAGCTGATCAATGTCCTATTTGTCTGGCTTACTTCCATGGTCGAAGTGTAGCGCCCGTGGTCGTCAAAACCCAATGTTGTGGCCAACGCTTCGATCTGGACTGTATTTCGAAGTGTTTTGTTGATCAGCCCATCGGCTCACGTCGGTGCGCGATGTGCCGACAAGACCCGATGCCGGTGGTGAATCAGAACACCAGTGAATCTCACCCGGATACATTTTTCCCCGATCATACATTTTATCGTGCCTGTTTAAACGAGGATTTGGATCAGGTGGAGAGGTCACTGGCAGAAGGAGTCAATGTCAATGCCGTTATGACTTATGATTTCACTGCCTTGATGTTGGCGTCCATTGACGGGCACATGAAAGTCGTCGAACGCCTGATCGGGGCCGGGGCAGACGTCAACGCCGCTCGGACTGAGGATGGTGCCACCCCGCTGTTCATCGCTGCCCAGGAAAATAACACCGACTGCATGAAAGCCCTGATCGAAGCCAAAGCGGATCTCAACGCCAGGGCTAAGGATGGCAGCACCCCGCTGCACATTGCTGCTGCGAATGGCAATACTGCCAGCATAAAGCTCCTCATCAATGCTGGGGCGGATATCAACATCCAGACTGAGGCTGGCGTCAGCCCGCTGTTCATCGCTGCGCAGGAAAATAGCACCGACTGCCTGAAAGCCCTGATCGAAGCCAAAGCGGATCTCAACGCGCCGACTGAGGACGGCGCCAACCCGCTCTATATCGCTGTCCAGGAAAATAACACCGAGTGCGTGAAACTCCTGATCAACGCCGGGGCGGATCTCAACGCCCGGGCTAAGGATGGCGCCACCCCGCTGTTAATCGCTGCCCAAGAAAATAACACCGAAAGCATGAAACTCCTGATCAATGCTGGGGCAAATCTCAACACCCGGACTAAGGATGGCACCACCGCGCTGTTCATTGCAGCCCTGAAGGGCAATACCGATAGCGTGGAAATCCTGATCAACGCCGGGGCAGATCTCAACAGCCGCTATAAGGATGGCGCCACCCCGCTGTTCGCGGCAGCCCTGAAGGGCAATACCGACTGTGTGCAGCTCCTGATCATCGTCGGGGCAGATGTCAACGCTGCCTTGCCGAATGGCGCCACCCCGCTGTCCATCGCTACCGAAATGGGCAATACCGACTGTGTGGAAGCCCTTACCGGGGCCGAGTAGGGAACAGAGGCGGTGAAGGAAACAAAAGAGAGGCGTTGTGTTATCCGGTAAACACGGCTCTGGGTTTTCCCATCTTCTGAGTCTTTAAAACAAGGTGTTTATTTGGCCACAGCAAACTTTGATAGCCATACAAATGAACTAACATGCTTTTTTGTATCTAACCCACACGGCTTATTGACCAACACAGATGTTCCAATTATGTATGGCATTGCTCGCCGCCCTCTTCCCTTGGGCACTGAAGGCCAATCAGTGTCCTCTTTGTTTGGCTCCCTTCCATGGCCGAAGCCTAGCGCCAGTGGTCGTCAAAACCCAATGTTGTGGTCACCGCTTTGATCTGGACTGTATTTCGGAGTCTTTTGTTAAACAGCCCATCGGCTCACGCAGTTGCGTGATGTGTCGGCAAGACCCGATGCCTATTGTCAATCAGAACACCAGTGAATCTTACCCGGATACATTTTTCCCCGATCAGGCGTTTTATCGTGCCTGTATAAACGGGGATCTGGATCAGGTGGAGAGGTCACTGGCAGAAGGCGTCAATGTCAATGCCGTTATGATTGGTGACTTCACTGCCTTGATGTTGGCATCCCGCTGGGGTCATATGGATACCGTCAAACGCCTGATTAACGCTGGGGCAAACCTCGAAGCTGCCCGTTCGAATGGTGCCACCGCACTGTTTATCGCTGCTGAGTACGGTAGTACCGACTGCGTGAACCTCCTGATCAACGCCGGGGCGGATGTCAACACCCTCCGGACTTCGGATGGTATCACCCCGCTTTTCATCGCAGCCTGGAAGGGCAATAGCAACTGCGTGAAACTCCTGATCAACGCCGGGGCGAACCTTGACGCTGCCCATTGGAATGGTGCCACCGCACTGTACATCGCTGCTGAGCCCGGCAATACCGACTGCGTGGAAATCCTGATCAAGGCCGGGGCTGACCTCGACGCCCGGGCCAAGAATAGCGCCACCCCGCTATACATCGCAGCTCAGGAGGGCAATAGCGACTGCGTGCAACTCCTGATCGACGCCGGGGCGAATCTCAACACTCCCCTGACTTCGGATGGCAGCACCCCGCTGTTCATCGCTGCTGCGAAAGGCAATACCGACTGCGTGAAAGCCCTGATTAAAGCCAAGGCGAATCTTGAAGCCCGAACTAAGGATGGTGCCACCCCGCTTTACATCGCAGCCTGGAAGGGCAGTAGCGACTGCGTGAAACTCCTGATCATCGCCGGGGCGGTTCTCGATGCTCGAACCAAGGATGGCGCCACCCCGCTTTTCATCGCTGTCCAGGAGGGCAATACAGACTGTGTGAAACTCCTGATCATCGCCGGGGCGGATCTCAACGCAGCAAGGACTTCGGATGGCGCCAACCCGCTGCATTACGCAGCCCTGAAGGGCAATACCGACTGCGTGAAACTACTGATCATCGCCGGGGCGGATCTCAACGCCCAGACTGAGTATGGCACTACCCCGCTATTCATCGCTGCCAAGGAAAATAACACCGAATGCGTGCAACTCCTGATCAACGCCGGGGCGGATCTCAACGCCCGGACTGGCTATGGTACTACCCCGCTATTCATCGCTGCCCAGGTAAATAACACCGACTGCGTGCAACTCCTGATCAACGCCGGGGCGAATCTCAACGCTCAGGCTAAGGATGGCGCCACCCCGCTTTTAATCGCTGCCCTGGAAAATAACACCGAATGCGTGCAACTCCTGATCAACGCCGGGGCAGATCTCAACGCTGCCCTGCTGACTGGCGCCACTCCAATATTCTTCGCAGCCATGAAGGGCCATTCCGACTGTTTGAAACTCCTGATCAATGCCGGGGCAGACGTCAACGCCGCTCGGACTGACGATGGCGCCACTCCACTTTACATTGCTGCCCAGGAGGGCAATACCGACTGCATGAAACTCCTGATCAAGGCTGGGGCGGATTTCAATATCTGCCGGACTTCGGATGGCGCCACCTCGTTGTCCGCGGCAGCCCTGAAGGGCAATACCGACTGCGTGGAACTCCTCCGGGTCAATGCTGGCGCAGAGTAGGGTTAA
The DNA here is from genome assembly GCF_032883915.1 of Endozoicomonas sp. 8E. Classification (NCBI taxonomy): domain Bacteria; kingdom Pseudomonadati; phylum Pseudomonadota; class Gammaproteobacteria; order Oceanospirillales; family Endozoicomonadaceae; genus Endozoicomonas; species Endozoicomonas sp. 8E. The sequence continues at coordinate 720,286 of NZ_CP120717.1, read as the reverse complement.
AAACAGTTCGCAGAAATCTATTATAATCTAAAACTATCTTATAAAATCTCAAGCATGGATAAGTGATTACTGAAGATAGGTGAGGCAGCTCGTTTACATGGTACAGACCCAGTAACACTACGAAAATCGGAAAGCACAGGTGAGCTGCTTCCTGCCAGAAAGACCAAAGTTGGAACTTGTTACTACGACGTGTCTGAATTGATGGGCTACAGTAACGAAGCTGCGCCTACGCTTTGCTATTGCAGAGTATCCAGTCACGACCAAAAGCCAGACTTAGACAGTCAGCAAGAGCTACTGGAAGCCTGCTGTTCTGCAAAAGGTTGGCGAACTCAGGTTATACGAAAAAATGCTTGAGACTTTGCAAGACGTTGTTAGCTCACAAGATTGAACTCAGACCGACAAAACAACAAGCCGATTATCTTGATAGGGCTTGTGGTTCTCGTCGTCATGCTTTCAATCAACTGTTAGCCCATTTCAATCAAGAAGGCGTTAAATGGTCAAAGAAGGCTGCGAATGAAAAATACCAAGAACTCAGGCTTGAGTTTCCCTGGTATGCCGAAGTCAGCCAACGTGTCACCAGGAATACAATCGACGATCTTCATGACGCCTTTACTCACTTCTTCCGTCGGGTGAAGAAAGGAGAAAAAGCAGGTTATCCAAGATTCAAGAAGCGAGGACTACACGACAGTTTTTCTCTCAGAGAAAAACCCAAGTTCGATGTTGATGGCAGAACACTTCGCATTGAGAAATTGAAAACCCGCATCAAGATGCGCCAGAAACTGAGGTTCACAGGAACACCCTGTCAGGTGACGATCACTAAGCGAGCCGGAAAGTATTTCGCTTCTATTTTGGTAGACACTCAGGATTACGACCCAAAAGCACAAAGCCATGAGTCTGTGGGCGTTGATTTTGGCATCAAAGATTTAGCTATTTGTTCGAATGGCAAAACCTTTGCTGCTAATCAGAAACTGAAAGGCTCTCTGAAACGCCTTAACAGGAAACAGAGGGCGTTAAGCTGCAAAACAAAGGGAAGCAACCGCTATGTGAAAGCCAAGCGAGCGGTTGCCAAACTGCATTACCGGATAAGTAACCAGCGAACAGCCGTACTACATGAGGTAAGTGATTATCTGACGTCAAGATTCAAAATAATCACCCTCGAAAATCTGAATGTCAAAGGCATGGTAAAAAACCGCAAACTGGCAAGAGCAATCAGTGACGCAGGTTTCGGTAAGCTGAGAGAACTGGTTGAATACAAGGCAGAGCTGCGAGGATGTCAGGTTGTGATTGCAGATCGGTTCTTTCCCAGCTCGAAGAAGTGTGCGGTTCATACTTGCGACTACGTAAATGACAATCTTACTCTGTCTGATCGTGAGTGGCGGTGTCCAAAATGTAAAACTCTGCATGATAGGGATTACAGTGCGAGTTTGAACCTTGATAATTACGGTCGAGACACGTTACAGCTCGACGGGGTCGCCCAGACCCTAAACCCTACGCAAGAGTGGAGTTAGACACGATTCGTCGTGCATCCATGCCGACGGCGTAGATAAGTCTACATAATTACAGATTATGTTAGATTTTTAGTAGCGGAGCAGAGGCAGTGAAAGAAACAAAAGAAAGGCGTTATGTTGTCCAGTGAACATGGCTCTCAGGTGTTCCCATCTTCTGAGTCTTTAAAACAAGGTGATTATTTGCCACAGCAAACTCTGATGGCCATATGAACTAGCATGCTTTTTTGTATCTAACCCACACGGCTTATTGACCAATACAGATGTTCTACTTAAGTGTGGCATTGCTCGCTACCCTCTCCCCATGGACATTGAAGGCCGATCACTGCCCTGTTTGTTTGGCTCCCTTCCATGGCCGAAGTGAAGCGCCTGTGATCGTCAAAACCCAATGTTGTGGCTACCGCTTCGACCTGGACTGTATTTCAAAGTCTTTTGTTAAACAGCCCATCGGCTCACGTCGCTGCGCGATGTGTCGGCAAGACCCGATGCCTATGGTGAATCAGAACACCAGTGAATCTCACCCGGATACATTTTTCCCCGATCAGACGTTTTTTCTTGCCTGTTTAATCGGAGATCTGGATCAGGTGGAGAGGTCACTGGCAGAAGGAGTCAATGTCAATGCCGTTATAAATGTTGATTTCACTGCCTTGATGTTGGCATCCAGCGGCGGGCACACGGATATCGTCGAACGTCTGATCAACGCCGGGGCGGATCTCAACGCCCGGAATGAGGGTGGCGCCAACCCGCTGTTCATCGCTGCACAAGAAAATAACATCGAATGCGTGAAACTCCTGATCAACGCCGGGGCAGATCTCAACAGCCGCTATAAGGATGGCGCCACCCCGCTGTTCATCGCTACACAAGAAAATAACACCGAATGCGTGAAACTCCTGATCAACGCCGGGGCGGCTCTCAACGCTGCCATGCTCAATGGCGCCACCCCGCTGTTTATCGCTGCCCAACAAAATAACATCGAATGCGCGCAACTCCTGATCAACGCCGGGGCGAATCTCAACGCCCGGGGTAAGGATGGCGCCACCCCGTTGTTAATCGCTGCCCAAAAAAATAACACCGAATGCGTGCAACTCCTGATCAACGCCGGGGCGGATCTCAACGCTGCCCTGCTGAATGGCGCCACCCCGCTGCTCATCGCTTCACAAGAAAATAACACCGAATGCGTGAAACTGCTGATCAACGCCGGGGCAGATCTCAACGCCCGGGCTGAGGATGGCGCCACCCCGCTGTCCATCGCAATCGAGATGGGCAATACCGAGTGTGCGAGAGTCCTGAGCAAGGCCGGGGCAAAATAAGGAACAGAGGCAAGGCAAGGGAACAAAATGAAAAGTGTTGTGTTATCCAGTAAATACGGCTTTCAGATGTTCCCATCTTCTGAGTTTTTGAAATGCGTGATTATTTAGCCACAGCAAACTTTGATAGGCATACAAATGAACTACCATACTTTTTTTGAATCTAATCCGTACCACCTATTGACCAACACAGATGTTCTACTTTTGTATGGCATTGCTCGCTGCCTTCTTCCCTTCGACATTGAAGGCTGATAAATGTCCTATTTGTTGGGCTCCCTTCCATGACCGAAGTGAAGCGCCTGTGGTCGTCAAAACCCAGTGTTGTGGTCACCGCTTCGATCTGAACTGTATTACGAGGTGTTTTCTTGATCAGCCTGTCGGCTCACGCCGGTGCGCGATGTGCCGACAAGACCCGATGCCTGTGGTGAATCAGAACACCAGTGAATCTCACCCGGATACATTTTTCCCCGATCAGACGTTTTATCGTGCCTGTATAAACGGGGATCTGGATCAAGTCGAGAGGTTTCTGGCAGAAGGAGTGAATGTCAATGCGGTTATGACTTATGGTTTCACTGCCTTGATGTTGGCATCCAAGAACGGGAACAAGGCGATCGTCGAACGCCTGATCAACGCTGGGGCGAACCTCGACGCCGCCTGTTCGACTGGTGCCACCGCACTGTTCTTCGCTGCCCAGGAAAATAACATCGACTGCTTGAAACTCCTGATCAGCGCCGGAGCGGATCTCAACGCCCGGGCTAAGGATGGAGTCACCCCGCTATTCACCGCTGCCCAGAAAAATAACACCGAATGCGTGAAACTCCTGATCAATGCCGGGGCGGATCTCAACGCCGCCAGGATTACGGATAGTGCCACCCCACTGCTCGCCGCTGCTGCGAAAGGTAATATCGACTGCGTGAAACTCCTGATCAACGCCGGGGCGGATATCGAGGCCCGGACTGAGGATGGAGCCACCCCGCTATTCATCGCTGCCCAGAAAAATAACACCGAATGCGTGAAACTCCTGATCAATGCCGGGGCGGATCTCAACGCCGCCAGGATAACGGATGGTGCCACCCCACTGCTCGCCGCTGCTGCGAAAGGTAATATCGACTGCGTGAAACTCCTGATCAACGCCGTGATAGATCTCAACGCCAGGACTAAGAATAGCGTCACCCCGCTATACGTCGCAGCTCAGGAGGGCCATACCGACTGCGTAGAACTCCTGATCAACGCCGGGGCAGATCTCAACGCCCGGAATAAGAATAGCGCCACCCCGCTATACATCGCAGCTCAGGAGGGCCATACCGACTGCGTAGAACTCCTGATCAACGCCGGGGCAGATCTCAATGCCGCCAGAACTTCAGATGGTGCCACCCCGCTCTCCATCGCGGTTGCGATGGGCAATACCGACTGCGTGGAAGCCCTGATCAGGGCTGAAGCAAAGTAGGGAACTGAGGCAAGGAAGGGAACAAAAGAAAGGCGTTGTGTTATCCAGTAAGCATGGCTCTGGGTGTTCCCATCTTCTGAGTTTTTGAAACAGATGATTATTTAACCACAGCAAACTTTGAGAGACACATAAATGAACTATCATTCCATTGCTGTACCTGAGCCGCACCCCTTATCGACTGGCACAGAATGCTCTACATATATGTGGCATTGCTCGCTACCCTCTTCTCCCCATGGACACTGAAGGCCGATCACTGTCCTATTTGTTTGGCTCCCTTCCATGGCCAAAGTGTGGCGCCTGTGGTCGTTAAGACCCAATGTTGTGGTCAACGCTTCGATTTGGACTGCATTTCAAGGTGTTTTGTTGATCAGCCCATCGGCTCACGCCGTTGCGCGATGTGTCGGCAAAACCCGATGCCTGTGGTGAATCAGAACACCAGTGAATCTCACCCGGATACATTTTTCCCCGATCAGACGTTTTATCGTGCCTGTATAAACGGGGATCTGGATCAGGTGGAGAGGTCACTGGCAGAAGGAGTCAATGTCAATGCGGTTATGACTGCTGATTTCACTGCCTTGATGTTGGCATCCGGCAGGGGGCACAGGGACGTCGTCGAACGCCTGATCAATGCCGGGGCGAACCTCGACACTGCCCGTTCGGATGGTATCACCGCACTGTTCATCGCTGCTGAGTACGGTAATATCGACTGCGTGAAACTCCTGATCAACGCCGGGGCGAATGTCAACGCCGCCAAGACTTCGGATGGCGCCACCCCGCTTTTAATCGCTGCCTGGAAGGGCAATAGCGACTGCGTGAAACTCCTGCTCAGCGCCGGGGCGGATCTCGACGCCCGAACCAAGACTGGCGCCACCCTGCTTTTCATCGCTGTCCAGGAGGACAATAGCGACTGTGTGGAACTCCTGATCAACGCCGGGGCGAATATCAACGCCGCCAGGACTTCGGATAGCACCAACTCGCTGTTCGTTGCAGCCCTGAAGAGCAATACCGACTGTTTAAAACTCCTGATCAACGCCGGGGCGGATCTCAACGCCCGGACTGAGGATGGAGTCACCCCGCTATTCATCGCTGCGCAAAAAAATAACACCGAATGCGTAAAACGCCTGATCAATGCCGGGGCGGATCTCAACGCCGCCAGGATTACGGATGGTGCCACCCCACTGCTCGCTGCTGCTGCGAAAGGTAATACCGACTGCGTGAAACTCCTGATCAACGCCGGGGCGGATCTCAACGCCCGGACTAAGAATAGCGCCACCCCGCTATACATCGCAGCTCAGGAGGGCAATACCGACTGCGTGCAACTCCTGATCGACGCCGGGGCGAATCTCAACACCCCACTGTCTTCAAATGGCAGCAACCCGCTGCTCATCGCTGCTGCGAAAGGCAATACCGACTGCGTGAAAGCCCTGATCAAAGCCAAGGCCAATCTCGACGCCCGAACTAAGAATGGCGCCACCCCGCTGTTCTTCGCTGCCCAGGAAAATAACACCGACTGTGTGAAACTCCTGACCAAGGCTGGGGCGAGTCCCAACGCCCGGACTGAAAATGGTAACACCCCACTATTCATCGCTGCCCTGAAAAATAACACTGGCTGCCTGAAACTCCTGATCAACGCCGGGGCGGACCCCAACATCTGCCGGACTCCGGATGGCGCCACCCCGCTGTACATTGCTGCCGCGAAAGGCAATACCGACTGCGTGAAACGCCTGATCAACGCCGGGGCGGATCTCAACATCTGCCGGACTTCGGATGGCGCCACCCCGCTGTACGTTGCTGCCGCGAAAGGCAATAGCGATTGTGTGGAACTCCTGATCAACGCCGGGGCGGATCTCAACGCCCGGAGTAAGAATGGATGCACCCCGCTGTCCGCAGCAGCCCTGAAGGGCAAAACCCATTGCCTGGAAATCCTGCTCAACGCCGTGACAAAGTAGGGTACTGAGGCAAGGAAGGAAACAAAAGAAAGGCGTTGTGCTATCCAGTAAACACGGCTTTATGGTGTTCCCATCTTCCGAGTTTTGCAGTGCGTGATTATTTAGCCACAGCAAACTTTAATAACTATATAAATGAACTATTATGCTTTTTTGTGTCTAACCGGAGCTACTTATTGACTAACACAGATGTTCTACTTATTTTTAGCATCGCTCGCTGCCTTCTCCCAATGGACAGTGAAGGCTGATCAATGTCCTATTTGTCTGGCTCCCTTCCGTGGCCGAAGTGCACCGCTTGTAGTCGTTAAAACCCAATGTTGTGGCCAGCTCTTCGATCTCGACTGTATTTCGAAATGTTTTTCTGATCAGCCCATGGGCTCACGCCAGTGCGCGATGTGTCGGCAAGACCCAATGCCCGTGGTGAATCAGAACACCAGTGAATCTCACCCGGATACTTTTTTCCCCGATAAGACATTTTTTCGTGCCTGTTCAAACGGGGATCTGGATCAGGTGGAGAGGTCACTTGCAGAAGGCGTCAATGTCAATGCGGTTATGACTAAAGATTTCACTGCCTTGATGTTGGCATCCATCAGTGGGGACATAGACGTCGCCCAACGCCTTATCAAGGCTGGGGCGAATCTCGACACTGCCCTTCCGGATGGTACCACCGCACTGTCCATCGCTGCTAGCCACGGTAATGCCGATTGCGTGAAACTCCTGATCAACGCCGGGGCAGATCTCAATGCCGGGAATGAGAATGGCGCTACCCCGCTTTTAATCGCAGTCTGGACAGGCAATACCGACTGCGTGCAATTCCTGATCAATGCCGGGGCGGATATCAACGCCCGGGCTAAGTATCGCGTCACCCCGCTGTTAATCGCTGCCCAGGAAAATAACACCGAATCTATGAAACTCCTGATCATCGCCGGGGCGTATCTCAACGCCCGGAATGAGTCCGGCACCACCCCGCTATTCATTGCTGCCCAGCAAAATAACACCGAATGCGTGCAACTCCTGATCAACGCCGGGGCGGATCTCAACGTCCGGTCTGAGAGTGGCGCCACCCCGCTGTTAATCGCTGCCCAGAAAAATAACACCGAATGTGTGCAACTCCTGATCAACGCCGGGGCGGATCTCAACGCTGCCCTGCCGAGTGGCGCCACACCGCTATTCATTGCTGCCCAGGAAAATAACACCGAGTGCGTGCAACTCCTGATCAACGCCGGGGCAGATCTCAACGCCCGGACTAAGGATGGCGCCACCCCGCTGTTAATCGCTGCCCAGAAAAATAACACCGAATGTATGCAACTCCTGATCAACGCCGGGGCGGATCTCAACGCTGCCCTGCTGAGTGGCGCCACACCGCTGTCCGTCGCAATCGAGATGGGCAATACCGACTGCGTGGAACTCCTGATCAACGCTGGGGCAAAGTAGGGAACTGAGGCAAGGAAGGGAACAAAAGAAAGGCGTTGCGTTATCCAGTAAGCATGGCTCTGGGTGTTCCCATCTTCTGAGTTTTTGAAACAGGTGATTATTTAGCCACAACAAACGTTGAGAGACACATAAATGAACTATCATTCCTTTCCTGTACCCAAGCCGCACCAGTTATCGACTGGCACACAATGTTCTACATATACCTGGCATTACTCGCCACTCTCTCCCCATGGACACTGAAGGCCGATCAGTGTCCTATTTGTTTGGCTCCCTTCCATGGCCGAAGTTTTGCGCCTGTGGTTGTCAAAACCCAATGTTGTGGCCACCTCTTCGATCTGGACTGTATTTCGAAGTCTTTTGTTAGACAGCCCATCGGCTCACGCCGGTGCGCGATGTGTCGGCAAGATCCGATGCCTTTGGTGAATCAGAACAGCAGCGAAGCTTACCCGGATGCATTTTTCCCCGATCAGACGTTTTATCGTGCCTGTATATATGGGGATTTGGATCAGGTGGAGAGGTCACTGGCGGAAGGAGTCAATGTCAATACCATTATGATTGGTGGCTTCACTGCCTTGATGTTAGCATCCAGCAGGGGTCACCTGGATGTCGTCAAACGCCTGATAAACGCTGGGGCGAACCTCGACACTGCCCGTCCTAACGGTGCCACCGCACTGTTAACCGCTACTGAGTTCGGTAATACCGACTGCGTGAAACTCCTGATCAACGCCGGGGCTAATCTCAACGCCGCCAGGACTTCGGATGGCGCCACCCCGCTTTTCATCGCAACCTGGAAGGGCAACAGCGACTGCGTAAAACTCCTGATCGAGGCCGGGGCGGATCTGAACATCCCCCGGACTTCAGATGGCTCCACACCGCTTTTCATCACAGCCCAGAAAGGCAATACCGACTGCATGGAAATCCTGATCAAGGCCGGGGCGGATCTCGACGTCCAGACTAAGGATAGCGCCACCCCGCTATACATCGCAGCTCAGGCAGGCAATACCGACTGCGTGCAACGCCTTATCGACGCCGGGGCGAATCTCACCCCCCCCCTGACTTCGGATGGCGCCAGCCCGCTGCTCATCGCTGCGGCGAAAGGCAATATCGACTGCTTGAAAGCCCTGATCAAAGCCAAGGCGAATCTCGACGCCCGAACCAAGAATGGCGACACCCCCCTGCTTATTGCTGCCCAACAAAATAACATCAACTGTGTGAAACTCCTGACCGAGGCCGAGGCGGATCTCAACACCCGGAATGAGAGTGGTGCCACCCCGCTTTTCGTCGCTGCCCAGGAGGGCAATACCGACTGTTTGAAACTCCTGATCAACGCCGGGGCGGATCTCGATGCCCGAAATGAGAATGGCGCCACCCCGCTTTTCGTCGCTGCTGAGGAGGGCAATACCGACTGCGTGAAACTCCTGATCAACGCCGGGGCGGATCTCGATGCCCGGAATCAGAATGACGCCACCCCGCTTTACATCGCTGTCCAGGAGGGCAATACCGACTGCGTGAAACTCCTGATCAACGCCGGGGCGAATATCAACGCCGCCAGGACTTCGGATGGCGCCACCCCGCTGTTCGTCGCGGCCCTGAAGGGTAACACCGACTGTTTGAAACTCCTGATCAACGCCGGGGCGGATCTGAACGCCCGGACCAAGGATGGCGCCACCCCGCTATTCATCGCTGCTGAGCAAGGCAATACCGAATGCCTGAAACTCCTGATCAATGCCGGGGCGGACCTTAACGCCGCCCGAAGTAAGGATGGCGCCACCCCGCTCTTCTTTGCTGCACAAGAAAATAACATCGAATGCCTGCAAGCCCTGATCGAAGCCAAGGCGGATCTCAACGCACGAACTGAGGATGGGGTCACCGCACTGTTCATGGCTGCCCAGGAAAATAACATCGACTGCGTGAAACTCCTGATCAACGCCGGGGCGAACCTCAACGCCCAGACCGATAATGGCTCCACCCCACTGTTCGTTGCTGCTGCGAAAGGCAATACCGACTGCGTGAAACTCCTGATCAACGCCGGGGCGGATCTCAACGCCGTCAGGATTATGGATGGTGCCACCCCACTGTTCGCTGCTACTGCGAAAGGCAATACCGACTGCGTGCAACTCCTGATCAACGCCGGGGCGGATCTCAACGCCGCCAGGTTGGATGGCGCCACACCGCTGTTCTTCGCCATACAAGAAAATAACACCGAGTGCCTGAAACTCCTGATCAGCGCCGAGGTGGATCTCAACACCCCCCGGGCTTGGGATGGCGCCACCCCGCTTCTCATCGCAGTCTGGCAAGGCCATACCGAATGCGTGGAAATCCTGATCAGTGGCGGGGCAGATCCCTTTGCCGCCTGTACTATGGATGGCGTCACCCCACTTTACATCGCATTCCTGAAAGGCCATGTCGGCTGCGTGGCAGCCCTGATCAAGGCTGGGGCAAAGTAGGGAGCTGAGGCAAGGAAGGGAACAAAAGAAAAGCGTTGAGTTACCCGGTAAACACAGCTTTCAGTTGTTCGCGGCTTCTGTGTTTTGAAATGCGTGATTATTTAGTTAGCCACAGCAAACTTTGATAGGCATACAAATGAACTACCATACTTTTTTTGTATCTTATCCGTACCACCTATTGACCAAAACAGATGTTCTACTTATGTATGGCATTGCTCGCTACCCTCTCCCCATGGACACTGGAAGCCGATCCCTGTCCTATTTGTTTAGCTCACTTCCATGACCGTCATGTAGCGCCTGTGGTCGTCAAAACCCAATGTTGCGGCCACCGCTTCGATCTGGACTGTATTTCGAGGTGTTTTGTTGATCAGCCCGTCGGCTCACGCCAGTGTGCGATGTGCCGACAAGACCCGATGCCTATGATGAATGAGAACACCAGTGAATCTCACCCAGATACATTTTTCCCCGATCAGACGTTTTATCTTGCCTGTTTATACGGGGATTTGGGTCAGGTGGCGAGGTCACTGGCAGAAGGAGTCAATGTCAATGCGGTTATGACTTATGATTACACTGCTTTGATGTTGGCATCCAATAACGGGAACAAGGCCGTCGTCCAACGCCTGATCGAAGCCGGGGCGGACGTCAACGCCGCCCGCACTTGGAATGGCGCCACCCCGCTGCTCATCGCTGCACAGCACAATAACAACGACTGCGTAAAAATTCTGATCGAAGCTGATGCAGATCTCAACGCCGCCATGTCGGGTGGCGCCACACCGCTGTTCATCGCTGCCCAGGAAAATAACATTGTCTGCGTGAAACTCCTGATCAACGCCGGAGCGGATCTCAACGCCGCCTTGTTGGATGGCACCACCCCGCTGTTCATCGCTGCCCAAGAAAATAACATCAACTGCTTGACAGCCCTGATCGAAGCCGGGGCGGATCTCAACACCGCTCGGACTATAGATGACTCCACCCCGCTGCTCATCGCTGCTACATTGGGCTATACCGACTGCATGAAAGCCCTGATCGAAGCTGGGGCAGACCTCAACGCCGCCATGTCGAATGGCGCCACACCGCTGTTCATCGCTGCCCAAGAAAATAACACCGACTGCGTGGAACTCCTGATCAACGCCGGGGCAGATCTTAACGCCGCCATGTCGGACGGCGCCACACCGCTATTCATCGCAGCCCAGAAGGGCAACACCGACAGCGTGAAACTCCTTCTCGACGCCGGGGCAGATGTCAGCGTCCGGACTAAGAATGGCGCCACCTCGCTGTTGATCGCAGTCCTGAAGGGCTATACCGACTGCCTGAAAATACTGATCAACGCCGGGGCGGATCTCAACGCCCAGACCGAGGATGGCTCCACCCCACTGTTTATCGCAACCCTGAAGGGCAATTCCGACTGCCTGAAAATCCTGTCCAACGCCGGGGCGGCTCTCAACACTGCCAGGATTACGGATCGCGCCACCCCGCTGTTCATGGCTGCTCAGCAAAATAACATCGACAGCCTGAAAATCCTGATCGAAGCCAAGGCGGATCTCAATCCGCAAATTGAGGATGGCAGCACCCCACTGCTCGTTGCTGCTGCGTTAGGCAATACCGACTGCGTGAAACTCCTGATCAACGCTGGGGCGGATCTCAACATCTGCCGGACTTCGGATGGCGCCAACCCGCTGCACATTGCTGCTGCGAAAGGCCATACCGACTGCGTAAAGCTCCTGATCAACGCCGGGGCAGCCCTCAACGCCCGAACTGAGTCTAGCGCCACCCCGCTGTTCATCGCTACACAAGAAAATAACACCGGCTGCGTAAAACTCCTGAACAACGCCGGGGCGGATCTCAACGCTGCCATGTCCGATGGCAGCACCCCGCTGTTCATCGCTGCTCAGCAAAATAACATCGACTGCCTGACAGCCCTGATCGAAGCCGGGGCGGAGCTCAACGCCCAGGCCGATGATGGCTCCACCCCGCTGGTCATCGCAGTCTGGAAAGGCAATACCGACTGCGTGAAAGCCCTGATCGAAGCCAAGGCGAGTCTCAACGCTGCCATGTCGAATGGCGCCACACCGCTGTTCATCGCTGCCCAAGAAAATAGCACCGACTGCGTGGAACTCCTGATCAACGCCGGAGCGGATCTTAACGCCGCCATGTCGGACGGCGCCGCACCGCTATTCATCGCAGTCCAGAAGGGCAACATCGAGTGCGTGAAACTCCTTCTCGACGCCGGGGCAGATGTCAGCGCCCGGACTAAGAATGGCGCCACCTCGCTGTTCATCGCAGCCCTGAAGGGCTATACCGACTGCCTGAAAATACTGATCAACGCCGGGGCGGATCTCGACGCCCAGACCGAGGATGGCTCCACCCCTCTGTTTATCGCAACCCTGAAGGGCAATTCCGACTGCCTGAAAATCCTGTTCAACGCCGGGGCGGACCTCAACGCCGCCAGGACTTCGGATGGCGCTACCCCGCTGTCCATTGCAACCAGGATGGGCAATACCGACTGCGTGGAACTGCTGACCAACGCCGGGGCAAGGTAAGGAGAGGCAAACAAGAAAGCCCCAGTGCTATTCAGTAAACAAAGCTTTCAGGTGTTCCTATCTTCTGAGTTTTTGAAACAGGTAATTGTTTGGCAACAGCAAACTTTGATAGCCCTATAAATGAACTAACATGCTTTTTTGTATCTAACCCACACGGCTTATTGACCAACACAGATGTTCTACTTTTGCGCGGCATTGCTCGCTACCCTCTTCTCCCCATGGACAGTGAAGGCCGATCAGTGTCCTATTTGTTTGTCTTACTTTCATGGCCGAAGTGTCGCGCCTGTGGTCGTCAAAACCCGATGTTGTGGCCAACTCTTCGATCTGGACTGTATTTCGAGGTGTTTTGTTGATCAGCCCATCGGCTCACGCCGCTGCGCGATGTGTCGGCAAAACCCGATGCCTGTGGTGAATCAGAACACCAGTGAATCTCACCCGGATAATTTTTTCCCCGATGGAACGTTTTATGATGCCTGTTTAAACGGGGATCTGGATCAGGTGGAGAGGTCACTGGCAGAAGGGGTTAATGTCAATGCCGTTATGACTGCTGATTTCACTGCCTTGATGTTGGCATCCTGCAGTGGGCATACGGATGTTGTCGAACGCCTGATCAGCGCTGGGGCGAGCCTTGACGCTGCCCGTTCGAATGGTGCCACCGCAGTGATCATCGCTGCCGAGTACAATAATACCGACTGCGTGAAACGCCTCATCAACGCCGGGGCGGATCTCAACGCCCGGACTGAGGATGGCAACACCCCGCTGTTCGTTGCTGCCGCGAAAGGCAACACCGAATGCGTGGAACTCCTGATCAAAGCGGGAGCACTTCTCAACGCCCGGACTGACGATGGCGCTACCCCGCTGTTCATGGCATCACAAGAGGGTAATACCGACTGCGTAAAAATGCTGATCAACGCCGGAGCGGATCTCAACGCCCGGACTAAGACTGGCGCCACCCCACTATTCATCGCTGCCCTGCAAGGCAATACCGACAGCGTGAAAGCCCTGACCGAAGCCAACGCAGATCTCAACGCGAGAACCAGGAATGGCATCACCCCGCTTCTCATCGCAGCCTGGAAAGGCCATACCGATTGCGTGGAAATCCTTATCGGTGGCGGGGCAGATCTCAATGCTGACAGGACTATGGATGGCGTCACCCCACTTTTCATCGCAGCCTTGAAAGGCCATACCGGTTGCGTGGAAGCCCTGATCAAGGCTGGAGCAAAGCAGGGAGCTGAGGCAGGGAAGGGAACAAAAGAAAGGCACTGTGTTACCCGGTAAACATAGCTTTCAGGTGTTCCCGACTTCTGTGTTTTGAAATGCGTGATGACTTAGCCAGAGCAAACTTTGATTGGCATACAAATGAACAACCATACTTTTTTTAAATCTAATCCGTACCACCTATTGACGAACAGATGTTCTACTTTTGTATGGCATTGCTCACTGCCTTCTTCCCGTCGACACTGAAGGCCTATCACTGTCCTATTTGTTTGGCTCACTTTCATGGCCGAAGTGTCGCGCCTGTAGTCGTCAAAACTCAATGTTGCGGCCACCTCTTCGATCTGGACTGTATATCGAGGTGCTTTGTTGATCAGCCCATTGGCTCACGCCGGTGCGCGATGTGTCGGCAAAACCCGATGCCTGTGGTGAATCAGAACAACAGTGAATCTCACCCGGATAATTTTTTCCCCGATCAGACGTTTTATCGTGCCTGTTTAAACGGGGATCTGGACCAGGTGAAGAGGTCTCTGGCAGAAGGGGTCAATATCAATGCCGTTATGACTGCTGATTTCAATGCCTTGATGTTGGCATCCAGAAGAGGACACACGGATGTCGTCGAACGCCTGATAAACGCAAGGGCGAACCTTGACGCTGCCCGTTCGAATGGTGCCACCGCACTGTTCATGGCTGCTGAGTACGGTAATACCGAATGCGTGAAACTCCTGATCAACGCCGGGGCAGATCTCAACGCCCGGAATGAGTATGGCGCCACCCCGCTGTTCATCGCTGCACAAGAAAATAACATCGAATGCGTGAAACTCCTGGTCAACGCCGGGGCGCAGCTCAACACCGCCTTAGCGGATGACACCACTGCGCTGTTCATCGCTACACAAGAAAATCACACCGAATGCGTGAAACTCCTGATCAACGCCGGGGCGGATCTCAACGTCCGGAATGAGTATGGCGCCACCCCGCTGTTCATCGCTGCGCAAGAAAATAACACCGAATGCGTGAAACTCCTGATCAACGCCGGGGCGGAGCTCAACACCGCCTTAGCGGATGACACCACTGCGCTGTTCATCGCTACACAAGAAAATAACACCGAATGCGTGAAACTCCTGATCAACGCCGGGGCAGATCTCAACGCCCGGACTGAGGATGGCACCACCCCGCTGTTCATCACTGCCCAGGAAAATAACACCGAATGCGTGCAACTCCTGATCAACGCCGGGGCGGATCTCAACGCCCAGACTGAGGATGGCGCCACCCCGCTGTTAGTCGCTGCCGAGGAAAATAACACCGAATGCGTGCAACTCCTGATCAACGCCGGGGCAGATCTCAACGCCGCCAGGATTACGGATGGTGCCACCCCTCTGCTCATGGCAGCCCAGAACGGCAATACCGACTGCATGAAAGCCCTGATCAAAGCCAAGGCGAATATCAACGCCCAAGATAAGGATGGCGTCACCCCGCTGTTCATCGCTGCACAAGAAAATAACACCGAATGCATCAAACTCCTGATCAACGCCGGGGCAGATCTCAACATCTGCCGGACTTCGGATGGCGCCACCCCGCTGTTCATCGCTGCGCAAGAAAATAACACCGAATGCGTGAAACTCCTGATCAACGCCGGGGCAGATCTCAACGCCCGGACTTCGGATGGCACCAGTGCACTATTCATCGCTGCCCAGGAAAATAACACCGAATGCGTGCAACTCCTGATCAACGACGGGGCGGATCTTAACGCCCGGACTGAGGATGGCGCCACCCCGCTATTCATCGCTGCCCAAAAAAATAACACCGAATGCGTGCAACTCCTGATCAACGCCGGGGCGGATTTCAACGCCCGGGCTAAGGATGGCGCCACCCCGTTGTTAATCGCTGCCCAAACAAATAACACCGAATGTGTGCAACGCCTGATCAACGCCGGGGCGGATCTCAACGCTGCCCTGCTGAATGGCGCCACCCCGCTGCACGTTGCTGCTGCGAAAGGCAATACCGACATCGTGCAACGCCTGATCAACGCCGGGGCGGATCTCAACGCTGCCCTGCTGAATGGCGCCACTGCGCTATCCATCGCAACCGAGATGGGCAATACCGAGTGTGTGAAACTCCTCATCAACGCTGAGGCAGAGATGAGAACAGAGGCAGTGAAGGAAACAAAAGAAAAGCGTCATGCTATCCAGTAAACAGGGCTCTTCGTTGTTCCCACCTTCTGAGTTTTTGAAACAGGTGATTGTTTAGCCACAGCAAACTTTGATAGCCACATAAATGAACTAACATGCTTTTTTTGTATCTAACTCACACGGCTTATTGACCAACACAGATGTTCTACTTATGTGTGGCATTGCTCGCTACCCTCTCCCCATGGACACTGAAGGCCGATCACTGTCCTATTTGTTTGGCTCACTTTCATGGCCGAAGTGTCGCGCCTGTAGTCGTCAAAACTCAATGTTGTGGTCACCGCTTCGATCTGGACTGTATATCGAGGTGTTTTGTTGATCAGCCCATCGGCTCACGCCGGTGCGCGATGTGTCGGCAAAACCCGATGCCTGTGGTGAATCAGAACACCAGTGAATCTCACCTCGATAATTTTTTCCCCGATCAGACGTTTTATCGTGCCTGTTTAAACGGGGATCTGGATCAGGTGGTGAGCTCTCTGGCAGAAGGAGTTAATGTCAATGCCGTTATGACTAATGATTTCACCGCCTTGATGTTGGCATCCAACAGAGGGCACACGGATGTCGTCGAACGCCTGATCAACGCTGGGGCGAACCTTGACGCTGCCCTGCTGAATGGCGCCACCCCGCTGTTTATCGCTGCCCAACAAAATAACATCGAATGCGTGCAACGCCTGATCAACGCCGGGGCGGATCTCAACGCCCGGGCTAAGAGTGGCGCCACCCCGCTGTTCGTTGCTGCTGCGAAAGGTAACACCGAATGCGTGAAACGCCTGATTAAAGCGGGAGCGCTTCTCAACACCCGGAGTTCGCATGGCGCCACCCCGCTGTTCATCGCAGCCCAGAAGTGCAATACCGACTGCCTCAAAATCCTGATCGAAGCCGGGGCGGATCTCAACATCTACCGGACCTCGGATGGTACCACCCCGCTGTACGTTGCTGCTGCGAAAGGCCATACCAACTGCGTGGAAATCCTGATCAACGCTGGGGCGGATCTCAACATCTCCCAAACTTCAGATGGCGCCACCCCGCTGTTCGTTGCTGCTGCGAAAAACAATACCAACTGCGTGAAACTCCTGATCAACGCTGGGGCGGATCTCAACACCCGGAATAATGGTGGCGCCACCCCGCTGTTTATCGCTGCACAAGAAAATAACACCGACTGCGTGAAACTCCTGATCAACGCCGGGGTGGATCTCAACGCCCGGACCAGGAATGGCGCCACCCCACTGTTCATCGCTGCACAAAAAAATAACACCGGCTCTGTGAAACTCCTGATCAACGCCGGGGCGGATCTCAACGCCCGGACTTCGGATGGCGTTACCTCGCTGTTAATCGCATCGCAGGAGGGCAATACCGACTGCGTGAAAATGCTGATCAGCGCCGAGGCAGATCTCAACGCCCGGACTTCGGATGGCGTTACCTCGCTGTTCATCGCATCACAGGAGGGCCATACCGACTGCGTGAAAATGCTGATCAACGCCGGGGCAGATCTCAATGCCCGGACTGAGAATGGCGCTACCCCGCTGTTTATCGCTGCCCAAAAAAATAACATCGACAGCCTGAAAATCCTGATTGAAGCCGAGGCAGATCTCAACATCCGGATTAAGAGTGGTGCCAACCTACCGTTCATCGCAGCCCAGAACGGCAATACCGACTGCCTGATAATCCTGATCGAAGCCGGGACGGATCTCAACCTCGCCAGGATTAAGGATGGTGCCACCCCAGTGTTCGCCGCTGCTGCGATAGGCAATACCGACTGCGTGAAACTACTGATCAACGCCGGGGCGGATCTCAACGCCCGGACTAAGACTGGCGCCACCCCTCTGTTCATCGCATCACAGGAGGGCAATACCGACTGCGTGAAAATGCTGATCAGCGCCGGGGCAGATCTCAGCGCCCGGACTGACGATGGCGCCACCCCGCTGTTCATCGCAGCCCAGAACGGCAATACCGACTGCCTGATAATCCTGATCAAAGCCGGGGCGGATCTCAACACCCGGACTAAGAGTGGTGCCAACCCACTGTTTATCGCAGCCCAGAACGGCAATACCGACTGCCTGATACTCCTGATCGAAGCCGGGGCGGCTCTCAACGCCCGGACTGAGGATGGCGCCACCCCTCTTTTCATTGCTGCTCAGCAAAATAACATCAACAGCCTGAAAATCCTGATCAAAGCCAAGGCGGACATCAATGCGCAAATTGAGGATGGCACCACCCCGCTGTTGATCGCTGCCCAAAAAAATAACACTGACTGCGTGCAACTCCTGATCAACGCCGGTGCGAGGTAGTGTACAGAGGTAGAGAAGGGAAAAAAAAGCGTTGTGCTGTTCAGTGAACACAGCTATCAGGTGTTCCCGTCTTCTGGGTTTTTGAAACAGGTGATTATTCGGCCACAGCAAGCTTCGATAGCCATATAAATGAGCTAACATGCTTTTTTGTATCTAACCCACACGGCTTATTGACCAACACAGATGTTCTACTTATGTGTGGCATTGCTCGCTACCCTCTCCCCATGGACACTGAAGGCCGATCACTGTCCTATTTGTTTGGCTCCCTTCCATGGCCGAAGTGTCGCGCCTGTAGTCGTCAAAACTCAATGTTGCGGCCACCTCTTCGATCTGGACTGTATTTCGAGGTGTTTTGTTGATCAGCCCATCGGCTCACGCCGCTGCGCGATGTGTCGGCAAAACCCGATGCCTGTGGTGAATCAGAACACCAGTGAATTTCACCCGGACAATTTTTTCCCCGATCAGACGTTTTATAGTGCCTGTTTAAACGGGGATTTGGATCAGGTGGAGAGGTCTCTGGCAGAAGGGGTTAATGTCAATGCCGTTATAACTGCTGATTTCACTGCCTTGATGTTGGCATCCCGCATAGGGCACACGGATGTCGTCGAACGCCTGATCAACGCTGGGGCGAACCTTGACGCTACCCGATCGAATGGTGCCACCGCACTGTTCATCGCTGCTGAGTACGGTAATACCGACTGCGTGAAACGCCTGATCAACGCCGGGGCGGACGTCAACGCCCAGACTAATAATGGCTCCAATCCTCCGTTCGTCGCAGCCCGGAACGACAATACCGACTGCCTGAAAATCCTGATCGAAGCCGGGGCGAATCTCAACACAGCCAGGGTTAAGGATGGTGCCACCCCGCTGTACGTTGCTGCTGCAAAAGGCCATACCGACTGCGTGAAAATCCTGATCAACGCTGGGGCAGATCTCAACATCTCCCGGACTTCAGATGGCGCCACCCCGCTCTACGTTGCTGCTGCAAAAGGCCATAACGACTGCGTGGAAATCCTCATCAACGCTGGGGCGGATCTCAACATCTCCCAGACTTCAGATGGCGCCACCCCGCTGCTTATTGCTACTGCGAAAAACAATACCGACTGCGTGAAACTCCTGATCAACGCCGGGGTGGATCTCAAAGCCCGGACCAGGAATGGCGCCACCCCGCTGTTCATCGCTGCACAAAAAAATAACACCGGCTCTATGAAACTCCTGATCAACGCCGGGGCGGATCTCAACGCCCGGGTTAAGGTTGACGCCACTGCGCTGTTCATCGCTGCAAAAAAAAATAACACCAGCTCTATGAAACTCCTGCTCAACGCCGGGGCGGATCTCAACGCCCGGGTTAAGGGTGGCGCCACTGCGCTGTTCATCGCTGCAAAAAAAAATAACATCGGCTCTGTGAAACTCCTGATCAACGCCGGGGCGGACATCAACGCCCAGACTGATAATGGCTCCAATCCTCCGTTCGTCGCAGTCCGGAACGGCAATACCGACAGCCTGGAAATCCTGATCGAAGCCGGGGCGGATCTCAACACAGCCAGGGTTAAGGATGGTGCCACCCCGCTGTACGTTGCTGCTGCAAAAGGCCATACCGACTGCGTGAAGATCCTGATCAACGCTGGGGCGGATCTCAACATCTCCCAGACTTCAGATGGCGCCACCCCGCTGTATATTGCTGCTGCGAAAAACAATACCGACTGCGTGGAACTCCTGATCAACGCCGGGGCGGATCTCAACACCCGGAATAATGGTGGCGCCACCCCGCTGTTTATCGCTGCACAAGAAAATAACACCGACTGCGTGAAACGCCTGATCAACGCCGGGGCGGATCTCAACGCCCGGACCAGGAATGGCGCCACCCCGCTGTTCATCGCTGCACAAAAAAATAACACCGGCTCTGTGAAACTCCTGATCAACGCCGGGGCGGACATCAACGCCCAGACTAATAATGGCTCCAATCCTCCGTTCGTCGCAGCCCGGAACGGCAATACCGACTGCCTGAAAATCCTGATCGAAGCCGGGGCGGATCTCAACACAGCCAGGGTTAAGGATGGTGCCACCCCGCTGTACGTTGCTGCTGCAAAAGGCCATACCGACTGCGTGAAGATCCTGATCAACGCTGGGGCGGATCTCAGCGCTGCCAGGACTAAGGATGGCGCCACCCCGGTGTTCGCCGCTACTGCGAAAGGCAATACCGACTGCGTGGAACTCCTGATCAACGCCGGGGCAGAGTTGGGAACAAAAAAAAGGCGTTATGTTGTCCAGTAACACGGCTCTCAGGTGTTCCCATCTTCTGAGTGCTTAAACAGGTGATTATTTGGCCACAGCAAGCTTTGATAGCCATATAAATGAGCTAACATGCTTTTTTGTATCTAACCCACACGGCTTATTGACCAACACAAATGTTCTATTTATGTGTGGCATTGTTCGCTACCCTCTCCCCATGGACACTGAAGGCCGATCACTGTCCTATTTGTTTGGCTCACTTTCATGGCCGAAGTTTCGCGCCTGTAGTCGTCAAAACTCAATGTTGCGGCCACCTCTTCGATCTGGACTGTGTTTCAAAGTGTTTTGTTGATCAGCCCATCGGCTCACGCCGATGCGCGATGTGTCGGCAAAACCCGATGCCTGTGGTAAATCAGAACACCAGTGAATCTCACCCGGATAATTTTTTCCCCGATCAGACGTTTTATAATGCCTGTTTAAACGGGGATTTGGATCAGGTGGAGAGGTCGCTGGCAGAAGGGGTCAATGTCAATGCCGTTATGACTGCTGATTTCACTGCCTTGATGTTGGCATCCAGCAGAGGGCACACGGATGTCGTCGAACGCCTGATCAACGCTGGGGCGAACCTTGCCGCTGCCCGTTCGAATGGTGCCACCGCACTGTTCATCGCTGCTGAGTACGATAATACCGACTGCGTGAAACGCCTGATCAACGCCGGGGCGGATCTCAACGCCACCCTGTCGGATGGCACCACCCCGCTGTTCGCCGCTGCCGCGCGAGGCAATACCGAATGCGTGAAACTCCTGATCAAAGCGGGAGCGCTTCTCAACGCCAGTAATTCTTATGGCGCCACCCCGCTGTTCATCGCATCACAGGAGGGCAATACCGACTGCGTGAAAATGCTGATCAACGCTGGGGCGGATCTCAACGCCACCCTGTCGGACAACACCACCCCGCTGTTCGTTGCTGCTGCGAATGGCAACACCGAATGCGTGGAACTCCTGATCAAGGCGGGAGCGCTTCTCAACGCCCGGACTTCGGATGGCGCCACCCCGCTGTTCATCGCATCACAGGAGGGCAATACCGACTGCGTGAAAATGCTGATCAACGCCGGGGCAGATATCAACGCCCAGACAGATGATGGCGCCAGCCCACTGTTCATGGCTGCCCAAAAAAATAACATCGACAGCCTGGAAATCCTGATTGAAGCCGAGGCAGATCTCAACAGCCGGATTAAGAGTGGTGCCAACCCAACGTTCATCGCAGCCCAGAACGGCAATACCGACTGCCTGATAATCCTGATCAACGCCGGGGCGGATCTCAACGCTCGGACTGAGGATGGCGCCACCCCGCTATTCATCGCTGCCCAGGAAAATAACACCGAATGCGTGCAACTCCTGATCAACGCCGGGGCAGATCTCAACGCCCGCACCATGACTGGTGCCACCCCGCTGCACGTTGCTGCAGCGAAAGGCAATACCGACTGCGTGGAACTCCTGATCAACGCCGGGGCAGAGTAGGGAACAAAAAAAGGCGTTATGTTGTCCAGTAACACGGCTCTCAGGTGTTCCCATCTTCTGAGTGTTTAAAACAGGTGATTGTTTGGCCACAGCAAACTTTGATAGCCACATAAATGAACTAACATGCTTTTTTGTATCTAACCCACACGGCTTATTGACCAACACAGATGTTCTACTTATGTGTGGCATTGCTCGTTGCCTTCTCCCCCTCGACACTGGAAGCCGATATATGCCCTATCTGTCTGGCTCCCTTTCACGGCCGAAGTGTAGCGCCTGTGGTCGTCAAAACCCTATGTTGTGGACACCGCTTCGATCTGGACTGTATTTCGAGGTGTTTTGTTGATCAGCCCATCGGCTCACGCCGCTGCGCGATGTGTCGGCAAAACCCGATGCCTGTGGTGAATCAGAACACCAGTGAATTTCACCCGGACAATTTTTTCCCCGATCAGACGTTTTATAGTGCCTGTTTAAACGGGGATTTGGATCAGGTGGAGAGGTCTCTGGCAGAAGGGGTCAATGTCAATGCCGTTATGACTGCTGATTTCACTGCCTTGATGTTAGCATCCAACAGAGGGCACACGGATGTCGTCGAACGCCTGATCAACGCTGGGGCGAACCTTGACGCTGCCCGTTCGAATGGTGCCACCGCACTGTTCATCGCTGCTGTATACGGTAATACCGACTGCGTGAAACTCTTGATCAACGCCGGGGCGGCTCTCAATGCCCGGACTGAGGATAACGCCACCCCGCTGTTCGCTGCTGTTGCGTTAGGCAACACCGAATGCGTGAAACGCCTGATTAAAGCGGGAGCACTTCTCAACGCCCGGACCAGGAATGGCGCCACCCCGCTGTTCATCGCAGCCCAGAACGGCAATACCGACTGCCTGATAATCCTGATCAAAGCCGGGGCGGATCTCAACGCCGCCAAGATTAAGGATGGTGCCACCCCTCTGTTCATGGCAGCCCGGAAGAACAATACCGACTGCCTCAAAATCCTGATCGAAGCCGGGGCGGATCTCAACATCTACCGGACCTCGGATGGCGCCACCCCACTGTACGTTGCTGCTGCAAAAGGCCATACCGACTGCGTGGAAATCCTGATCAACGCTGGGGCGGATCTCAACATCTCCCAGACTTCAGATGGCGCCACCCCGCTGTTCATCGCTGCACAAAAAAATAACACCGGCTCTGTGAAACTCCTGATCAACGCCGGGGCGGATCTCAACGCCCGGACCAGGAATGGCGCCACCCCGCTGTTCATCGCTGCACAAAAAAATAACACCGGCTCTGTGAAACTCCTGATCAACGCCGAGGCGGACATCAACGCCCAGACTAATAATGGTTCCAATCCTCCGTTCGTGGCAGCCCAGAACGGCAATACCGACTGCCTGAAAATCCTGATCGAAGTCGGGGCGGATCTCAACATCTACCGGACCTCGGATGGCGCCACCCCGCTGTACGTTGCTGCTGCAAAAGGCCATACCGACTGCGTGGAAATCCTGATCAACGCTGGGGCGGATCTCAACATCTCCCAGACTTCAGATGGCGCCACCCCGCTGTTCATCGCTGCACAAAAAAATAACACCGGCTCTGTGAAACTCCTGATCAACGCCGGGGCGGATCTCAACGCCCGGACCAGGAATGGCGCCACCCCGCTGTTCATCGCTGCACAAGAAAATAACACCGACTGCGTGAAACTCCTGATCAACGCCGGGGCGGACATCAACGCCCAGACTAATAATGGCTCCAATCCTCCGTTCGTCGCAGCCCAGAACGGCAATACCGACTGCCTGAAAATCCTGATCGAAGCCGGGGCTGCTCTCAACGCCGCCAGGATTACGGATGGTGCTACCCCACTGTTCGCCGCTGCTGCGAATGGCAATAGCGACTGCGTGGAACGCCTGATCAACGCCGGGGCGGATCTCAACGTCCGGACTAAGACTGGCGCCACCCCGCTGTACGTTGCTGCTGCGAAAGGCAATACCGACTGTGTGGAACTCCTGATCAACGCCGGGGCGGATCTCAGCGCCGCTAGGACTAAGGATGGCGCCACCCCAGTGTTCGCCGCTGCTGCGAAAGGCAATACCGACTGCGTGGAACTCCTGATCAACGCCGGGGCAGAGTTGGGAACAAAAGAAAGGCGTCATGCTGTCCAGTAAACAGGGCTCTCAGGTGTTCTCATCTTCTGAGTGTTTAAACAGGTGATTATTTGGCCACAGCAAGCTTTGATAGCCATATAAATGAGCTAACATGCTTTTTTATATCTAACCCACACGGCTTATTGACCAACACAGATGTTCTACTTATGTTTGGCATTGTTCGCAACCCTCTCCCCATGGACACTGAAGGCCGATCACTGTCCTATTTGTTTGGCTCACTTTCATGGCCGAAGTGTCGCGCCTGTGGTCGTCAAAACCCAATGTTGTGGTCACCGCTTCGATCTGGACTGTATTTCGAGGTGTTTTGTTAATCAGCCCATCGGCTCACGCCGGTGCGCGATGTGTCGGCAAAACCCGATGCCTGTGGTGAATCAGAACACCAGTGAATCTCACCCGGATAATTTTTTCCCCGATCAGACGTTTTATCTTGCCTGTTTAAACGGGGATCTGGATCAGGTAGAGAGGTCTCTGGCAGAAGGGGTCAATGTCAATGCCGTTATGACTGCTGATTTCACTGCCTTGATGTTGGCATCCAGCGGCGGGCACACGGATGTCGTCGAACGCCTGATCAACGCTGGGGCGAACCTTGATGCTGCCCGTTCGAATGGTGCCACCGCACTGTTCATCGCTGCTGAGTACGGTAATACCGACTGCTTGAAACGCCTTATCAATGCCGGGGCGGATCTCAACGCCCGGAATGAGGGTGGTGCCACCCCGCTGTTCGTTGCTGCTGCGAAAGACAATACCGACTGCGTGGAACTCCTGATCAACGCCGGGGTGGATGTCAACACCGCTTTGACGGATGGCGCCACCCCGGTGTTAATCGCTGCTCAAAAAAATAACACCGAATGCTTGCAACTCCTGATCAACGCCGGGGCGGATCTCAACGCTGCCCTGCTGGATGGCGCCACCCCGCTGTTTATCGCTGCCCAACAAAATAACATCGAATGCGTGCAACTCCTGATCAACGCCGGGGTGAATCTCAACGCCCGGGCTGAGGATGGCGCTACCCCGTTGTTAATCGCTGCCCAAAAAAATAACACCGAATGCGTGCAACGCCTGATCAACGCCGGGGCGGATCTCAACGCTGCCCTGCTGAATGGCGCCACTCCGCTGTTCATCGCTGCCCTGAAGGGCAATACCGACTGCGTGCAACGCCTGATCAACGCCGGGGCGGCTCTCAACGCCCGGGCTGAGACTGACGCCACCCCGCTGCACATTGCTGCTGCGAATGGCAATACCGACGTCTTGAAACTCCTGATCAACGCCGGGGCGGCTCTCAACGCCCGGGCTAAGACTGACGTCACCCCGCTGCACGTTGCTGCTGCGAATGGCAATACCGACGTCTTGAAACTCCTGATCAACGCTGGGGCGGATCTCAACGCTGCCCTGCTGAATGGCGCCACTGCGCTGTCCATCGCAACCGAGATGGGCAATACCGAGTGCGCGAAACTCCTCATCAACGCTGAGGCAGAGATGGGAACAGAGGCAGAGAAGGAAACAAAAGAAAAGCGTCATGCTGTCCGGTAAACAGGGCTCTCAGGTGTTCCCATCTTCTGAGTTTTTGAAACAGGTGATTATTTGGCCACAGCAAACTTTGATAGCCATATAAATGAACTAACATGCTTTTTTGTGTATAACCCACAATGCTTATTGACCAACACAGATGTTCTACTTATGTGTGGCATTGCTCGCTACCCTCTCCCCATGGACACTGAAGGCCAATCACTGTCCTATTTGTTTGACTCCCTTTCATGGCCGAAGTGTCGCGCCTGTAGTCGTCAAAACTCAATGTTGCAGCCATCTCTTTGATCTGGACTGTATTTCGAGGTGTTTTGTTGATCAGCCCATGGGCTCACGCCGGTGCGCGATGTGTCGGCAAGACCCGATGCCTGTGGTGAATCAGAACACCAGTGAATCTCACCCGGATAATTTTTTCCCCGATCAGACGTTTTATCGTGCCTGTTTAAACGGGGATCTGGATCAGGTGGAGAGGTCTCTGGCAGAAGGGGTCAATGTCAATGCTGTTATGACTGCTGATTTCACTGCCTTGATGTTGGCATCCAGCGGCGGGCACACGGATGTCGTCGAACGCCTGATCAACGCTGGGGCGGATCTCAATGCCCGGACTGAGGATGGCGCCACGCCGCTATTAATCGCTGCCCAGGAAAATAACACCGAATGCGTGCAACGCCTGATCAACGCCGGGGCGGATCTCAACGCCCGGACTGAGGATGGCGTCACCCCGCTATTCATCGCTGCCGAGGAAAATAACACCGAATGCGTGCAACGCCTGATCAACGCCGGGGCGGATCTTAACGCCCGGACTAAGGATAGTGCCACCCCGCTGTTGATCGCTGCACAAGAAAATAACATCGAATGCGTGCAACGCCTGATCAACGCTGGGGCGGATCTCAACACCCGGACTGTGGATGGCGCCACCCCGCTATTCATCGCTGCCCAGAGAAATAACACCGAATGCGTAAAACGCCTGATCAACGCCGGGGCAGATCTCAACGCCCGGACTGTGGATGGCGCCACCCCGCTATTCATCGCTGCACAAGAAAATAACACCGAATGCATGCAACGCCTGATCAACGCCGGGACGGATCTCAACGCCCAGACTGAGGATTGCGCCACCCCGCTATTAATCGCTGCCCAGGAAAATAACACCGAATGCGTGCAACTCCTGATCAACGCCGGGGCGAATATCAACGCCCGAAATGAGAATGGCGCCACCCCGATATTCTTTGCAGCCATAAAGGGCAATTCCGACTGCGTGAAACGCCTGATCAACGCCGGGGCAGATCTCAACGCCCGGACTTCGGATGGCATCACCCCGCTGTTCATGGCTGCACAAGAAAATAACACCGATTGCGTAAAACTCCTGATCAACGCTGGGGCAGATCTCAACGCCCGGACTTCGGATGGCACCACCGCGCTGTTCGTCGCTGCACAAGAAAATAACACCGATTGCGTGAAACTCCTGATCAACGCTGGGGCAGATCTCAACGCCCGGACTTCGGATGGCGCCACCCCGCTATTAATCGCTGTCCAGGAAAATAACACTGACTGCATGCAACTCCTGATCAACGCCGGTGCGAGGTAGTGAACACGGGCAAAGAAGGGAACAAAAAAGCGTTGTGTTGTCCACTGAACATGGCTCTCAGGTGTTCCCATCTTCTGAGTTTTTAAAACAGGTGATTATTTGGCCACAACTAATTTTGATGGCCATATAAATGAACTACCATTCCTTTTTTTGTATCCAACCCACACTACTTATTGACCAACACAGATGTTTTTCTTATAGCAGCAGGCTGACAATTATGTTGATCGTGCCAAGTTCGGCATGTTGGGCAGCCTTGCCGGTGCCGGTGTGGCCTGGGGCAGCAAGGACAGTCTGAGGACAGGCTTGATGAATCTTGGCAGAAGCCCACAGGGTCAGGGTTTGCAGGAGATTAACTCAACAGCCCCATTGGAAAGCCAGAGCAATCAGGCGGCGGTTCAGCAGAGTGCCCAGAACCAGGGCGGGGTCTTTGGCACCATTGGGACGGTGGCGGGGATTGGAGCTGCTGCGCTGTTTTAATCGCCGGAGAGCCAGTCTTCAGTCGTTATCTGGTCGAAAGTCCATGGGCATTCCTTGGGAAAACTGTTCTTGTTCAGGCGTTGTGCTTCGTTTCCGGCGTAATTGTTCATCTCTTTGATGGCCTGCTTTTTAGCGTCGATGTAAGCCTCAGCCAATAACCCATCAATCAGAGGCTGAAGGTGTGGGTGTTTTCTAACCTGCTGTTTAATCGCTGATCGGGAGTAATAAATACTTGGCATCCATTTCTGAATAACATGCCGCTCTACCCACAAATCTTGCAGAATCCGTTTCTGATAGTCGCACTTTAAAAGATGCAAAAGCGAAATTGACAAATGAGACTCCAAAGTGTCAGCGTCATTGCCCATCTCGTGCTCCATCGCCTCCAACAGATTGTCGATGTCAAATTTGTCAAACTGGCGATGAGCCAGTAACTCCCGCTGCTGGCTGAGTCATTGGTGATAATCGGTGTGATATAAGCTACTCATGGTCAGCCTCCGGCAGCCAGTCTTCAGTCATGACTTGTTCGTAGGTCCATGGGCATTCAGGCGGGAAAGCGTCGGGTTTGCACTGCATTTCTCTGGCGGCCAGCTTTCGGGCATAGTCGTAAGCATCAAGAAAAATCTCATCCAGTTTGTTGTGCAAGCCGGGATTCTTTTTTAATTCCTTATGAACAGCATCACGCTGTTTACCCATACTCACTAGCCAGCTTCGGAACCATTGTTTCATGTCATAAAAATCATCCTTACTGGCCTGCATCTGCCATTTAAGAAGGTGCATGAGTAATTGTTCCAGGCAACTCTCAAGGGCACGGTGACGAGCTTTGCCCATGTCCTCAACTTCCTCGATAAGGTTGTCTAAATCAAGTTCATCGAAACGGCCTTGCCTGATAAGCTCAGCTTGCTCAAGGGACCATGTGTAGAAATCAGTGTCGTACAAGTTTTCCATAAAATACCTCCATTGCCCTACCACTGTAGGCAAATAACAGAAGGGAATCAAAATGAATTACCAAAGCACAGACGCCTTTGCCGGGGGCTTTGCCCGTGGTTTTGGGCTGGTCAATTCGGCCATTGATGCCAAGGAGAACCGTCAGTATCGCAAAGAAATGATGGGGATGCAGAAAGGTTTGCATGATCGCAGGATTCAGAAAAAGGACATGCACGATAAAGTCAATGTGCTTCAGGCATTGCAGCATTTGAGCGCAAGCGACGATCCGGCAGAACGGCAACTGGCTCAGGATATTTTTGCCCAATCCAGCAACGGCGCTGCTGGTGACTTGCTCGCTACCCTCTCCCCATGGACACTGAAGGCCGATCACTGTCCTGTTTGTTTGGCTCCCTTTCATGGCCGAAGTAAATTATTCAGCCGCAGCGGACTTTATAACCACACAAGTGAACTTACGTAGTGTTCTTATGTCTAACCTCACCACATTATTGACTGACACAGATGTTCTACCTATGGATGGCATGGCTCGCACTCTTCTTCCCGTGGGAACTGACGTAACGTCGGAGCCCGATGTCTGTCCTATTTGTTTGGCTCATTTCCATGGCCGCGATGTTTCGCCAGTGGACGTCAAAACCCAATGTCTAACCCAGTGCGGCCACCACTTCCATCTGGACTGTCTTTCGAGACAAGTTGTTTATGAACCGATCGGCTCACGCCGATGCGCGATGTGTCGGGCATGCCCGATGCCTGTGATGAATCAGAACACTGGTGAATCCCACCCGGATACATTTTTCCCCGATCAGGGATTTTATGATGCCTGTTATGACGGGGATTTGATTCAGGTGGAGAAGTCACTGGCAGAAGGAGTCAATGTCAATGCCGTTATGATTGATGATTTCACAGCCTTGATCATAGCATCCAGTGAGGGGCACATAGACATCGCCGAACGTCTGATAAAAAACGGGGCGGACGTCAATATTGCTCGAACCACGGATGGCGCCACCTCGCTGTTCTACGCTGCACAACAAAATAACACCGACATTGGGAAACTCCTGATCGACTCCGGGGCGAATCTCAACACCCCCCGGACTTCAGATGGCGCCACCCCGCTATTCTTCGCTGCACAAGAAAATAACAACGACTTTGTGAAACTCCTGATCGACGCAGGAGCGGATCTCAACGCCGCCAGGACTCCGGATGGCACAACTCCGCGGTCCATCGCAACCAAGATGGGCAATAGCGAGTGCGTGGAGCTCCTGACCAACGCCGGAGCAAGGTAAGGAAGGGATAACAAGACAGGCCTTGTGCTATCGGGTAAACAAAGCTTTCAGGTGTTCCCATCTTCTGAGTTTTTGAAATAGGTGATTACTTAGCCACGGCAAACTTTGATAGGCACACAAATGAACTATCATCCTCTTTTGAATTCAGGCCCCACTACTTACTGACTAGCACAGATGTTCTACTTATGGATGGCATTGCTCACTGCCTTCACCCCATGGACACTGAAGGCCAATCACTGTCCCATTTGTTTGGCTGACTTTCATGGCCAAGGTTTAGCGCCTGTGGTCGTCAAAACCCGATGTTGCGGTCAACGCTTCGACCTGGACTGTATTTCGAGGTCTTTTTTTAATCAGCCCATCGGCTCACGCCGGTGCGCGATGTGTCGGCAAAACCCGATGCCTGTGGTGAATCAGAACACCAGTGAATCTCACCCGGATACATTTTTCCCCGATCAGACTTTTTATCTTGCCTGTTTAAACGGGGATCTGGATCAGGTGGAGAAGTCTCTGGCAGAAGGGGTCAATGTCAATGCCGTTATGACTGCTGATCTCACTGCCTTGATGTTGGCATCCAGAAGCGGGCACACGGATGTCGTCGAACGCCTGATCAACGCTGGGGCGAACCTTGACACTGCCCGTTCGAATGGTGCCACCCCACTGTTCATCGCTGCTGAGTACGGTAATACCGACTGCGTGAAACGCCTGATCAACGCCGGGGCGGATCTCGACGCCACCCTGTCGGATGGCGCCACCCCGCTATTAGTTGCTGCCGCGAAAGGCAACACCGAATGCGTGGAACTCCTGATCAAAGCGGGAGCACTTCTCGACGCCCAGACTTCGCAAGGCGCCACCCCGCTGTTCATCGCGTCACAGGAGGGCAATACCGACTGCATGAAAATGCTGATCAACGCCGGGGCAGATCTCAACGCACGGACTGAGGATGGCGCTACTCCGCTGTTTATCGTTGTCCAAAAAAATAACATCGACAGCCTGAAAATCCTGATTGAAGCCGAGGCAGATCTCAACATCCGGATTAAGAGTGGTGCCAGCCCAACGTTCATCGCAGCCCAGAACGGCAATACCGACTGCCTGATACTCCTGATCGAAGCCGGGGCGGATCTCAACGCCGCCAGAATTGAGGATGGCGCTACCCCACTGTTCATCGCTGCTCAGCAAAATAACATCGATAGCCTGAAAATCCTGATCGAAGCCAAGGCAGATATCAATGCGCAATTTGAGGATGGCGCCACCCCGCTGTTCATCGCTGCACAAGAAAATAACACCGAATGCGTGCAACTCCTGATCAACGCCGGGGCGGATCTAAACGCCAGGACTTCGGATGGCACCACCCCGCTGCTCATGGCTGCTCAGCAAAATAACATCGACAGCCTGAAAATCCTGATCAACGCCGGGGCGGATCTCGATGCCGACAGGACTTCGGACGGCGCCACCCCACTGTCCATAGCACTCATGATGGGCAATACCCACTGCGTGAGGCTCCTTATCAACACCGGGGAAAAGCAGGCTGCAGGGGCGGTCAAGGAAACAGAAGAAAGATCTTGTGCTATCCAGTAAATACACCTTTCAGGTGTTACCACCTTCTGGGTTTTTGAAACAGGTGATTATTTAGCCACAGCAAACTTTTATAGACACATAAATGAACTATCATCCTTTTTTGAATTCAGGCCCCACTACTTACTGACTAGCACAGATGTTCTACTTATGGATGGCATTGCTCACTGCCTTCACCCCATGGACACTGAAGGCCGATCACTGTCCCATTTGTTTGTCTTGCTTTCATGGCCGAAGTGTCGCGCCTGAGGTCGTCAAAACCCGATGTTGTGGCCACCTCTTCGACCTGGACTGCATTTCGAGGTCTTTTTTTAATCAGCCCATCGGCTCACGCCGGTGCGCGATGTGTCGGCAAGACCCGATGCCTTTGGTGAATCAGAACACCAGTGAATCTCACCCGGATACATTTTTCCCCGATCAGACTTTTTATAATGCCTGTCTTCACGGGGATCTGGATCAGGTGGAGAGGTCTCTGGCAGAAGGAGTCAATGTCAATGCGGTTATGTCTGGTGATTTCACTGCCTTGATGTTGGCATCCAGCTGGGGGCACACGGATGTTGTAGAACGCCTGATCAACGCTGGGGCGAACCTTGACGCTGCCCGTTCGAATGGCGCCACCGCACTGTTCATTGCTGCTGAGTTCGGTAATACCGACTGCATGAAACGCCTTATCAACGCCGGGGCGGATCTCAACGCCCGGACTTCGTATGGCAGCACCCCGCTGTACGTTGCTGCTCGGAAGGGCAATACCGACTGCGTGGAACGCCTGATCAACGCTGGGGCGGATCTCAACGCCCGGAATAAGAATGGTGCCACCCCTCTGTACATCGCTGCCCAAAAGGGTAATGTTGACTGCGTGGAACGCCTGATCAACGCCGGGGCGGATCTCAACGCCACCCTGTCGGATGGTGCCACCCCGCTATTAGTCGCTGCCGCGAAAGGCAACACCGAATGCGTGGAACTCCTGATCAAAGCGGGAGCACTTCTCGACGCCCGGACTGAGGATGGCGCCACCCCGCTGTTCGTCGCGTCACAGGAGGGCAATACCGACTGCATGAAAATGCTGATCAACGCCGGGGCAGATCTCAACATCCGGATTAAGAGTGGTGCCAGCCCAACGTTCATCGCAGCCCAGAACGGCAATACCGACTGCCTGATACTCCTGATCGAAGCGGGGGCAGATCTCAACGCCGCCAGGATTAAGGATGGCGCTACCCCACTGTTCATGGCTGCTCAGCAAAATAACATCTACAGCCTGAAAATCCTGATCGAAGCCAAGGCGGATATCAATGCGCAAATTGAGGATGGCACCACCCCGCTGTCCATCGCTGCACAAGAAAATAACACCGAATGCGTGCAACTCCTGATCAACGCCGGGGCGGATCTCAACGCCAGGACTTCGGACGGCGCCACCCCGCTGTCCATCGCAACCGAGATGGGCAATACCGAGTGCGTGAGACTCCTCGTCAACGCTGAGGCCGAGATGAGAAAAGAAGCAGTGAAGAAAACAAAAGAAAAGCGTCATGCTGTCCGGTAAACAGGGCTCTCAGGTGTTCCCATCTTCTGAGTGTTTAAAACAGGTGATTATTTGGCCACAGCAAACTTTGATCGCCATATAAATGAGCTAACATGCTTTTTTGTATCTAACCCACACGGCTTATTGACCAACACAGATGTTCTACTTATGTGTAGCATTGTTCGCTAGCCTCTCATCATGGACACTGAAGGCCGATCACTGTCCTATTTGTTTGACTCCCTTCCATGGCCGAAGTGCAGCGCCTATGGTCGTCAGAACCCAATGTTGTGGTCACCGCTTCGATCTGGACTGTATTTCGAAGTGTTTTGTTTATCAGCCCATTGGCTCACGCCAGTGCGCGATGTGTCGGCAAAACCCAATGCCTGTGGTGAATCAGAACACCAGTGAATCTCACCCGGATACATTTTTCCCCGATCGGACATTTTATCTTGCCTGTTTAAACGGGGATCTGGATCAGGTGGAGAGGTTTCTGGCAGAAGGAGTCAATGTCAATGCCGTTATGACTAATGATTTCACTGCCTTGATCTTGGCATCCAGCAGAGGGCATACTGATGTCGTCGAACGCCTGATAAACGCTGAGGCGAACCTTGACGCTGCGCATTCGAATGGTACCACCGCACTGTTCATCGCTACCCAGGAAAATAACACCGAATGCGTGCAACGCCTGATCAACGCCGGAGCGAATCTCAACGCCCGGAATGAGTATGGCGCCACCCCGCTATTCATCGCTGCCCAGGAAAATAACACCGAATGCGTACAACTCCTGATCAACGCCGGGGCGGATCTCAACGCCCAGGCTAAGAATGGCGCCACCCCGTTGTTCATGGCTGCCCAAAAAAATAACACCGAATGCGTGCAATTCCTGATCAACGCCGAGGCGGATCTCAACGCCCGCACTGAGATTGGCGCCAGCCCGCTGCACGTTGCCGCTACGAAAGGCAATACCGAGTGTGTGAAACTTCTGCTCATCGCAGGGGCGGATACCAACGCCGTCTTGTCGGATGGCACCACCCCACTTGCCATCGCAACCAAGGTGGGCAATACCGACTGCGTAGAACTCCTGACCAATGCCGGGGTAAGGTAAGGAGGGGAAAACAAGAAAGGCCTTGTGCTATCCAGTAAAAACATGCTTTTTTGCATCCAACCCACACTGCTTATTGACCAACACAGATGTTCTACTTATACGTGGCATTGCTCGCTACCCTCTCTCCATGGACACTGAAGGCCGATCACTGCCCTATTTGTTTGACCCATTTCCATGGCCGTGTTGTAGCACCCGTGGTCGTCAAAACCCAATGTTGTGGCCAGCTCTTTGATCTGAACTGTATTTCCAAGTGTTTTGTCGATCAGCCCATCGGCTCACGACGGTGCGCATTGTGCCGGCAAGACCCGATGCCTGTGTTGAATCTGAACACTGGTGTAGCTCACCCGGATACCTTTTTCCCCGATCTGACGTTTTTTCGTGCCTGTTTTGAAGGGGATTTGGAGGTGGTGGAGAAGTCACTGGCTGAAGGAATCAATGTCAATGCCCATGACATTACGAATGATGATTTCACTCCCTTAATGATGGCATCCATCGGGGGGCATACAGTGGTCGCCGAATGCCTGATCAACGCCGGGGCAAATCTCAACGCCGTCTGTAGGAGCGGTGCCACCGCATTGTTCATCGCTGCAGAAGAAAATAACACTGACTGCGTGAAACTCCTGATCAAAGCCGGGGCGGATCTCAACACCCGGACTAAGGATGGCACTACCTCGCTGCTCGTCGCTGCCCAGAATGGCAATACTGACTGCGTGAAACTCCTGATCAAAGCCGGGGCGGATCTCAACACCCGGACTAAGGATGGCACTAACTCGCTGCTCATCGCTGCCCAGAATGGCAATACCGACTGCGTGAAACTCCTGATCGAAGCCGCGGCGGATCCCAACACCAGCTTGCCGGATGGCAGCACTTCGCTGTTCATCGCTGCTGCGCAAGGCCATACCGACTGTGTGAAAGTCCTGATCGAAGCCAAGGCAGACCTCAATGCCCAGACTAAAAATGGCCCCACTGCGCTGTTCGTTGCTGCCCAGGAAAATAATACCGACTGCGTGAAACTCCTGCTCAACGCCGGGGCGGATCCTAACGTCCGGACTGAGGATGGCACCACCCCGCTGATCATCGCTGCTGCGAGAGGTCATACCGACTGCGTGAAAGCCCTGATCGCAGCAGGGGCAGATCTCAACGCACGAAATAAGAATGGCGTCACCCCACTGTTCATCGCTGCACAAAAAAATCACATCGACTGCGTGAAACTCCTGATCAACGACGGAGCAGATCCCAACGCCACTCTGCCGAATGGCTGCACACCACTGCTCAGCGCCGCTGCGTTTGGTCATACCGACTGCGTAAAACTCCTGATCAACGCCAGGGTGGATCTCGACGCCACCTTGTCGGATGGCGCCACCCCGCTGTACATCTCAGCCCAGAATGGCAATACCGACTGCCTGGAAGCCCTGATCGAAGCCAAGGCTGACCTCAACGCCAGGAATAAGGAAGACAGCACCCCACTGCTGATCGCTGCTGCGAAAGGCCATACCGACTGTGTGAAACGCCTAATCAATGCCGGGGCCGATCTCAACGCCCAGACCAGGGATGGCGCCACCCCGCTGTTCATGGCTGCACAAGAAAATCACACCGACTGTGTGAAACGCCTGATCGAAGCCAAGGCAGACCTCAACGTCCGGACCAAGGCTGGCGCCACAGCACTGATCATCGCTGCCGAGGAAAATAACATCGACTCCCTGAAACTCCTGATCGAAGCTGGGGCAGATCTCGACGCCAAGACTAAGGATGACAGAACCCCCCTATTCATGGCAGCCGGAGAGGGCAATACCGAGTGTGTGAAACTTCTGATCAGGGCCGGGGCGAATCTCAACGCTGCTCTGCCGGATGGCAGAACCCCGCTGACCATCGCAACCGCGATGGGCAATTCCGACTGCACGAAACTCCTGATCAATGCCGGGGCAGAGTTCGGAACAGGGGCAGAGAAAGAAACAAAAGAAAGACGTTATGTTGTTCAGTAAACACGGCTTTCAGGGGTTCCCATCTTCCGGTTTTTTGAAATGGGTGATTATTTGGCTACCGCAAATTTTATAACTATGTAGCTGAACTATTTTACTTTTCTTGTGTCCAACCGGCATTGCTTATTCACTAACACAGATGTGTACTTATGGACGGCATTGCTCCCAACCCTGTCCCTAGCAGCCTGTCGGACTTAAGACTGTCCTACGCGGCAACTGCTCCTGCGTTGCTCTAGCTCCTGCATCCGTGCAGTCGTGCGGTTGCGATAAATTGGTCTAAAAATTCCTGCCTCTTCGTCAAATAGCCTCGCTATTCTCCTCAGAAGCAGAAATTTTTATCCTCAATTTCTCGCAATCCTCGCTACGGGCGCTTAAGTCCGACAGGCTGCTAGGCCGCACTGCTTATTGACTAGCACAGATGTTCAAAGAAGAGCCGGACACCCGCCTTCTGGCCCTGCTCCACGCCGAGCAGGATCAGCAAGAACTCTGCGTCAGCCGGTTGAATCGATTTCTGATTGTCGGAGCCCGTGAAGTGGCTTTTCTGCTGGCTGGGGATCTGGTGAAATCAAAGCAGGGGGAGACCGCATGAGCTGTCACCCTGAATGCCTGACCACATATTCACGCAAAGCTTCATCCATACGGGTCTGCCAGCCTTTGCCAGTGGCGCGGAAAAATTCAACCACCTCGGGTGACAGCCGGATAGAAATCCGCTCCTTGGTCTCTTCGGCCTTGGGACGCCCCACTGGTCGTAGTTGTTTGAACTCCTCGTCAGTGAGCTCATATGTGTCAGGATCAGCGGCAATGCCTGCATTGATGGCTGCCTCTTCTTCGTCGGTGTTCATCTGGATCCACCGACCGGATTTAGTCTTGATTCGCATAAGCAGTTTTCTCCCGGTTATTGGCTTTTCGAAGGGAAATAATACGTCTCGTCTCACCACGGTCGGTATACACCACGCAATAAAGTCGCTCACCCCAGAGGGCAAAACCAACCATGCGCTGCTCTCCATAGTCAAAGCGTTGGTCTTCCCATGCCCAGAGTGTATCCCACTCCAAGCGCTCAGCCTCAGACAACGACATGCCGTGTTTGGCACGGTTGATGGCGTCCTTGGCAGCATCGCATTCATACTTCATAGAATTATTGTATGCACGTTAATTAAGGTTTGCCAGCTGTTAAAAGTAGCACAAGTTAACGCTTTATCCATGTCAGCCCAACACCTGCAACCGGAGACCCAGCGCCTTAACGAGGTCGTCTCACTTTACAACTACCAGACCAAAAAGAAAGCCCAGGCCAGCGAGCAAAGAATCGCGCAGCAATTCCGGGAGACCGACCGGATCACAATGCTGCTCATCAATAACGAACCGTTAGTCATCAAGGGCGTTGAGTACACCATGGGCGATGTACTCACTCAATTAAGAAGTGACGTCGACAATCGGGAAGAGCTCGACACCCGGCTTCTGGCACTGCTACATGCTGAGCAGGATCAGGAAGAGCAATGCCTCAGCCGACTGAACAGGCTGCTGATTGCCGACGCTCGTGATATGCTTTTTTGCATCCAACCCACGCTGCTTATTGACCAACACAGATGTTCTACTTGTATGTGGCATTGTTCGCTACCTTTTCTCCATGGATACTAAGAGCCGATCACTGTCCCATTTGTCTGGCTAACTTCCATGGCCGAAGTGGGGCGCCTGTGGTCGTTAAAACCCAATGTTGTGGTCACCGCTTCGATCTGGACTGTCTTTCGATGTGCTTTGTTGATCAGCCCATCGGCACGCGCCGGTGCGCTATGTGTCGGCAAAACCCGATGCCTGTGGTGAATCAGAACACCAGTGAATCTCACCCGGATACCTTTTTCCCTGATCTGACGTTTTTTCGTGCCTGTTCTGGAGGGGATTTGGACCAGGTGGAAAGATCTCTGGCAGAAGGAGTCAATGTCAATGCCTTTAGGACTGATGATTTCACAGCCTTGATGTTAGCATGCAGCAGAGGGCATACAGATGTCGTCGTACGCCTGATCAACACTGGAGCAAACCTCGACGCCGCCCGTTCTAATGGTGCCAGCGCTCTGTTCATCGCTGCTGAGTACGGTAATACCGGCTGCGTGAAACTTCTGATCAACGCCGGGGCAGATATCAACGCCGCCCGTTCTAATGGTACCACCGCTCTGTTCATCGCTGCTAAGTTCACTAATACCGACTGCATGAAACGCCTGATCAACGCCGGGGCAGATATCAACGCCCGGACCAGGTCTGGCACCACGCCGCTGCACGTTGCGGCTGCGTTAGGCAATTCAGACTGTGTGAAACTCCTGATCAACGCCGAGGCGGACCTCAACGTCCGGAATAAAGATGGCGCCACCCCGCTGTACATGGCAGCGCAGAATAGCAATACCGGCTGCCTGAAAATCCTGATCGAAGCCGGAGCGGATCTCAACACCGCCAGGATTACGACTGGTGCTACCCCTCTGTTCATGGCAGCCCGGAACGACCATAGCGACTGCGTGAAACTCCTGATCAACGCCGGGGCGGATATCGACGCGCGAACTGAGAATGGCGCTACCCCGCTGTTCATCGCCGCCCAGGAAAATAACACCGACTGCGTGGAACTCCTGATCCGGGCCGGGGCAAATCTCAACGCTGCCCTGCCGGATGGCACAACCCCGCTGTTCATCTCATCCGCGATGGGCAATTCCGACTGCACGAAACTCCTGATCAACGCCGGGGCAGAGTTCAGAACAGAGGCAGACAAGGAAACAAAAGAAAGACGTTGTTTTGTTCAGTAAACACGGCTCTCAGGGGTTCCCATCTCCCGGGTTGTTGAATTAGGTGATTATGGCTACTGCAAATTTAATAACTACCTGATTGAACTATCATACTTTTCCTCTGTCCAACCTGCATTGCTTATTCAATAACGCAGATGTTCTAGTTATGGACGGCATTGCTCGCAACCCTGCCCCCAAGGATATTGAAGTATCAGAGGAAGCAGATCCCTGCCCTGTTTGTTTGATCCATTTTCATGGCCGTGTTGTTGCGCCTGTGGTGGTCAAAAGCCAATGTTGTGGCCACCTCTTCGATCTGGACTGTGTTTCAAAGTGTTTTGTTGATCAGCCCATCGGCTCACGACGGTGCGCAATGTGCCGACAAAACCCGATGCCTATGCTGAACCTGAACACCGGTGAATCTCATCCGGATACATTTTTCCCTGATCTGACGTTTTTTCGTGCCTGTTCTGAAGGGGATTTGGATCAGGTGGAAAGATCTCTGGCAGATGGAGTCAATGTCAATGTCCATGACATTACGAATAATGATTTCACTGCCTTGATGATGGCATCCATGGGAGGGCATACGGCGATCGTCGAATCCCTGATCGACGCCGGAGCGAGCCTCAAAGCCGTCTGTAAGAATGGTGCTACCGCACTGTTCATCACAGCACAAGAAAATAACACCGACTGCCTGAAAATATTGCTCGAAGCCGGGGCTGATCTCAACGCCGCCAGGATTGCAGATGGTGCCACCCCACTATTTGCCGCTGCTGCCAAAGGCAATACTGACTGCGTGAAAGCCCTGATCGAAGCCAAGGCGAATCCCGACGCCCAGACCAGGCAAGGCGGCACCCCGCTGCTGCTTGCAGCCCAGAATGGCAATACCGACTGCGTGAAAGCCCTCATCAAAGCCGGGGCGGATCTCAACGCCGGGACTAAGGATGGTGCCACCCCGCTGCTTCTAGCAGCCCAGAATGGCAATACCGACTGCGTGAAACGCCTGATCGAAGCCAAGGCGGACCTCAACGTCCGAACCAAGGATGGTACCACCCCACTGCTCATCGCAGTCGAGACGGGCAATACCGACTGCGTGAAACTCCTGATCGAAGCCGGGGCGGACCTTGACGCCGCCCTGTCCGATGGCGCCTCCCCACTGATCATCGCAGCCGAGATGGGCAATACCGAATGCGTGAAACTACTGATCGAAGCCGGGGCGGATCCCAACGTCCAGACCAAGGGTGGCGCCACCCCGCTGTTCATGGCCGCACAAGAAAATCACCCCGACTGTGTGAAACTCCTGATCGAAGCCAAGACGGACCTCAATGCCAGGGCTAAGGATGGCAGCACCCCGCTTGCCATCGCTGCTATGAATGGCCATATCGATTGCGTGAAGCACCTGATCAACGCCGGGGCGGATCTCAACGCCCGAACTGAAGGTGGCAGCAGTCCACTGTTCATCGCTGCCGGGAATGGCCATACCGATTGCGTGAAAGCCCTGATCGAAGCCAAGGCAGACCTCAACGCCAGGGCTAAGGATGACTTCACTCCGCTGATCATCGCTGCTGCGAAAGGCCATACCGACTGCGTGAAAGCCTTGATCGAAGCCAAGGCCGATCTCAATGCCAGGACTAAGGATGGTGGCATCACCGCGCTTTTCATTGCGGCACAGGAAAATCGCATCGACTGCGTGAAACTCCTGATCAAGGCTGGGGCGAATCTCAATGCCCGCTTCAAGGATGGTGCCACCCCGCTCTACATTGCGGCCGAGATGGGCAATAGCGACTGCTTGAAAGCCCTGATCGAAGCCAAGGCGGATATCAACGCCAAGGCTAAGGATGGCGTCAGCCCGCTTTTCATTGCGGTACAAAAAAATCACACCGACTGCGTGAAACGCCTGCTCAACGCCGGGGCGGATCCTGACATTGGGACTGAGGATGGTACCACCCCGCTGTTCATCGCTGCTGCGAAAGGCCATACCGCTTGCGTAAAAGCCCTGCTCAAAGCTAAGGCAGACCCCAACGCCCGGAATAAGGATGGCAGCACCCCGCTGATCATCGCTGCTGCGAGAGGTCATACCGACTGCGTGAAAGCCCTGATCGAAGCCAAGGCAGATCTCAACGCGCGAAATAAGGATGGCGTCACCCCGCTGCTCATCGCTGCACAAGAAAATCACATCGACTGTTTGAAACTCCTGATCAACGACAGAACGGATCCCAACGCCAGCCTGTCGAATGGCTGCACAGCGCTGTTCAGTGCTGCTGCAAGAGGCCATACCGACTGCGTAAAACTACTGATCCATGCCGGAGCGAACCTCAACGCCCGGATCAGGGATGGTTCCACCCCGCTATACATCGCAGCCCAGATAGGCAACACCGGCTGCGTGAAAATCCTGATCAATGCCGGGGCGGATCTCAACGCCCAGAACAAGGATGGTGCCACCCCGCTCTTTATCGCTGCCCAGAAAAATCACACCGACTGCGTGAAACTCCTGACCGACGCCAAGGCAGATCTCAACATCCGGACCAAGGATGACGCCACCCCAGTGTTCATCGCTGCCCTGAACAATAACATCGACTGCCTGAAAATCCTGCTCGAAGCCGGGGCGAATCTCGACACCACTTTGCCGGATGGCTCCACCCCACTGTTCATCGCAGCCCACGTAGGCAATACCGACTGCGTGGAACTCCTGATCAACGCCGAAGCGGATCTCAACGCCCGGAGGACTAAGGATGGTGCGACCCCGCTGTTCATCGCAGCCCAAAAAGGCAATACCGAGTGTATGAAACGCCTGATCAGGGCCGAGGCAGATATCAACGCCGCCTTGTGGGATGGCACCACCCCACTGGCCATCGCAATCGGTATGGGCAATACCGACTGCGAGAAGCTCCTGATCAACGCCGGGGCAAGGCAGGGAACACAAGAAAGGCGTTATGTTATTCGGTAAACACGACGCACAGCTACTCCCATGTTTCGAGTTTTTGAAATAGGTGATTATCAAGACACAGCAAACTTTATAGCCACAGAGCTGAACTATTTAACTCTTCTTGTATCCAACCTGTACCACTAATTGACTGGCACACGATGCTCTACTTATGGATAGCGTTGCTCGCACCTCGGCCCCCGGGAATCCTGTCGTACCCTCGGGGGTCGATAAATGCCCTATTTGTTTGACTGGTTTTCATGGCCGTAAAGTAGCGCCTGTGGTCGTCAAAACCCGCTGTTGTGGCTATCACTTCGATCTGGACTGTATTTCGAAGTGTTTTGTTGATCAGCCCATCGGCTCACGTCGGTGCGCAATGTGTCGGCAAGACCCGATGCCGCTGCAGGATCTGAACACCCGTGAATCACACCCGGATACATTTTTCCCCGATCAGGCGTTTTATGATGCCTGTTATGGCGGGGATTTCGATCAGGTAGAGAGGTCACTGGCAGAAGGAGTCAATGTCAATGCCGTAAGGCAGGATGATTACACTGCCTTGATGATGGCATCCGACGGGGGGCACGAGGCTATCGTCGAACGCCTGATCAACGCCGGGGCGAATCTCAACGCTACCTGTGAGGTTGGTGCCACTGCACTGTTCTTCGCTGCCCGGGAAAATCACACCGACTGCGTGGAGCTCCTGATCAAAGCCGGGGCGAATCCAAACGCACAAACTAAAAATGGTGCAACCCCGCTATACATCACTGCCCTGAAAAATAACGCCGACTGCATGAAAATCCTGATCGCAGCCAAGGCAGATCTCAACGCCCGGCCTAAGGGTGGTGCCACTGCGCTGTTCATCGCTGCCCAGGAAAATAACACCCACTGCCTGCAAATCCTGATTGAAGCCGGGGCGGATCTCAACGCCCGGACTGAAGCTGGCGCCACCCCGCTGTTCATCGCAGCCGAGATGGGCAATACCGACTGCGTGAAAGCCCTGATCGAAGCCGGGGCGGATGTCAAAGCGCAGGCTGGGGATGGCGCTACCCCGCTGTTCATGGCAGCACAGAATGGCAATAGCGACTGCCTGAAACGCTTGATCAATGCCGGGGCGGATCTCAACACCGTCTTGTCGGATGGCGCCACCCCGCTATCCATCGCTGCAGAGAATGGCAATTCCGAGTGCCTGAAACTCCTGATCGAAGCCGGGGCGAATCTCGACACCACCTTGCCGGATGGCGCCACCCCACTGTTCATCGCAGCCGAGATGGGCAATACCGACTGCGTGAAAGCCCTGATCGAAGCCAAGGCTGACCTCGAGGCCAGGACTCAGGATGGCGCCACCCCACTGCCCATCGCTGCGCAGAATGGCAATACCGACTGCTTGAAACTCCTGATTAATGCAGGCGCGGATCTCGAAGCCGCCTTGCCGAATGGCGCCACTCCACTGTGCATCGCAGCCGCGATGGGCAATACCGACTGTGTGGAAGCCCTGATCAATGCCGGGGCGAACCCCAACCCCAGGACTCAGGATGGCGCCACCCCGCTGTTCATCGCAGCCCAGGCAGGCAATACCGAGTGTCTGAAACGCCTGATCAGGGCCGAAGCAGATATCAACGCCGCCTTGTGGGATGGCACCACCCCACTTGCCGTCGCAACCAGAATGGGCAATACCGACTGCGAGAAACTCCTGATCAACGCTGGGGCAAGGCAGGGAACATAGGCAGGGAAGGGTTGCAATCCCGATGACAGATTTTGCAGCCACAGCTCGAACCGTAAGGTACGAATCGCAGTTTGTTAATAAAAATCTTGTACCCGCTTTGCAACTGCTATGCTCACCTCACAAACAAAAAGCCACATGGGAAAGCAGTATGAGTCTTGAGGCAAGAGTCACGGTAGTGGAAGAAGAACAAAAGAGATGGTTGAAAGTCACCGCAAGCTTGGGCGATAGCCTGTCGTTTTTGCTTCATTTTCATCAGGAATTAAAGCGTCACCTGACAATACATGACCGGAAATTTGCGTCGGTCGGGCAGCGTTTTGACAAGGTTGACCAGCGTTTTGTCAAGGTTGAAACATATTTAGAGGATCATGATCGGCGTTTTGACAATATGGAAGACCTGCTAATGCAGAGCTTAAATAAGTTAGAAGATCATGACCGACGTTTT
The DNA here is from genome assembly GCF_032883915.1 of Endozoicomonas sp. 8E. Classification (NCBI taxonomy): domain Bacteria; kingdom Pseudomonadati; phylum Pseudomonadota; class Gammaproteobacteria; order Oceanospirillales; family Endozoicomonadaceae; genus Endozoicomonas; species Endozoicomonas sp. 8E. The sequence goes on along the minus strand of NZ_CP120717.1, from coordinate 676,233 downwards.
AACAAGCAGGAAGACCTGTTAATGCAAATCTACGATAATTTAGAAGATCATGACCAACGTTTTGACAAGATGGACCAACGTTTTGACAAGATGGACCAGCGTTTTGGCAAGATGGACCAGCGTTTTGACAAGATGGACCAGCGTTTTGACAAGATGGACCAGCGTTTTGGCAATATGGAAGACATGCTAACCCAGATCTCCAGTAAGCTCGCCTAGTACACGGTTTCAATGTAATCGGTAGGTTCCCTCTATCAACGGCACCCAATCTCAGTTCAGGGTGAATGGAGATTGGTTCCCACCCTTTGGAGCACTTGCAAGGTAGTGCCATGGGACAACAAAACCCCAAAACCCTTTAGAACCCACCCCGCCGCTATAGCCTTTAACCTCAATGGCTATGAATACCCACCCTCTCGCACCTGGAAACCCTGGTCAAAGACTTCTTAGAAGGCGCTTAAATGACTTTTAACCTGGCAGTAAAAACAGTCAAGGCCGCACTGGTTAGCGCCCTGTCACCGTCGGATAACAAAGCCTAGGTTATCCGGTAAACACGGCTCTCAGGTGTTCTCATCTTCCGAGTTTTTGAAATAGGTGATTATTTAGCCACAAAAAACTTTGAGGCCATAAAAATGAACTACGCGTATTCCTTTGTGTCTGATTTTATGACTTATTAAATAATACGTAGGCTTTACTAATGGATGCTATAGCTCCTTCCCCTCTCCCCATGAGCACTGAACTCACGTCGAAGGCCGATGTCTGTTCTATTTGTCACGGTGGTTTCCATGGCCGCAATGTGGCGCCTGTGAACCTCAACCCCAAATGTCAAACCCACTGTGGCCACTACTTCCATCTGCACTGTATTACGGGGCAATTTGTTGATGAGCCCTTAGGCTCACGCCGCTGCAAGCTTTGCCGACAAAATCCGATCCCGGTGTTGAATACGAGCACTGGTGAATCTTACCCGGATAAATTTTTCGCCGATCAGAGGTTTCGTAGTGCCTGTTGTTCCAGGGATTTGAAACAGGTGCAGAAGTTGCTGGAAGAAGGAGTCAATATCAATGCCGTTATGAATGCTGGTTTCACAGCCTTGATGATTGCATCCAGTGAGGGGTTCACAGACCTCGCCGAACTCCTGATTAGACACGGGGCGGACGTCAACGCCGCTCGGGCTGAGGATGGCGTTACCGCACTGTTCTTAACTGCACAAAACAATGACCCCGACGTTACGAGACTCCTGATCAGTGCCAGGGCGGATCCCAACATCCCCCGAACTTCGGATGGCGCCACCCCGCTGGCCATCGCAGTCCAGGAGGGCTGCACCGAGTGCGTGAAACTCCTGCTCCAAGCCGGAGCGTTTACCAGCGCAGTCTTGTCGAGTGGCATGACCCTGCTGTACATCGCAGCCCTGAGAGGCAATACCGACTGCCTGAAACTCCTGCTCAAAGCCGGGCTGGATCCCAACGACGCCTCGTCGATTGGCATCACCCCGCTGTACATCGCAGCTCTGAAAGGTAATACCGACTGCGTGAAGCTCCTGATCGACGCCGGGGCGAATATCAACGCACGGACTAAGAATGGCTCCACCCCGCTGTCCATCGCAACCAGAATGGGCAACACCGACTGCGTAAAAGTCCTTATCGAGACCGGGAAAAGCCAGGAAGCAAAAGAAAAGCACGACGTTCTCCAGTAAACACAGCTTTCAGGTGTTTCCATACCCTGATTTTTGAAATGCGTGACTATTTAGCCACAGCAAACTCAATAGCCATAAAACTGAACTATCGTACTTTTTTTGTGTCTAATTTGTATAACTTACTTAACATGGAGGTTCTAGTTATGGATGCCATTAATCTTAATCCCCCCCCTCTCCCCATCAGCACTGAATTAACGTCGGAGCCCGATGAATGTGATATTTGTTTCGGTGAGTTCCATGGCCACAATGTGGCACCTGCGGAAGACGACCCCAAATGTGAAAGCCACTGCGGCCACATCTTCCATCTGAAATGTCTTACGAGGCTATATGCTCATAGGCCCATAGGCTCACGCAACTGCGGGTATTGCCGGGGAAACCCGTTCCCTGTGTTGGATACGAAAACCGGTAAATCTTACCCGGACGAGTTTTTCCCCGACCAGCTGTTTTCACGTGCCTGTTGGAATGGAGATGTGGATCAGGTGAAGAAGTCACTGGCAGCAGGAGTCTATGTCAATGCCGTTATGCGTTCTGATTTCAATCCCTTGTTGATTGCATCCGCTGAGGGGCACACAGAATTGGCCGAAGTTCTGATTAACAACGGGGCGGACGTCAACGCCGTTATGGCTGAGAAAGGCGTTACCCCTCTGTTCTTCGCTGCACAAAACAATCACACCGACATTGTGAAACTGTTGATCAGTAAGGGGGCGAAGCTCGACACCCCCCGGATTAAGAATGGCTGCACCCCGCTGTCCATGGCAGCCCAGACGGGCTCTTCTGACTCCGTGAGACTCTTGGTCACCGCCGGGGCGAATCCCAACGCCGTCTTGTCCCGTGGCATGACCCCGCTGCACATCGCAGCACATAAAGGCAATACCGAATGTGTGAAGCTCTTGCTCATCTACGGGGCGGATATCAACGCCCGGAATGAGGATGGCGTCACCCCGCTGTTCTTCGCTGCACAAGAAAATCACACCGAAATTGCGAAACTCCTGATCAACGATGGGGCAAATCTCAACACCCCCCGGACTTCGGATGGCGCCACCCCACTGTCCATGGCAGCCCAGACGGGCTCTACCGACTGCGTGAAACTCCTGCTCGACAACGGGGTGAATCCCAACACCGCCTTGTTGAATGGCGTCACTCCGCTGTACGCCGCAGCCCTTAAAGGCAGGATCGACTGCTTGCAACTCCTGCTCAAGAAAGGGGTGGACCTCAACGCCCGGAGTAAATACGGCACCACTGCGCTGTTCGTAGCTGCTGAGGGAGGCCATATCGAATGTTTGGAACTCTTGATCAGGGCCGGGGCAGATATCAACGCCGCCTTGCCGGATGGCACCACCCCGCTGTCCATCGCAACCTGGATGAGACATACCGACTGCGTGGTAGCCATTAGCGAGGCCCAGGCAAGTTGGTAAACAGAAGAAGGGCTCTGTGTCATCCAGTAAACAGGGCTTTCAGGTGTTTTCATCCCCTGGGTTTTGCAATGCGTGATTATTTAGCCACAAAAAACTTTGTAGCCATAAAACTGAACTATCGAACTTTTTTTGTGCCTAATTTGTATAACTTATTGAATAACATGGAGGTTTTACCTATGGATACCATTGCTAACTTACCCCGCCCCATGAACGTTGACGTAACGCCGGAGGCCAATAAATGTTCCATTTGTCACGGTGAGTTCCGTGGCAGCGATGTGGCGTCTGTGGACGCCAACCCGGAATGTCTGACCCGATGTGGCCACAGCTCCCATCTGAAATGTCTTACGATGCTATATGTTCACAAGCCCATAGGCTCACGCAACTGCGGGCATTGCCAGGGAAACCCGTTCCCTGTGTTGGATACGAAAACCGGTAAATCTTACCCGGACGAGTTTTTCCCCGACCAGCTGTTTTCACGTGCCTGTTGGAATGGAGATGTGGATCAGGTGAAGAAGTCACTGGCAGCAGGAGTCTATGTCAATGCCGTTATGAGTTATGATTTCAATCCCTTGTTGATTGCATCCGCTGAAGGGCACACAGAATTAGCCGAAGTCCTGATTAACAACGGGGCGGACGTCAACGCCGTTATGGCTGAGAAAGGCGTTACCCCTCTGTTCTTCGCTGCACAAAACAATCACACCGACATTGTGAAACTCCTGATCAACAAAGGGGTGAATGTCGACGCCCCCCAAACTAAAGATGGTGCCACCCCGCTGTCCATTGCAGTCCAGAAGGGCTGTAACGACAGTGTAAAACTCCTGCTCAACGCAGGGGCGGATCCCAATGCCACTTTGTCGAATGGCGTCACCCCGCTGTACATCGCAGCCTTCAGAGGCAATTCCGAGAGCATGCAACTCCTGCTCGAGAAAGGGGCGGATCTCGACAGCCGGACAAAGCTTGGCGTCACCCCACTGTTCGCCGCTGATGCGAGAGACAATATCGAGTGCGTGAAACTCCTGCTCAACGCCGGGGCGAAGATCAACGTCAGGGCTTCGGATGCCGCCCCGCTGACCATCGCAACCAGGATGGGCTGTACCACTTGGGGGGAAGCGCTTTCGGCATTCGACTCATTGGCTGAACCGGCGGATGGGCTGTAGCAACAGGGATGAAGCCCTTACCAAGGGGCAAGTAGGGGAACAGAAGAAAGGCTCTGTATTATCCAGTAAACACAACTTTCAGGTGTTTCCCTCCCCTGAGTTCTGAAATGCGTGATTACCTGGCCAAAAAAACTTTGTAGCCATAAAACTGAACTGTCGTACTTTTTTTGTGTCTAATTTGTATAACTTACTTAAATAACATGGAGGTTCTAGTTATGGATGCCATTAATCTTAATCCCCCCCCTCTCCCCATCAGCACTGAATTAGCGTCGGAGCCCGATAAATGTGATATTTGTTTCGGTGAGTTCCATGGCCACAATGTGGCGCCTGCGGAAGACGACCCCAAATGTGAAAGCCACTGCGGCCACATCTTCCATCTGAAATGTCTTACGATGCTATATGTTCACAAGCCCATAGGCTCACGCAACTGCGGGTATTGCCGGGGAAACCCGTTCCCTGTGTTGGATACGGAAACCGGTAAATCTTACCCGGACGAGTTTTTCCCCGACCAGGTGTTTTCACGTGCCTGTTGGAATGGAGATGTGGATCAGGTGAAGAAGTCACTGGCAGCAGGAGTCTATGTCAATGCCGTTATGAGTTATGATTTCAATCCCTTGTTGATTGCATCCGCTGAAGGGCACACAGAATTAGCCGAAGTCCTGATTAACAACGGGGCGGACGTCAACGCCGTTATGGCTGAGAAAGGCGTTACCCCTCTGTTCTTCGCTGCACAAAACAATCACACCGACATTGTGAAACTCCTGATCAACAAAGGGGTGAATGTCGACGCCCCCCGAACTAAAGATAGTGCCACCCCGCTGTCCATTGCAGTCCAGAAGGGCTGTAACGACAGTGTAAAACTCCTGCTCAACGCAGGGGCGGATCCCAATGCCACTTTGTCGAATGGCGTCACCCCGCTGTACATCGCAGCCTTCAGAGGCAATTCCGAGAGCATGCAACTCCTGCTCGAGAAAGGGGCGGATCTCGACAGCCGGACAAAGCTTGGCGTCACCCCACTGTTCGCCGCTGATGCGAGAAACAATATCGAGTGCGTGAAACTCCTGCTCAACGCCGGGGCGAAGATCAACGTCAGGGCTTCGGATGCCGCCCCGCTGACCATCGCAACCAGGATGGGCTGTACCCCATTTGGGGAAGCACTTTCGGCATTCGACTCATTGGCTGAACCGGCGGATGGGCTTTAGCAACAGGGATGAAGCCCTTACCAAGGGGCAAGTAGGGGAACAGAAGAAAGGCTCTGTGTTATCCAGTAAACACAACTTTCAGGTGTTTCCCTCCCCTGAGTTCTGAAATGCGTGATTACTTGGCTAAAAAAACTTTGTAGCCATAAAAATGAACTATCGTACTTTTTTTGTGTCTAACTTATATAACTTATTGAATAACATGGAGATTCTAGTTATGGACGCCATTAATCCCCACCGTCTTCCCTTGAGCAATGACGCAACGTCGAAGGCCAATATCTGTTCTGTCTGCCTCGTTAAGTTCCACGGCCGCGATGTGGCGGCTGTGGACCTCAAACAGGAATGTCAAACCAGCTGTGGCCACCACTTTCATCTGGCCTGTCTTACATGGCTATTTCTTTATAAGCCCATAGGCTCACGCAGCTGCTGGCATTGCGGTAAGAACCCGTTCCCTGTGTTGGATATGAAAACCGGTGAATCTCACCTGGACAAGTTTTTCCCCGACCAGGTGTTTTCAGTTGCCTGTTGGAATGGAGATTTGGATCAGGTGAAAAAGTCACTTGCAGAAGGAGTCAATGTCAATGCCGCTATGAAGAATAATTACACTGCCTTGATAATTGCATCCTTTAAGGGGTACACAGACATCGCCGAACACCTGATTAAACACGGGGCAGATGTTAACGCTGTCCAAGCCTCTAGTAGGTCCACTCCGCTGCACGCCGCTGCCGATGAAAATAAAACCGATATTGTGAAACTCCTGCTCGAGAAAGGGGCGGATATCGACGCCCGGAATGAGAGTGGCAAAACACCGCTGCACTCTGCAACCCTGATGGGCAATATCGACTGCGTGAAACGCCTGATCAAAGCCGGGGCGAATGTCAACATGCACACTGTGTTTGGCGACACCCCGCTGCACTTCGCTGCCAGAGAAAATAACACCGATATGGTGAAACTCCTGCTCGAGGAAGGGGCGGAGCTCGACGCCCGGAATAAGATTGACTACACCCCGCTGCACTTCGCTGCCCATGAAAATAACACCGATATTGTGAAACTCCTGCTCGAGAAAGGGGCGGAGCTCGACGCCCGGAATAAGGATGGCGAAACCCCGCTGTTCCGCGCAGCCCTGGAGGGCAATACCAACTGCCTACAACTCCTGCTCGACAATGGGGCGGATATCGACGCCCGGGATAAGGATGGCAAAACCCCGCTGTTCTGTGCAACCCTGCGGGGCAATACCGACTGCGTGCAACTGCTGCTCGAGAGAGGGGCAGATCCCGAAGCCCGGAATAACAATGGTGCCACCCCACTGTTCGGTGCAACCCTGAGGGGCAAAACCGACTGCATAAAACTCCTGCTCGAGAGAGGGGCAGATCTCGACGCCCGGAATAACAATCGCGACACCCCACTGGCCATCGCAGTCCGGGAAAATAATATCAACTGCGTGAAACGCCTGATCAACGCCGGGGCAAATGTCAATAAACCTACCGCGCATGGCAGAAGCCTGCTGTTCTCCGCTGCCCAGGACAACAAAACCGACATTCTGGAACTCTTGCTCAACAATGGGGCAGATCTCGACACTGACCTGCCCGATGGCACCACCCCACTGGCCATCGCAGTCCTGAAAAATAATATCGACTGCGTGAAACGCCTGATCAAAGCCGGGGCCAATGTCAACACTCCCGCTATGTGTGGCACCACCCCGCTGCACTGGGCTGCCCAAAAAAATAACACCGATATTGTGAAACTCCTGCTCGAAAAAGGGGCGGATCTCAACGCCCGGGATCAGGATGGCGGCACCCCGCTGTTCAACGCAGTCGATAAGGGCAATGCCGACTTCGTGCAATTCCTGCTCGACGAAGGGGCGGATCCCCGCGCCCGGAATAAATATGGCGCAACCCCGCTGCACTTCGCTGCCAGAGAAAATAACACCGATATGGTGAAACTCCTGATCGACAGGGGCGCGGATCCCGACGCTACCTTGCCCGATGGTAACACCCCACTGTCCATCGCAACCAAGCTGGGCAATACCTCATGCGAGAATTTCCTGATCTCTTACGGGGCAGGGCAGGAAACAGAGGCAATGCAGGAAAATTGACATCTTCCCCGCCGTAAGGAGGCTGTCGCAAAAGCCCAACAACTCGTTCCCACGCTCTGAGGCTGTCGCAAAACTCTCTCCAGCGTGGGAACGAGTTGACTCCCGTCATTCCCGGCTTCATTCTCGTCATTCCCGCGAAGGCGGGAATCCACACTGACTCACCACCAGAACCCTACTGCCCGGTGCCCCCCTGGCCTTGTCATTCCCGAGAAGGCAGAGATCCACCGTTGGCGCTGGATTCCCGCCTTCGCGGGAATGACGACCTCAGAGCATGGGAACGAGTTGTTGGAGTTTTGCGACACCCTCAGAGCGAGGGAAAGAGTTGTTGGAGTTTTGCGACACCCTCTGAAAGTAATGGGCTTCTCTCTTCCCGGTGAACAAGGCTCTCAGGTGTTCCCATCGTCTGAGTTTTTGAAATAGGTGATTATTTAGCCGCAGCGAACTTTATAGTCACATAAATGAACTATCCTGCTGTTTTTATGTCTAGGAGCCTGACCGAGAATAGCGCCCGTAGCGAGGACGGCAGAAAATTGAGGATGAAAATTCGGTTTTGTGAGGAGAATAGCGAGCTATTTGACGAACAAAAGCGGATTTTCAGACCAATTTGCTGCCGCCGCACGACTGCATGGATGCAGGAGCTAGAGCAACGCAGGAGCAGTTGCCGTGTAGGGCAGTCTATTCTCGGTCAGGCTCCTAGTACATAACTCCAGTTTCTTTGTCCTGCAGCAATGCCGGAATTTTCCATTCTGGCATTCTTCTCCCTGATTCAGATCAGGGTGACCTATGCCAGCTCAATACCGTATCCGCCTGTCCATAGACGAACAGCAGCAATTAAAAGACCTCATTCACCAGACCAAGGTGGCCAAGCATAAACGTATTCATGCCCAGATCCTCCTGTGTCTCGATGAAAACGGGCCAAAACTGACGGAGCTCCAGACCAGCCAAACCTGTGGTGTTTCAACGAAAACGGTTCAGAGAACACGCAAACGCTGTGTACTTGAAGGGCTGGATATTGCTGTTAATAGCAAGTTCAATGGCATTGCCCGCCCAAGAAAACTCCAGGGGGAGCAGCAGGCGGCATTGACAGCTCTGGCTTGCTCAACACCACCAGAAGGTCATAGCCGCTGGACGCTACAGCTTCTCGCTGACCGTATGGTTGAGTTGGAGCATGTCAATTCCATCTCGCATCAAACCATTGGCCGAGAGTTAAAAAAAACGAGTTGAAGCCTTGGCAGAAAAAGGAGTGGTGTATTCCAAAAAAAGCAAACGCAGAATTTGTTTGCGCTATGGAACGTGTTTTGGATGTTTATCAACAACCACATGATCCGAATCGACCACTGATCTGTATGGATGAGAGCAGTAAGCAGCATACTTTGGAGGTCAGGACTCCACTCCCTATGAAGCCTGGCCAACCCCTAAAATATGACAATGAGTATGAGCGCAATGGTGTGAGTTCTCTCTTCATGTTTTTTGCGCCACTGGAAGGTTGGCGACATATCGAGGTGACTGATAGCCGAACTGCCTGCGACTGGGCTCACCAGATCAAACAGCTGGTTGATGTTCACTTCCCAAAAGCTGATGTCATCCGTCTTGTCATGGATAACCTGAACACACATACACCTGCATCTCTTTATAAAGCCTTTGAACCAGGAGAGGCTCATCGGTTGGCCAGTAAGTTGGAAATCATCTATACACCCAAGCATGGAAGCTGGCTCAACATGGCAGAGATTGAATTGAGTATTCTCAGTCGTCAGTGTTTAAGTAGACGCATACCCGATCAGGCCGCACTGAAATCAGAGATTGAAGCGTGGGAGTCCCAGCGTAATGGTGTAGAAAGCAAAATGGAATGGCGATTTACGACCGAGGATGCTCGGGTAAAACTCAAGAAGCTTTACCCGACGATCAAATCGGAGTGATGTACTAGTCCGTACTATTTAGCTGGTTTCACAGATGTTCTACTTATGGATGGTATTGCTCGCCCTCCTCTCCATGGGAACTGACGTAAAGCCGGAGGTCAATGTCTGTCCAATTTGTTTGGCTGATTTTCATAGCCAGGATGTGGCTCCAGTGGATGTCAAAACCCAATGTCGAACCCAATGTGGACACCGCTTCCATCTGGATTGTATTTCAAGACAATTTGTTTTTCAGCCCGTTGGCTCAAGACAGTGTGCGATTTGCCGGCAAGACCCGATGCCTGCAGTGAATCTGAACACCGGTGAATCTCACCCGGATACCTTTTTCCCCAATCAGACATTTTATGCTGCCTGTTATGACGGGGATTTGGATCAGGTGGAGAGGTCACTGGCAGAAGGCGTCAATGTCAATGCCTTCAGACATGATGGTTACACTGCCTTGATGACCGCATCCTTCCGGGGGCACAAGGCTATCGTCGAACGGTTGATCAACGCCGGGCCAAGGCAGGGAAGATAGGCAAGGAAGGGAGCAAAAGAAAGGCGTTGTATTATCCAGTAAACACGGCTTTCAGATATTACCGGCTTCTGTGTTTTAAAATGCGTGATTATTTAGCCACAGCAAACTTTGATACGCACATAAATGAACTACCATAATTTTTTTGTATCAAGTCCTTGCCAATTGCTTGACCAACGCAGATGTTCTTCTTACGGATCGCATTGCTCTCTATCCTCTCCCCATGGACACTGAAGGCCGATCACTGTCCTATTTGTTTGACTTACTTTCATGGCCGAAGTCTGGCCCCTGTGGTCGTCAAAACCCAATGTTGTGGTCACCGCTTCGATCTGGACTGTATTTCAAGGTGTTTTGTTGGTCAGCCCATCGGCTCACGTCGGTGTGCCATGTGCCGACAGGACCCGATGCCCATATTGAATCTGAACACCGGTGAATCTCACCCGGATACCTTTTTCCCCGATCAGGCATTTTATTATGCCTGTTATGACGGAGATTTGGTTCAGGTGGAAAGGTCACTGGCAGGAGGCGTCAATGTCAATGCCGTTATACATAATGGTCAGACTGCCTTGATGATCGCATCTTACCGGGGGCACAAGGCTATCGTCGAACGCCTGATTAACGCCGGAGCAAATCTCAACGCCGCCGCTGAGGCTGGTGCCGCGGCACTGTTCGTTGCTGCCCAGGAAAATAACACCGACTGCGTGAAACTCCTGATCAATGCCGGGGCAGATCTCAATGCTGGGACTGAGGATGGCTCCACCCCACTGTCTATGGCCGCCCAGTTGGGCAATACCGACTGCGTGAGAGCTCTGATCGAAGCGAAGGCGAACCTCAACGTCAAGGATAAGGATGGCAACACCCCGCTGCTCATCGCGGCAGCGAAAGGCAAGACCGACTGCGTGAAAGCCCTGATCGAAGCCAAGGCAGATCTCAATGCCGGGCCTAAGTATGGCGTCACCCCGCTGCTCTTGGCTGCCCAGGAAAATAACGCCGACTGCATGAAAGCCCTGATCAAGGCTGGGGCGGATATCAACACCCGAACTGAAGATGGCATCACCCCGCTGTACGTCGCTGCCCTGAACAATAGCATCGACTGTGTGAAACTCTTGATCAACGCCGGGGCGGATCTCAACCCCCGGAGTGAGAGTGGCTCCACCCCACTGCACATCGCTGCACGAAAAAATCACACCGGCTGCCTGAAACTCCTGATCAACGCCGGGGCAGATATCAACGCCCGGAAAAAGAATGGTGCCGCCCCACTGTACATCGCTGCGCAAGAAAATCATATCGACTGCATGAAACTCCTGATCAACGCCGGGGCGGATATCGACGCCCAGACTGAGGATGGCGCCAGCCCACTATTCATGGCTGCACAAGAAAATCACATCGACTGCTTGAAACTCCTGATCAACGAAGGGGCGGATCTCAACGCCGTCTGGATTGAGAATGGTGCCACCCCGTTGTTCATTGCTGCACAAGAAAATAACATCGACTGCCTGAAACTCCTGATCAACGCCGGGGCGGACCTCAACCACCAGACTAAATACCGCACCACTGCACTGCACATCGCAGCCGAGATGGGCAATACCGAGTGTGTGAAACTCCTGATCAGGGCCGGAGCGGATATCAACATTCCGAGTGAGAATGGCAGAACCCCGCTATTTATTGCTGCCCAGAAGGACAATACCGACTGCGTGAAACTCCTGATCAACGCCGGGGCCGATCTCAATGCCGCCTTGTCGGATGGCACCACCCCACTCGCCATCGCAACCGAGATGGGCAATGCCAACTGTGCGAGACTCCTGATGAACGCCGGGGCAAGGCAGGAAACAGAGGCAATGCAGGGAAGGTGAATGAGGCCGGTATGCGACAGGTCGGCATGACCCGATGCCGTTATTGCAGCGGATTTGCATTTGATGTTTTGAAATAGGTGATTATTCAGCCATAGCGAACTTTATAGCCACATAAACGAACTATCCTGCTGTTCTTATGTCTAATCCAAACTATTTAGCTGGTTTCAAAGTTGTTTTACTTATGGATGGTATTACTCGCCGCCCTCTCCCCATTGGAGCTGACGTAAAATCGGAAGCCGATGTCTGCCCTATTTGTTTGGCTGATTTCCATGGCCGCGATCTGGCACCAGTGGACGTCAAAACCCAATGTCGAACCCACTGTGGCCACCGCTTCCATCTGGACTGTATTTCAGAACAATTTGTTCATCAGCCCGTCGGCTCACGACACTGCGCGATGTGCCGGCAAGACCCGATGCCTGTAGTGAATCTGAACACCGGTGAATCTCACCCGGATACATCTTTCCCCAATCAGGCATTTTATGATGCCTGTGATTACGGGGATTTGGATCAGGTGGAGAGGTCGCTGGCAGAAGGCGTCAATGTCAATGCCGTTATGACGTATGGTTTGACTGCCTTGATGTTGGCATCCATCAGGGGGCACACGGATGTCGTCGAACGTCTGATCAACGCCGGAGCGGACGTCAACACCGCTCGGAATGAGGATGGCGCCACCCCTCTGTCCATCGCTGCCGAGTTGGGCAATACCGACTGCCTGAAAGCCCTTATCGAAGCCAAGGCGAACCTCAACACCAAGAATAAGGATGGGAACACCCCACTAATCATGGCTGCTGCGAGAGGCAATACTGAATGCGTGATAGCCCTGATCGAAGCCAGGGCAGATCTCAATGCCGGGCCTGAAAATGGCATCACACCGCTGCACTTCGCTGCCCAGACAAATAACACCGACTGCATGGAAGCCCTGTTCAGGGACGGGGCAGATCTCTATGCCCGAACTAAAGATGGCGTGACCCCGCTGTATATCGCTGTCCTGTGTAATAGCATCGACTGCGTGAAACTCCTGATCAGCGCCGGGGCGGATCTCAACCCACGGACTGAGAATGGCGACACCCCACTGTACATCGCTGCTCGTGAAAATCACACCGATTGCCTGAAACTCCTGATCAAAGCCCGGGCGGATCTTAACGCCCGCAATAAGAATGGTGCCACCCCTGTGTACATCGCTGCGCAAGAAAATCATATCGACTGCCTGAAACTCCTGATCAACGCCGGGGCGGATATCAACACCCGGACTGAGGATGGCGCCAGCCCACTGTTCATGGCTGCACAGGAAAATAACACCGACTGCGTGAAACTCCTGATCAAAGAGGGGGTGGATCTCAATGCCGTCTGGATCGAGGGTGGTGCCACCCCATTGTTCATTGCTGCACAAGAAAATAACACCGATATTTTAAAACTCCTGATCGAAGCAGAGGCGGACCTTAACAAGCAAAATAATGATGGCGGCACTCCACTGCACATTGCTGCACAAGACAATAACACGGACTGCCTGACACTCCTGCTCAACGCCGGGGCGGATCTCAACGCCCGGACTCAATACGGCACCACTGCCCTGCACATCGCAGCCGAGATGGGCAATACCGAGTGCGTGAAACGCCTGATCAAGGCCGGGGCAGATACCAACATCCCGGGTGAGAATGGCACCACCCCGCTATTCATCGCAGCCCAGAAGGGCCATACCGACTGCGTGGAACTCCTGATCAAAGCCGGGGCCGATCTCAACGCCCGCAGGACTGAAGATGGCGCGACCCCGCTGTTCATCGCAGCCCAGGAGGGCAATATCGAGTGTCTGAAACGCCTGATCAGGGCCGAGGCAGATATCAACGCCGCCTTGTCGGATGGCACCACCCCATTCGCCATCGCAACAGAGATGGGTAATACCGACTGCGCGAGACTCCTGATCAACGCCGGGGCCAGGCAGGAAACAGAGGCAATGCAGGGAAGGTGAATGAGGCCGGTGTGCGACAGGTCGACATGACCCGATGCCGGTATTGCGGCGGATTTGCATCTGATGTTTTGAAATAGGTCCTTATTCAGCCACAGCGGACTTTATGGCCACATTAATGAACTATCGTACTTTTCTAATGTCTAATTCTCACTATTTATTGGTTATCAAGGATGGTCTACTCTCATGGATAGCATTGCTCGCCCCCCTCTCCCCATTGGAACTGACGTAAAGTCAGAGGCCGATGTCTGCCCTATTTGTTTGGTTGAATTCCATGGCCATGACGTGGTGCCAGTGGACGTCAAAACCCAATGTCGAACCCAATGTGGCCACCGCTTCCATCTGGACTGTGTTTCAGAACAATTTGTTTATCAGCCCGTCGGCTCACGACAGTGTGCGATGTGCCGACAAGACCCGATGCCTGTAGTGAATCTGAACACCGGTGAATCTCACCCGGATACATCTTTCCCCAATCAGGCATTTTATGATGCCTGTGATTACGGGGATTTGGATCAGGTGGAGAGGTCGCTGGCAGAAGGCGTCAATGTCAATGCCGTTATGACGTATGGTTTGACTGCCTTGATGTTGGCATCCATCAGGGGGTACACGGATGTCGTCGAACGTCTGATCAACGCCGGAGCGGACGTCAACACCGCTCGGAATGAGGATGACGGCACCCCACTGCTCTTCGCTGTCGAGGAAAATAACACCGACTGCGTGAAGCTCCTGATCAATAAAGGGGCAGATCTCAATGCTGGGGCCAAGAATGGTGCGACCCCCCTGTCCATCGCTGCCGAGATGGGCAATACCGACTGCCTGAAAGCTCTTATCGAAGCCAAAGCAAACCTCAACGTCAAGGATGAGGATGGCAACACCCCGCTGCTCATCGCTGCTGCGAAAGGCAAGACCGACTGCGTGAAAGCCCTGATCAAAGCCAAGGCAGATCTCAATGCCGGGCCTAAGTACGGCGTCACCCCGCTGCTCTTGGCTGCCCAGGAAAATAACGCCGACTGCCTGAAACTCCTGATCAAGGCCGGGGCAGATATCAACACCCGAACTGAAGATGGCATCACCCCGCTGTACCTCGCTGCCCAGAACAATAGCATCGATTGCGCGGAACTCCTGATCAACGCCGAGGCCGATCTCAACGCCCGCAGGACTGAAGATGGCGCGACCCCGCTGTTCATCGCAGCCCGGAGGGGCAATACCGAGTGTCTGAAACGCCTGATCAAGGCCGGGGCAGATACCAACATCCCGGGCGAGGATGGCACCACCGCGCTATTCATCGCAGCCCAGAAGGGCAATACCGACTGCGTGGAACTCCTGATCAACACCGAGGCTGATCTCAACGCCCGCAGGACTGAGGATGGCGCGACCCCGCTGTTCATCGCAGCCCGGGAGGGCAATATCGAGTGCTTGAAACTGCTGATCAGGGCCGAGGCAGATATCAACGCCGCCTTGTCGGATGGCACCACCCCACTCGCCATCGCAACAGAGATGGGCAATGCCGACTGCGCGAGACTCCTGACCAACGCCGGGGCAGAGAGGGGACAGAGGCGGTGAAAAAAACAAAAAAAAGACATTATGTTGTCCGGTGAACATGGCTCTCAGGTGTTCTCATCTTCTGAGTTTTTGAAATAGGTGATTATTTAGCCGCAGCGAACTTTATAGCCACATAAATGAACTAATTTACTTCTTTTGTGTCAAATCTATACAACTCATTAAATAACACGGAGGTTTTACTTATGAATACTACTCCCCTTTCCGCTCTCCCCATGAGCACTGAAGTAACGTCGAAGGCTGATACCTGCCCTAGTCTGGTTGATTTCCATGGCCGCGATGTGGCGACTATGAACGTCAAAACCCCATGTCGAACCCAATGTGGTCACGGCTTCTATCTGGACTGTCTTTCGAATCATTTTGTTGGCTCACGCCGGTGCAAGATGTGTCAGGAAGACCCTATGCCTGTGGTGAATAAGATCACCGGCGAATCTTACCCGGTTAAATTCTTCCCCGATGAGGTGTTTTCAAGTGCATGCTATGAAGGGAATTTGGATCGGGTGGAGAAGTCATTGGCAGAAGGAGTCAATGTCAATGCCGTTAGCACTAACGATTTCACTGCCTTGATGCTAGCATCCTTCTCCGGGAAAAAGGAGGTCGTCGAATGCTTGCTCAACGCTGGGGCTGAGGTCAACGCCCGGAATATAAATAGAGCCACTGCGCTTTTCATCGCAGCCGATAAGGGTAATACCGACTGCTTGCAACTCCTGCTCGACAAAGGTGCGGATCCCAATGCCCGGGATAAGAATGGTGCCACACCGCTATCCGTCGCAGTCATGGAAAATAATGTCGACTGTGTGAAACTCCTGCTCGACAATGGGGCGGATATCGACACCCGGAATAAGGCTGGCGAAACCCCGCTGTCCTTGGCAATCCTGATGGGCAATACTGACTGCGTGCAACTCCTGCTCGACAGAGGGCCAGATATCGAGGCCCGGAATGAAAATGGCGCCACAGCATTGTTCTGTGCAACCCTGATGGGCAATACCGACTGTGTGCAACTCCTGCTCAGCATAGGGGCGGAACCCGACGCCCGGAATAAGAATGGCGTCACCCCAACGGCCATCGCAGTCCAGAGAAATAATATCGACTGCGTGAAACGCCTGATCAAAGCCGGGGCGAATGTCAACAGTCGCACTGTACATGGCATCACCCCGCTGCACTTCGCTGCCCAGGAAAATAACATCGATATTGTGAAACTCCTGCTCGAGAATGGGGCGGATCCCGACGCACGAAATGAGAATGGTGAAACACCACTGTTCTTCTCAGCCGGGAAGGGCAATACCGACTCCGTGCAACTCCTGCTCGTCAAAGGGGCGGATATCGACTCTCGGAATAAGGACGGCGAAACCCCACTGGTCATCGCAAACCGGATGGGCAATGCCGACTGCGCGCGACTCCTGATCAACGCCGGGGCCAGGCAGGAAACAGAGGCAATGCAGGAATAAGGTATTACGTAATCCAGTAAAACAGCGAATTACTGCCACAGGCCGGTGTGCGATAGGTCAGGGCGGATCAACGCTGCCCTGCCGGATGGCACTACCCCACTGCCCATCGCAACCAGGATGGGCAATACCGACTGCATGGAACTCCTGATTACGTCAGGGCAGAGTCGGGAACAGGGGCAGTGAAGGAAACAAATGAAAGGTCTTGTGCTATCCAGTAAACACAGCTTTCATGTGTTCCCATCTTCTGAGTTTTTGAAATAGGTGATTATTCAGCCACAGCGAACTTTATAGTCACATAAATGAACTATCCTACTGTTCTTGTGTCTGACCCATATTATTTTGCTGGTTTCACAATTGTTTTACTTATGGATGGTATTGCTCGCCCCTCTCTCCATGGTAACTGACGTAAAGCCGGAGGATAATGTCTGTCCTGTCTGTTTGGCTGATTTTCATGGCCACGATCCAGTGCCAGTGGGCGTCAAAACCCAATGTCGAACCCAATGTGGCCACCGCTTCCATCTGGACTGTATTGCAAAACAATTTGTTTATCAGCCCGTTGGCTCAAGACAGTGCGCGATGTGCCGGCAAGACCCGATGCCCATAGTGAATCTGAACACCGGTGATTCTCACCCGGATACGTTTTTCCCCAATCAGGCATTTTATAATGCCTGTTATGATGGGGATTTGGATCAGGTGGAGAGGTCACTGGCACAAGGCGTCAATGTCAATGCCATTACGCATGATGATTTCAATGCCTTGATGATCGCATCTTACCGGGGGCACAAGGCTATCGTCGAACGCCTGATCAACGCCGGAGCGAATCTCAACGCCGCCAGTGAGCTTGGCGCCACGGCACTGTTCCTCGCTGCCCAGGAAAATAATCCCGACTGCGTGAATCTCCTGATCAATGCCGGGGCAGCTCTCAATGCTGGGACTGAGCAAGGCTCCACCCCACTGTTCATGGCTGCCCAGATGGGCAATACCGACTGCCTGAAAGCCCTTATCGAGGCAAAAGCAGACCTCAACACCAGGGCTAAGGATGACTTCACCCCGCTGTCTATCGCTGCTGCGAAAGGCAATACCGACTGCGTGCAACTCCTGATTAACGCCGGGGCGGATATCAACGCCCAGAATGAGCATGGTGACACCCCACTGTTCATCGCTATACAAAAAAATCATATCGACTGCATGAAGCTCCTGATCAACGCCGGGGCAGATATCAACGCTCGGGACAAGAATGGTGCCACCCCACTGTTCATCGCTATACAAAAAAATCATATCGACTGCATGAAGCTCCTGATCAACGCCGGGGCAGATATCAACGCTCGGGACAAGAATGGTGCCACCCCACTGCACATCGCTGCGCAGAAAAATCATATCGACTGCCTGAAACTCCTGATCAACGCCGGGGCGGATATCAACGCCCGGGATGAGAATGGTGACACCCCACTGTTCATCGCTGCGCTACAAAATCATATCGACTGCCTGAAACTCCTGATCAACGCCGGGGCGGATATCAACGCCCGGGCTGAGGAAGACGCCACCCCACTACTCGCAGCTGCGCTAGAAGATCATATCGACTGCATGAAACTCCTGATCACCGCCGGAGCAGATATCAACGCCCAGACAGATGATGGCGCCAGCCCACTGTTCATGGCTGCACAAGAAAATAACACCGACTGCGTGCAATTCCTGATCAAAGAGGGGGCGGATCTCAACGCCGTCTGGATCGAGGAGGGTGCCACCCCGTTGTTCATTGCTGCACAAGAAAATAACACCGACTGCGTGAAACTCCTGATCGAAGCAGGGGCGGACCTTAACAAGCAGAATAATGATGGCTGCACCCCACTGTTCATTGCTGCACAAGAAAATAAGCCCGACTGCGTGGAACTCCTGATCAACGCCGGGGCCGATCTCAATACATGGAGGACTAAGGATGGCGCGACCCCGTTGTTCATCGCAGCCCAGAAGGGCAATACCGACTGCGTGAAACTGCTGATCAACGCCGGGGCGGATATCAAAATCCCGAGTAAGGATGGCACCACCCCGCTATTCAACGCTGTCCAGAACAATAGCATCGACTGCGTGAAACTCCTGATCAATGCCGGGGCGGATATCAACACCCAGGCTGAGGATGGCACCAGCCCACTGTTTATCGCTGCACAAGAAAATCACATCGACTGCGTGAAACTCCTGATCAATGCCGGGGTGGATATCAACGCCCAGGCTGAAAACGGCGCCGCTGCGCTGCACATCGCAGCCGAGATGGGCAATACCGACTGCGCGGAACTCCTCATCAACGCCGGGGCTGACCTCAACGCCGTCTTGTCGGATGGCATCACTCCTCTCTTCATCGCAACCGAGATGGGCAATGCCGACTGCAAGAGACTCCTGATCAACGCCGGGGCAAGGTAGCAAAAAAAAGGCATCATGTTACTCAGCAAACAGTATGAAGTACCTCCGGATGCCGCTGCCCGAAAGGGCGGCATGATCCGACGCCTGTGTTGCGAGGGATTTGCAGAGAAACCTGTAGACTGGCTCTTTTATTGGAGTCTCCCGGGAGGCAAGCGGCTCACTGTCTCGGTGACTGTGTTCAGAATATCCTGATCATTGTCGGGCTTTTTTCGAAGCCATTCCTCACAAGCTTCTTTTTCAAGTGTTAACTGGCCCAGTTTTACCAGAAAACTTCGAGCACTGGACAGGGTAAGGAGATGATTGGTTGCCAACACATGGCCGTCTTGAAAACGGTCATAAGCTTGATCCACAGCTTCACGAAGACGATTCAGATAGCTTCCTGCTTCAGCAAACTCAGCCAATGAAAGACCTGAATACTGCTCTGGATGGTTAAGAATTTCTTTTTCAATATTGTTCAGAAAATCTTCCTGGGCATGGCCCTCCCCCGTGTAAAAAGCTCTCTGATGCATCAGCTGTCGCACAGAAAAAATACCTTCCATAAAGGCTTCTGTTTTTCCTTCTTTCAGAGAAGACAGGGCCGATATCACCTTGCCATTGATCTGAGCATCCAGTCGTGGAATCGCCCGGCTGGCCCAGTTTGAAGGTATCAAGCGTTTCAAGCGAAATTTGAACTCCTCCATCGTCATTCTTTTGATTCGTCTTTGTCCAAAAGTACGCTTGAATGGATTGCTCTTGAGATGACCCAGCTTCCTTTTCAGTCCATCTGGAACAGTGACTTTAAAGCGTCCTTTCCACCTGCCAGACTTTGGCTGAACCTGCTGAGGATGTGTGTCCGTTGCATTCTGATGCGAAGGCGTTTCGTCGACTTTCCTGACCATGGGATTAAGTTCCAATATTCACTATTGGTTTTTTATCGGAAGACAGGAAAGAAACTATTATAAAGCAGGAACTGTCCCCTGCTTTTGAAGAAAGATCATACAGTCAAGGGAGAGAGATCAAGACTGGCTACCGCATCACCCGGCTGACCTTCAGAACACCAGGGGACAACGCCAAGGCAGGGCGCATGAATTGACTGCTTGAGGGCTTCAACATTTTCCTGAAAACGGCTCATATCGGGATCCACCTGATTGGCCACCCAACCCACCAGCTGACAACCACTTTGCACAATGGATTCGACCGTCAGCAGGGAATGACTGATACACCCCAGCTTCATTCCTACTACCAGAATCACCGGAAGGTTCATCGACTTAGCCAGATCGGCCAGCATTTCCCGGTCGTTCAGGGGGACTCGCCAACCACCCGCGCCTTCAATGAAAGAAAGATCATGACGGGTCATCAGGGCTCCACGGCAAAAACCGGTCAGACGATCAACAGTGATACGCCGACCTTCTTCCTGTGCCGCAATATGGGGGGCAATGGGTGCTTCAAAAAGAACCGGATTAACCTGTGGATAACTCAACTTGACATTCATGGCACTCATCAGGTTCAGAGCATCAGCATTTCTTGGGCCGTCTGAAGTCTCATCGGAGCCCGCAGCCACCGGTTTCAGGGCCAGTGTTTTAAACCCTTGCTGATGGGCAGCCTGCAACATTGCACAGATGACAAAAGTCTTCCCGGCATCCGTATCGGTGCCAGTGACAAAAAACGTTCTAGGCATGGGCTGGTTTTCTTAAAATTCCGTACAACACTTGATAGGAGAGGGGTAAACCGGCGTCCGCCCGAAAAGACTCGTACGCTTCCTGCAGTTGGGTCAACCGCCTCCGGGTTACCAAACCGGATGGCCGACCGTGCACGGTATTTACCCCTAATGCTTTTAATTCTCTCAACATCTGAAACAGTTCAGGGTAGTAAAGCGTTTCAGTCTGCTGTTTAAAAGACTGCTGCCTGAAGCCTGATTCAAGCAAACACAGCTTTTGCTGTTCAAAACTGTCAAAGCCGTTGATATGGACATGACTGTCGACCTGTCGCCAGGCTTCTTGCAACTGTGCCATAGTGCCACTGGCCAGGCTGGAGAAAACAAAGACCCCACCCGGCTGGAGCACCCGATAGATTTCCTCCAGGACCGTCTCAAATGAGCACCATTGAATGGCCAGACTGGAGAACACCAGGTCAAAGCTTTCTGACTTAAACGGCAGTGACTCAATATCACCTGAACACCAGGAAGCTGAGTCGCACTGCAAACGGGCGAACTTAAGCATGCCCATAGCCAGATCCAAACCGGTCACATGGGCATCGGGGAAATGTCCGGAGAGTAACCCAGTCTGGCTACCCGTACCTGAACCAAGGTCCAATACATACTCGGGACAAACATCCGTTGGCAGCCCCATCATAGCTCTGGCTGCTACACGCTTCTGAAGCGCGGCAGCGGAGTCGTAAGTGGTTGCAGCGCGACTGAAATTGGCAGCAACACGTTGTTTGTTGATTTGGGCTTGCGCCCCACAATCAGCTGCTTTCAGCTTCGGTTGCATAGGCGGTTAACCTGGTCCGCTACCTGTCTGATGGCACCAGAGCCCTGATCCAGGAAAAAGCAATGACCGCCTTCCATCATCAGAACGTTGTGACCCGGGTAGTCCTGCTCAATTCTCTTGCCGGTATCAATGGGCACCAGCGCATCATCCTTGCCAAAACAATGCAATACCGGACAACGAATATCAGCCAGCTGTGAACGAACATCACTGGTACCTAGCAGCTTCAGCAATTGCAGAAGAATGGTTGATTCCAGGTCTGCGTCCCGGCGAATCGCGTTTTGCAAATGTCTGGCGACCTCTTTTCGATTGCCATTGCCCATGCAGCAGAGCAGGGAAAACTGGTCAACGGTGGCCACAGAATCTTCTTGCATTCCGGCATAAAAACTTTCAAAGGTCTGTGGCAGCATTGCTTCTGACCAGTCCTTGTTTCTGACAAAGCAGGGATTACAGCCCAGTGTCACCAGACCGGCCACCTTGTCTGGATTCTGACTGGCGTAGATAGAGGCCAAAGTACCTCCTAATGACCAGCCAACCAGGATGACGGGAGGGTCCAGCAAATGCATGTCGAGGTAGTCGAGCAGTTGCTTCCAGTCATATTTTCTACGCTCCCGGACCAGACCCGGCAGCTGTACCACAGACACTCGACCATCGCCGTCCAAAGCACTCGCCAGAGGCTCCATGACAGCTGCAGGCATCGCCCAACCACTAACCAGAACAATGGGTAAACTCATGCTACTTCCTCCTGTGATGGGCGTACCGTTCTTTCCAGTGCATGCAGCAGCTGTTCTACATGTTGTTGTTTGTGAGCTGCACTGAAGGTAATGCGTAACCTTGAAGTTCCTTCAGGAACCGTGGGGGGACGAATGGCCGTCACCAGGATACCCTGTGCTGCCAGAGCGTCACTCATGGCTACAGCGGTATCTGCAGACCCGACAATAACAGGCTGAATCGGAGAGTGCGAGTCCATAAGTTTCAGCCCCATCTGCTGACACGCTTTTCTGAAGTATTGAACCAGCTTGTCCAGGTGCTCTCGTCTCCAGTTTTCTTCCTTCAGAATTCCAAGACTCACTCTCGTTGCCTCTGCGATGGCCGGAGGCAATGAAGTGGTATAGATGTAGGTTCGGGCAAACTGGATCAGAGTTTCAATCAGGGCTTCGCTCCCTGCAACGAAAGCACCTGCCGTACCAAACGCTTTACCCAGGGTCCCTACCAGGACCGGCAAGTCACTCTGACCCAGAGAACAATGTTCAGCAACTCCGCCACCCTTGTTACCCAGAACACCGAAACCATGGGCGTCATCCACCATCAACCAGGCGTCCTGTCGATGGGCAAGTTCTGATAAGGCTTTCAGAGGAGCCAGATCACCGTCCATACTGAAAACACCGTCAGTAACAATCAGCTTGCGCCGCCCATCGGTGCGCTTTAGGCGGGTTTCAAGGTTTGCCAGATCTTTGTGAAGATATCGTTGAAACCTTGCCCCGGATAACAAACCGGCATCCAGCAGAGAAGCATGATTCAGACGATCCTGAAAAACCGCATCCTCTTTACCCAGCAAGGCAGTGATGACCCCCAGATTCGCCATGTAGCCATTGGAAAACAGCAAAACCCGTTCTCGACCGGTGAACTCTGCCAGCTCTTCTTCCAACTGATGATGTGCACGACTATGGCCAATGACCAAATGGGAAGCGCCACCGCCGGTCCCGTAATCAGAAGTGGCTCGAGCCATGGCAGCACAGATGTCGGGATGATTAGCCAGACCCAGATAATCGTTATTGCAGAAAGCCAGATAGGGCTTGCCATCGACCACCACCTCTGCCCCCTGAGGTGCCTCAAGCGTTTTCCTTGTCCGGTAAAGGCCCCGGGTCCGGCGGGCCTGAAGGTCATTCTCAAGATCGAAAGCCATCAGGAAGCCTGCTGACCCATGGCGTTGTAATACTGTTCGTTATTCAACTCATTATCTAATAAAGAGTCCCGCTCGCGCAGAGGGCATATGGCCTCCAGCGCCTGCTCTTCCAGCCCGTTGGCGTCACCTCTGTTGATACCCAGTTTGTTGAAGAGTTGTCGGTCTCGGCTCTCTTTGGGATTAGCCGTCGTGAGCAGTTTGTCACCCAGGAAGATTGAGTTGGCGCCCGCCAGAAAAGCCAGAGCCTGCAGCTCATCACTCATGTTTTCACGACCGGCAGACAGGCGTACACAGGAAGCAGGCATCATGATTTTGGCAACTGCGATGGTACGAACAAAATCGATACCGTCGACGGCTTCGACATCAGCCAGAGGCGTACCTTCGACGCGAACCAACATGTTCACGGGCACACTTTCCGGATGTTTGGGCAGGTTGGCCAGCTGGATCAACATACCGGCACGGTCTCTTTCTGTTTCACCCAGACCAACGATACTACCACTGCAGATATTCATTCCCGCATCACGCACATGGGCAAGGGTATCAAGACGATCTGAGTAAGTACGGGTGGTGATGATGCTGCCGTAAAACTCTGGCGAGGTGTCCAGATTATGGTTGTAATAATCCAGACCGGCCCGGGCCAGCTGTGCAGCCTGATCTGCATTTAACATACCCAGGGTCATGCAGGTTTCCAGACCCATTTCCTTGACCCCTTTCACCATTTCCAGAAGGTAAGGCATGTCTTTTACAGGAGGGTTTTTCCAGGCAGCTCCCATGCAGAAGCGGGTCGCCCCGGAGGCTTTGGCGCGGCGGGCTTCTTCCAGAACCTTGCGCACTGCCATTAACTTTTCCTTGTCCAGGCCGGTGTTGTAGTGACCACTCTGAGGACAATATTTACAGTCTTCCGGGCAGGCACCTGTCTTGATGGACAGCAGTGTACTAACCTGCACCCGGTTAGGATCAAAATGTTCCCTGTGTGCCAGCTGAGCCTGAAAGATCAGATCATTGAATGGCATTTGAAACAGGGCTTCGACTTCGTCATATGCCCAGTCATGACGCAGTGCGCTGGAACCTGAGTCCTTGAGGCTTGTAGGGTTAGTCATGTTTTTCACTGATTCTTCCGGGAAGAAGCTCTCTGTTGTTAGTCAGGCCAATGATCTGAAATCAAGATTAAAAACAGCTTCGATGATAATTAATTGAAACTATGCGTCAATTGTTAAAACGTAACAGTATTTACAAATGGTTAAATCTTAAACAGTTTGTTTCCATGAGCTGTCTGTTGTGCAGGGCCGATACACCGATGAATCAGCCCGTTTGCGGCCTTTGCATGAAGTCGTTGCCTGTTGCAGAACAACACTGTCAGTCTTGTGGCATTCCTGTTCCACTTAATGCTCTGGAACTCTGTGCCCGCTGCCTCCAGAAAAAACCGGTATTTGACGCCTGTTATTCTGCCTTTAATTACGAGTTTCCCGTTGACCATCTTCTCAAACAGATCAAATACCATCAGCAACTGATCTACCTGCCACCTGTGACCGATCAATTAATTCGTAATCTGATTCACCACTACGATGGCCGGGAGTGGCCTCAGGCAATAGTGCCGGTTCCGTTGCACAATAAACGTCTGCGGGCCAGAGGCTTTGATCAGGCGCTACTGCTGGCAAGGCGACTGGTAAAAGATCTTCAGCCCTGCCAACCCATTAAATTGGAAACTCGTCTAATCAAACGACGCAAGCACACAGCCCCTCAGCAGGGTCTGAAGGCTTCAAAACGCAAGAGCAATATCAGGAATGCTTTCTCGATGACGGGCAGACCAAGCCACCAACATCTTGCTATTGTAGACGACGTTGTTACGACCGGAGAAACGGTCTCGGAAATCACCCGGCTGCTGAAAAAGCAGGGTGTGGAACGTGTGGATATCTGGTGTCTGGCGAGAACACCTGACTACCGCCAGGATCTTTAACCTCTCTATTGCAGTCGTTACAAATGCGTTTGGATTGGCTAGAAGATTCTGTAAAGGTATCAGAAAGAAAGCTGGAAGAACTTAAAGAGAGAAAGAATAGCCTTCAGGAAGAAATTGAATCCACTTCTGATAATTGACAGGACTTCTTTACAGGTCTAGCATTCGATCCTTTGTGGAGAAAATATTATGTCTAACCAAATATTAACCGATACTGTCGCCAGTATTTCAGAGCTTAAAGCCAACCCCATGAAAGTTGTAGCCAGTGGGGAAGGATTACCAATCGCTGTACTGAACAGGAATGAGCCAGCTTTTTACTGTGTTCCTGCAAAAGCGTATGAAGCAATGATGGATCTTATTGAAGATTTGGAATTGCTGGAAATTGTCAGGGAAAGAGAAAACGAAGAAACTGTAAAGGTTTCTCTCGATGACTTATGAGCTTGAATTTAAAAAAGCTGCTTTAAAAGAGTGGAAAAAGCTCAAACCTAATGTTAGGAAAAGTTTCTCCAAAACACTTGAGAGAAGATTGGAAAATCCAAGGGTTCCATCTGCACAGTTATCTGGCTCTCCGAACCTGTACAAAATAAAGCTTAAAAAGCTTGGTTACAGGTTGGTTTATTCAGTATCAGATAAGACAATCACGGTAACTGTTATTTCCATTGGGAAAAGAAACAGGAATGAAGTATATCAGATTGCATTGTCCAGACTTTAGCATTCAACAATAACACTTTAAATAAATTCAAATTTGTCTCAGAATCTCATTCTTGGGTAAGAGTAAATGTAAATAGCAGCACTGAAAACAGAGCCGACGATAAAAACATTTCCGTCATTGTGATATAAGAAGTTAAGTACTCAACCATACGAAATCATATTTTCTGACTCATTATTCAGGCACTCGCGGCAACTGCTCCTGCGTTGCTCTAGCTCCTGCATCCATGCAGTCGTGCGGTTGCGATAAATTGGTCTAAAAATTCCTGCTCCCTCGTCAAATAGCTCGCTATTCTCCTTGGAATCAGAAATTTTTATCCTCAATTTCTCGCAATCCTCGCTACGGACGCTCAAGTCCGACAGGCTGCTAGAAAAGTCTGTTTTTAACAACAAATGAATTATGCCTGTTTTTTATGACTAAAATGATTTCAAAGGTAATGCTTTTTACTGCAAAAAACCCAGCACTTCGTCTGCATCAGGCCGGTCCTTTGGATTCCAGACCAGCATTGACCTTATTAATTGCGCATAGTGATTATCAATAACCTCCACTAGTTGCAGTCGACTATTCAGGTACTCGTAATATGAGTCTTCCTTCGCCACAAATCCCTTGTTAAGGAAATTAATAGATTGAGGAAAGAGTTTGTAATTCGTCAACAACTCAAAAAGAATAACCCCTGCTGCAAAAATATCGGTTTTCGCAGAAAGGGTCTTGTGTCCCCGACAAATCATTTCAGGAGATTTATAACCCATTGTACCCGGATCCTTATTTTTAGCCCGACCAGCATGCTGAGACAGACCGAAATCAATAATGGTGAGTTTATCTTCGTCGCTCTCATCCACTAAGACATTGGCGAGTTTCAAATCCAAATGCCAGATCCCTAAATGATGTAAGTGAGCTACACCCTTCATTAGTTGTTGGGCATAGCTCTCAAACTTGGGTCGTGGTAGCCCTCGACTCCGATCCCGAGCCAAAATACAGATAAGTGGTTCGCCTGCGAAGGGCATCAATAGACTTTTGTCTTTCGTTTCAATAAACGGCACAATATTCGGACCCTGAGCAGCCCTGAGCATCTTCTTTTCATTTATGAGAAGCTTTTTACCTGCTCTGTTGTTAAGACACTTTCTCGCGTAGATTTTTCTACCCTCAGGGAGCTCCCAGGTCTCCTTCCTCAAAACGAAGTAACCACTGTAACAGAGTAATTTTGAGTCCAGCATTCGCGCATTCACATGCTCATTCACATGAGTCCGCCTGAACCTGCCCAACACGTAGTGATAAGCCGATGAAGCGATGTTACAGGGATTCCTGAGACAACTTTGATAAGTCGGTGAACTATTGCCGTTAGAAGCAGCACCTTGAGCAACTATTGTCTGCGAACCATTGCCAGTAATAGCTGGAATGTGAGCATTCATTGTTTGTTTTGTCCTTATTTGAGCTTGATTCAGGTTTAAGAGTCACCAACAATTAAAAAAGTTTCCTGAAGGACTAACAGAAAGGTCAGTAAAGCTAACTCTTTTGAGGTGAGTTACGGAGTAAGCTCCGACAGCTTAATTGGATCAGGACTGCGTCTTCAGACGCTTTACCGACTGGAAGGCTCATTATTGATATTACGGTCAGGATCTCATGAGATGGCTCAGTATCTTCTTTGCATCAGGCCGATGCTGTGGATACCAGGCCAGCATCAACCTGAGTAAGACCCCAAGGCCTGGGTCAATGGACTCTACGTCTTTTAATTGATCATTCAGGTACTCATAATAAACGTCTTGCTTCACCATTACGCTCTTATCAAAGCCCTCGGGAAAAAGCGTTTTATTCATCAATATTCTGAAGAGAGAAACTCCTGCTGAAAAAATATCGGTTTTACTGGAAATAACCTCAGGTCCCTTATAAAACATTTCAGGAGGTTTATAGCCTTCTGTACATGCTTCTGACTTTTCAATCGGACCCGCATACTGAGACAGACCAAAATCAATGATGGTGAGAGTCTTTTCTTTATTTACTATCAGATTTCCTGGTTTCAAATCCAGATGCCAGATCCCTGCATCATGCAGGTGAGCCACACCCTTCATTAACTGTTGGGCAAAGGTCTCAAAGATGGGCAGTGGCAGTCTTCCATTATGATAATGCAAAATATGCTGAAGTGACTTGCCTGCGAAGGGCATCAGTATAGTGTCATCCTCTGTTTCAATAAGCCTGACAATATTCGGACCCTGAGCCGCTCTGAGAAGCTCTTTTTCAATCCTGAGATACCGTTTAGCCCCTCTGTGCACAGCACACTTTCTCATGTAGATATTTTGACCCAAAGGGGACTCCCAGAGCTCAGAGATCACCGAGAAGTGTTTATTCTTATAGAAGACTTTGGAGGCCACCATCTCCTGAGGCACATCAATCAGCCTGAGCTTACCCAGTACGCAATAAACAGCCGATACAATGATGTCACACGGATTCCGGGAACGACCCTGTTCAGTCGCTAACCTGTTGCCGGGAAAAGAAGCCCTTTGAACATCCATTTCCGCTTTCCTCAAAAGATCATGAATAACTCTTGGACTCACCAAAAATAGAAATAGTTTTCTGAGAAACTGACAAAAAGGTCAGTAAACCTGACACTCCCGAGGCGAGTTTCATAGTAAACTTCAGCAGTAAACGATGATGGGAGCCTATTATGAGTTCAGATATCCAGCACCCTTATGAGAGACTGACGCCTGACCGGGTGATGGACGCTGTGGAAAGCCAGGGATACCTGTGTGACGCCAGAAACCTGGCTCTGAACAGCTACGAAAACCGTGTTTACCAGGTTGGGATTGAAGATGGCTTGCCGATTATTGCCAAATTTTATCGTCCGGAGCGCTGGAGCCGGGAGCAGATTCTGGAAGAACACGACTTCTCGCTGGAACTGCAGGGCATGGAATTTCCGATTGTGGCCCCCCTCCGAAACGAGAATCAGGAAACCTTACATGAATTTGAGGGCTTCCGGTTTGCCCTGTTCAAACGCATGGGAGGCTACCCACCGGAACTGGATAACCTGGATCATCTGCTGGTGCTGGGTCGTTGCATGGGAAGGTTACATAAACTGGGCTCAGCGGCACCATTCCAGCATCGCCCGGCCATTAATCTGCAAAGATACGGCATCGACAATGTCACCTGGCTGCTGGACCATGATTTTATTCCCGCCACCCTCAAAGAAGCTTATGAAACTCTGACCCGGGACATTCTGGATCGTCTTGCCAGTATCGAAGCCCAATACCACCCGAAAATGATTCGGGTACATGGCGATGCCCACGTCGGCAATATTCTCTGGCGGAATGATAACCCTCACTTTGTCGACTTCGACGATACCTGCATGGCACCCGCTATTCAGGACTTATGGATGTTTCTGAGCGGTGACCGGGCCAGCCAGACCATTCAACTGGCAGAGCTTTTGGAAGGTTATGAAGAATTTCACGAGTTTGATCCCATAGAACTCAATCTGGTGGAATACTTCCGAACCCTGAGGCTGATCAACTACTCCGGCTGGCTGGCCAAACGCTGGACGGATCCGGCCTTTCCCATGGCATTTACCTGGTTCAATACCGAGCGTTACTGGTCAGAACATATTCTGGAGCTGAGGGAGCAGATGGCTAATCTGGATGAACCCGTGCTTTCAGTTTACGGGAACAGTTGAGCTTAACTCAGGACTCTGCTTCTGGAGATTCTATACAGAAACGTTAAGTATAAATGACTGCACCTGCAGTCTATCCTGACCCACAGGGTATTCGAGCAAGAAGTTAAATGAGTTGTTGATTATTGCGTCCGGAATACAAGATTTCATTTTCATAACCACTTGAGCATGACTATTACGGCCTATACTCACGACACATTTTAAACTGATGAGGCTTGTAAATGCGTCTACTGATATTACCGATGATTGTTAGCTTAATTCTAATAACCTGCCCTGTATCTGCTTCAGTACCCAATGAGGAAATATTGAAAAATAAGCTCTCTGCGGCACTGGCAGTGTATAATCTGGCGCCTCAGCTTGCTGAAACTTTTATTTCTGAAATCATGGGCTTTTTCAAAATCGACCCGGATCAATTCACTCTATTTCTTCAAGATGCCTGCGGTCTGGTTATTGGTTATGGCATAAACAGTCAAGAGGAAGTTACTGTCATTTCAGTAGGTACTGCTCCAGC
This sequence comes from Endozoicomonas sp. 8E, assembly GCF_032883915.1. Classification (NCBI taxonomy): domain Bacteria; kingdom Pseudomonadati; phylum Pseudomonadota; class Gammaproteobacteria; order Oceanospirillales; family Endozoicomonadaceae; genus Endozoicomonas; species Endozoicomonas sp. 8E. Next base: position 645,814 of record NZ_CP120717.1, on the reverse strand, counting down.
TGGCATGGCGGGACAGATTCTTATTGCTTCAGCAGAGGGATAGCGCCTGGTTACGCCGCACCGCTCCGGGCAGCAACGGGGCGAAAACTTCTGGTTATTGAGAGTCATAAATCAAAAAAAGCGATATCAATCCTGAGACGGAGGGGTTGGCTCGTAAGGCAGGTACTCGCTTAGCCCTTTATCAAGCCCGCCATCGAATAGATCAACACATCGACGAGTCTGTTCAATCAGATCTCCGATTACACATACTTGTTCATTATGATCATTCTTTTCAGGAGGTGGCTCAGGCCCAAAGTAAGCCTTACTCCTGGCCCCCATTTCAATGAAATTTGATGGTCGGAGTCTCATATCAGGGAGAGTATTCAATGCAGTAATTTGGAACCTGGCGGTCACTCTCAGTTCACCATCAACAGTCTGCTCGTCAAAAAGACAAGAGCCCCGGCAATTTAGCCATCTTTTAGTTGCAGACTATAGATAGCTGACAGAGACTCCTGCGCCTATGATGAGTGTATTCTACGATGTTGATGGTTTCTGTCTGGTTTTAAACAAGAATGGCATAAACAACTAACCTGCAATACCAAAAGACCTCCGGTTATATCGAAAACCCGCTGTATCTGGCGACAGAAACTTTAACCAGCTTCCAACCATGATCTATCGACTTGTTTCTTTGGCTGCTTTGATGATGATCATTTTTATTTGGAGCCTTTTTGGCTCGATTTTGTTAAAGACATCATACTCCAAAAAAAAGATTTTAGAGACCATGAAAAATAAATTTACGCTAATGATATTGATGGCAACACTGGCAATTAATACGGAGGCTGCATCAGGAACTTGCGATATACTGTTTGCACATAATAGAGTGAATATAAGCATTCTTGATAAAGCTGAACTACTGGCAGCTCTTTATATTTTGATTATCTTTCTCGGTTCTGGGCGTGTAATGAAAATTGATATTAGTGCTGATGTTATGTCATACAATTCAGGGAACTAAATTCTTTATCGGGAGTCAAATAGTTATGGGACGGATTAAACCAGGGAGTTAATATGGATATTGCAGGCTTACCCTCTAAAAGGATGAAAATTGACCTACAAACTAAAAGTGAAGATAAGTGTTTTCATGGCTTTGCACAGGGATGTATACCAAAAGCTCATATGTTCGAGCTTAATGATAAAATTGATGGTGGCGCATGCGGTGATGTGTATCGGTCAAAGTGCGTAACTGAACGTCAATGTGATATAGCTATAAAAGTTATTCCTTTGATAGGTTGGAAAGCGGATAATGCTATTGATGAGAAAAAGACCATACAATCCTTAATAGCCAATCCCCACCCTAATATTATTGAATACTTTGGTGTTATGGAAGAAGATGATAAAATGTATATTGTGATGGAATTAGGGAAAAGCAACCTCTATCAATTTTTAAATGAAAATTTCTCAAAATTATCAGTTTCACAATTTCATGAAATTATTTTTCAGGTTCTTGAGATTTTAAATTATCTTGAGTCGATAGGTGTTACGCACAGGGATTTCAAACCTAAAAATATGATTTGTCTGAAAAATAAAATAAAATTAATCGATTTTGATAGCGTCCATAAAAAAGGAACACGTTTTTATGAGCCTCCATCATCACGCCTTATCAATGCTGCGCTATTTTTATCAAATATACAGTTGAAAATGAAATGTGGTGCCCTAAACGATAAATATTACAAGTTAACTTATAAGTTTAACAATGCTTGCTTCTCAGATAATTTCAACGAGTCTGATGCAAAAACTTTATCTGAAGATCCTGATATCTGGCATGATCAGCTTCCTTTAGAAACACGACAATTATTAAGCAGAAGTTTCATTAATGAAGAGTCTAAGCAAAAACAAGTTATAAAAATGCGAGACAAAATTTCACCCAGGAGCGAGCTTGTTTTTTAGAACCTGTAACCTTTGCAGTAAGGGTGGCGAACGCAACATGCCAACCCTTTGCCTGTATTTGTTATCCTGGCAGCCGCGCCGTCAGGGACAATGGATAGAATTTCGAACGAGAATAAAGCAACTAAAATAGTGCTACCTCCGATCACAGCCAAGGCTAGCGTGGATTTTGGCTCGTGAATCATCCACTGGAAAAATAGAAAAAACTTTCACACTTCTTCCGACTAATGCCAAAGGCAGTCGACTGGAATTTTTTTTAGGCTTTGCTATACACTCTGGATACTTTTGATTTAGTAAATAAAAATGCGTTTACTTATCTTTTGCCTATGTTTTTACTCAAGCACTTTGTTTGCTTATTTCGAAGAAATTCCCATAGATGATATTGTGATAATGAATGCTGTAATGCTCCCAATTATACCAACCATTAATTACTTTCAGCTTAAGGGGCACTATGATCTGGGATACACTCAGAATTTCAGGCCTTTTTACTTAACGACGTCGTCAGCAATTTCAACAATTCTTTTGAAAAGCTACATAATTTATAGAAGATTTGCTTCAAGGCATCTTGATCGTAAATCCAGATCACTGAAACCAAAAATCATTAAAAGTAATTATGCCTATGGCATCATTTTAGAATTTGAATTACTGAATAAAACATTATTGCAAAGTGAAAATAAGTCAGACTGCATTCAGTTATTGAACAATTCAATTATTTACCCTGTTTCTATTGACGGGAAATTAAAGTTAAGCATAGATTTAAAAAACATATCATCAGAGCATAACCTCGTGCATTTAGATTCAATATATGGTCAAAAAGGGGATGGGTGGTTTGAAACTTCATTCATGTCAAATAAGGCTAAAAATTTAGAAAAAGAAGAAAAAGCAGTTAGTGTTCTTAACAGGTTTGTTTTAACAAATGTTTGCATTGAGCTAAATAATCCCGAGAAATTATTGCAAGTTGAAATTTTATCAAAATACAGTCTAAACGTAGTGATGGGAGAAGGGCTCAGTAAGTTTATGACTATCAATATGGGTAACAAACGAGCAAAATCCCAGCTGTTAAACATTTGTAATTTACAGCATGGGTATTTTGAACTTTACCATAGTAATGAGCCGGATATTCAATCAGCGTTGCAAGATTACATCTTGAACTTACATTTTCTGGACGCTGATAACGAGAGAGAAAAGAGCTGGTTGAATATATTGTACATTTTAGGTCATTCTTTTGCCTCAGGAATTGTCACTTACGTGGTTTCATATTTTGTTGACTACGCAAGCTTTTATCTTTTGGCTGGAAGTTGTGCAATTTGTCTAAACCAAGTCCAATACCCGGGAGCATCAGCTTGTGTGTACCACTGGTTTTGCAAACTGTGTTTAAATAAAGCGAGAGCAGAACATCCTCGAAGCTGCCCATTATGTGGTGTATGAAAGCCTCACGCTTGCAGCAAGGGTGGCATACACATGAGCCAACCCCTTATATCCTCACCGACATGCCCAACAATTGGTCGCAGATTTTCCTTCCTCTTACTTTTTCCTACTTTTTCTTGTAGAAGGTTGTCTTAAGGTAGTCTTCCGTTAGTTCAAAGTGCGGCTCGTTCCCGTTATATTGTTTCAGGAGAGGTACGATTTTAGTTCGTACACCCATTCCTCTGGCATCGACATAGCCGTAATCCCTGAGAACCTCGACTACAGTAGGATTTCTCGGAGAGCGCTGACCCGCCAACATTTTTTCGATGGTCATAGAATTCTGTAAAGTGCCGGGGCTGATTAATTCCAGACGGTCATTATAGATACCTATTTCAATATCGACAGACCGGGTCCAGTCCCTGTGCGCAAGAGCGTTAATAACCAGTTCCCTTACGGCTGCTTTAGGGTAGTACCAGCGCCTTTCCCTGCGAAAGTGACTGTCTATTTCTCCAGACTCTTCGCTGATATAGGGTTCAATCAGATCAACGAGCCTCTCAATAAGCCCAAAGTGCATCTCTGACAAACGACGCTCACCCGCTTCATCTTCTTTCCAGAGCCCAACCAATGGAAAATCCAATATCTTGTCAATCTTCGATTGATAGGTTTTATCTTCTCCATCAAACGCAACTACCCTGATTCCGGACTGCCTCAAATAACGTCTGGGGGAAGTACCAAACAATACCATACCCGCAACAGTACAAACTGGAGAGCTGATACCCTCAGCCATAAACCCTAATCCAATTAACCGATTAACCCATGAAGACTTATTCTGGGGAATATCAGGGTCTGCGAGAACATTTTTCAGATAATCAGACAGTCGTTCATGATCCAGAGAGTTATAGCTGGAGCCTGCTACAGGCAAAGCTTCGGTATGTAGCATTCCGCCACTGGCAAACAATCTTGCCTGTTGCTCTCTTGTGGCTCTTCTGGATGTTGAACCAACCCGAATAAAGACATCTTCACGGCCTTTATGCCTTAACACATAGGGTTTTGATACCCCTTCCGTAAAGCTGACCACAGCAACACGGTTATCAGAATCAAGCTGAACTTCTTCGTAGTAAGGCAGTAACATGGGATGAACTTTATCTGCAATAGCGTTCATCACCCATTCTTCCAGTCTGTCTCGTGCTATACCGCTAATGGAGCCATCATCTTCCACACCCAGTAGCAGCATACCTCCTTTGAGATTAGTCATCGCTACTACTTCTTCAGCAAGCTGCTCAGGACGAATATCATCTCGCTTGAATTCAACGCCTGAGTTTTCGCCATTGGCAATAATTTCCAGTAGCTCTGATTTCAGCATATTCAATTAAATCCGTACTTTTTACGACGTTGATTAAAAGCAACCTTTCCTCCTTCGAGAATATCAGTCGCAAATTTCTGAACAGGTTTGAAACCTATAACTTCCTGCTTATTCATCATCAAAATTGACATAAGCATCGGGGGCAAGATTCTCAAACCGGGTGTACTGACCAATAAAGGCCAACCTTACTGAGCCGATAGGGCCGTTACGCTGCTTACCGATAATGATCTCACCAATACCCTTAAACTCGGTATCCGGGTTATAGACCTCGTCACGGTAGATAAACATAATGACGTCGGCATCCTGCTCAATCGCTCCGGATTCACGGAGGTCGGAGTTGACCGGACGCTTGTTGGGGCGTTGCTCCAGAGACCGGTTAAGCTGAGACAGCGCAATCACCGGTACGTTGAACTCCTTGGCGATGGCTTTCAGGGATCGGGAAATTTCCGAAATTTCGTTGGTACGACCTTCGCTGAAACCGGGAATCTGCATCAGCTGCAGATAGTCGATCATAATCATGGCCATGTCACCATGTTCACGCACCACACGACGGATTCGGGAACGCATTTCTGAAGGGCTGATGCCTGCGGTGTCATCAATAAACAGCTTTTTGTCCTTGATTTTCTCCACCGCTGACACCAGCTTCGGCCAGTCGTCTTCTTCCAGCTTACCGGAACGCACTTTGCCCTGATTGATCCGGCCCAGAGAGGACAACATACGCATCATCAGCTGCTCAGAGGGCATTTCGAGACTGAAGACCATGACCACTTTTTCGGTATTTAGCAGGGCGTTTTCGACCAGGTTCATCGCGAACGTCGTTTTTCCCATCGACGGCCTGGCCGCAACAATAATCATATCCGAGGGCTGCATACCTGACGTCATATTGTCCAGATCACTAAAGCCTGTGGTGATACCGGTAATGGCATCGCCAGCGTTAAAAAGCTCATCAATTTTCTGAACCGTGTTATCCAGGATTTCCCGAACACCTACCGGACCACCGGTTTTGGGGCGCTCCTCAGCGATGTTGAAAACCAGCCGTTCAGCTTCATCCAATACTGTCTGGCTGTCCCGACCTTCCGGATTGTAGGCGCTTTCAGCCATCTTCTGACTGGCATTGATCACCTTTCTGAAAACGGAACGCTCCTGAATGATTCCGGCGTAAGCCTCAATATTGGCAATACCGGCAACATTGGCCACCAGCTCGGTGATGTACACCATACCACCGGCCTGTTCCAGTTCGTCCTGGTTCTCCAGGGTGGCGGCCAGTGTCAGGGGGTCAAAGGGAAGCGTCTCATTCGCCGATTTAGCCATCGACGAGAAAATAATTTTGTGACGGGGGTGATAAAAGTCGTCAGCCGTGATCTTGTCAGCCACTTTATCCCAGGCTTCATTATCCAGCAGCAGTCCACCGAGCACAGACTGCTCCGCCTCAATGGAATGAGGGGGGGTCTTCAGGCTTACGGTTGCTTCATCAATGGGCAGTTCGCTTTCTTGGGGCAGTGCTTCCAGCATGATTCATGAATACCAAAATCGGAGCTTACAGAATACAGCAACTTGATGAGTGACTAAACTGCTGGCGCATATGATTTGATTGAGGATGAATTCCAAGTGTCCGGATTATGCTCTACAGCTGGAGGCTTGTCATAATTTCTCCATAATGAAACGCTATAGTGACCACTTTCAAAGAATCATAAAGGAAAAATCACTATGGGCCTTGGCGGTATCAGTATCTGGCAACTGTTAATCGTACTTTTGATCCTTGTCATGCTGTTTGGCACCAAACGACTTAAGGGTCTTGGCAGTGACCTGGGTGGAGCGATCAAAGGCTTCAAGAAGAGCATCAGCGATGACTCAGCTTCAGCAGAAAACCCTGCGACCAATAGCCAGGACACCGAAAAGAGCAGAGAACTGAGTCATAACAAAGCCTGAGGACGTCAGCGTGTTTGATATTGGCTTTGCTGAACTGCTGGTTATCTCAGTGCTCGCCCTGGTGATTCTGGGGCCCGAGCGCTTGCCTCACGCCATAAAAACCACTCTGCAATGGATCAATTACCTGCGTAGCAGCGCCAGCAATATAAAAGAAACGGTCAATAAAGAGCTAAAGGTCAATGAGATCAAACAGGATCTGCAGTTGGAAGAGCTGAATAAAGAGGTCCGATCTCTGAAGCAGGAAGCAACCTTAGCCTCTGGAAATCCCTCCAAACCATCCGATTCCAAAATAAAGGCGGCCTGAGCGCTGCCTTTGTTTGATGCCTGCCGAGACATTTATGAAGACTGAAACTCCAACGATTCAATCAGAACAACCCCTGATTCAGCATCTGCTCGAGTTACGTGCACGGGTGCTGAAAAGTATGGTGATTACCCTGCTGTTCTTTGTCGGACTGTTTTACTTCTCCAACGATATTTACGAGCTGGTTTCCGAGCCTCTGCGCCTGCTAATGCCCGAAGGCACCAGCATGATAGCCACCGATGTAGCCTCTCCTTTCTTTGCCCCGTTTAAACTCAGCCTCGTGCTCTCCCTGTTTTTAGCTATTCCCTTCATTCTCCATCAGGTCTGGGGATTTATCGCTCCTGGCCTGTACAAGAATGAAAAACATCTGGCCATTCCATTGCTTATAACCAGCGTCATACTCTTTTATGCCGGTGTCGCTTTTGCCTATTTTGTGGTGTTCCCACTGATCTTTGGTTTCTTTACCACGACCGGGCCTGAAACGGTCACCATGATGACCGACATCAGCAGCTACCTGAACTTTATTCTTAAACTGTTTTTTGCCTTCGGGCTGGCCTTCGAAATTCCTGTCGCAACCCTGTTACTGATCTGGTCTGGCATTAGCACTATTGAATCCCTTTCTAAAAAGCGTCCCTATATCGTAGTGGGTTGTTTTGTAATCGGTATGCTTCTGACACCACCCGACGTTATCTCCCAGAGCCTGCTGGCTGGACCTATGTGGCTGTTGTTTGAACTTGGACTGCTGTTTGCCCGGATGACGCCTTTTATGAAAAAGTCTTCTTGAGAATGAACGAACCCCGCCAAGGTTCCTATTCACCGGGAAATCCCGGCAAGATTTAAAGCGAGTAGCAGGCCATTTTTGGCCTGCAAAAAACCATATACTTAAGCAATCAAAAGAACAATCTAACTATTTGTTTTTATTAGATAAAAAAACAAGCAAAGAAAGAAAACCGGCATTTAGCCGGAAACTAAATAGGCAATTAGACGCTAGAGTAATAGACAATTAGCCGAAACTTGAAGCACCTTCTGATGCCATACTTCCCACGCTATTTACAACCCAAAATAGAAGAGGAGTAGCATTGCCACTGACCTGAAAATACGACGCGAGACCACCGATAAATACATCAGTATTCTGGAGCACCTGTTTCTCTTCTACCGTTTGCCAGCATGGCATAATAATGCGGCCAAACGCTTGGTAAAAGCACCTAAAATTCATATCGCAGACAGTGGGTTGGCAAGCATGCTGAATCGACTGAAAGCTGAAGAGTGGCAGGACTATTCGACCCCCTTCGGTCCCATTCTGTAGAGTTTTGTAATACAGCAGATAAGAGCTCTGACCGAATGGCTGGATGACCCTGTCCACCTCAGTTATTACCGGGATAAAGATCAGGTGGAGGTGGATCTGGTCATCGAACACAATCGTGATATCTACGGTATAGAAATTAAAAAAGCTATCAGTATTCAGGAAAAAGACGGAGAAGGCTTAAGGCGACTTGCTGGCCAGGCCGACAAACACTTTAAAGGTGGCGTATTGATTTATTGTGGTAACAATGCACTGCCACTCAAAACAAAAAACTGCATGGCAGTGCCACTGGATTGGCTCTGGCGCAATGATATATAAGTACTCAACCATACGAAATCATATTTTCTGACTTATTGTTCAGGCACTCGCGGCAACTGCTCCTGCGTTGCTCTAGCTCCTGCATCCATGCAGTCGTGCTGCGTTGCAACTCTGGTCACATAGCTTGCTATGTTCCCGTCGTTGCGCCTTGCAGAGCACCTGCCCAATAAGCCGGAAATATTCGATTCCGTATGGCCGAGTACTTAAGTACCTGATCAGCTGGTTTTGTTTCGCCACCAGCCAATGGAAAACGACATAGCAAAAAGTTTTTCACAACAAAAAAGCCGATGAGCATTCCACTCACCGGCTTTGTTATATTGGCAGTCAGGTGACGGCTATTAAACCCCCACTTCACCACCACCGTCTTTCATAACAACTACCGTGGCAGAACGCGCCCTGTTAGCACCGCTTTCATCCGTTGCGTCAATCGCCCCAGTGGCAGGCCAGTTCGATGGATGCTGCATATTCAGGAAGAAGCTCTGATGATCCGGTGTAAATGCCAGACCAGTCACCTCACAACCATTTGGCCCCACAAAGAAACGCTTCAGTTGATCCTGGTTGTCGGCGTTAACTGCCAGCATATCCTCTGTATTGTTCAGCTCAGATGGAATAATAGCCAGCATCTGGTCATTCGTGTTCTCATTCGCACCACCGTCTGTTTGAATCCACAACAAACCACGATCATCAAATGCCAGACCATCCGGGCTGCCAAATTCATTGGCTTCATTCAGACCGGACAGGTTCACCAGGGTGCTTTCAGATGCAAAAGAACCGAACAGGAAGAACTCCCAGGTAAACTGGCTTGGGTCAGCCCCTTCATTCCAGCGAATAATATGGCCATACTCATTCCCTTCACGAGGGTTGGCGACGTTGGTGTCGGTATCAGAATCGCCGTCCTGATTATCACGATCAGTGTTGTTTGTCAGCGTTACATAAACAGAGCCGGTTTTCGGATCTACCGCAGTCCATTCAGGTCGGTCCATGGGGGTGGCACCTACCAAATCAGCTGCACCCGGCGTGTTCAGGATAATTTCAGCCTGAGTTGTGAATCCTGAGACATCACCCAATCTTCCACCGTCTTTGGTGGTTGCATCAGGAGTCAGGGGCAACCATACACCCTGGCCTTCTTCATCAAAGCGAGCGGCGTACAAAGTACCTTCATCCATGTACCTGGCACCGGTGGCGAGACGATCTTCAGAGTCAGCATCTGCCGGGTTCCAGAGTTCTTTGGAAACAAACTTGTAGATATACTCAAACCGGCTGTCATGGCCAGAATAGAAAACAACGGGCTGACCTTCTTCCAGTTTGCCAAATGAGCAGTCTTCGTGACGGAAGCGACCCAGAGCCGTCCGTTTGATCGCTTTAGCCTGAGGATTATAGGGGTCGATTTCTACAATGTATCCGTGGCCATTGGCTTCATTACGGAAATCCTCAGTCTCATCTCCGGAGCCCGGAGTTACATCAAAACGGGCAAACTCGCCGGTTTCGTTTTCTGAAGCAGATGGAACAGTATCCCAATCATAACGGGTCCCCCTGTCACTGATACCCAGACGTATTTGTTCTTCAGTCCAGTTAGACGGGTCATCGGTACGGGTAAAATAGCCAGGCCAGTTTTCTTCACAGGTCAGATAAGTCCCCCAGGGAGTGTGACCATTACCACAGTTATTGTTGGTGCCCCGGGCAAGGGCTTTATTCCCTTTTTCGTCCGTGTATTTGGTAATCAGCAGATCACTGTCTGCCACGGGCCCGGTCAGATCCATTTCAGAGCCTGCGGTGTAGCGCTTGTTGTAGTTGCTGTTTTTAACCACATCCCAAACGCCATCAGTCAGTTTGATGTGAACCACTGAAACACCATGAGCGTTAATTTCTTTACGAACTTCCTCAGCAGGGCGTTCACCATTATTGTCAGTTGCGCCATTCGGATGCAGTCGCGTCTGATCAATAAACTCATGATTTATACACAGCAGACCTTCAGTACTGCTGCCTTCAAGGGGAAAGAAATGCATACCATCATGCATCATGCCGGTAGCATTCGCCTGATCAGTGGAACTGTTTGTACCATCATCTTTCCAGTCTGCCGCCAGATCATTCAGTGGTGTTCCCCATGGCGCCAGAACCTGAGCGGAGTAACCAGCAGGTACAGACACAGCATCGGTCTTGGAGCCGGTAATAGAGTCAAAGCCGAGAGAGAGCTCTGATGAAAAAACGTCGTCAGAGTCATCATCGTTACAGCCAGTTAAACCAAAGCTGGCCAGTGCAGTAAATGCTGCCAGCGCGCCCCCACGTTTCAGAACACCGCGACGGGATAGTTCTTTTTCCAGCACTGCCGAAATCGGCTTGTTATCACTGGAGTTATACACCGTCGGATCAAAAGTATATTTGCTCATGTAATATCTACTCGTTCAAGCCAGCTTTATTTGTTGTGAATATCCTTTAAAGCAGGCTCATTAAACGACACAAGAATTACAGCAAAATGTATTTAAGATGACAGATTTAAAACAATCTTTTGACTGATATGACGGCCAATGAAGAGGTGAGACAGAAGGCACATAAAAAAATACCCGTGGACCGAAATCCACGGGTATTTTTATATCAAGCGTAGCTAAAACCGAACTTATTCAGCTTCAACGAATACCTTGATAGTCGCTGCAACGTCAGTGTGCAGCTGGATAGCGATGTCGTACTCGCCAGTAGCGCGAATGGGACCTTCGCCCATGCGAATTTCGCTCTTGGCTACTTCAACGCCAGCGCCAGTGATGGCTTCAGCCAGATCACGTGAGCCGATAGAACCGAACAGCTTTCCTTCGTCGCCCGCTTTGGCGGTCAGGGTCAGTTCGATTTCAGCCATTTCAGCTGCACGCTTCTGGGCAGCAGCCAGTTTTTCGTTAGCAGCCTTTTCCAGCTCGGCACGACGAGCTTCAAAAGCTTCAACATTTTCCTTAGTAGCAGGCACAGCCTTGCTGAAAGGAATCAGAAAGTTACGACCGTAACCGGCTTTAACAGTTACCTTGTCGCCCAGGTTGCCAAGGTTGGCAACTCTCTCAAGCAGGATAACGTCCATCGCTAGCCTCTTACCTTATACCTAGTGCCTGTCAGCCCTGAATCTGTTTATTCACGCGATTGCGAAAATCAAACAGACTGTCAAGACAAGCAGTCAAAACAATAACCGGGTATGCCAGTTGCGTAAGGGTGATTAACAGCATATATAGGCCAATCAACCAGAAGCTGCCCCGTTGACGCAGTTTTACCAGCCCGTGGACCAGCGCCATTCCTGCAATAAACAATGGCAACGATGCGATGGGTACCAGGGCCGTCATCATAGGTGACAGTGCCGACCCCATCAAAGTGATGGTCAGAAGACTTACCCCGACAGCTGCGGGCAAACGCACCTTGCGGAATTCTTCACCGAATCCTCCGGGGTTGTAGAGATCGGCCTGCCAGGAGCGCGCCAGTATCAAAGCCAGGATACAAAACAGTATGTGCACCCAGGCCAGGGCACCCGCTACGCCGTACTCCAGGACCTGTCTCAGATGTTCACCCGGTTGCAGAGCCTCCAGACTGCCACTGCCCTGGAGACTCTTTTTCAGAAACTCCATCACAGTGCCAGCCATGACACTGATCATCTGCGGTGATATCTGGTACATGGCAAAAGCCACGAGGCCTCCCAGCGGCACAACAGCCAACAGAGTTTTCGGCCATGAGACAGTCTGGCGCAGGACACAAGCCAGCAACGCTGTCGTTGCCAACCCGATCAATACGCTGTACTGACCAAAGGCGGCCCAGGCTATTCCGGGTAACAGAGCCCACATCAGGACTTTCAGTCCGTGGTCAATGCCGCGACGCAGTATCACCAGGGATACAATGGCCGCACTCAACCAGAAAAGCATGGGAATACAGGCAAATATGACCGCCAGAAACAACGAATGTTTCGGGCTTTTCATTGCCAGCTCCGCCAGTTTACGCATCAAGCAATACCTTCAGTTCCAGAGTTTGCCGACTGATCAGTGACGATCAGTGTATGGCAGCAGTGCGATGTAGCGCGCACGCTTGATAGCTGTCGCCAGCTGACGCTGATAACGGGCTTTGGTGCCGGTGATACGGCTTGGTACGATCTTGCCAGTTTCAGAAACATAAGCCTTCAGGGTGTTCAGATCTTTGTAATCGATCTCTTTCACGCCTTCAGCGGTGAAACGGCAGAACTTTCTGCGGCGGAAAAAACGTGCCATTGCAACGTCTCCTTGAATTCAACAAATGGTGATGTTCTTAATTCTGCTTGCCCTGAGCTGAGACAGTCTTGAGCTAAAGCAGTATCAAGGACGACTTACTCGGCAGCTTCTTCAGCAGCTTCCGGAGCTTCAGCAGCCTCAGCAGCTTCTTCACGACGCTCTTCACGACGCTCTTCACGACGATCGTCACGGCGTTCACGCTTCTCTTCAGCCTGCATCATGATGGATGGCTCGGAAACGGCCTCATCACGACGGATCACCATGTTACGGATAACTGCGTCGTTATAACGGAAGTTATCTGTCAGTTCGTCCAGGATCTCATTGCTGCACTCGATGTTCATCAGAACGTAGTGAGCCTTGTGGATCTTGTTGATTGGGTAAGCCAGCTGACGACGACCCCAATCTTCAAGACGGTGTACCTGACCACCGTTTTCGCTGATAGCGCGTGTGTAACGCTCTATCATGCCTGGTACTTGCTCGCTCTGGTCAGGATGTACCAGAAAAACAATCTCGTAATGACGCATTATTTGCTCCTTACGGGTTAAACAGCCTCCCACACTTTGAGTGAAACACAGGTTCCATTCACAGAGCAGTAAGGCAAGGAGATGGATCGAAGATGACAGTCACCCGAAAGATGCCTGCACACCACGCCCAGCTTACAAAGAGCGGAGGATTTTAGAGAAGTGTGACCATGGTTGCAAGAATTATAAACCGATGGCAGCCGACGTTAAAACGCAGGAGAATCCAGGAATCTACTGCCTGATGCTGCTTTTTATTGAGATAGATCGACAGACCTTCTAGGATATCGTTCAGCCCCACCACTTTCTCTCAACAACTTTACTCTCAACAAATGGTCGCCAGTGGGTAAACTGAATAAATTTCTATCGATTATCGCACTTTTGCTTTCAGCCCTTCCTTCTGTCTGCCAGGCACGATCCCATCTGACCTATGAGGTTAAGGGTCTGGAAGACGGGCTGAAGCGGAATGCCGAACGCTTCCTGCAAACTTTACCTGCTATTGAGCCCGGGGAGTTGCCTGACTATCAAAGCAGTATTCTTGAGGCAGTTCAGAAATCTCTGCAAGCACTGGGCTATTTCAACCCAACCATTTCCATGAAGATGGGTGGCAAGGACACTGACCAGCTCAACATTCATGTTGATCCGGGACAACCCGTAATTATCCGCACCTTCAAAATAGAGCTGAAAGGAGAGGCCCGAAAAAACCGGTCGTTCAAGAGGATCGTCAAACGCTCCCCCCTCAAAAAAGGCGCTGTCTTCAATAGCGGAGAATACGAAGAACTTAAAACGGAGCTTAACACCCAGGCCCAGTCTCTTGGTTTTTTTGACGCTCAGATGCAAACCCACAGGGTCAAAGTTTATCCGCAAGAGAATGCGGCGGATGTCGAACTGGTTTTCGACTCTGGCAGACGTTACCGGTTCGGGGACATTGTTTATGGTGAAATCCCTGAAAACACCCGGGTCCTGATCGAGAAAATGTTGACCTTTAAGCCCGGCTCAAACTATCAATCCGTGCGGCTGGGCGACTTGAACAAAGAGCTGGCCTCAACAGGCTATTTCCAGCAAATCGATATCCTACCCATGCGGGATAAAACCGTAGACTACCATGTCCCTGTTTATATCGGTGTCAGCCCCAAGAGGTATCATGAGATTGAAACCGGTGTCGGTTATTCTACCGATGAAGGCCCCAGGCTTTCTTTGACCTGGGATATCCCCATGATCAATGACAAAGGGCACAGCCTGACCAATGAGGCTCTGCTCTCAGCCCCCAGAGCCGAACTGACTTCCAGCTATAAAATCCCCTACGGTAACCCATTAACTGAATTCTATGACCTTCAATTGGGTTACCAATACAAGCAGCAGGAAGACACCACCAGTAACCTTGGATCGACTTCCATCCATAAATGGAAAAAAAACCCACAAGGCTGGGACCGTGACCTGTTTTTAAGAATTCAGTACGAAAGCTACAAACAGGGCCTTCAGAGTGGCGAAAGCTTTCTGGTCATCCCCGGTATCTCCATGACCCGACGCCACGCCAGAGGCGGGAAGCTCGACCCCCGGAGCGGCTACCTGATCATGTCCACGGCAGAATTTTCGGATAAGCTCTTTGCCTCTGATCAGAACTTTGTGAAGCTATGGGGACGTACCAAAGGTTTAGCAACACTGGCAGAAAAACACCGTTTCATTGGCAGAATTGAACAAGGAGCCATCTGGATAAACGACGTCAGCAAAATACCCCCTTCCATTCGTTTCTTCACTGGAGGTGACCAGACAGTAAGAGGCTACGACTATGAAAGTATTGCCCCGAAAGACGACAACGATAAATTGACGGGTGCAAAATATATGACAGCGCTCAGTGTGGAATACAATTACCAGTTTCTGGAACACTGGCGAGCCGCTGTTTTTGTTGACTATGGGACTGCCACCAATGACTACAGGGACGACTGGAAAACCGGGGCCGGCTTCGGCATCCGCTGGATAACCCCATTGGGTGCGCTGAGATTAGATCTGGCCTTCGCTGTCAGTGAACCTGGCAGCCCCTATAAACTGCACTTTTCTATGGGGCCAGAAATATGAAGACGGCTCTGGGTATCTTAACCTCTCTTGTCACTCTCCTTTGCCTGATGTTGTTTTTGCTGCTGACTCATACCGGCAACCTCTGGCTGTGGAACCTGGCTCGCTCACAATTGCCTGAACTTCAGGGTGAACTGATTAAGGGATCAATTTCCAACGGCCTTGTCTTTCAGAATCCAGGCTGGGTGGATCAGGATATGGCGTTCACAGCTAACCAACTCTCTTTGCAGTGGCAACCACAAATGCTGCTCGAAGGAAGATTGGTCATTGATGAACTGGGGCTGAAAAATCTTTTCATTAAACTACCAGCGCCTTATAAAGAACAAGCACCTGTCAGCGACAGGCTGATATTGCCAGAGATAGAGCTACCTCTGCCCATAACTCTCAAAAAGCTGACTCTGGATAAAGGCACTTATGAACAGGGTGAGATTAAGGAAGAAGTCAGTAATATACTTTTGTCGTCTGATGCCCGGCAATCGCAAATCAATATCCAAGAGTTCAAGGTTGAACATACTTTGGGCAAAGCCAGCCTGCACGGAAAAATAACACTGAGTGGGGATTATCCACTGTCAGCAGCTGTTGATATTCAACCAGCCTCCCTCGATAAAAAGCTTCAACCAGAAAACCTGAAGGCCAGCCTTCAAGGTTCTCTGGCCGACTATCAACTGGATGCCAGCGCCACGGCCAAATCTAATGTCCTGGCCACTTCCGGGACTCAAAAAGAAATCCGGGTAAAGGTCTTACTCCAGGCAAGGGGAGACCTTGAGCATATTGCGATTCATCGTCTCAATCTCTCAACCCCTGAAGGTGATGCAGATCTTTCAGGTCGGCTCAGCTGGACAAAAGGCATTGCCTGGAATGGGAAGGTGAAACTCAACAGGCTCAACACAGCCAACCTTTTACCTGAGTTTCCGGGAAGGCTCGACGGTGTATTGGCAAGCCGTTTTAATCTGGACGGTAAAACCTGGCATCTGGTGATTTCTGAAATGAATATCACTGGAAAACTCAGGGACAGGCCAGTCTCTCTTTCCGGCACAATGGACATCAATCATCTCTATAACTGGAAGTTAGACCACCTCAATGCCAAAGTCGGCGAAAACCAGTTAAGCGCCCATGGTCTTATTGATAAACAATGGGACATAGAAGCGGAACTCAGTGCTTCAAAACTGGCAGAACTTTACCCCGGCCTTAAGGGTGAGGTGAAAGGTTCAATCCATGTATCCGGGAGCAAAAAGCACCCCAGATTGAACTTTCAACTGGACAGCTCCTCTGTTCGTTATCTGGACACAGCCATCAAAGGCCTCTCGGCAAAAGGTCAAATTGAAAAAAAAGAACAGATTCTGGGGCAGGCTCGCATCAGCGTAGAGGCACTGAACCAGGGCACACACACGCTCAACCAGATCTTGCTTGAAGCCAGAGGCAATGAAAAACAACATCAGGTTCGGCTCTCAACCCAGGGTAAAGAGCTC
Organism: Endozoicomonas sp. 8E; assembly: GCF_032883915.1. Taxonomy (NCBI): domain Bacteria; kingdom Pseudomonadati; phylum Pseudomonadota; class Gammaproteobacteria; order Oceanospirillales; family Endozoicomonadaceae; genus Endozoicomonas; species Endozoicomonas sp. 8E. The sequence goes on along the minus strand of NZ_CP120717.1, from coordinate 628,987 downwards.
AAGAGCGTCATCACACTGGCTGGCAGCTACCTCAACAAGGAATGGCAGGGACAGCTCACCCGCAGTGACTTGAACACAGAATTCGGAGACTGGTCACTGAAAAAACCTGTTGATATCACAGCTTCGCCAGCCAGTGCTTCATTCTCTGAATTCTGTCTGGAATCATCCCCTTCCAGTATCTGTGCTCAATCCAGCCACTTGGGCAAAGATTCAGGACATCTCTCCTTTCACATTGAGCAACTGGCACCTGAAAGATTCAAAGCCTTTTTCCCCAACAAATTTGACTGGCAGGCAATGCTTAACTCAGAGGGAGAAGTAAGCTGGCAGGATAACCAGCCGGAACTGTCGTTAAAGCTTTCTTCCAGCCCTGGAAAACTTCAGGCTTATGATCTTTCCGGCGATTACAGTCAGCTCAACATGGAGGCCAGAATCGCCAAAAATCAGTTGCAAAGCTCTCTAAACTTCCTCTCGGACAAACTGGGACGCAGTCACCTGACCATAGTCGTCAATGACCTGAAAAACCGGAAAGCCCTCAGTGGCCAGCTGAATATTGAGCAGTTATTGCTGGAAATATTTGCGCCTTTCTTGCCTGAAGTCAGCGATTTGAAAGGTACTTTTTCTGCCCGGGGCCGATTGGAAGGCTCTCTTGCCAAACCTCTTTTTTATGGCCGACTGGCCATTGAAAATGGTTATGCCAATACCACACGCGACATTGTCAGCATTTCTGAACTTAATACTTATCTGAATGTGAACGGTGACTCAGGCACAGTAGAAGGCAAAATGCAGGTAGGTAAGGGCTCACTGGATCTGGGAGGTCAGCTGAACTGGAAAGATTTTCGGCAGCCTGCCGGTGTCATCACCCTGAAAGGGCAAGGCCTGGATGTTAAATACCCCGGCATGGGGGAGATCAGAATTTCTCCCAATCTTAAGCTGATACTGTCTGAAAAGATAACACTGACGGGTATTATCCGAATTCCCTGGAGTCGCATTACCATCAACAGTCTTCCGGAGAGTGCTGTTTCAGTCTCAGATGATGTAGTAATAGTCCAGGAAGGACAAACTTCTGAGCTACACGAACAGGCCTTACAGCTGTTTTCGATGAAGGTACGAGTCATACTGGGAGACGATATCCGGCTGAATGCTTTCGGTCTCAAAGCCAGGCTGGCAGGGCATCTGGATCTTCTTCAGCTTCCTGACAAACCCCTCGAAGGAAGTGGCACCATTAATTTAATTGGAGGTCGTTACCACCAGCTGGGCCAGGATTTACTAATCAAGGAAGGAAAAATCATTTTCCAGGGGCCTATCGATTCCCCCTATCTATTGGTCAATGCCATTCGAAATCCGGAAACCATCGAAGATAATGTTGAGGTCGGCATTAAAGTCAGTGGCTCTGTAAAAAAACCAGAGTGGACCGTTTATTCCAGCCCGGAAATGCCGCAACAGGAGCAACTCTCCTACCTGTTGCGAGGCAGGGGTCTGGAAGGAGATGACAGTTCCAGTGCCCAGGCAATGCTGGTAGGGCTTGGTGTTTCCCAATTTGGTGGTATCGCCACATCGCTTGGTGAAACCTTTGGTTTCAGCGATGTCTCTCTGGATACTGAAGGCAGCGGCGATGATACCCGGATCACCATCGGTGGCTACATAGCCCCCGGTCTCCGCCTGCAGTACGGCGCAGGGGTTTTTGACTCAGTCAGCGAAGTGAAAGTTCGCTATGAACTCATGCCCAGACTCTACCTTCAGGTCGTCAGTGGTCTGGCTCAGGCTGTGGATATTTTCTATCGCTTTACCTATACCCCTGATTCCAAAAAAGAGCCTGAGTAATCACGCAAAAGAAAATTTGAAAGGCTTCAGAGTATTGAGCTTTACTGACTGCTCTGATTGCCAGATGTCGTAGTTGTTCTGCATAACCAGCCAGCTTTCCGTAGTTCTGCCAATAACCATGGAAAGTCTTCTGGCCATCTCAGTGGATATAGCGCTTTTTCCCTGCAAAATCCTGTTCAAAGTTGAGGGTGAGACCTCCAGAGCCTCAGACAGTTGCCTGCAGCTAACTTTGGCTGGTTCCATGTAGGTTTGCTTTATAAACTCTCCCGGGTGGAGTGGATCGTGCATTCTCATCAGTGATAATCCTCGTAGTTCAATATGTATGCATTGCCATCAGTAAATTCGAATGTGATGCGCCAGTTTTTTTTAACTGTTATTGACCATACTCCTTTCCTGTCTCCTACCAGTGGATGAAGGCCGTGTCAATATCATCAATTACGTTTGCAGTGTCGATGGCTTGTAGCTGAGCCTTGACTCTTCTCGCGTGCATGGTCTGGATACCCGATGGCTTTCCAGTTTCGTAGAAGCGTTTGAGACCTTTGTGCTTAAATGACTTAATCATGCATAAATGTAGTTCGTAGCGCAACACGATTCAAATGATAGCAAAAGTTCAGAGATCAAGACACACAAAGACGGAACCACTAACCAATAATGATCATTCTAATTCAGAGGCTTGCAGTGCAATTAAGGAAACTGACTCCTACTCCTGAAGAAAACGTTTATAGTGCTCTGCCGCGAGATTGACCAGACGTTGTCTCGACTCGAGACTTCCCCAGGCGCAATGGGGAGTGACCATCAAATTTGGCAGAGACGTGCTGAGCAGGATATTTCCGTGCCTGGGGGGCTCTTCTGTCAACACATCAAACCCGGCGCCACCCAGTCGCCCTGCTTCCAGTGCCGAAACCAGAGCACTCTCGTCTACCAGCCCGCCTCTGGCGGTGTTGATCAGAATAGCCCCGGATTTCATCAGTGACAGCCTTCTCTGATCCATCAGGTTGGCAGTGCTTTCACTCAAAGGACAATGCAGACTGACGACATCTGACTGTTTCAACCCTTCGTCCAACTCCAACCTGTCTTCAGAGGTTGTCGGCGAACCTGGCACTTTAGCCTTCAACACATTCATACCGAAAGCTTCTGCCAGTCTGGCAGTGGCCTTACCCAAGTCACCATAACCGACAATGAGTAGTGTTTTACCCTCCAGTTCGATGATCGGATGATTCAGTAGACAGAATCTGTCGCTTTTTTCCCAGTTGCCGTTGATAGCATCTTGAGTGTAAGCAGGAACAGAGCCCGCCAGAGACAGAATCAAAGCCATGGTATGTTGGGCAACAGATGCGGTGCTGTAACTTTCTACGTTCTGGACTTTAATTCCTCGCAAATCACAGGCAGCAAGATCGATATTATTTGTTCCTGTTGCCAGTACTCCGATATATCGAAGGTCGGGGAGTGAAGAGAGTATCGATTCATCAATCACCACTTTATTGGTGAAAATCGCTACCGCATCACGACAACGTTCAACTATATCTTCTGGTTGACTCTGATCGTATATTTCCAGCGGTAATGAAAGTTGATGAAACGCTTCCAGTGATACGCCGTCACCCAGAGTAGCCCGATCCAATAAAACGACATTCTTTTTTGTACTCACATTTTTCACCTTTGGAATCCGGTTTTATCTTTTCAAAAGACAGTGGCCTGCTATCCTGACGTTACGAAAACAGATTCCATCAGGAGGTCTCAATGGAACCTGCTCATCACACCATGAACGATCTGTTTGATCAGCTTGGATTGCCCAGCAGCGATCAAGAAATCAATGCCTTCATCGAAGAGCATAAACAAATGCCCCGCCGGGTAAAAATTGAGCAAGCCGACTTCTTTTCAGACAGCCAGCAGGCTTTTATTCAACAGGCATACAATGAAGACGCTGACTGGGTTGTGGTCATTGAACATCTGGACGCTCTCTTGAGAGAAAAACCATCCTGAGAATTTCGGATTTCTATAAGTACCTGGCCAGTTGGTTTCGCATATTCTGGCGAGTGGATTTTTTCATCCTTCAAGGCGCAACGACGGGCGCGTAGCCATAGCTACGCAACCAGAGTTGGAACGCAGAAGGGTGGAAAAAGCCGCCGTCCAGAATATGCGAAACCAACTGGTTAGGTACTTAGCTGTCTTTGGCGAACCGCCTCAAACAAGCAGACACCTGTCGCCACAGAAACATTCAAACTGCTGACTGACCCTGCCATGGGGATAAAGATTAAAGAATCACACTTGTCACGGGTCAGTCTTCTCATACCCTTACCCTCAGCACCCATCACCAGAGCCAGAGGCCCCTTAAGGTCTGTCTTGTAAATATCAGAAGCGCTTTCACCAGCGGTGCCAATCATCCAGATGCCGCGATCTTTCAGCCACTCCATGGTTCTGGAAAGATTGGTCACCTGTACCAGCGGGACATTCTCTGCAGCGCCACAGGCCACTTTTCGAGCCGTCGCATTCAGGCTGGCAGATTTGTCTTTGGGCGTAATCAGGGCGTGAACACCTGCGGCATCAGCGGTTCTTAGACAGGCACCCAGGTTATGAGGATCGGTCACACCATCCAGTATCAAGAGAAAAGGCGGCTCATCCAGCGTGTTCAGAAGGTCTTCCAGATCGCCCTCCCGGTAAACTTTCGCCTGCGCAACACGGGCCACTATGCCCTGGTGCACCCCTTCAACTTTCGAGTCCAGTCGGCCGCGCTCGACAAAACGCACCGTCACGCTCTGGTTGCGGGCTTCCTCCACCAGCGCATTAATGCGCTTATCAGTGCGACCTTTCTGGATCAAAAGTTCCAAAACTTTTTCAGGAGAATGCTCAAACAGGCTCTGCACAGCGTGCAGGCCAAAAACAACATCATTACTCATTACGGGAATTCGTATGCAGGGTTGGAATCAGGATTGGAATGCATATTAGCAGAGCCCAAGGCTTCAGTGGAATGTTGATCTGGTGATCAAATGCGGAACAACCTGTGTCCATAAACCGATTAACCTCCTCCTAAAAGAACTTACTCAAGGAAATGCCCATGGCATCCCTATACTGGAAATGAGGCTCTGTGGTCTATTCCTGCCGGGTGGTCATAATGTCGCCCCTGATCTATGCTGTGATTCTTTGTTGTTGGAGTTGTTGTGGAAAAGTCGTTGTTCTCGGAGTTAAAGCGTATTGGCATTGATGAAGAGCTGGCCAGCAAAGTCAGTGCTTCCCTTGATCCTGATTACAATGCCAGTAAAAAAGATGTCCTGGTACTGCAAGAGGCTATTATGCAGGTACAATTGCAAAATGAACGCAGTTATCAGGCACTCAGTTCAGAGATAAGCAGCCTGCGCTCTGAACTGCGTAAAGAGATAGCCGGTGTCCGTGCTGAGATCACCGATGTGCGCTCCGAAATCACCGATGTCCGTTTCGAGATGGGTTCCATCAACCGACAATACATCATTACCTTCTTCGGTTTGATCACCACCATTGTCAGTGTCTTGGCCATCAACTGGTACTTCCATTAACGCGAAGGCTGGATGACCGCTATATCTATGAACGAGCAGAGACAACTGTGCTTCCTTGTAGCCTGATAGGGAGCTAACTGGCAGGCAGTACGTGAAAAAAAACAGCAAAGAAATGACAGACACTTCCGCCCAGGACAAACACATGCCAAATAGCATGGTTAAAAGGCAGCCTTTTCCACAGGTAAAAAACCGCCCCAAGGGTATAAGAGAGGCCACCCGCTAACAGCCAGTAGATGCCCTCCAGCGATATCTTGCTGGCCAACTCTTTTGACGCAAAAAGTACCAGCCAGCCCATCAGAATGTATGTGGTTACCGACAGCTTCTTAAAGCGTGGACCAAACCAGACTTTAAAAACAATGCCCGCAATAGCCAGCAGCCAGATAACGGCAAACATTATCCAGCCCAGTGTTCCCCTCATGCTGACCAGTAAGAACGGGGTATAGGTACCGGCGATCAGAAGATAGATGGAACAATGATCCAGCAGCTTGAAGACCTTCTTGGTCTTTTCGTGCTGGATACTGTGATAGAGCGTGGAAGAGAGAAAGAGCAGTATCAGCGTTGCCCCATAGATACTGAAGCTGACAATGCGCCAGACATCATCCTGCTCGGCAGCGTACGCCACCAGAAGGGTCAAACCGGCAACACTGAGCAAGGCTCCCAGACCGTGGGTGATACTGTTTGCAATCTCTTCAGCCAGGCTATATCTGGCCATGAGGTTGTTTCCTGTGTCGGTGTTGACTGACATCTTAACACTCGGAATAGGCTATTGAGCCCGGATAATACTCAAGATTCTGGTTAATGTCAGAGCAGATTACAAAGAAAGATCAACTTGCTGATCAAAAAATCTGGAAGCGCGGGATTTGGCGGCTACGATATGGTTGGGAATGCTCTAACCGATGAAGACATTCCCTGGCTCCTGACTGAGGCCTCTCTCGATAATGATCCGGCTGTTTTTATTACAGCTCTGGGCATGTGGTCAGACATGAGGGCATTGCTCAGTTAGCAGAGCAAACCGGCCTGAATCGTGAGAGCCTCTATAAAACATTTAATGGCAAAGTCCAGCCTCGATGGGACACTGTCCACCGATTGCTGAAAGCATTAGGCGTCAAATTGGAAATTGCCGCCTGACCGCTTTACAAATCACTTAGCCTTTCTCTTTCTCGGCTGTCTGCCAGCCGGTTTTGCAGACGACTTTTTATTCGTTTCTGTTTTCTTAACGGCTGAGGGTTTCCCGGATTTCTTGCCGGTACTTTTAGTCTTGGCTTTTTGCTTGCGAGTGGGTTTTTTCTTTTTACCTGTGGTCTTCTTGCCCGATTCTTCAGACTTTGCTGCATCCAGCAAAGCTCTTTTTGCGGCCCGACTCTTGGCCACACTGGCTAATGGCTTGCCACCTTTTGAGGGGCTTTTTCGAGATTTACGGGAACGTGAGGGTCTAAGCGCAGTCCCTGAGGATAATTCGAAATCAATTTTCTGGTCATCCAGATTGACGCTGGCGACCATGACTTCGATATCATCACCTAATCGATAACTTCTGCCGGTTCTTTCACCCACCATACGATGATGAACAGCGTCATAATGATAATAATCATCCGGAAGGCTAGTGACGTGTACCAGACCTTCTACATAAATATCATTCAGGGCGACAAAGAGGCCAAAGCCCGTGACGGATGAAATGACACCGGAATACGTCTGTCCGATATGCTGCTGCATATACTCGCACTTCAGCCAATCCATAGCATCCCGTGTAGCTTCGTCTGCCCGGCGTTCTGTCGCGGAACAGTGCTCTCCCATGGCCAGCACTTCATTGCCATCGTAGGGATAAATGGTCTTTTTATTCATCTCTCTGGCACCCACACGAACGACATGCCGGGTTTCAACAGAAGAACGAATAATATGACGGATAGCCCTGTGCACCAGCAGATCAGGATAACGACGAATCGGCGAAGTGAAGTGCGCATACTCGTCAAAAGCCAGTCCGAAGTGCCCCTGATTATCCGAGGTGTACACGGCCTGGCTCATAGAACGCAGAACCACTGTCTGGATCACATTGTAATCGGGGCGATCTTTGACCGATGCCAACAAAGCCTGAAAGTGAGCAGGCTTCAGCTTGCCAGCAGGCAGCGATAATCCAAGACTGGCAACAAAGCTGTTCAGATTGAGCCGCTTCTCCATAGTAGGCCCTTCATGCACGCGATAGAGCCCGGGAACTTTGTGTTTCTGAAGGAATTTGGCCGCACAGACATTGGCGCAAAGCATACATTCTTCAATCAGTTTGTGCGCGTCATTGCGGACTGCGGGGACAATCTTTTCGATTTTTCGGTTACGACCGAAAACGATCTGTGTTTCTACCGTTTCAAAATCAATGGTGCCACGATCAGAACGAATACTTTTCAGAACCTTGAACAGGTTATAGAGCTCTTCTACATGGGGAAGAACCGCTTTTCGTTCGCGACGTAAAGCCTTGCCCTCATCACTGAGCGGCTTTGACAGCATTTCCCAAACCTGGGTATAGGTCAGACGGGCATGGGAGCGGATCAGGCCCTCGTAGAACTTGTAACCGGAAATTTTACCGTTGCTACTGATGGTCATTTCACACAGCATGGCCAGGCGATCCACTTCAGGATTCAGAGAGCAGAGCCCGTTAGACAACACTTCCGGCAACATGGGAATAACATGTCCCGGGAAGTAAACAGAAGTGCCCCTGTTATAGGCTTCTTTGTCCAGCGCTGTTCCGGGTTTCACGTAATGGGAAACATCGGCAATGGCTACAAATAAACGCCAGCCGCCGCTTTTTTTGGTTTCACAGTAGACTGCATCATCAAAGTCACGGGCATCTTCACCATCAATGGTAACGAAAGGCGTCGCTCTCAGATCAACGCGGTGCTTTTTGTCCCGCTCAGCCACTTCCGGCTTGAACCGGGCCACCTGCTCCTCAACTTCAGAAGGCCACTCATGAGGAATGTCGTGGGTGCGTAATGCAACGTCCACTTCCATTCCGGCATCTTGTCGTTCACCCAATACTTCTTTGATCAGGCCCACCGGCTGAACACGTCGGCCAGGCTGCTCAAGGATTTCAATCAGAACATATTGTCCATGGCTGGGCATCAAAGGGCCCGGCTTGATAAGAATTTCGCGATCAATTCTTGAGTTTTCCGGCACGACAAAAACATTGTCGTTTTCCATGTAAAAGCGACCCACCAACTGGGTGGTATTACGCTCTATGACTTCAACAATCTGACCTTCACGTCGTCCTCTGCGGTCCACGCCGGTTTCACGAATGACTGCACGATCACCGTCAAAAGCCTTGCGCATTTCACGCCATGAGAGGTAATAGTCTTCGCCGCCCTCATCAGGAATCAGGAAACCATAGCCGTCCTTATTACCCTGAATACGCCCTTTGATCAGATCCATTTTACTCAACAGGCCATAGGTTCCCTTCCGGGTTTCCAACAGCTGACCGTCACGAATCATAGCTTTCAGGCGGAATAACAGAGCTTCCTGCTGCTCAGGCACAGTTACACCCAGCTCACGGCAGAGTAACTTATGGCTTGCCGGAGCTCCTCTCTTTTCCAGAGTCTCCATAATAAAAAGACGACTGGGAATCGGGTTGTCGTAGCGGGCTGCTTCATCGGCAGCCTGGGAGTCCAGTTCTTTCCACCCTTTTTTGGGCATAGGGTTTATCAACCTCTCTGTGATCAAATAATGTCTGTATGCAGTGTAACCCTACTCCGGGTAACTAGCAGCCTGTCGGACTTAAGACTGTCCTACACGGCAACTGCTCCTGCGTTGCTCTAGCTCCTGCATCCATGCAGTCGTGCGGTTGCAATAAATTGGTCTAAAAATCCCTGTTTCTTCGTCAAATAGCTCGCTATTCTCCTCAGAAACAGAAATTTTTATCCTCAATTTCTTGCAATCCTCGCTACGGACGCTTAAGTCCGACAGGCTGCTAGCGCGCATCTTTGCTTAGTATGCCCACACTTTCAACTTAATTCCTACCGCATATGCGTTGGCAGACACGACGATGCATTGATTCAGATCAATATTGCACCACGAACAATTAATTAAAATGTTAATAGTTAACAATGAAACTTTCTACACCCACCTACAAGGGACCACCATGAACAGAAACGTTCTCTCACTCACTATTGCTGCAGCAATTGCTGTTTCTGCTACCTCTGCTCAGGCTTATGAGGCCGGAGATTTTATTTTCCGGGGCGGAGTAGCCAGCGTTCAGACCAATGTTGACAGTGGGGGATTAAAAACCAACGGGGTTGAGGAAAAAAACAAAACAGTTGACGTCAATAATGACACTCAGCTGGGACTCTCCTTTACCTACATGCTGTCGGATAAGTTTGGTGTTGAGCTGCTGGCGGCGACACCATTCAAACACACTCTGAAAGGAAAAGGTGATCTGGCAGGATTGGGGGATTTTGCCGAAGTTAAACACCTGCCACCGACTGTGAGCCTGCAATACTACCCAATGGACAAAAACTCCAGGTTCCAGCCTTACCTGGGACTTGGTTTGAACTACACCGTCTTCTTCAGTGAAGATTTCAAAGGCTCCGCCAGTGATACCTTCAGCGATCTGGAAATGGACAGTTCAATGGGTCTGAGTGGGCAACTGGGCTTTGATTATCAACTGAACGAGCACTGGGCCGTCAATGCTGCTGTATGGTATATGGATATCAATACCACAGCGAAGTTCAAGGACAATGATGGAAACCGCTATAAGCTGGACGCAGAACTGGACCCACTGGTTTACATGGCCGGTGTTTCTTACAGGTTCTGATGGAGAAGACCCCCCCGCCAGTGAACCTGCCGGGGGACTGGATCAGCCGAAAGGCTGTTCCAGAATAATGGTTTCTACACGATCCGGGCCGGTAGAAACGATGTGGATAGGAGTTCCCACCACTTCTTCCAGACGACGGATGTAGGCGCGGGCATTTTCCGGCAGATCATTCAGGCTTCTGGCACCGAATGTAGACTCACTCCAGCCGGGCACTTCTTCATAAACCGGTTGAATTGCTTCGTACTCTTCTGCATCTACAGGGGTTGTAATGGACTCACCCCGGGCATTCTTGTAGCCGGTGCAGATCTTGATAGTTTCCAGACCATCCAGAACGTCCAGCTTGGTCAGACAGAGACCGGATACGGAGTTGATCTGGACAGACTGACGCAGTGCCACAGCGTCAAACCAGCCACAACGACGGGGACGGCCAGTGGTCGCACCAAACTCATTGCCTTTCTTGGCCAGGTGCATACCGATATCGTCAAACAGCTCAGTCGGGAAAGGACCAGAACCGACACGGGTCGTGTAAGCCTTGGTAATACCCAGAACGTAGTCCAGGTAGAGAGGGCCAAAACCGCTGCCGGTAGAAACACCACCGGCTGTGGTGTTGGACGAAGTGACGAATGGGTAGGTACCGTGATCGATATCCAGCAGAGAGCCCTGAGCACCTTCAAAAAGAATGTTGTCACCCTTGCCATGGTGCTCATGAACCTTGTCGGTCACACGCTCAATCATAGGTTTGATCTGTTCACCCATGGCCAGTGCTTCATCCAGAGTCTTCTGGAAATCTACCGTATCAACTTTGTAGTAGTGCTCCAGAGCAAAGTTATGGTACTCCATGACTTCTTTCAGTTTCTGGGCAAAACGCTCAGGGTGCAGAAGGTCGGCAACACGCAGTCCACGGCGAGCTACTTTGTCTTCGTAGGCAGGGCCAATACCACGACCGGTGGTACCAATTTTGTCCTTGCCACGCGCAACTTCACGAGCCTGGTCCAGGGCAATGTGATAAGGAAGAATCAGCGGGCAGGATGGACTGATTCGCAGACGTTCACGGACAGGAACGCCACCGTCCTCCAGCTTGTGAATCTCTTTCAGCAGAGCTTCAGGAGACAGAACTACGCCATTACCGATGTAGCATACGACGCCTTCGCGCAGAATACCGGAAGGAATCAGGTGCAGAACGGTTTTTTCACCGTCGATCACCAATGTATGGCCGGCGTTATGGCCGCCCTGGAAGCGCACAACCGCTTCTGCCTGCTCAGTCAGCAGGTCAACGATTTTGCCCTTACCTTCGTCACCCCATTGAGTGCCGAGTACGACAACAGTCTTACCCATGGTAAACGGTCTCTTACTTTCTAAAATAAACAGACATGACTAGCAGCCTGTCGGACTTAAGACTGTCCTACACGGCAACTGCTCCTGCGTTGCTCTAGCTCCTGCATCCATGCAGTCGTGCGGTTGCAATAAATTGGTCTAAAAATCCCTGTTTCTTCGTCAAATAGCTCGCTATTCTCCTCAGAAACAGAGATTTTTATCCTCAATTTCTTGCAACCCTCGCTACGGACGCTTAAGTCCGACAGGCTGCTAACTTCAGTTCCAGACATTTTCTGAACCGACTCTCATGCATCTGTGACAGGCCGGAGAAGTTTAACTGAAATCAGCTTCGATCAAACTTCCGGGTCATTCTACAACCCACTCTCCGTCACGGCAGACCAGCTGCCGGTCGCAACCCGTGCCCGCAGCGTCTGTCTCTTGTTCAGGCAGTTGGTAAACTACCCGTTGTCCCTGACGACGCAGTTTCTGCACAGCAGCAGGATCTGCATCAACGGGGGCAAATATTGTCATTCGTTCGTCACTGGCATCTGTGTTCAGACCCAGAAGGCTCTTCAGCTCAATTAACGTTTTCAGGTCTGTACTGAACCCGGTAGCAGGGCGGGCTCTGCCAAAGATCCGCCCAATGCCGTCGTATCGACCGCCTTTGGCGATCGCCTGTCCCTTTCCGGGTACATACGCAGCAAACACGACGCCTGTATGATAGTTATAACCGCGCAACTCACCCATATCGAGGTAGAGGTTAGCTGACGGGTAAAGCTCAGCGACCTTGCCGGCAATCACTTCCAGCTGGTCGAGTGCTTTGAAAACAGCCTCAGGCGCGTCTTTCAGTAACGCACGGGCATCATTGATGACACTGGCATGACCTGTCAGGGATGTCAGCGCTTTAAACATCTTTGCGGTGCCCGAACAGATTTGCCAGCTGGCCAGCAGTTCAGATACTTCACACTCCGCTTTCCTTTGCAGAGCATCAAACAGTTTCTGCTCCTGCTGTTCACTCAGTCCGGCATACTCCACCAATGAACGATAGATCCGCACATGACCCAGATCGAGGTTCACAGACTCAATACCGATCGCTGCCAGTGTTTCCAGCATCAGGGAAATGACTTCAATATCACTCTCGACGCCGCCATGACCATAAAGTTCGGCACCCAGCTGAATGGGCGATCTTGTGGCTCCCAACGACGCTGAACGAGTGTGAAACACGCTGCTCGCGTAGCAAAGTCGAACCGGCCCTTTTGCTTTCAGGGTGTGGGCGTCAATTCTGGCAACAGCTGGCGTGGTATCCGCCCTTAACCCCATCGTTCTACCCGTGAGTTGATCCGTTACTTTAAACGTCTGCAACTCCAGATCGCGGCCCACGCCAGCTGTCAGTGACTCCATGAACTCCAGATGAGGAGGAATCACCAGCTCGTAGCCCCAGCAATCGAATAAATCCAGCATCTCACGACGAAGCATTTCTGCCTGACGTGCTCTTGGAGCAAGAATTTCCTCAATGCCATCCGGCAATAACCAGCGATCTGCGACGGTCATAACAGCCCTCTTTTTTTCGCTTTCACCACTGTCCCGGGAGCCTGTCGGATAAAGGCTGCCCTACTGCAGACGCTTAAGTCCGACAGGCTCCCAGAGCGATAAACTATTCCGCTTTTACGTGAGCATACTCAGAATTATGAGTCCTACCAACATGCTGCCAAAACCTGCCATACGCAGCTGCCGGTTATCAATCTCTGACAATTTTGTGACCATATTGCGCCAGCGCTGGGGATACAGAAAAGGCAAGACGCCTTCCAGAACCAGCATCAGACTCAAGGCTATGCCCAGATGTTGCAACATATCCACAGGATGACTCCCCAAAGCTTTTAGTCCGGACAGGTCCACAAAAAAACCGGGCAGAACCCGGTTTGCGGTATCATACCACTGGCTGAAGCAGAGTTCACGACCAGCAGTCGATAATTTATCAGTCCCCGTTCAGCCAGCAAGAGCAGCAGAACTGTTTCGTTCCTTTTATCGTCAATCATCGTAACCCGGTTTTTGTGAGCCTACCCGTTGGGAAGCGGTCATCTGGATATAATGAAACCCGCTCAAGGCCCTCACTCTAAAGACGATTTTGGATGGCGCATTGCCTTTTTTTGTATCCCCGACGCTGGCAAATATGTTAACAGAATTGCCGATAATTGATAACCGGCAGGTTTTGGCAACACGCAGGACCCACAATTACAACCGTGCCTGCCTAAGAGAAGCGCAACCAATTACCTTTGATCAGAAACGATTGCCTCAATATCTTTTCTTCATTCCCAAGTTCTTAAGGCACGGAAAACGCACACAAAGGATAGCGTCTATTTTGAAAAACACAAAAAACGTGAAGTTACCGTTTATGTCTTCCCGTGCAATTCTTCTGAGCTAGCAGAATGAACAGACGGGAGATAAATAATACAGCTTCAGATTTAGAGTCTATTGTTATGCCTCAACAATAAAAATCTATGGGCAAATTCAATTATGAAAGTAGAAAGACTTCTCACTATGGCTCGCTTGCTTCTGTTATTCATTCTGTCTGTCATTTTGCCGATTTCCGGTCATAGCTCTGCTGTTTCCAACCTGCTGAGCTGGACGGGGTGGGGGAGCCCCTTCAAATCCCCGGAGACAACGGAATTTATTAACAAAATGTCGTTTATAGAGAACAGTCCGCCTCTTCACCTCGTTTACGATCTAAAAACTGCTGAGGATAAAAGCAAGACAATTGAACTGAAAAAAAATCAACTTTATATCCGTCTGAATAGCAAGGCAGGCGATATATTTCATTTTTGTTTCAGAACCCCTCCCTCGTTATCCGCGGGAAATGTCCCCTCCCCACCAGTAATTACAGAGGCTTTAACAGGGCGTGGTATGCCTGATATTCAAGCCGGAGGAATGAGGGTGGTCGAACTGACACCAGACAGTGCTGGCTGGCAACATGAATACTTGGCCAGATGGCGTTTACCGGCGGGTAAAACGTCGTTGGTTCTATCGGTTCAAGACAATAATGCATGGCAAATACAACCAGACTGTAGTGGTATTTTTTCAGAAAGCACCAGTCTACCGTTACCTTCCGGCAGCAACACTTCTGGTAACAATACTTCCGGCAATAAACAGCTATCATTTGTCGATATTTTTTTCCGTAACCCCCAGATTCCGGAAAACGGGTTCAATAATCCTGATGATACCAGCCGTTTCAATGGGCCTTCTGTAGTACCTGAAACCCCTGAGACCGCCGATAACAGCGGGCCATACACAAACTCTGGCGGTGACGGTTTTGGTGGTGGCGATGATTCAGACGATTTATTTAAAAAAAGGCCGGGAGGTGGTACGGCTCCCCTTTACTCTTTTGAACTGATGAGTGAACTGGTCAGTAGAATGGTCCTGGTGCGTCTCCCCGACACTAACGGTCAGGCCGTTAAGAAACGAGTTTGGGATACCCGGATTGTTCTCAAAATCAAGCGGGGTTGGAATGAGCAGACCATCCTTATTTCACAACAACTGTGGAATAAGATAAAGGGTGCAAACCTTGAACGGAGTCCGGGACTTTTTATGGCATTGCTCAGGAATCCAGATAATCCGGAAGCGGCATTTGATCATTATCAGAGCAACAACCCGGAACAGACAGAAGACTATCGTGGTTATACAGAACAGGAGTTCATTTTAAGCCCTAAACAATTACGCAGTGTGTCAGTATTTCCGGGCAGCTGCCCAACGGGAATCAGCTGCCCGAAAGGCACTGAAGCCACTGCAAAAGGTACCAGAGTTGATCTGAAAGATCCTCCCTCCTACAGGCAATCTCAAAAGGACTACAGTCATCAAAATCGACGCACCTTCGGTGGAAGCGGAAATGGGGAAGACGATGGTTCCGGTGGGGCACCCAACAACGTGTATTGCCAACATTGTCAGAAACAAAAACCTGTAGTCTTTAACAATATGTGCTTCGACTGCGCTAATGATGGTATGGTTGCATTTGAGCGGGATCTCAGCGAACCGCCTCCTATAGTAAGGACAAAGGAAGTGCCGGTAGCCATGGCAGAGTGGGTTGATACTTCAGCCATCAGACTGTCACGATGGCTCGTTGATCTGATCTATGAAGAACGGGAATTGAGTCTTTTTCACCGCAGCACTTTCTACAAGAAGTATGAACTTTATAACCTTTTAACTGAAAGTTTTTTACAGCATAAAGAGACTCTGGACAAATTTCACAAGTACTGGATTAAATTTTCCAGAGGTTCAATATCTGCTGGCAACTTGATTCTACAGGTCGGTGCACTGGCCAAGAATCATGGAATCGACAGACATGTTGAGGTGGCAAGAATTGTTAAGACACTTGCCCGTCACCGGAAAATATTTGAGACCCAGGCCTATTTTGATCAATTCACAGAAAACAAATTAGCCAATGAGCTAATAGGCAATAATCTTGCGACACATAACGAATTATATAATCTCGTATATTCACAAGTAGATGGCCAAAAGAAAAAAGAATTAATGGATTTTATTTATCAAATATTTAAACAAACCAGTGATTTACTGGCAGAGAAAACGGTTCCTTCAAAATATGACACATTCAGATATTTAGGCGAGTTATCCAGAGAACTGTTTAGAGATTATCGTTTTGGCTTTCCGAATTATAGGGATGGTCAGCTAGATATTATCCCCTGGGGCTTTGGACAACATACCTTTATTACTCAATCTAACAGACATAAATTAGAAAGGAATTTGCAATCTCAAACACTTTATGGCCTTGGATTTTATGTTTCTGACAATAATCCATCCACACCTGAAGAAGTTAAAGCTATATTCACCGGCTTGGCTATTTTAAGCACATCACTCATGGAATCTGGCAAGTTCATGCACAAACTTTCTCAGGATCAACGTGAGCTTTTCATTGATTTTGCCAAGATTGCCAGAAAAGAACTTACTAATTTACTGAACTCAACCAGTTCAGAGCAAAAAAATGCGTTCTTAAGTAGTATGTTTTTCGTCTTTGGCGAGGTTACCAGAGAACTGGCTGATGAACTGGCTCAGGAACAGTCATCCACACCTGTCAGTGAAGCCCAGGCTGCTCTGAGAACAGCGGCAGAACCCCGGCACGAGCAAACAACAGGATACACTCTGGACTCCCCTTTACCAGAAGAAATATTCACGGACTATGGTTACGAGATAGGTACTAAATGGAAAATGTTTGCCAGACGTACGGAAGCAGGTTTTAGAGAACCCCAATTAGAGGCTATAGATCATGATAACAGACAACTTTTTGAAAAGGTGATGGCAATGCTGCACCAATGGAAGCGAGGCTCTCGTCGACCTATTACCTTTAGGGACTTCCTAAGTACCCTTAAAAAAATAGACCGAAATGATATTAGAAGCTCAATAGAGAAAAGATATAATCTTCCTCAACTATAGAGTTTTTAAAAAAACAGTAGTTCCACTGTTTAATTCATATTCTGCCAAAACAACCATCTCAGTATCGTAAAACAAGAGATGGTTGTTGTACTTACGTCTAACCACCTGATGTTCTTTCAGGAATTCTCCTCACAGACAATTTTTCTGGCCAGTATGCGAACGCCAAAATATCGTCCACAATTCTGCTAACCTCTATTCCTCTGTAGGGGACAATTTCGAGACAAAGCTTGATATGAGAGGGTGAATAGATGACCGATAGCAGGTATTCAGCAAGCCCATTACCTCAAGCAGTCACCTATCGTGCAACACACCCATTCACTGACAAAGATGGTGCCCGTAGGGAACTGGCTTGTCTGTTTGGATCACACCAACTGGGACTTTGGCCAGATCAAAATCAACATCATGATGGTCGCTAAGTAGGAGGTCGTCATTCCCGCGAAGAAAGTCGTCATTCCCGCGAAGGCGGGAATCCAGAGCCAACATTGGTTCACCGCCTTCTCGGGGATGACAAGTCCAGGAGGACACCGGGCAGTAAGGTTTTGGTGGCAAGTCAGTGTGGATTCCCGCCTTCGCGGGAATGACGGGAGTGAAGCCGGGAATGACGGGATTGAAGCTGGAAATGACGGGATTGAAGCTGGAAATGACGGGATTGAAGCTGGAAATGACGGGAGTGAAGCTGGGAATGACGGGATTGAAGCTGGAAATGACGGGATTGAAGTTGGAAATGACGGGATTGAAGTTGGAAATGGCGGGATTGAAGCTGGAAATGACGGGAGTGAGGCCGGGAATCATTCAGCTTGAGTTAATAAGCTTACAGCTATACCTGCTGGCGAATACCCACCCTTTTAAATCAAGATTCCTTACGAAATTGACCCCTACAGAGCTTCTATTCGTAGCCTGTTTCGCTGTGCAGCACAAGGGGGGTTCCCTCAACCCCGTAAAGAAGTCGAAGGCAATTGCCAGGCTAGGCGCCGAGGTTGCAACATACTCACAGGTCTCTGGTCAACCATGAAGGGCAGCGGCACTGCTTCAGTCCATCCGAACTTCCACAATGCCATGCCCGGCTGTCCGCTTACTTTTTGCTACCTGAGTGATGGTTCAGATAGTTGAAGAAGTCATTATCAGGTTCCAGCAACAGGATGTCGCCTTTGCTGTCAAAGGACCCTTTATAAGCCTGAAGGCTACGATAGAATGAGTAAAATTCAGGGTCCTGACGGTAAGCCCTGGCATAAACTTCTGCCGCCTTGGCATCGCCATCACCTCGAACAATTTCTGCTTCCTTGTAAGCATCTGCCTGAATAACACGCTGTTCCCGGTCTGCATTAGCACGGATACCTTCAGCCATTTCCTGACCTTTGGAGCGGTATTCCTGAGCTTCTTTCTCACGCTCGGAAGACATACGTTCGAAGACCGAGTCACTGACCTGAGGTGGTAGGTCTACTTTTTTAACCCGGACATCCACCACAGTCACGCCCAGCTCTTCTCTGGCCACTTTATCCAGGTTGCTGGTGATATCATTCATCAGTTTGTCACGCTGACCGGATACCACTTCATTCAATGTCAAACCACCAAACTTGTTACGCATCCTGGATTCAGCACGCTGGGAAAGCAGTGTGTTGGCACGATAAATGTCGCCGGCTGTCGCCTTGTAGAACTTGGCTACATCCGCTATACGCCACTTGATGTAAGAGTCCACAATAACCGCTTTCTGTTCCAACGTCAGGAAACGTTCTGATGGCACTTCGAGGTGTTGCAGACGGGCATCGAAAATACGCACGTTATCTACAAACGGGAATTTCAAGTGCAGACCCGGCTTCAGGTTAGGATTCACCAGTTGACCAAAACGCAGTTGCACTGCACGCTCACGTTCGCTGATGACAAAGAGACAACTCCAGGCCAGAACCAGGATGACCAGACCAGCGATCAGAGCTGTAAAACCTTTCTGACTCATCGACCAACCCTCCCACTGCTACGTGCACTGTTCACTCGCTTGCTCAACTCCTCTGCAACGCGATTACTGATGTCAGTCAAATCCTGACTGCTCAGCTCAGCTGGCTGGGCTGGCATGGATGACTTGCCCTGGGTCAATTTATCCAGTGGCAGGTAGATCATATTGTTGCCACCCTTGACGTCCACCAGTACCTTGCTGGTGCCCTTCAGAACCTCTTCAACGGTTTCGATGTAGAGACGCTCACGTGTCACTTCAGGTGCACGCTTATACTCTGTCAACAGCTTGGAGAAACGATCTGATTCACCTTCAGCCCTGGCAATGACTTCATCACGGTAAGCATTAGCTTCCTCAATGGTCCGCTGAGCCTTACCACGAGCTTCAGGGATAATCTTGTTAGCGTAAGCTTCTGCTTTGTTCTTGGCACGTTGCTCGTCTTCCCGTGCACGGATTACGTCATCAAAAGCAGCCTGAACTTCTTTTGGAGGCTGGGCACTTTCAATGTTGACCTTACCGATGCGCAGACCTGTCCCATAGTTTTCCTGGTATTCCTGCAAACGGGCACGAACTTCCTGCCCCAGAACTTCACGTCCCTGGGTCAGTACCTGGTACATCTCGGAGCTGCCGACCACATGACGCAGCGCACTCTGGGTGGCCTGCTCAAGACTCATCAAAGGCTTGGCAACATTCAGAACATAATTTTTAACGTCGTCAATGTTGTATTGGACAGACATGGAGACTTCAACAATGTTCTCGTCTTCAGTCAGCATCTGCTGTCTCAGGTTATAGGTACGGAGTTCGGTCACCTTCTCCTGAAACTTGCTTTCAAAGGGCGGGAAGTATATGTGTAGACCCGGACCAACGGTCTCGGTATATACCCCAAAGCGCAGAATAACGGCGCGCTCTTTTTCATCGACGGTGTAAATTGCGTTCCAGAGGTAGGCGACAATCGCCAGAACAATGATTCCGATAAACATTCCTGAGGAGGAACCGGAGTGATTGCTCCCTTTACCTGAACCTCCTCCACTCTTGCTACCACCAAACATTGAGTTCAGTTTGTCCTGCAGTTTGCGGAATGCTTCATCCAGATCAGGTGGCCCCTGATTTTTGCCACCACCCTTATTATTTCCACTACCCCATGGATCCTGGCTGTTTCCACCCGGCTCGTTCCAGGCCATATATGTCTCCGTAGAGTCAGTAACGAATTATTTGCCCAGCTGGTGCGTCAGGACTTGCATCGTCCAAACTGGCTCTGTGAGCAAACTATTTTGCTGTAAAGCTGACCTTCGCCGTGACGACGGGGTTATTGTCTTTACAACAGTACGTAAAATCTATAAGGCGATCGGCCTGACAGATCTGTGAATCGGACTTAAACTTTTGAGTACGAAACCGCCCTAAGTCACAAAGGCTCCTAGGCCAGATTGTAGAGTTTGGACAGCAGGAAGTGCAAGCTCATATTAGTAATCGCCGCAACTTCCTGACACCTTACTGACTATTCATTAACAATAATCCTACCCTTCAATCAGACAATCTGTCTCTAACCCTTCTTGTTTTGCCACCCGTTCGAAGTCACTCCTGGGCATGCGAATATCCAGCAACAGTTCACCTTTGTCAGAATACTCTTCTGACTGGATAGCCCCTATTTGGTACAAGCGTGCCCTAATTTTTCCCTGATTGGCCTGAAGCATCAGACGCCCCTGAACCATATCATCACCCAGCAATTCGGTAATAGCCTGTTCGATTAACTCCAGGCCTGCACCGTCTTTTGCAGAGACCCAGACCCTTTCAGGTTGTCCATTATCATCACGCTGGATTTTAGGCGTCACCTCAGCCAGCAGATCAATCTTGTTATAGATCTGAAGAGTGGGTACTTCATTGGCATCAATTTCTTTCAGAACTTCATGCACTTCCCTGATATTTTCCAGACGTTCCGGATCATGAGCATCGATCACATGCAACAGCAAATCTGCCTGACGGGTTTCCTCCAGTGTCGCCCGAAAGGCTTCCACCAGTTTATGAGGCAGGTGTCGAATAAATCCAACCGTATCTGCCAGAATCACCGGACCCAGATCAGCAAGATCCAGTCTTCTCAATGTTGGGTCCAGTGTTGCGAACAACTGATCCTGTGCATAAACATCCGACTGAGTCATGCTATTAAATAATGTCGACTTGCCTGCATTGGTATAACCCACCAGAGAAACCTGCGGCACTTCTGCCCTCTTTCGGGAGCGCCGCCCCTGGTCACGCTGTTTACGAACTTTTTCCAATCGCCGGGTAATGCTTTTGATTCTTGCCCTGAGCAATCTACGGTCGGTTTCCAGCTGGGTCTCACCCGGCCCCCGCAGACCAATCCCCCCTTTCTGTCTTTCAAGGTGAGTCCAGCCACGGATTAAGCGGGTACTCATATATTCAAGCTGAGCCAATTCAACCTGCAGCTTACCCTCAAAGGTTCTGGCACGCTGGGCAAAAATATCCAGGATCAGTCCGGTGCGGTCAATGACACGACATTCCAGCTCTTTTTCAAGGTTTCTGGCCTGACTGGGTGACAGGGTGTGGTTAAACAGAACGACTTCAGCTTTGTGGTGAAGCACAGATTGACGGATTTCTTCAACTTTACCGGGACCGACAAAATAGCGGGGAGAAGGAGACCGGACATTCACCGAGATAAAAGCAAGGGTTTCAACACCTGCGGAACGAACCAGTTCCATGAATTCCTGCGGATCTTCCCGTTCCTTGTCTTCACTCATATCCGGATGAACAAGGATTGCACTTTCACCACCTTCATGGCGCTCAAAAAACAAACAGAACTCCTGAAATTATTTTCTTTCGATAGGGATCATTAACCATTCATTAACAGAACAGGAAATATTGAGACGGTCTGAATTGACCATTAAAACAGACTGCCAGCCTTAATAGTATACTGCCCGGTTATTTTTCTACACAGCTGTTTTTTCCACAAAACATTTTTCATGCTTGAAATGCTTCAATCGTACATGACCTGTTTATGAATCTTATAAACGTCAAAAGGCGCTATAAAAGCGCCTTTTAATCAATCAGCAAAAAACTTATTCTTGCTCGTCGTGCTCGCCCATACCTTCCTGACCCTGCATTGGCAGTCGAACCGGACGGCTTGGCACTACAGTTGATACTGCGTGCTTGTAAACCATCTGGCTAACAGTGTTTTTCAGAAGGATTACAAACTGATCGAAAGACTCGATCTGTCCCTGGAGTTTAATGCCGTTTACCAAATAAATAGAAACCGGCACGCGCTCTTTACGCAGCACATTAAGGTAAGGGTCTTGTAGAGAATGCCCTTTTGACATTTCTGTACTCCTTATTAATTCTCGGGTTTTGAATAGCCTTTGTTCACTTCTAGTTGGGCTATTCGCTCGACCGGCAGTGCCAGTACCTGATTGTTCAATCTGTGTACAGCCCAGAAATTTAGCTGGGCAACAGTAAGCGATGCCCCACACTGCCATCAATAGGTAATACTAGCTACTCATACCGGACCTGCAGAAACTATTGCAGGTGCTCACGTACCAGCCTTTTCCAATACACTTTGTTAATGCTTTAACCAATACAAAGCCGAGGTCAGGAGACTTGCACAGAAATCACTTTCTTATTATTCCTTATTTGAGGACGGGCTTCAGCCATTTCAAGGCATCTTCCAACCGGTTTTTCGACAAACTGTCCAGCCAGTGAATATCGGGCCAGCTTCTGAGCCAGGTCAACTGTCGCTTGGCCAGTTGTCGGGTAGCGATTATCCCTTTTTCCATCATGGTGGAATAGTCCATCTCTCCTTGAAGATACCCCCAAACCTGACGATAACCAACCGCTCTGATAGAAGGCAGGGAAATATCCAGGTCTCCCCGCTCGAATAAAGCCCTGACTTCATCCACAAAGTTCTGCTCCAGCATAAGTTTGAAGCGGGTTTCAATGCGCTGATGAAGCACTGATCGATCCTCGGGAGCAATGGCCAGATTCACTAGATTATAAGGCAGTCGACTGGTTTCCTGCTCCTGATGCCAACGCGAAAGCACCTTGCCTGTAGCATAATAGACCTCCAAAGCTCTTTGCAGGCGCTGGGTATCCGTCGGTTTAATTCGAAGAGCGGCTACAGGATCAACTGTCTGAAGCTCCTCATGGAGCGCCTGCCAGCCCTCAGACTCCGCTCTTCTCATCAAGGTTTCCCTGATCCCGGCATCTGCGGCTGGCAAAGTTGCCAGACCATCTCGAAGCGCCTTGAAATAGAGCATGGTACCTCCCACAAGCAGAGGTATGTTTCCCTTATTAGTAATTTCCGTCATTTCCCTGAGAGCATCCTCACGGAAGTCAGCTGCAGAATAAGGCTCGGAAGGGTCCCGGATATCAATCAACCGATGAGGAGCCCTTGCCAGCTCCTGAGCAGAGGGCTTGGCCGTTCCTATATCCATGCCTCTGTAGACCAGCGCCGAATCAACACTGATCAACTCACAGGGTAGTCTCTCCGCCAGCTGGATAGCCAGATCTGTTTTGCCCGATGCAGTGGGTCCCATCAGAAAAATAGCCGGTGGCTGTTTTTCTTCAGAAGTAAGAGTCTGTGTACTCGGTTCGGATGCCATAAACAGAAAAATAATGCTTTATTCAGAAAAAAACGGGGAGCTGAGTGTACCTGAAGCCTTCCCATGATCAAAAGCTATAGACTGAAGACTTACCAAAGAGTTCCGCAAGTCTGAGCGAAGATGTTAAAAATTTTTTTGCCAATTTGTTGCTACCACACCAAGGCAGTCTATTCTCGGACAGGCTACTCAATTTTTTTGGAACACACAAACAATGGAATGACTGACACAAACTGATCGAAAACACAGGTTTACCATGAAAGCAGTCCCCTTTTTATCACCCTCTTGCCGAAAAGTACTTTCAATAGCAGCCTTTTCCTTAATACTATCCCCTGTAAAAGCTAATGAACTTTATAGTCAGTTTTATAGTTTTGGAGACAGTATCTCAGATACCGGCAATTTGAAAGTCCCTTATGCCGGACGGCTAGTTCCATTAAAGTTCTCAGACAAAACTTTATACAACCAGAATATTGCCGGCACAATGGGGTTTGATTTTCGCCCCTCTATGGATGGCGGCAATAATTTTTCCGTGAGTGGCAACTCCAGTGAGGAAATCCTTTTATCCGTCACATCAGATACCCCCTACGTGCCTTTAAACCTGGATTTTTTCAAGAATCAGAAGCAAGACAGTTTCTTCATGAGAAGCCATGGACAGGCAGATAAAAAAGCCATGTACATGATTCTGGGCGGCAGCAATGACGTTGAATTCGTGACAAACGACGCTCGAACTCCCCTGAAAGCCGCTCAGGACCTGACAGGCGCTGCCAATGCACTCCATAGCTATGGCGCTCGATATATCATTATGCTCAATGTTCCCAACCTTGGAGAAACGCCGGGAGGAGAACATTTGCTGGGTGGTACGCGTGATCGACTCAGAATGGTCAGCAAAGCGATTGATGATGCCGTCCTTGCAGAAGTCCAGAAGTCCACTGCCAATATCCTCTATCTGAGTTTGTATGGTCTGGTGAAAGAGGTGTCCGGTAACCCGGCAGCATTTGGTTTTGTTGATCTTTCCGCTGAAAACGCAGACATCACCTGTATGGTTTCAGGCACCCCCACAGGCGTACCCTGCGAAAAGCCCGATCCCGGTATAGTCAAGGGCGGAGACGATAGAGATCGTATCATAACCGGGGTTGCACAAAAGTCCTTATTCTGGGATGGCCTGCACCCCAGCAGCGCTATGCACAAAATAGGGAGCGATTACATTTTGTCAGCCATCAGGGCGGCTACCGAAGTCGGCAGCCTGCCAAGAATCGCAGACTCTCATTCAACCACATTGGACAGCAGTATTTTTAATGAGCTGGCACTGCATCGCTGGAAAGACGCAGAGCCGGGCACCCTGTCATTCTTCGGTGGCGGAGCCGGCGTAGAAAACCAGATTTATGACGCTGTTGGCAGGAAAGCCAATGACAATAAGGGTTTCGTAATCCATGCAGGCCTACACTACCAACTGACAGAAGAACTCAAGCTGGGTGCCGCCCTACAGGGTGCTGAAACACACTACAAACCTGAGCAGTCCGACTATAAAACCAACAGTATTGGTGGCAGCCTTTTTACCAGTTATCAGGGAGACAGGTTCTTTTCCAATACGGCATTGAACTATCTTGACCTCGATTACAACAACAAACGTGGTTTCCATCTGGGTGCTCTGACACGCAAAGAAAGCAGCTCCAGTTCAGGCAAACTCTATGGTTTAACCATGGATGCGGGTTATGCACTCTACGACAATGGACAACTCAAGGCAGGCCCCATTGTTTCCGCCAGCTATCATAAATCATCGGTCGACGGTTTTACCGAGTCCGGGGATAACTTGTCCTCTATGGTATTCGGTGATCAGGAGCTGGATTTCAAAAATGCCGCAGCAGGTGTTTTTCTGGATGCGATAAACGACAAAACACGTCTTGGTATTCAGATTGACTACAACAAGGATCTTAATGATGATGACTTGAGAACCATTCAACTGCGACAGAAAATAATTCCCCGGATGGCCTATTTACCCGCTGATATCAGTAGCAGCGATGCCTGGCGAATGAAGGTGAGAGTTGGGCACAGTCTGACAAGCGACGTGGAAGTTTACGGCAGTTACCAGTTCAGCAAAGCTGATGACAATCAGACCGATTATCAGGCCTTGCAACTGGGTATTTCCTGGTCGATCTAGCAGCCTGTCGGACTTAAGCGTCCGTAGCGAGGATTGCAAGAAATTGAGGATAAAAATCTCTGTTTCTGAGGAGAATAGCGAGCTATTTGACGAAGAAACAGGGATTTTTAGACCAATTTATTGCAACCGCACGACTGCATGGATGCAGGAGCTAGAGCAACGCAGGAGCAGTTGCCGTGTAGGACAGTCTTAAGTCCGACAGGCTGCTGGTGCTACTGAGCCTTATATCCATAACGCACTCAAATGCCGCCACCCCCACGAAAGCAGGAGTACAATGCGTGTTGGATTCCCGCTTCTGAGCGTGTCGCAAAACTCTGGCTCCCATGCTAGCGTGGGAACCCATACCTTGTCTCGCGTGTAGAGTCAGTTTTTCAGGTGTGGGCGTTCCCACGCAGAGCGAGGGTGTCGCGAAACTCCAACAGCTCGTTCCCATGCTCTGAGGTCGTCATTCCCGCGAAGGCGGGAATCCAGCGCCAACGGTGGGTCTCCGCCTTCTCGGGGATGACAAGGCCAGGGGGGGCACCGGGCAGTATGGTTCTGGTGGTGAGTCAGTGTGGATTCCCGCCTTCGCGGGAATGACGAGAATGAAGCCGGGAATGACGAGAATGAAGCCGGGAATGACGAGAATGAAGCCGGGAATGACGAGAATGAAGCCGGGAATGACGAGAATGAAGCCGGGAATGACGGCAGTGTGAGTATCGGCCCCTAACGCCCTCGTAAAAACAGTTTGTCCAACTGATCCAGTGTTAATAACGTCCAGGTGGGTCGTCCGTGATTACACTGTCCACTGCGTTCCGTCTGCTCCATATCCCTGAGCAGAGCGTTCATCTCTTCGATTGAAAGACGACGGTTAGCTCTTACCGAACCATGACAGGCCATGGTGGCCAGCACTTCATTCATCTGACTTTCCACACGATCACTGTCACCGTGCTGCATCAGGTCTGACAGCACATCACGAACCAGCTTTTCAACATCAGCACTGTGAAGCATGACCGGCACTTGTCGAACCAGTAGCGTTTCCGGTCCCATTCGCTCGAGGGCCAATCCTAGCTTTTTGAAGTACTCATAGTTCTCTTCTGCACAGGTCGCCTCTCGATCACTGACAGCAATTGATTTTGGCACCAGCAGGGGCTGGGCTTTGATGCCATCGGCATGCCAGGAAATTTTCATCCGCTCGTAGGTAATGCGCTCGTGAGCAGCGTGCATGTCCACCAGAATCATCCCCTGCTCGTTCTCAGAGAGAATATAAATGCCTTTCAGCTGCGCTATGGCAAAGCCCAGGGGTGGGATATCTGCTGTCTGCTCTGGCAGACTAACAGCGGCAGGCTGAGCAGCTGGCGCATCATTGACGGCCAGTGGTTGACTTTCCTCGACAGAGCTTCGCTCAGTGGCACCAGAAGCGTAGAGTTCACCGTAGGCCTGAATCTGCTTCTGAATCTGTTCTGGCTGGGGTGTTTCTCTTGCCTGTCTTGCACCTGCCGACGCTGATGACTGCCCGGAGGACGCACCATAAGAATAGGAAGCGGTTGCCGGAGCTGGCGACAGCGGCATACTTTCCTGACTTTTGAACTCGCCGCCTTCAACCCCTGAGGCCCGGGCCTGGGGCTGTGAGGAGAGAGCGGCTGATGGCAACTGATCTTCCGGAGACACCTCTCCCAGGGCACGATGCAGCGTACTGAACAAAAAATTATGGACGGTTCGACCATCCCTGAATCGAACCTCATGCTTGGTAGGGTGAACGTTGACATCCACCAGCGCCGGATCAAGCTCAAGATACAAGACAAAGGTTGGATGCCTGCCCCCGTAGAGAACATCACGATAGGCCTGACGAACAGCGTGTGCGACCAGTTTATCCCTGATCACCCTGCCGTTGACAAAAAAGTATTGAAGATCAGCACTGGAACGGGAAAACGTTGGCAATCCTACCCAACCCCAAAGCTTGAGCCCCGAAACATTAACATCAACAATCACCGAGTTTTCAATAAACTTCGGACCACACAGGGAAGCCACCCGGCGATCTTTCTCAGCCTGAGTACCGCAGGGTCTTAGCTGATGGATACTGCGCTGGTTATGCCTGAGACCAAACCCAACATCAAACCGGGACAGAGCCAGACGCTTCACGACTTCTTCAAGATGGGAAAACTCGGTTTTTTCCGTCCGCAGGAATTTTCGCCTTGCAGGGGTATTAAAGAACAGATCCTTGACTTCAATCGTCGTACCTACGGGATGGGGTGCCGGATTAACAATAGCCTCCATGTCGCGCCCTTCCGTACGAACCTGCCAACCGGACTCCTGACCATCAACATGTGACGTTAATGTTAATCGTGAAACCGAGCTGATCGATGCAAGGGCTTCACCACGAAAGCCCAGAGTCCCGACACCTTCCAGATCTTCCAGTTCGGAAATCTTGCTGGTTGCATGTCGCGACAGAGACAGCGCCAGATCATCTTTGGCAATGCCATGTCCGTCATCACGAATACGGATCAATTTGACACCACCATTTTCTACCTCGATATTCACTCGTTTGGCACCAGCATCCAGACTGTTTTCCAACAGTTCTTTAACAACCGATGCAGGACGTTCAACCACCTCACCGGCAGCAATCTGGTTAGCAAGTCGGGTATCGAGTAAACGAATAGGTTTCATAAAAGGCAGGTCAGTCAGTCCGGTTTTATTGCCAGAAAGACTATCAGCCTCCATCGACTTTTGCCAAGTCGTTAGAAGAGATTGGATAATAAAGC
The DNA here is from genome assembly GCF_032883915.1 of Endozoicomonas sp. 8E. Lineage (NCBI taxonomy): Bacteria > Pseudomonadati > Pseudomonadota > Gammaproteobacteria > Oceanospirillales > Endozoicomonadaceae > Endozoicomonas > Endozoicomonas sp. 8E. Next base: position 600,652 of record NZ_CP120717.1, on the reverse strand, counting down.
GGGCATCCAGCTCAAGGTAAAGTCCGTCAACGCAGGCATGGCGTTCTGGTCGTAGTACAACGCAGCCATCTCATCCTTGAAATCCTTGAGTCGCCAGAGTGTCAGCATGGCCGGTACAACCCGATAGCCCGGAATGGTGTACCCCAACAGAGTCAATACTGGCAGTGATCGACTGGTAGAACCACAAACCTTTGACAGCTGAAGCATACGACGTCCTATGTTTTCACTGACTTCATAATGAACCTGACCTTTCAGGATATTCTTAAGCCCTGTCTGAAGCTTCTCTATTTTCTCCTTTGAGACGACAAGGGTTGCGGCCCCCTTAATTGTTTTGCCTGCAGGGGAGGCAATACCGACAACTTTGACCAGAAACTCCCAGACTTTATTTTCAAGCTCTTCTGCGGGCAGACCCGTCAGCACATCAATCACCGGAGTTTCTTTCGGCTCTTTTTGTCCTATTGTCTGTTTTGCCGGGGTTTCAGTCTCTTCTGCCAAACTGTCCTGTTGTTTCTGAGCTTCGGGTTCCTTTTGTATTTCTTTCTGCTTCCAGACCTGCTCAGGCACCAATAAGCGCATCCTTAAAGCCAAGTGATGTTCAGACATGACAGAAACAGCCTGGGGTGTAGAAGGGGCATTCAGTCCAGACATGATCCTGAGGGCTGAATCTATCTCAGGGTACTCTGAAATCACCTCATAGGATTCCAGTAAATCTGACAGATCGACTTCAGGCTCTTCAAGATCAGGGGAAGAAAGCGTCAGACTTTCAAACTGTGCAATGGACCGACTATCAAGCCTGGTGAAGGTATCGCTGAAAATCCGATGCCCGGACCGGTTGACCCGGTTATTCTCATTGAGAAGGTTGTCCTGACAACCATAAGCCGACAGCTCATCGGTTGATGCCTGGTTCAGATAGGTGGGTAATAAGTTAACTGAAGCCCTCAGTTGCATAGCCGGATCCTCCCTGGATTTTCCACACAATGGCACTGTATAGGAAAAAACCCGGGAAGAGACTGACCAGCCTGTCAGCATTACTGACATTCTCTTCAGGTGTCTTTTAGTTGGGAATCACTAACATCTGTCCAGTTCTGATCCTGTCTGATCGACTGAGATTATTGGCTGTTTTCAATGAACTCAGACTGATATCAAAGCGATTGGCAATCTCTGACAGGGTATCACCGGCCTGGATCACATACTGGTCTGGACGGGTATCTATTTTACCCTCAGCCTTGAGCCTGGAGATCAGAGTACCGGGCGGTGGCTTCTTCACAAAGTAGCCTTTCACGCCTTTGTATATCTGTCGGGCCATAGCACGTTGATGGCTTCGGGTTTTCAGTTTACGCCCTTCTTTTGGATTAGAGATAAAACCGGTTTCCACCAGAATAGAGGGAATATCAGGAGACTTCAGAACCACAAAAGCAGCTTGCTCCACCTGTTCTTTATGCAGCCTGTTGATCGTACCTATATTCTTCAGCACCCTGTCACCGACTTCCAGACTCGAAGACAGCGTCGAAGTCATGGACAGATCCAGCAAAACACCCGCCAGAATATCGTCTTTGTCACTCAGGGATATGCCCCCTTCACCACCAATCAGATCAGACGAGTTTGCTCTGTGAGCCAGCCAGCGGGCAGTCTCTGATGTTGCTCCCCCTCTGGACAGGGCATACACCGAGGCACCATTCGCACGGGGGTCCGTAAAAGCGTCAGCATGAATGGATATAAACAGATCGGCTCCTGCTTTACGAGCAATAGCGGCACGTTCACGCAGGGGGATATAGTAGTCTCCAGTTCTTACCAGAACAGGCTTGAAGCCGGGCTCTTGGTTCAACAGAGCGGCGAGGTCTTTGGAAATGTTCAGCGTGACGACCTTTTCATGCCCCCCTCCATAGGCCAGTGCCCCCGGATCTTCGCCACCGTGGCCGGCATCAATCGCCACGACAATATCTCTTTTGGAAGATATTTTAATGGGCTCTTTTACCGGCTCTGCTGTTTTTGTGGGATCATCAAAGAGATCTACCACCAGACGATAGCCGTATGTGGCATTGGGTTTAAGCAGGAAGCTTTTACTGGTGACCTTATTTCTCAGATCCAGGACAATCCGCAAATCTTTCTTGTTTCGAACCCCATAACGAATCTTGCTGATAGGGGTCGAGCCGAGTCGGGGATTGACTGAACTTTTGGGCTTCCGGGTGCCACGAATATCCAGCACCAGTCTTCGAGGGTTGTCCAGAAAAAATTGCGAGTGAGCCACTTCACTGGAGACATCAAATACCAGACGGGTCTTATCAGGCGATCGCCAGACACGGACATCGTCAACCTGGGCTGCAAACAATGGCAGAGGCAATAGCAACAAAGCAGCAAAAAAGAATTTCCTTATCCTCGACGACATTCTCCCTCCTGCCGTCCCTGCAGTTTTCTCAACATACCCTGCCCACGTTCGGTTCCCGCTTTGATGAGAGCCTTGCGTCCGGGCAGGTTGTAATCCAGTTGTACTTCCAGATCGGCATCCGGCAGAGCTCCCTCACCTTTGCAGGGCCACTCAATCAGACACAGACAGTCTTCTTCAAAATAATCCCGCCCCCCGATGAACTCAAGCTCTTCAGGATCAGCCAGTCGATACAGATCAAAATGATAGACCTGCTGACCTTCAACTGAGTAGGGCTCCACCAGGGTATAAGTCGGGCTTTTCACCGCCCCCTGATGACCAAGACCATGCAGAATACCCCGGCATAAAGTGGTCTTTCCGGCCCCCAGGTTTCCGACCAGATAAATGACGGCATGACCACTGCTTACCTCAGCCAGCTTGTTGCCCAGCTGAACCATTTCCTGCTCATTATCAATCAGCAGCTCAATCCTGCCTTCCATACACTCACTATTATCTTTACTGGAACGGGTAAGGGCACCCATTCATTATTTATTGTGTCCGTAGCCAAAGCTGTCTCTATAGCTCAAGGCTGTTTTGCTATTTTATTCAGCTGACTTCTTATGTGAGGGACGGTTTCCAGTGCCAGCATCCCTCGTTCACCTTGTAGCCCCGCCAGATGGTCTGCACCTGTCGCATGCAGCCAGACCCCCAAAGCTGCTGCATCATGGGGCTCTACGCCCTGAGCTGCCAGTGCGGCAATCACACCGCTGAGTACGTCCCCCATACCCGCCACAGCCATACCCGGATTACCATCCGGGCACAGGTTGAGGACTTTTCCGTCGTATACAAGCGTGCCCGCCCCCTTTAATACGATCACTGCACCGAAACGGTCAAAGAGTTCTTTTGCAGCTTTAACCCGGTCTGCATTAATGGTTGAAGTTCGGGTTTCAAGCAATCTTGCCGCTTCGCCGGAATGGGGTGTGAGAATCATCGGGTACTTTCGATGTTTAAGCAACGCCGGATCTTCCGAAATGATATTGAGACCATCGGCATCGATTACCACAGGACACTGAGCTTTCAGCACTTCAGCAAGGAGCTCGCGGGCCCATGAATCTTTTCCCAGACCGGGTCCCACAACCAGCAGATTTTTCCCTTCCAGGAGCGAACGAAGATCTTCTCCACCCGAAACGGCCGAAGCCATCAACTCGGGACGCCGGGCTGCCAGAGCCAAAAGATGTTCCTGACGGGTAGCCACTGTGACCCGACCGGCACCACAATATAATGCAGCTTCTGCCGACATAATGGCAGCTCCGGGCATACCATGGTTCCCGGCCACCACCATAACATGCCCATTGTCGCCTTTATGTGCATCTCTGGCTCTGGGCCGAAGCCAGCAACTCAGTCTGTTTTCTGACAACCTCAGCGCTTCATTCGGCACAGTTTCATACACCTCCCCCGGCACATCCAGATCAGCAAATTCAACCTGCCCGGACAGCTCTTTTCCCCTGCCTGAAAGCAACCCCAGTTTCATACCTATGAATGTCACCGTCACATCTGCCTTTATGGCAACGCCCATAGCGATGCCTTTGTCAGCACAAAGACCGGATGGAATATCAACAGCAAGAACAGGCCGACCCGATTCATTGATTCGAATGACAACGTCTCGATAGCGACCCTCAACGTCTCTACCCAGCCCCGTTCCCAGCAGAGCATCGACGAATACATCACCGGACAGCGGCGTCTGAGGTGTATAAGGTTCAACATCAACACCTTCTGCGATACAGGCTTTATAGGCTGACAGGGCGTCTCCTGACAGCTTTTCCGGAGAAGAGAGGAAATTTACTGAAACCGAAATCCCACGTTTAGCTGCCAGCATGGCCACCAGATAACCATCTCCACCATTATTCCCACCACCGCAGAAGACCTGAAGCCGATTGCCAAGAAGAAGGTCTGGCCAATGGTTCATCAGAGAGCGAAAAACCGCACCGGCAGCCCGGTTCATCAGCTCAAAGCCATTGATCTGAAAATCATTGATTGCTACATCATCAAGCCGACGAACTTGTTCTGCAGTATAGAGCCGGTCAAAGATGCCAATTTGATCGCTATCGTACATAAGCACTCACTCCTACCTCCATAGATTACCTTAATATTGACAGCTGAACAGCTTCGATTCCGTCTAAGAAGTAGCCCAGGATTGCCCTTTCTGCGGTCTGCCATTATTCTCGACCAGGGGTGTGTTAGAATGCTCGTCTATAATCTCAGATTTTTCCTGGCAGCAACTGATCAACGTGTCTATCTCCAACTACTCTTCTGAAAGCCCTGATTATCAAAAGCTGGCTGACGATATTCGTCTTTGGGCCAGACATTTAGGCTTCCAGCATGTGGGTATTACTGAAGCCCGAATCCCGGAGCGGGACAAAAAACAGTTTCAGCAGTGGCTGGATCAGGGCCTCCACGGTGATCTGGCGTACATGGAGCGGTATAAGGAACTCAGGTGCCATCCTGAAAAGCTTCATGAAGGTGTCATCCGGGTTATCTCCGCCAGAATGGATTATCTGCCTGCAGAAACCGAAACCATCAAGATTCTTAATGAACCGGAAAAAGCCTATGTCTCCCGCTATGCCCTGGGACGTGATTACCACAAGCTCATTCGCAAACGCTTAACCCAACTCGGAAAGAAAATAGAAGCAGTGGCCCCGAACCACGGCTATAGGGCATTTGTTGACAGTGCCCCAGTGATGGAAAGACCTCTCGCCCAGCAGGCGGGTCTGGGCTGGATGGGCAAACATTCCCTGATTATCAACCGTAAGGCAGGTTCTTTCTTTTTCCTGGGAGAACTCTTTACTAATTTACCTCTGCCCACGGACGAACCTTATGAGAAGAACCATTGCGGCCGCTGCACCGCCTGCATGGATATTTGCCCTACCCAGGCGATTGTCGAGCCCTACAAAGTGGATACCAGAAAGTGCATTTCCTATCTGACCATTGAAAACAGTGGCCCCATACCCGAAGAGCTTCGCAGCAAAATGGGTAACAGAATTTTTGGCTGTGATGACTGCCAGCTCACCTGCCCCTGGAATCGATTTGCCAGACACACACAGGAAACTGACTTTCAGCCTCGTCACCATCTGGATAACAGTGATTTGGCGGATCTCTTTCTGTGGACAGAAGAAGAATTTCTGGAGCGCACCGCAGGCTCACCGATCCGGCGTGCGGGCTTTGAATGCTGGTTGCGGAATCTGGCAGTGGGTTTAGGCAACGCCCCGACAACGGATAAAGTCATGTCAGCGCTTCACCAGCGCCAGAACTACCCCTCGGAACTGGTAAAAGAACATGTGGCATGGGCGCTTAAACAACACCACCCAAATGCTCAAGATTAAATCTGTGCATGGGCTACCCTTAGGGGCTACTGAGACGCAGATTCCAGAGGTTTTTGATCATGTCTGTAAAGTTATCGGGTGATTCACTCACGCCCTTTCTTCATATTGTCAAACAATACAACCATTACATTCAAACCAAAGATCTCCGTGGCATCATGTCGTTGTTTGTCAAAGACGACGAGCCCCACAGCTTCGGACTGCATGTCAATTTGAATGAACGGGAAGCATTGAGACAGCGGTTAACAGACTATTTTAATGCCAGTGAATCCTGCACAGCAGCATTGGAAGCAGAACCGGTTGTCTATCACTATGGCGAAGCCGCCTGTCTCTGCATGATGCTACCCGTGAAAGGTGCCGAAGGTGCTCATATCAGGGTTACTATTTTTCTGGAAAATCATTCCGGACATTGGCTGATACGTCACCAGCATATTTCCCAGTCACCTGTTTGAAGGAATTAATTAAAGATTTAAACGGCCTTGGACCCGGGTACTATTCGCCTTGGCTTTCCGGGCGCATCTTTGGTTTCTGCCCCTTGCTTACGTCTGACAGGCGTATTGGGCTTATGGCCTCTGGAAACCTCCCCCGAGCGCTGACCATCCTGATGCTCTATTCTGGGTTTCTTTGGCTTTTTAGGCTTCTTGCGCTTGGGAGGACGGGTATCCAGTCTGGATTCTGGCAGTGCATTCACAGGCTTGAAACCCGGGATTTCCTCTCGATCAATCACCTGACGGGTTAACCTCTCAATTGCCACCAGTTGTTTGAATTCATCAGCACACACCAGAGAAACTGCCTGTCCGGTGGCACCGGCCCTGCCTGTTCTACCGATTCGATGAACATAGTCTTCGGCCACATTGGGAAGCTCAAAGTTAACAACCTGCGGCAACTGATCAATATCCAGCCCTCGCGCAGCAATATCGGTGGCCACCAGAACTCGAATCTCACCACTTTTGAACTCAGCCAGTGCTTTTGTCCGGACATTCTGACTTTTATTGCCGTGAATAGCTGCGGCCTGAATCCCCTTACCCTCAAGATGCCGCGTCAGCCGGTTGGCACCGTGTTTTGTTCGGGTAAATACCAGCACCTGACGCCAGTCATTCTCTTTGATCAACTGAGTCAGCAGTGCGGCTTTCTTGTTTTTATCCACAGGGCAAACACACTGGTCTACAGTTTTAGCGGCGGCATTTTTCGGTGTGACCGAGATTTCTACCGGCGAATGCACCAGACCTTTTGCCAGATTTCGAATCTCATCGGAGAAAGTCGCCGAAAACAGCAGGTTCTGCCTGCTTTTGGGAAGGATTGCCAGAATCTTGCGAATATCATGAATAAAACCCATGTCCAGCATACGGTCGGCTTCGTCCAACACCAGCACCTCCAGCTGTTTGAACTTCACAGCATTCTGGCTAAATAGATCCAGTAGCCTGCCCGGCGTTGCCACCAGCACATCTACGCCTCTTCTCAATCTCATCATCTGGGGGTTGATCTTGACGCCCCCAAATACCACGGTAGAGCGCAGAGGAAGGTGGCGACTGTAGGTTTCCACACTTTCAGCCACCTGAGCGGCCAGCTCACGGGTGGGTGTCAGAATTAACGCCCGCACCTGATTGGCCTGGACACGGGGTCCTTTTGCCAGCTTCTCCAGTATGGGCAAGGTAAAGCCTGCCGTTTTACCGGTGCCTGTTTGGGCCGCTGCCATGACGTCGTGGCCCTCAAGTACGGCAGGAATAGCCTGAGACTGAATAGGCGAAGGGGCATCATAGCCTTGCTCTGCCACAGCTTGGAGGATGGGAGCTGATAATCCCAGCGAGTCAAAACTCATGAAACATTCCCGGTTGGCGTCATTCAGCAGAACCGGGCTGAAGACAAGGAGAGGTGGGCAGCTTAACCAATATGTCTGACTGAAGCTATCAGGTCTTTGCTGCAATAACGAAAAAGAACAGCCACTCTTTTTAAGAGCCACTGTTCAGAGTCACTGTTCTGTAACTGATCAGGATTTAATAAAGTTTTGGCGGTAGAAACGAAGCTCTTCTATGGATTCACGAATATCTTCCAGCGCCAGATGAGTGCCTTTCTTGGTAAATTGATCAAGCAGCCCAGGCTGCCACCTTTTTGCCAGCTCTTTTAAGGTACTGACATCGATATTACGGTAGTGGAAAAACTCATGAAGTTCTTTCATGTAACAGTTCAGAAAGCGACGGTCCTGACCAATACTGTTACCGCACATGGGAGATGCACCGGCCTCGGAGTGCTGTCTGAGAAAGGCCAGAGTCATTTGCTCGGCCTCACTCAGACTGATCTGGCTTTCACGGACTCTCTGGGTCAACCCTGTTTCACCGTGGGTTTTGATACACCACTCATTCATATTGTTAAGTACTTCATCACTCTGATGCACCGCTATCACGGGGCCTTCAGCAATAAAATTCAGCTGATCATCTGTAACAATGGTCGCAATTTCCAGAATTTGGTCATGTTCGGGCTCAAGCCCCGTCATTTCCAGGTCGATCCAGACAAGATTATCTGCTTTAGCCATCAAGCACCCGATTTCCTTTAGAGAGATGTACCAGCCCGGCAATGAATACGGCCCGGATTCTAACATTTGAAATAGCCTTTATCCCGATCCCGTGACATTTTCACAAAAAATATCGGCAAATGAAGAAAGCCATGGCTGACTTATTAAGTCTAACCGATCATAATCTCTCCGTGAAACCTACACTCGCTTCCTTCTGACCGCTCTGTAGCTCAGTATCGATTGGCACCTTCTGTCTATCCATTTAAAGATGTGGGCATCAGCGAGACAAAGGCTATTTCTGGCCATTGCCATGAAAAGCCAGAACCTATCCAGCAGACCAGGTAAAACCTTGAGTAAACCATGAGTAAGCGCAAACTAACGCGCAAACAGAAATGGCGCATAGAGAAAGTCCAGCAGGAACGCATTGCCCGGGCCCGGAAGCGAGAACAGCTTATTGAGCAAAAAATGCAGGACGATAACCTGGGACCTGAACAACAAGGTCTGATCATTGCCCACTATGGTGCAACCCTGGATATCGAGCCGTGGGGCCAAACCGGTGCTGTTCGTCGATGCCACCTGCGGACCAACCTCCCGCCCCTGGTCACCGGAGACCGGGTGGTATGGCGTCCGTCCCTGAAAGACGAAACCGGGGTGGTGGTTGCCCTCGAAGATCGCACCAGCCTGCTCACCCGGCCTGACAACCATGGTCGAATCAAACCCGTTGCCGCCAATATTGACTATATCGTGCTGGTCATAGCGCCTGTGCCCATTCCCCATACCAATCTGATTGACCGCTATCTGGTTGCTGCCGAGACGGTAGGCATTGAACCGGTTCTTTTGCTGAACAAAATCGACCTGCTGGATGAAGAAGGCATGGAACTGATGGACGACATGCTGTCGGCTTATGAAAACATTGGTTATCAGGTCCTTCGGGCTTCTACCCGCTCAGAAGATGGACTGGTGCCTCTCAAAGCTCTGCTGGATGAGCATGTCAGTGTCTTTGTTGGACAGAGTGGTGTGGGAAAGTCCTCCCTGGTTAATGCCCTGTTACCCGGTGTTGATATCCGTGTCGGTGACCTTTCCGAAGCCACCGGCAAAGGCATGCATACCACCACTGCCGCAAAGCTCTTCCACTTCCCCGCAGGTGGCATGTTGATTGACTCACCCGGTATTCGGGAATTTGGCCTCTGGCATATTGATGCCCAGTCGGTTCTTGAAGGTTTCAGGGAATTCAGACCTTACCTTGGTCATTGCCGATTCCGTGACTGTCAACATGAGAAAGAACCGGGTTGTGCCTTGAAGCAGGCTCTGGAAGATGGCGAAATTCTGGAAGAGCGAATGTTCAGCTACAAACAGATTGTCGACTCTCTGGACCTCTGACGGGTCCGTGTTAGCATAGGCTATCGCACTTTCTCATCAGCCATGAACGAAGAAGTACAATGAATTCAATAGACGATCTGCCACTGATCCTTGAAGCTGATCAGCTGGAACCTCTTCTGGGGCACGAAGACCTGCTGATAGTAGACCTTTGCAACCCGCAACTATACAACCACTCCCACATTCCCGGTGCCCTGAGTGTTGCTCCACAGAGCATGCTTTCCGGTGTAAAACCGGCAGCGGGCAAACTTCCTGCCGTTGAACAGCTGAACCAGATGCTCTCCAACATTGGCTACAGCAAAAACAAACATATTGTTGTTTATGATGACGAAGGCGGTGGCTGGGCAGGTCGTTTCATATGGACGCTGGATGTGATCGGACACAAGAAATACAGCTACCTGAACGGCGGTGCACACGTCTGGCTGAAAGAAGGTCATCCCACCGAAAGCACTATTAACCGCCCTGAACCTACACGAGTTGATCTGAAGATTGATGACTCTGTGATTGCCAACAAAGAGCTCATCATGAATTCACTGAAAGACTCAAACACTATGATCTGGGATGCCCGATCAGCTGATGAATATCGGGGAGAAAAACGCTTCTCACAAAGAGGAGGGCACATCCCGGGTGCCGTAAACCTTGAATGGACACTGGCCATGGATCATGACCGTAACCTCAGAATTCGCAAGGACATCGCCGATATTCTTGAACAGCTGGGCATTACCCGGGACAAAAACGTCATTACCCATTGTCAGAGCCATCATCGTTCGGGCTTTACCTATCTGGTGGGCAAGTCTCTGGGCCTGTCTATCAAAGCTTACGATGGTTCCTGGTCAGAGTGGGGCAATCTGCCAGATACCCCCGTAGAAACCTGAGTCAGCGTCTACTTGTGAGCCCCTGCTCTCATCATTACAATCCAATACTCTCAAAAACAGGATGAGTCCTGACTGTGAAAGAACGATTTTTTGCCTTTATCCAATATTTTCTGCCGCACCACCTTATTTCACGGGCGGTATACTGCTTTGTTGAGAGCACCTGCCCCAGGTTCAAGAATGCGCTGATCCGCCGTATCATCAAACAATATGATGTTGATATGAGCGAGGCTGATCGCGAAACGCCTGAAGAATACCTTCACTTTAACGATTTCTTCACCCGTTCCCTGAAACAAGGGGTGCGTCCCCTGCCTGAAGACGAAAGCCTGATCGTCAGCCCTGCTGACGGCGAAGTCAGCCAGCTCGGCGACATCGAAAATGGCAGGATTTTCCAGGCCAAAGGGTGCGACTACAGCCTGATTGAACTGCTGGGCGGGGACAGTGATCTGGGTCAGGAATTCATGGGTGGAAAGTTTGCCACGATCTACCTTTCTCCCCGTGATTACCACCGTGTTCATACACCTTTCGGTGGCACTCTGCGAAAAATGATCCACGTTCCGGGTCGCTTGTTTTCGGTGAATCAGGGCACTGTTGAAAACATTCCAAACCTGTTTGCCCGTAATGAACGTGTCGTGGCTATTTTTGATACTGAGCGCGGACCGATGGCCGTTATCATGGTCGGTGCCATGATTGTTGCCAGTATTGAAACCGTCTGGGCCGGACTGGTGACCCCCATCAGAAAAAAAGTTCGTACCTTTGAGTACGGCGAAGACTCGGCAAAACAGGCCTCCCTGAAACGGGGTGACGAAATGGGTCGATTCAAGATGGGCTCTACAGCCATTGTGCTCTTTGGCAAAGATCAGGTTGACTGGCTTGAATCCTTCGAAGCCGGATCGAAGATCAGGATGGGAGAGGCTCTGGCTGCACCTGCAAAATAGATGAAGGACTCAATTAAGGATACACTGCGGTTTTTGATCGCCCCGGACTTGCAATGACTATAAAACTCGGCGTCGTGATGGACCCTATTGCGTCCATCGAATACAAAAAGGACAGTACTCTGGCGATGCTGGTCGCAGCCCAAAAAAAAGGCTGGGAGCTGTTCTATATGCAGCAGGAAGACCTGTATCAGTCAGAGGGTGTCGCCTATGGCAGTATGCGTCCCTTGCAGGCCCGCTACAATCCCGATGACTTTTATTCTCTGGGAGATCGGGAAGAACAGCCGCTGAGCACCCTGAATGTCATCCTGATGCGTAAAGATCCTCCTTTCGACATGGAGTTTATTTACAGCACCTATCTGCTTGAACAGGCTGAGGCCGCTGGCACGCTGGTGGTCAACAAACCCCAGAGTATTCGTGACTGCAACGAAAAAATGTTTGCCACCCTGTTCCCCCAGTGTACACCTCCGGTCATGGTGGCCCGCAGTGCACGACACCTGAAAGCTTTTGCTGAAAAACACGGTGATGTGGTTCTCAAACCGCTGGATGGTATGGGAGGGTCGTCTATTTTCAGAACTCACCCGAATGATCAGAACTTCAGTGTAATTGTTGAAACCCTGACCCAACACGGGCAACAACAGGCCATGATCCAAAAATACATTCCTGAGATCAAAGCAGGCGACAAGCGCATTTTATTGATCGACGGCGAACCGGTACCTTACGCTCTGGCACGTATCCCGGCGGAGGGTGAACTGCGTGGCAACCTTGCCGCGGGTGGCAGTGGTGTGGGCCAGAAGCTGACCGAAAAAGACTACTGGATCGCTGAGCAGGTGGCGCCAGTATTGAAAGAGAAAGGTCTGCTGTTCGTGGGGTTGGATGTTATCGGAGAATATCTGACCGAAATCAATGTCACCTCGCCCACCTGTATACGACAGTTGGATGAACAGTTTGATATTAGCATTGGTGACAGGTTGATGGATAAGATTGAGGAAAAGCTGTCTGTCTAGGAGGCTGACCGAGAGGGTCGCAAAACCCGTTCCCACGGCTGCCACCCTCTCCCACCACTCGTTACCTGCTGTGATCTTTTCTTACGTGATCCCAAAGAGCTCTCCTGCTTAGCTTCTCGCACTCAGAGCAGGTTCGCTCTCCAGCGTGATCTTCTCTATGAGCCACCAGGACCACGACATTCCTGAAGAGCCGCCCGCATACCTGCCGCTGGCCATCTTCGCTGATTCGGGTCACACAACAGATTAGTTGCCCGCATGTTCTTGTTATGGCAGCGAAAGAGGCCCTCTGTGAGGAACTGGCCCGACCTTCTGCTTCAAAACGGTATGGTGGCAGGAGTCGACAAATGCCATAACAGGGATAGACGGGACAGTTAGAACCCAAAGTATGCAAATTATGCTGCGTAGTGCCAACGAAAAAGATCGCTGGGGCAATGGGATGAGCTTCTGCTTCAGCCAGCCTTCTCCGATGGTATGGTGGCAGGCGTCGACAAATGCCATTACAGGAATCGACGAAACAGCTTGGCCCCAAAGTGTGTGTATTATGCTGCGTAGTGTTAACGAAAGAGGCCGTTTGTGAGGAACCGGCAGCCGTGGGCTCGTTGTAGTCCTCTTGTACCTCTGAGCATGATCTGAAATCCGGTAATTGTGCTAATGAAGACAGGTCCCCTCTGCAAAGTGGGCAGGAACATTGTGAACTGCTCAGAATTACCTTTTGTAAACAGTGTTTGTCAATTTTCTGCGAACAACAGGGAGTTGCAATCACATCAGTAAGCTTGTCAAGGCAGACGGGGCAATTCTCAACGGCTTGCGCCAGCCCTCCGCCAGAGGGTGGTGGCCGGAATCGACAAACGCCATGACAGGAATCGACGTAACAATCTAAACCGTAAGTATGTTGGGGTTGTTCAGGGTCTTCTTTACCGTCGCGGCGTCGAGACAGGTGCTTGGCGAAAAAGCGTTTAAGGCGGGAGGTTTTTCCTGAGGCCTGCTGACCGGAGGATGCTGATGCCTGGCTTTGTTGGCCATTTTCTTTTTGACTCCTTCCGGGAAGTACCATAGTCGTGATTGCAAACGGATGATCCCCTTGTGTCAAAATAGATGCCGCCTCCGGTTGATCTGCCGGGTTGAACAGTGATGATTCAGGGTTCCAATAGCTTTTTAAAAGCATGCCGACGGTGATGAGTGCTTCTTCAGGTAGCCACGAATCAGGCTTGGAGCCCGTTGGGGCTTGATGGGTGGTCAGAGCCAGTCCGCAGGCAACCAGCAGTTGAGTGGCGTATAGCAACTGCCAGGAAATCGTCTCAATACAGGTTGTTGCTAACCCGTAACCGTTAAGTTCACCTGATGTGGCATCAGCCAGTAAACTCGGGTCTGTGTAGCTGTTTGCGTCGTCAATGTCTAACGAGCTGTCCAATAACGTATTCAGGTTGGGCTTTATAGAAAAGACCTGGTCTGTATCCTGTGCAAGCTCGACAACAAAACGTCTTGTCAACTCCTCGGCCCCGCAAATGACGGACAACGGGAGCAGCAAAAGAAGCACCTTAGGAAGTGTTTTTTTCACCATTACGTCCCTACACTTTTTATTTCTGTACGCGCAAAGTAGACCAGCAACAGAATAAGTGCATATTTCTGTCAAAAAGCAAAGGTTGCAACGGGTAAAAATTCACCGGGAAGAAGGTTTCTCGTTCCCATGCCACAACGGTATGCATTCTCTCGCAGAGTGTGGGAACGAGTTGACTCCCGTCATTCCCGACTTCATTCTCGTCATTCCCGGCTTCATTCTCGTCATTCCCGCGAAGGCGGGAATCCACACTGACTCACCACCAGAACCATACTGCCCGGTGCCCCCCTGGCCTTGTCATCCCCGAGAAGGCAGAGATCCACCGTTGGCGCTGGATTCCCGCCTTCGCGGGAATGACGACCTCAGAGCATGGGAACAAGCTGTTGAAGTTTTGCGACACCCTCAGAGCATGGTAATGAGTTAAATATTCGCATGACCGCATCTGGCCGCCCTCTCTGGCCATTGGTTACCTGCTGTGATTTCTTCTTTTGTGGACCGACAGGGCTTGAGCGTTTGGCAGGATCTTCAGGCACTCAGGGCAGGTTTGCTCTCCGGTGCAATCTCTTCTCCTATGGTCCCTCAGGGCTTGAGCGTTTAGCAGGATCTTCTGGCACTCAGGGCAGGTTTGCTCTCCGGTGTGATTTCTTCTCCTGTGGTCCCTCAGGGCTGAGGCATTCATGAAGACCGCCCTGCATGGCCGCGCCATGCCATCTTCGTTGATTGTGGCCAAGCCACAGGTCAGGTGCCCCCCTGCTATTGATGTGGCAGCGAAATAAGCCGCCTGTGTGGAAATGGTAAAAAGAGGCTGGGGCTCGTTATAAGAGCCTGGTAAGTCCTGCTGTGCCTCTTCGCTTACTGCAAAATCCACTAATTGTGCTGTAGAACTCATGTCTGCTCTGCAAAATGGGCAGGCTTTTATTAATGGTTGTTGAGTGGTCTGAAATATCCTTCGCAAACAGTGTTTGTCAATTTTCTTCGAACAACAGGAAACAACATACAAATCAGTGAACTTTTGAAGGCATATAGGGCACTCATCATCGCCTGATTCAGCCAGCTCACTGCCATCGGATGGTGGTCGTAACTGACAAACACCGTGACAGGAACCAACGTAACAATCTAAACCGTAAGTATGTTGGCGTTGTTGTTCGGGGTCTCCGTTACCGTCGCCAGAGCCGGAATCCTGTGGGCTGGTGAAAGAAGCTCCAGGTTGGGTAATTGTTCCACAGGCCTGCTGACCAGATGATGCTGATGGCTGGTTTGCTGGGTCATTTTTTTGTTCACCCTGCCCGGGCAACACCATGGTGGTGATCGCAAACGGATGATCTCCCTGTGTCGAAATACAAATTGCCTCCGGTTGATCTGTTGGCTTGAACAGCAATGAATCAGGGTCCCAAAAGCTTTTCAAAAGCCAGCCGACGGTGATAAGTGCTTCTTCAGATAGCCATGAATAAGTTTTGGAACCCGAGAGGGCTTCATGGGTGGTCAGAGCCAGTCCGCAAGTAACCAGCAGTTGAGTGGCATAAAACAATTGCCATGAATTTGACTCGGTAAAGGTGTCTGCTAACCCGTAACCATTAAGCCCAGCAGGTGTGAAATCAGCCAGTAAACCCGAGTCTGTAAGGCCGTTTGTGTCATCAATACCTGATGAGCTGCCCGACAATGAATTCAAGTTAGGCTTTATAGAAAAAAACCAGTCTGTATCCTGATCCTCTGCAAGCTCGACAACAAAATGTCTTACCTGCTCCTCGGCCCCGCAAATGACGGACAACGGGAGCAGCAAAAGAAGCACCGCAGGAAGTATTTTTTTCGACATTATGTCCATACACTTTTTACTTCTGTTCACGCAAAGTAGACCAATAACAGGATAAGTGCATATTTCTGTCAAAAACCAAAGGTTGTAATGGGTAAAATTTACCGGGAAGAAGGTTTCTCGTTCTCATGCTCCAGCGTGGAAACGAGTTAAAAAAAGGAGGGGGATTTTTTTACCCCCCTGTTCATCGAAAATCATTTCAATCTAAATCAGTCCAATTCATTTGATCCTGACATAAATTTTTCGATTCAATATTTCTTCGATTTTAAGAAGCCTGGATTCCATTTTGTTGTAATACAACATGGCTTCGCTGCCTAAAAGGCGCATAAGGTTTTCTTCTAGCCACATGACTTTGGATTTATTTTCCTTATACAATTGAAGAAGAAAAGACTCATCACCATGTTTTTGAAAAAGAGATTTTGCCAGGGTAAAACGAGTTTCATTTTCAACCTCTCTAATACCAAATTTTTTATTAAACTGAGTTGCGGCTTTAAATCCATCTTCGATAATCTTTTTATCGTCGTCAGGTTTATTATAAATATCTTTAGTTCGACCAATAGCAGTATCTATAGCCTTATTCAGAATATCATTTTCAAGTTTATCCTTCATCTGATGCGCACGAGTTCCAAAAACTTTCATCTTATTTTCATCAGACCTTTTAAATGCGTCAACAACTGCACCAATAATACGGCTAAAAATATTTTTCCTGCCCGTTTCAGCGGCGACATCGACATCAACAAATCTATATTCATCACTACTGGGGCGGACAGAAACATGGTAATATCTGTTTGCTTGCTCCGAGTAAAATTTTGCTTTTTTCTCGCCACCTTCGAACCCATTAATTCCATCAATGAGTGTTCGGTCGATCATCATATTATCCAATCTATGAATGTAATTGGCAGCTGAAAATCCTTGAGTATTCATATCAATCACCTCCGTGGCAGTTAATCAAGATACCTATCACTCAGGACAAGCAGTAAGTATGTTTTAAAAAGATATAGAAAAGTCATCCTGACCATAATGACAACTCTGTTGGCAAGACTAACAATCGATAGTGATTAATAAATTTTCAGGCGATAATTAACTTCGCTATCTTGTCTGATTGATCGATGATTGATTCCGGCGATTTCTCTACGAAACCAGCAGCCCGGCACTCAAAGTCCATGGATTTCATCTGGTGAACCAGAATAGACCCGTGGGTCGTCATTGTTCTGGTTAACAGCACCTCTAGCAGCCTGTCGGACTTAAGACTGTCCTACTGCGGTTGCGATAAATTGGTCTAAAAATTCCTGCTTCCTCGTCAAATAGCTCGCTATTCTCCTCGGAATCAGAAATTTTTATCCTCAATTTCTCGCAATCCTCGCTACGGACGCTCAAGTCCGACAGGCTGCTAGTTTGACGCCTCGAATGATACGGGTAACAGGAGCAATGATGGCGAACCCTCTATGCTGGTTAAGAAGTCTCCGGGAAAGCATATAGCCAAGTCGGGTTTTCATGATTTCTTTGCCAATACTGGGTGCAAAATTGATGAATACAATATCGCCCCGATCGGGTATGTACATCAAATTTCCTTACCAGCAGGTAACATGCCCAGCCACTCTTTGTCCTCGTCTGTCATGACCAGACGTTCAGCCGGACTTCCTTCAAGCAGAGCTTCAAGAGTTAACTCTTCTTCGACGGGGGACAAGACAATCTTGTTGTCCTCAATGGACAGATTCAGCCTTGATCCTACTTTTATACCTAAGGTTTTCAGTACGACTTTGGGTATACTGACGATACTTGCTCCACCGGACTTTCTGACAGCTATAGATGTCATGGTACTTTTCTCCTGATGTTTTACCCAAGTACAACCGCGACAGGGTTAAAAACAGTTCGCAACAATCTATTATAATCTAAAACTATCTTATAAAATCTCATGCATAGATAAGAGATTAGTAAAGATAGGTGAGGCAGCTCGTCTACTTGGTACAGACCCAGTAACACTTCGAAAATGGGAAAGCACAGGTGAGCTGCTTCCTGCCAGAAAGACCAAAGGTGGAACTCGTTACTACGACGTGTCTGAATTCATAGGCTACAGTAACGAAGCTGCGCCTACGCTTTGCTATTGCAGAGTATCCGGTCACGACCAAAAGCCAGACTTAGACAGGCAGCAAGAGTTACTGGAAGCCTGCTGTTCTGCAAAAGGTTGGCGAACTCAGGTTATACGAAAAAATGCTTGAGACTTTGCGAGATGTTGTTAGCTCACAAGATTGAACTCAGACCGACAAAACAACAAGCCGATTATCTTGATAAGGCTTGTGGTTCCCGTCGTCATGCGTTCAATCAACTGTTAGCACATTTCAATAAAGAAGGCGTTAAATGGTCAAAGAAGGCTGCGAATGAAAAATACCAGGAACTCAGGCTTGAGTTTCCCTGGTATGCCGAAGTCAGCCAACGTGTCACCAGGAACACAATCGACGATCTTCATGACGCCTTTACTCACTTCTTTCGTCGGGTGAAGAAAGGAGAAAAAGCAGGTTATCCAAGATTCAAGAAGCGAGGACTACACGACAGTTTTTCTCTCAGAGAAAAACCCAAGTTCGATGTTGATGACAGAACACTTCGCATTGAGAAACTGAAAACCCGCATCAAGATGCGCCAAGAGCTGAGATTCACAGGAACACCCTGTCAGGTGACAATCAGTAAGCGCGCCGGAAAGTATTTCGCTTCTATTTTGGTAGACACTCAGGATTACGACCCAAAAGCACAAAGCAGTGAGTCTGTAGGCGTTGATTTTGGCGTCAAAGATTTAGCTATTTGTTCGAATGGCAAAACCTTTGCTGCTAATCAGAAACTGAAAGGCTCTCTGAAACGCCTTAACAGGAAACAGAGGGCGTTAAGCCGCAAAACAAAGGGAAGCAACCGCTATGTGAAAGCCAAGCGAGCGGTTGCCAAACTACATTACCGGATAAGTAACCAGCGATCAGCCGTACTACATGAGGTAAGTGATTATCTGACGTCAAGATTCAAAATAATCACCCTCGAAAATCTGAATGTCAAAGGCATGGTAAAAAACCGCAAACTGGCAAGAGCAATCAGTGACGCAGGTTTCGGTAAGCTGAGAGAACTTGTTGAATACAAGGCAGAGCTGAGAGGATGCCAGGTTGTGATTGCAGATCGGTTCTTTCCCAGCTCGAAGAAGTGTGCGGTTCATACTTGCGACTACGTAAATGATAATCTTACTCTGTCTGATCGTGAGTGGCGGTGTCCAAAATGTAAAACTCTGCATGATAGGGATTACAGTGCGAGTTTTAACCTTGATAATTATGGTCGAGACACGTTACAGCTCGACCCTAAACCCTACGCAAGAGTGGAGTTAGACACGATTCGTCGTGCATCCATGCCGACGGCGTAGATAAGTCTACATAATTACAGATTATGTTAGATTTTTAGTAGCGGTTTTACTCAAGTAAAACTATCTAACGAGTATAAAACCCCTTACTGTGAGGATGGAGACATAAGCTCGGCTTGTATCAATTCATTCTATTAATTCGTTCAGCCGTATTCTTGCCATCCTGCCTCGAACTGAATGGAAGTGTACTTTACCATCCTCTTTATTGGATGATCTTTTTGCCCTTGTTAATCTTTTCTTAATCATTGACTTTCCGCTATGGACACAAACCCTCTTGAAGGATAATTCTTCTTTAACCGAGTGCCATGTTTTAGCAAGAGAAAATAGATACTCAACAAAAAGCTCAGAGTTCTGAAGCTGTAGCCTTACCTCACTTTCTCTTGGTTTATTTGACTTCATATCGCCAACAACAGCAATTAAACTCCCTTTGTTTCTTGTCAAAATAACAAAATCACAGCTTTTATTAACTTTGTCATGCTGAACATTTAGATAGCATGAAAGCTGTTTAAAACATGCTTTCAACCGACCAGATGACCGATAATCCAGAGTAAAAGCAATATCTTCATCAGTAAGGCCTGTTATTTCCAGACTCCTGAGTTTTGCATCTGCTCCAGTTTCTTTAACAGTAACTGTAAACATGCCTGACCTTTCCACTATGGGCAATATAACCTCTGGCGCAAGCAAAGCAAGAAATTCAGATCTCATAAAACCAAGCCCCTGAATTCAACTCATCTGATAATAAATGTCATCTTGCAATGCATTGGCATCCTCTATTTTTTGATCAAAAACATCGGTATCAATACCCTCTTCAGTGACCTCCAACTGATGAACTTTATGATCAGAGTGTACTGTGTACGCCTTAACCTGTTCTGGCCGTAATATATCTTCTTTGACCATCTTATGTTCTTTCATGAGGTTGGATCGCCCTTTGAAATCAACATTAAGCATGATTCTGTTATTTATTTCACGCACCAGAAAATCGCTGTGGGTAGTCATAACAACTTTAATGCCTGCATTAACTAACCTGGCCAGTAACTTGGCCATTTGCCTTTGCTTATCTGGGTGAAGATTTAACTCTGGCTCATCAATAATCAGAATGCTGTTTTTTTCAGCTATAGAATTGATATACAGATCCAACAAAAACAGTGACTTAATCGAAGAAGAAGCCAGATAGATGGGTAGAGCTGTTTTATCCCTGTTTCTCTCTTTAACAGGTTGATAAAGGACCTGGTCATTTACAGTTTTAAAACCGCCACCAATAATCTCTCTTAACGCATCAAAAACAGGCTTGTATTCACCTGCTTTATCTTCTTTAAGAAAACTTTTTTTCTTTGCAATATTATCAGCATCACGAATAATATCGATATTATCCTTAATAGGTTCTGCATATCTGGAACGCATACTATTCAACAACCTGAATGGGTTAATCCCTTTCTTGCTGCTATCGGACAAATGCTCAACCAGAATATTCTTACTAAGATCCAGCTCTTTATAGAAAAGAGAAATACCAGTCCTTTCAGAAGTCAGTACAAAAGGTGTCAATATGCAAGCACCAAGAAGCGTCCTGGCCAGCTCCCGCTCTACAATATCAATAACGGCAGGCTCAGGTAGATCTGAATCAGTATCCTGAAGCGTGACAATAAGAGTATTATCCCCTGCCTCTTTAGAGATAAGTAGCACATCCTTTCTACCCAATCTCACTACTCGATGGATATTTTCACTCAAATCCAGCGTGTAGTTTTCAAGCTTCAGACCCACCCTGGCTTTCGACATCAGGTCGGAATCCGTGTTGAAGTACTTCCCAAGATTGTGGCTAAAACGATCAGACATGTTCTTGAGAATCTGATCGAGCTTTCCCGCATAGTCTGTCAACGAGAGCTTTGCAGTTCCGTGCTCCTTCAAATTCTTAAACATCTCAGGTTCAAGATTAAACGAGGCTGTAAAAGGGTAATCTTTCAACAAGCCATACATAGCGTAGTTGAGCCAGGTTTTGCCGACATTATTTGGACCACAGATCAGAGTCATCTCTCCCAACTCTATTGATCCCTGATCCACATACCCCAGATTTTTAAACGTAAATTTCATAATGATGAGCGTACCGAACTTTCTCAGACCTCAATAATACACAATTTTCGTTACCATACGGCAAGTGAGTAGCCCTGACACCTACACCCATTGGAAATATGTCCCCAAACCCAGCAAGCAGTACTTGCGTACCCTATGCTCATTGATGACAATGCTTATGTAGCTGGTGAGGTATTGTGATAACCTTCCAGGCCCCAGGGAGATCAACTATAAGATTCAGGATGCACTATCCAAGAGGCCCACTCCGTCAATGACGACCGTTTCTTCTGCCGACCGCTTAGGCTTTACCCTGTTCATGGCAGCCGCTATTCATGCCGTGATTGTGCTCGGCCTCTCTTTTGGACTTGAAGACAAAGCGCCACCTCCGAAAACGCTTGAAGTCACCCTTGCGACCTACAAGAGCCAGAAAAAGCCGGAAGATGCCGACTTTCTGGCCCAGTTGAATCAGCAGGGCAGTGGCACACTTGAAAAAAAAGCCACACCCACTACCGACCGAAAAGCCGATATACAGGACAACAAAATCAGCGAGGTTGAGCTTCAGCCTCAGGAAGCGGCTGCGCCTGAAACAGAGGCAAAGAAAACACCTCAGGTCGTTACCCGAGCTGAGAGCGAGAAAAAGGTTCAGGACAGTGACGTTATTAACCAACCCACACAAGAGCAACCCAAAAAGGCCGAGCCCAGCAAGCAGATCGATCTGCGTCAGGAGATTGCCAGCCTCGAAGCTCAGCTCAGTGACCAGCGCCAGGCCTATGCCAGACGCCCTAATGTGAAACGACTGACCTCAGCCTCCACCATGCTTGAGCCCGGTGCCGCTTACAAAAATGCCTGGAAACAGAAGGTCGAACGTATCGGTAACCTGAACTACCCTGCCAAAGCCCGCCAACAACAACTGTACGGCGAACTCCGTCTGATGGTGGCAATTAACCGTGATGGCACTCTGTCCAGTGTCGAAATCTTAAAATCTTCGGGTTTCAGCATTTTGGATGACGCGGCTATCCGAATCGTCAGATTAGCGGCTCCCTATGCACCCTTCACAGACGATTTACGGGATTACGACATTGTAGAGATCATTCGTACCTGGCGCTTTGAAAAAGGTAACAGACTATTCAGCCAGTAACGTTTCTGGGCCAATATTCATTGAGCACTTTATTTGCCATCGGGACCGTTTACCCTGATACTCCCACCATGAGCAGTGAAACCTTTCAAAGCCTCAAAAACCACTTCCTGATTGCTATGCCTCGCATGGCAGATGCTTCTTTTGCAGGTACTCTGACTCTGGTTTGTGAACACAATCCCGCCGGAGCATTGGGAATCATTGTTAATCGCCCGACCGATCTGACGCTGGGTGAAGTGTTCAGTCAGGTAGGCATCCGCGATGCGGACGAATGCTTCCTCAGTCCCGACACCATTTATGCCGGCGGCCCGGTGGCGATTGAAAGGGGCTTTGTTCTCCACTCTGGCAGCGATCGATGGGATTCCAGTCTTGAAATCAGTCATGGGCTTGCGCTAACCACTTCCAGGGACATTCTGTTCGCCATGGCCCGGGATGAAGGCCCTGATGCTTCACTGGTGGCCCTGGGCTATGCCGGCTGGGGTGGCGGTCAACTTGAAAAAGAGTTATCTGATAATGCCTGGCTCACCTGCAAGGCCAATCAACAGATTATTTTCGAAACGCCTTTCCAGCGACGTCTGGATGCTGCCGCCAAATCATTGGGTGTCGATCTTCGGCTGCTCTCTGATCAGGTTGGCCACTCATAGCTCCCCTCAGCAAAAGGCTCCCTCTGGCGATGTTAAAGAAGACATGACTGAAAAAAAACTGAAGACCCTGATGGGCTTTGACTTTGGTACACGTAATATTGGTGTGGCTGTCGGTCAGGCTGTGACCCGAACAGCAACATCATTAGCTTCTATCAAAGCAAAAGATGGTATTCCAAACTGGACCGATGTCGCTGCGCTGATTGAAGAATGGCAGCCTGATGCAGTCGTGGTGGGTATCCCCCTGAACATGGACGGCACCGAGTCCCAGATGTCGATGCGAGCCAGAAAATTCGGCAAACGTCTCCATGGTCGTTACAACCTGCCTTTCTTCGAAGCTGATGAGCGTCTAAGCTCTTTTGAAGCCAAAGACTGGGCAAACAAACTGGGCCATAGTGGGCACTATGGCTCTAATCCGGTCGATGGTATGGCAGCACAAATTATACTGGAAGGCTGGATGAACGATGAGAACAACCCGGTACTCTAGCTACGCTCTTTCAACTCTTTTGATTCTGTTTCTGGGTACCCTGTACCTGAAATCCCGGGCCGGTGAGAGAGAAATTATTCACCCTCTCTGCTTTGAACCTTTCGCCAGTCTGGAAACAGGCAGCCAGTCGTCAGGCAAGAAGACCATCGACCTGAATGGCTGCACGAACAAATACCTCAGTTACCCTTTCAAGGAGCCTACCCCATGGCAGGCTGTTTTTGAAAAAAATGATCAACCCGAACACAACAGTGAAACCGGCTTACCAACATACTCCAGTTATAAATTGATTGGGCAGATGGAAAACCAGCAGGTGTTGATGAGTTATTCCGCCAGTTACGGAGGCAGCGGCACGTTCAGCCATGCCTTTCTGGTTGAGGGCATATCACTGCATAAGCAGGTCCCCAATAACACGACACTGACCCAGACTTTGCTCGTTGAAGGCGGTGACCGCTGCTTCGGAAGTATTGAACACCTGTCGATTATTTCGCCTCAGAAATTTGAGATCCGGCGTAAACTGACACCCAGCGCGCTCATTGGTTATGGGATGAAGGCAGACTACGCACAGCGAATGACGAAAGGCCTGCCAGATTGTGCGTTATGTTGTATAGGCAGTTTAGTGGAGCAGGTGGATATGAAAGGCAACAGGGAGCTGGTGAACGTCATTCTGCTGCCAAGAGAATTGCGTGGAACGGCTACAAAACAGGAACGCTGTCTGAACCGTCTCACCAAAGCAGACATCCATACCGATATTTTCACCAAAGAGGATCTTGTAACCCTTCAACAGAATTACATTAAAGAGTGCCCGGACTACGATACTCCCTCCCTTGGGGAGCTCTGATACAGGGCTTCAATCGGGCTGTCTGTCCAGCTAGTAGATCTCCTCATGCTGTAAACTGAGCTTGTCTGCCGTTTTGGTCAGATGCTCCCCATCAGTCTTTGGCCCCAGCTTGATCATGAGACGCAGATCGTTAGGTGAATCCGCATGCGACAGAGCTTCTTCGTAAGTGATTTCTCCATTGTTATAAAGCTCAAACAACGCCTGATCAAAGGTTTGCATACCCAGCTCATGAGACTTCTTCATAATGGTCTTGAGTTCATGAACATTACCGTGAAGGATAGTATCCTGAATCAAGGGTGTATTGAGAAGAACCTCAACGGCTGCCCGGCGATCTTTGCCATCCCGGGTTCTCACCAGCTGCTGGGCAACCAGGCCTTTCAGGTTCAGGGATAAGTCCATCCATATCTGACCATGACGATCCGCCGGGAAGAAATGGATAATCCTTTCCAGTGCCTGGTTAGCATTATTTGCGTGCAGTGTCGCCAGACAGAGATGCCCTGTCTCCGCAAATGCCAGGGCATATTCCATTGTTTCACGGGTTCTGATTTCACCAATCATGATGACATCCGGTGCCTGTCGCAGGGTGTTTTTCAGAGCCACGGCATAGGACTCTGTATCAATGCCTACTTCACGCTGGGTGACAATGGATTTGCGATGCTGATGGATAAATTCAATCGGGTCTTCAATACTGATGATGTGCCCGCAGGCATGTTCATTCCGATGCCCGAGCATCGCCGCAAGGGAAGTCGATTTACCAACACCGGTGGCCCCAACAAAAAGCACAAGACCTCTTCTGCTCATGGAAAGCTCTTTAATCACCTTCGGCAACTTCAGCTGATCCAGCGTCGGGATCTCGGTCTCAATCCTTCTCAATACCATGCCAGCCAAATTTCGCTGGTAGAAAGCACTGACACGAAAGCGGCCTATTCCAGAGGCTGATATTGCAAAGTTGCATTCATGCTCGCGATTAAATTCGGCTTTTTGATCTTCATCCATCACACCGTAGACCATGTCCCGGGTCATGGCAGGTGTCAGAGGCTCCCTGGTGACAGGCACAATCCTGCCATTGAGTTTAAAACTGGGTGGAAAGCCAGCCGTGATAAAGAGGTCAGAGGCCTTCTTTTCGGCCATCACTTTTAGTAAACGATTGATATCCATGGTTAAAAGTTTTCCGGGTCCCGGGCTTTTTCCTGAGCCACATCTTTGGCAATCAAGCCTTTTCTCACCAGCTCGTGGAGACACTGGTCAAGTGTCTGCATACCCAGGGCACCACCGGTCTGGATGGAAGAGTACATCTGGGCAATCTTGTCTTCGCGGATCAGGTTACGAATAGCAGGAGTACCGATCATAATCTCGTGGGCTGCCACACGTCCGCCGCCGTTTTTCTTGAGCAGGGTCTGGGAGATAACTGCTTGCAGGGATTCTGAAAGCATGGAGCGCACCATAGCTTTTTCAGCTCCCGGGAATACGTCCACCACACGGTCTATCGTCTTGGCTGCGGAGGTGGTATGCAGAGTCCCGAAAACCAGGTGACCGGTTTCTGCAGCCGTCAGCGCAAGACGAATGGTTTCAAGATCGCGCATCTCACCCACCAGGATAATATCGGGGTCTTCACGAAGTGCCGAGCGCAGTGCGTCGCTGAAACTGTGGGTATCCCTGTGAACTTCCCGCTGGTTTACCAGACATTTTTTCGAGGCGTGAACAAATTCAATGGGGTCTTCGATGGTTAGTATATGCTCATACTTGTTGTCATTGATGTAATCCATCATGGCCGCCAGACTGGTACTCTTTCCGGAACCTGTAGGACCCGTCACCAGCACCAGACCCCGGGGCTTCAGGGCAATATCCTTGAACACCTGGCCCATGCCCAGGTCTTCCATCGAAAGCACTTTACTGGGGATAGTACGAAATACAGCACCGGCTCCGCGGCTCTGGTTAAAAGCGTTGACACGAAAGCGGGCGACACCGGGGACCTCAAACGAAAAGTCGGTTTCCAGCTTCTCTTCGTAGTCCTTTCGCTGCTTGTCGTTCATGACGTCATAGATCAGGCTGTGAACTTGCTTGTGATCCATGGGAGGCAGGTTAATCCGGCGAATATCACCGTCTATACGAATCATGGGCGGAAGGCCGGCTGAGATGTGAAGATCCGAAGCGCCTTGCTTGTGACTGAAGGCCAGCAGTTCGGTTATGTCCATGAATTTCCCCCTGAAACCCGGACGCAGGTAAAATAGACCGGGACTCCTTCTTATGTTCAACCGAAATATCGGTTTCTACCTATTAATCAACTACTGTACAGGCTGATGACCTCATTAAAAAGTCAATTCGACCAGGTTTTTGAAAGAATTCACAAAGCCGAGCAAGCCAGCGGCCGGGAAAGCCAGGTAAAACTTCTGGCAGTCAGTAAAACCAAGCCTGCCGGGATGATTGCCGAGGCCTGGCAGCTGGGTCAGAGGGATTTTGGTGAAAACTATTTGCAGGAGGCTGTGGATAAAATCACCCGACTCAGGGATCTGGAAGGTTTGGTCTGGCATTTTATCGGACCGATCCAATCGAACAAAACCCGCGATATTGCCAGTCACTTCCAATGGGTACACAGTGTCGATCGTTTTAAAATTGCCCAACGACTGAATGATCAACGCCCGGAACAATTTCCGCCCCTGAATATCTGTCTTCAGGTCAATATCAGCGAAGAAGAAAGCAAATCCGGAGCCACTCTGACAGAACTTCCCGAACTGGCAGTAGCCATATCCCAACTTCCCAGGCTTCGGCTGCGCGGGCTCATGGCAATACCCGCACCGGAAGAAGATGAAGCTAAACAGCGGGCTCCCTTTAAAAAGCTGGCAAATACCCTTGAATCTCTTAATCATGAGCACCATCTAACTATGGACACATTGTCCATGGGAATGACCAGTGACCTTGAGGCAGCCATTGCTGAAGGGGCAACCATGGTTCGCATTGGTACGGCTCTTTTCGGGGCCAGAAGTCGGAACCACCAAGGAGTCAGGAATGACCAATAAGACCATCGCATTCATCGGTGCTGGCAATATGGCTACCAGTATCATGGGTGGATTGATTGAACACGGCTGGCCGAAAGACAGAATATTCGCTTCCTGCCAAACACAGGAAAGTGCCAGAAAATGTTCTGACCAACTCGGTATTCATACATCTACCAGCAACCTGGAAGCAGCAGAAAAGGCTGAAATTGTGGTGCTTGCTGTCAAACCTCAGAAGATGAGGGCGGTTCTGACTGAACTGGCCCCCGTGCTTCAGGCGCAAAAGCCCTTCATTATTTCTGTAGCCGCCGGTATCCGCCTTGATAGTCTCGATGTCTGGAGTGGCGGCGGCCTGCCGATTGTCCGCAGTATGCCTAATACCCCATCACTCCTGCATTGTGGTGCGACGGGTCTGTTCGCCAATCCCCGGGTGACGGATGAACTGAAAGCCATTGCCAATGAGATTTTTTCCCCCATTGGCATTCTTCACTGGCTGGACAAAGAAGAACAGGTCGATACCATCACCGCCTTGTCAGGCTCGGGTCCGGCTTACTTTTTCCTGATGATGGAAGCCATGGCAGAAGCCGGGGTCAGGCTGGGGCTGGATCATGAAACCGCTGAACGTTTTTCATTGCAAACCGCTCTGGGAGCTGCAAACATGGCTGTTCAGAGTGATGTTGATGCTGCCGAGCTTCGCAGAAGAGTCACCTCCCCTGGTGGCACCACTGAACGGGCTTTAAAAACCTTCCGCCAGGAAGGCTTTGAAGCGGTGGTTTACAAAGCGGTTAAGGCTGCAAAAGAAAGGGGTGCGGAACTGGCAGAACAGCTGGCTGACTAGTGCCGTCAGGCAATAGCCTCTATTTCCCGCACCCGGAAGTTTCATAGTAAACTGGTCAGGATATTGGGCTCAGCCACATAAGCCACCTTGCTTCCCCGGCTTGCTCACTTTTATTTAACGCTCATGGCTGAATTTAACGCTCATGGCTGTTTGAACACGAAGGATTTTTATGTCAGCACTCTCCTCCAGCCTCGTCTTTCTGATACAGACCCTGGGAGGTCTGTACATCATGGCTGTATTGCTGCGCTTTCTGCTGCAACTGGTTAAAGCAGACTTTTATAACCCCATCTCCCAGGCCATTGTCAAAGTCACTTCGCCGCTACTGAATCCTCTAAGGAAAGTGATTCCGGGAATGGGTGGCCTGGATCTGGCAGCTCTGGTCCTTGCCCTGATCTTGCAGATACTGCTGGTTTACGTACTCTTTATGGTTCAGGGTTTTGCTGCCGATGCGATTCCTTTTCCCCAGGTGCTGATTGTCAGCCTTAAGGAGCTGGCAGGTGAAATTTTGAACATCTATATGTTCAGCCTGATCATCATCGCTATTGCCAGCTGGGTAGCGCCCGGCAGTTACAACCCGGGCCTGATGCTGCTGCATCAACTGACCGAGCCACTGAGCAGCAGGGTCAGACGAGTGATTCCGCCTTTGGGAGGGCTGGACTTTTCCCTGATGGTACTGGTTTTGATTATTATTACTCTGAAAAACTTCATTGCTGCTTTGTAATAAAGTTTTAGACCCCCAAATCTCCGGCTTTTGCCGGTATCGCAAAACTCTCGCAACCCACTCCCACGCTTTCAGGCCCTGTGGATCCCAGCGTGGGAACCAGAGTTTTGCGACGACCTCTGGAGCCCGGGAACAAGTCACAGGTTTATTGAACACTGTGGACTACTCTTCATAGGGATCGACATCCATATCGGAATCAACATCCCACCATGCTCCATGGGTATCGCTGGAATCTTCCGGGACGCCCGCAAGCTCCGTTGAATGATTATGAGCGTCGCTTATTGGCGGAAGTCGCGAAATTGGTAATAACTCGGGTGGTATGGCGTTAGGAAACCGAGATCCACGGCCAAAGCCGCAATACGTGAGGTTGAAACCAGGCAGAAAATGTAAGCTTGCTCCTGAGGCTTGCAATTGAGATGGCTGGCTTTGTGGTTGGTTTTGTCGCCAGTTTTGTCCTTCACTATTTGCCCTTGATGGCATGACACTCACCGAAGATCCACCGGCTTGTGGCTGAAAGGTTTGTGTTCGGCCCGCCGAACTTACTTCGGATCTCAGCGACACTTCAGTTGATCCATCGGATTCTCCGAGTCTGCAAAAGCCATTGCAGGAATCGAAGAAACAATTAGAACTCATAGTATGGTTCCCAAGCTCCCTAAGATGACCATGAACGTCGCTTACCATAACGCCATATGGCCGAAATCGATCAAGTGGGAACCTGGCAGCTTCTGAACGTCCTATGCAGATACGAACCCAAGGTTCACTGGTAGTCGAGGGGTCGGGACCAGCCACAATATGGCTGATTGCTGCTGAGTTTTGTCGTTCGCGAAATGCAATTGATGGAATGACAATAAGCAAAGAACCACCGACTCCTAGCTGATTGTTTCGCATTCCCGTCATGCCACGATTAGTGTGGCTCGCCGAACTTCCTTCGGATCTCAGTGACCCTTCAGCTGATCCACTACCGCCGGATTGTCCGAGTCTGCAAAAGCCATTGCAGGAATCGAAGGAACAATTAGAACCCATAGTGTGGTTCCCAAGCTCCCTGAGATGACCATGAGCGTCGCTTACCATAACGCCATATGGCCGAAATCGATCAAGTGGGAACCTGTCGGCTAGTGAACGTGACCAGACGATACGAACCCAAGGTTCACTGGTAGTCGAGGGGTCGAAACCAGCCACAAGATGGCCGATTGCTGCTGAGTTTTGTCGTTCGCGAAATGCAATTGATGGAATGACAATAAGCAGAGAACTACCGACTCCTAGCTGATAGTTTCGCATTCCTGTCATGCCACGATTAGTGTGGCCCGTCGAACTTCTTTCGGAACTCCGTGACCCTGCAACTGATTCACTGCTACCGAATTGTCGGAGTCTGCAAAAGCCATTGCAGGAATCGACATAACAATTGAAACTCAGAGTATGCCGGGGTTGCTCAGGGCCCTGATTACCGCCCCCGGAGCCTGAGGCCATGAGGCTGGACAAAGCCGTTGTAAGATGGGGAGTTGTTCCTGAGGCTTGCGATTGAGATGGCTGGTTTTGTGGCTGGTTTTGTTGTCCGCTTTGTCCTTCACCGTTTTTGGGGTTTGTTTTGGTTGTGATCAAAACCGGGTGATTTCCCTGTGCCAACATAGATACCGGGTCCAATTGATCCATCGGGTTACACAGCAGCGAATCGGGGTTCCAATAGCTTTTCAAAAGCAGGCCAACAGCGGCAAGCGCCTCAGCGGGCATCCATGAATAAGATTTGGCGCTCAGAGGGGTGTCGCCGGTGGTCAGAATCAATTTGTAAGCAACCAGCAGATGACTAGCGTAAATTAATTCCCACGAGATCGATTCAATAAGGGACTTTGTTTCGCCGTAACCGCCAACTCTGTGTGAATTGTCATCAGGCGGCAAAATTAATCCTGCGTCATCATTTATGTCTGCGACGGATGATGGATTATACGACAACGCATCAAGATCACGCTTTATAAAGAAGCTTCCTTCCGGAACGCCTCCGTCGTGTTCAAACTCAACTATAAAATGTGTTTTCAAAGATTCGGCATGACAGATAACAGTCAGCCACGCGAGCAATAGCAGCAACGACGAAGAGAGTGTTTTGTTCAAACTTAATCCTTAGATGTGTTTTGTGCTTTTTCTGAACAAGAAAGTTAGACCAAGAGATTGATAGATCAAGTAAACAAGCATTTTTTTCAAAAACAACCATTTCTTCCAATGCCCAGAGAGGGTCGCAAAACTCTGTTCTTCACGCTTTTAGGCTCTGTGGGTCCCAACATGGGAACGATTCTGGAAACCAAAGGTCGCAACGGGTAAGAAAATGTCCCTTGAGTAACTGCTTCGCTATCACCGCTTGCGATAAAGTCTAATGCTTTGTTCTCTCAGGGCGTCAGCATTCAAGCAGGGTGCCCCGCACACATCACAGATTTTGTAGACATTGGCCCGGTACGAAGTGTATGCGCCGGGTCTCAGCCATCGGATGGTGCTCGGAATTTACACTCACCATGACAGGAATCGATGTGACAATTGAAACCGTAAGTATGTTGGGGTTGTTTATGGCCCTCTGAACGTTTCGTTTGGCCAGTCCGCGCTGCGCAGGGGGTAAAATAGATGCCAGCCAAATACAGGACGGGAGTGAGAAGCCCCTCTACAACCTGGCTAAACAAACTTTGTTCATTATTCGCCATTCTACGAGGTGATGATCGGAGTTGACAAACGCCATGACAGGAACCGACGTAACAACTTAAACCATAAGTATGTTGGGGTTGTTCAGGGCTTTCGCCACCATCGCCCGAGCCCGATGTCAGCAAGCCGGTGATAGCGCCTGAAATCCCGGTGCTGGTTGTTGTCCCTGAGGCTTGCTGACCGGATGAACCAGTTTGCTCATTTTGTGGTTGGTTTTGTTGCTGGCCATTCCCCGGGAGCATCATAGTGATGATCACAAATGGGTCATTCCCCTGTGTCATCACAGAGGTCGCCTCCCGATGATCCATCGGGTTAGACAGCAGCGAATCGGGGTTCCAATAGCTTTTCAAAAGCAGGCCGACAGCAGCAAATGCTTCTACAGGTACCCATGAATTCGCCTTGGTACTCATTGGGCTGTCGCTGCTGGTATGAACCAGTTTGTAAGCAACCAGCAGATGAGTGGCAAAAATCAACTCCCACGATATCGATTCAACAAGGGACTTTGTTGCGCCGTAGCCACCAACACTGTCTGGTTTGTCACCAGGCGGAAAAATTGATTCTGCGTCATCATTTATGTCGGCAAGGTATGACGGATTGCACGACAATGAATTAATATCCCGCTTTATAGAAAAGCTCCTTTTTGAAACACCTTCATCCTGTTCAAACCCGACAATAAAATGTCTTTTCAACGATTCGGCATGGCAGACAATAGTCACTGAAATCAGCAATGACAGCAATGACGAAGAGAGTGTTTTTTTCAAAACTTAAGCCTTACATCCGCTTTGTGTTTTCTCTGAACGGAAAAGTTAGATCAGAAAATTGATAGAGCAAGAAAAAAAGCATTTTTTTCAAAAACCAAAGGTCTCACCGGGTAAGAATTCGCCGGGAAGAAGAGGGCTCTACCTTCTAATGGCATTCTGCTCCAGATCAACACACTTGCGTTCTCAATGCCTTCTTTTTTTATGACGCGCAAGCTTTCTGGCATTCCTGAAGATCTTCCCGCATGGTATCCGCTCGCCATCCCCTTCGTCCACCAGCTCGTCACAGTCTAAACTCCTGGGTCTATAAGCTGCCCTTTCACCCACATGCCGAATGTGGGGATGATAGATTGGCTGGCTGATACCATCTACCTCACGTAAGCTAATTAGAGTTTCAAAAACAACGACAGGTTCAGGTAATGGATCATTTAGTCCAGGCAAATGGTTGGAAAAAAAACGATCTGGAATCGCGTCGGGCAACAAGTTGGAGGTGGTGGTTCGTCCGGCTTTTGCTGCCCTGCGACCTGTCCTGATTTCTTCGGAATTCGGCGACCCTGCAGCAGACTCTTTGCTGTCGGATGATGATCGGAGTATACAAACGCCATGACAGGAATCAACATGACAATTTAAATCGAAAGTATGTTGTTGTTCAGGGCTTTCGCCAGAACCGCCAGAGCCGGAAGTCAGGGAGCCGGTGATAGAGCCTGAAATCCGGGTGTTAGTCGCCCCTGAGGCTTGCTGACCGGATGATTTTGCTTGCTTATTATTTGGTTGGCTTTGTTGCTGGCCATTCCCGGGGAGCATCATAGTGGTGATCACAAATGGGTCACCTCCCTCTGTCATCATAGAAGTCGCCTCCCGATGATCCATCGGGTTAAACAGCAGCAATTCGGGGCTCCAATAGCTTTTTAAAAGCAGGCCGACAGCGGCAAATGCTTCTACAGGTATCCATGAATTAGCTTTGGTACTCATAGGGTTGTCGCTGGTGGTAAGAACCAGTTTGTAAGCAACCAGCAGATGAGTGGCATAAATCAACTCCCACGAGATCGATTCAATAAGGGACTTTGTTGCACCGTAAATGCCAACACTGGGTTGTTTGTCATCAGGCGGAAAAATTGACTCTGCGTCATAATTTATGTCAGCAAGGCATGACGGATTGCACGACAATGAATTAATATCACGCTTTATAGAAAAGCTCCCTTTTGGAACACCTTCATTTTGTTGAAACTCGACAATAAAATGTCTTTTCAATGATTCGGCTTGACAGATAACAGTCACCGACATCAGCAACAACAGCAATGACGAAGAGAGTGTTTTTTTCAAAAACCAAAGGCCTCAGCGGATAAGAATTCGCCGGGAAGAAGAGGGCAGGATATCCCCTTGTTCAGGGTAGACAAAAACTCCTCTGTCCTGTTAAAAAAAACGAAAGGCATATGAGATCATAGCACGTTCCTGACTTGTACTCTCAACGCCTTCTATTAAGCCTTCCATGAAGTCTTCTATTCTGCATTATTGCATGCCTTAATTTATGGTGGAGCAGCTCTGCAGTATTCCCGAAGATCTTCCCACATAGCCGCCGTCCGCCGTCCTCCTCAGCCACTCTCACGTCACAGAAATGTGGCCTGGCATGGTGTTTACTTCTGTGAAGCCACAACATTCTGACACTCCTGAGGATCATCCCGCATGGCCGCTGCTCTCCATCCAGCCCGATCACTATTGCGTGACATTCGTTTCTCCTGTTACGAATTCTATTGACTGCCCCTGCATTTATCAGGCGTAAATTGGGGTTAACTGGAATGGGCTCTTGCTGGTTAATGTGCTCGTCGAAATCATTTTGGATCTGAACGTTATATGAGATTTCCGGGAGAGGATAGGAGCTTTGTCCGGATGTTGGTCCTGTATCGCCTGTCGAACTTTCTTCCGAATTCAGCGAACCTTGAGCTGACTCTCTGCTATCGGATGATGGTCGGAATATACAAACGCCATTACAGGAATCGACGTAACAATTTAAATCAAAAGTATGCTGCTGGTGTTGTTCAGGGTCCTCATTACCACCGCCAGAGTCAGAAGACAGTGGGCTAGTGAGAAAGCCTGTAAGTTGGCTAGTGGTTCCTCCTGAGGCTGGCTGACCGGATGATTCTTCTTGCCCGCTTTGTTGTTGGCCTTGTTGTTGACCATTTCCGGGAAGCATCATCGTGGTGATCGTAAACAGGTCATCTCCCTGTGTCACCATAGTGGCTGCCTTAATTTGTTCCATCGGTTTAAACAATAATGAATCGGAGTTCCGATAGCTTTTTAAAAGCCAGCCTAAAGTGACAAAAGCTTCTACGGTTATCCATAAAAAAGCTTTAGCGCTCAGAGGAGTGTCATGGGTGATCAGGGTCAGTTCGTAAGCCACCAGCAGATGGGTGGCGTAAATCAATTGCCATGGAATGGACTCAATAAGGGTGGTTTTTAACCTGTAACTGTTAAATCCATGTGTTTCATCTTCAGGCGGTAAACCGGACCCTGCATAGCCGTTTGTGTCGACAATATCTGACGAGTTAAGTGACAAAGTAGTGAGGTCACGCCTTATAGAAAAACTCTGGATTGAAGAACCTGCATCCTCCTTTTGAAACTCGACAACAAAACTTTCTGCCAACAGGTAGGCCTGACAGATGACAGATAATGAGGCAAGCAGTAAAAGCATTGCCACATAGAATGAGTTTTTCATCATTGCACTCGTGCATATGGTATACAGACAAGAAAGATAGATAGAGAAAGTGACAAATCAAAAAAAGCGTTTCTTGTCAAAAACCAAAGGTTGCATGAGGTAAAGATTTGCCGGAAATAAGATGCCAGAGCACAAGCCATCCCTGACCCGAGTATAATTATCGTCTACTGTCGCTTGTTTAAAAATCAAAAGATATGTGAGACCAGATGCGTGTTTGGAGTTTTAGCCCACACTGAGAAATTGCAAAGCCTTTTACCGAAAAGATCCGATATACTCGACGCCATAAGAAAAGCCTGCCTACAAAGCTTCTATAGGCCCACCGTATTCGATAGTGAGTTTAAACTCATTGCGCAACCGCGCCGGAACATTTTCCAGCAGGAAGCCCTCCAAATAGGTGCGTAATTGCTGCCTTTCTTCCTGACTGCAATCGTAATCAGCCATTACTTTGAACTGAAGTTGACCTCTGGCCTTACCAGTCATATGCAACCCGCACACGCGTACATGCTTCCAAAGCAGAGAACTAACACAATGCATAAATTCTTTTTGCATGTCACTAATAATGCTCTCTTCTGAGATTCTGGACAAAATAGCCACGCCCGTCCTGTCATGGCCAGTTGTCTGCTTGATATCAGTGCTTTGACTGGAGAACTGCGCTGGACAAACACCAGGATTCAGCGGCCCTTCGGCGGACACTTTGCTATCGGTTGATGATCGAAGTATACAAACGCCATGACAGGAATCGAAGTAACAATCTAAACCCAAAGTATGCTGGTGTTGTTCAGAGCCTTCGTGACCGCCACCAGAACCGGAAGACATATGACTACTGGAATAACCGGTAAGTTGGGTGGAGGTGGTTCCTGAGGCTTGCTGACCGGATGATGATGGCTGCTGGTTTTTTTGGCCGTTTTGTTGTTGGTCATTTCCGGGGAGCTTCATAGTGGTGATTACAAAAGGCTCACCCCCCTGCGTCATCATAGAGGCCGCCTCTGGTTTTTCCAACGGATTAAACAGCAGTGAGTCGGTGTTCCAATAGCTTTTCAAAAGCAAACCAACAAAGACAAAAGCTTCTGAAGGTAGCCATAATGTTGGCTTGGCGCCCAGAGCAGCGCCGTAGACCAGTTCGAAAGCAACCAGCAGATTCGTGGCGTAAAGCCATTGCCATGAAATGGACTTGATAAAGTCCGTCTTTAACAACCCATAACCGATAAGTCCATGTCGTTTATCAACAGACAGAAAATCTGACTCTGGATAGCTATTTTTGTCAGCAATGTCTGACGACTTACACGGCTGTGTATTGAGGCCACTGTTTACAGAAAAGCTCTGGTTTGAAGAGCCTGCATCCTGTTGAAATTCGACAACAAAACGCCTTGTCAAAAGTTCGGCTTGGCAGTAGACAGATATTATCGCTAGCAGTGTCGCATAGAGTGAGTTTTTCACTATTCCATCTCTAAATAAATTCTGATCTCTAAAGAAAAAAATAGATTGAGAAAGTGAAAAATCAAAAAAACGTTTTTTTGTCAAAAACCAAAGGTTGAATCAGGTAAAAGATACCCCTCAGGGTATTTATTGATAACAATATGAAGGCCTCTTACCGCGACCTGTAATGTCCGCTCCTTTACCCACCGTTTGGGCGAGGGTTTATGACGTTTTTGCTAGAAGGATAGCGGTCGGTACACAAAAGCTTTCAGGTGCCTGGGCAGCTGCAGGCAATGGGAATCGGCGCGCAGGGTCTGCCAAAAATTAGCCCGGTTCTGCACCAGCCGCGAGCGGATAGAGGCACGGGCCCAACACTGTAGCGACGCCGGTTGATAAGGTACAGGTGTATAATTCTTCAGAATGTTAGCAACTTTGATATGCCCGTTCTTCTCAGCCAGATGGAGTAAGCTCAAATCGGGCTTATTGTGCTTATTACTGACATTCGGGGGAACCCATAGCTGGTCAAATGGAACAAAGTGCCTGGCCAGCAAAATGGTGACGATTTCTACTCTTTCTGAATAATACCCGTACCCATAACCTAGCTCACTTTGCAGATCTTCATGGATAACTTTAACGCCCTCAGAATCACGAACATTTGGATTGGCACCATTGGCCAGCAGGAGCTTGATCGCCTTCAGATCACTTGAGCGTACCGCAACAGACAATGGAAAGATAAAGCCTCTGGGATCACTTGGTTCCACGCCGTTTGCCAGAAGAGTGGCTGTCATTTGCGGACCACTGCGTATCGCCCAGCACAACAGCAGCGCACGGTCAAAGTAACCGGAATGGTACAGACTGGCACCGCTATGAAGCAATAGTTCAACGATTTCAGCATGTCCATCCCTTATCGCAAACCATAGCGGACAGTGGCCATTGTGGTCCGGGGCATCGGGGTCAGCACCATCAGCCAACAGAAATTGGACAGTATTACTATGACCTCTCGATACTGCATTATGCAACAATGATCCACTGTGGCACCGGGCATTTGCATCGCCCCCTTGATTGGGCGTGGTGCATACCACTTCTGAGTTTATGGATGAAATAGTCACGCTATCAGGGCCGATTGTCTGGTTGATATCAGTGCCTTGAGTGGAGAATTGAGCTGGAAAAACACCAGTATTCAGCGGCCCTTCGGCGGACGCTTTGCTATCGGTTGATGATCGGAGTTTACAAACGCCATGACAGGAATCCACGTAACAATCTAAACCCAACGTATGCTGGTGTTGTTCAGAGCCTTCGTTACCGCCACCAGAACCAGAAGACAGAGGACTGGTAGAATAACTGCCAGGTTGGTTGGAGGAGGTTCCTGAGGCTTGTTGACCGGATGATGATGGCTGCTGGTTTCCTTGGCCGTTTTGTTGTTGGTTATTTCCGGGGAGCATCATCCTGGTGATTGTAAAAGGCTCATCCCCCTGCGACATCATAGAGGCCACCCCCGGTTTTTCCAACGGATTAAACAGCAGTGAGTCGGGTTTCCAATAGCTTTTCAAAAGCCAACCAACAAGGACAAAAGCTTCTGAAGGTAGCCATGATACTGGCTTGGCGCCCAGAGCAGCGTTATGGGCCAGTTCGTAAGCAACCAGCAGATTTGTGGCGTAAGAGATGGACTTGATAAAGGCCGTCTTTAACCCATAATCGCTAAGTCCATGTCGTTTATTAACAGGTAGAAAATCTGAATCGCCATTTGTGTCAGCGATGCCTGACGAGATGTGCGGCTGTGTATTGGGGTCACTCTTTATAGAAAAACTCTGGGTTGAAGAGCCTGCATCCTGTTGAAACTCGACAACAAAAGGCCTTGTCAACAGTTCGGCTTGGCAGAAGACAGATATTACCGCTAGCAACGTCGCCAAGAGTGTGTTTTTCATTATTCCAGTCGTGCATATGGTTTATGGACATGAAAAATAGATAGAAAACTGCCTACAAGGGTTCCAGAGGTCCCTCATATTTGATTATGAGTTTAAATTCATTGCGTAACCGCTCCGGAACATTTTCCCGCAGGAAACGCTCCACATAGGTGCTTAACTGTTGCCTTTCTTCCTGACTGCAATTGTAATCAGCCATTACTTCCAACTGAAGTTGACCTCTGGTCCCACCGGATGTTCCCACTGCACACACACGCGGATTCTTCCAAAGCATAGAGCCAGCGAAGCTCAGTAACTCTCTTCTCATGCCACTAACAATGCTCTTTTCTGAGTTTATGGATGAAATAGCCACGCCCGTCCTATCATGGCGGATCGTCTGCTTGATATCAGTGCTTTGACTGGAAAATTGAGCTGGAAAAACACCAGTATTCAGTGGCCTTTCGGCGGACTCCCTGCTACCGGTTGATGATCGGAGTTTACAAACACCATGACAGGAATCGAAGTAACAAGCTACACCCAGAGTATGCTGGCGTTGTTTAGAGCCTTCGTTACCGCCACCAGAACCAGAAGACAGATGACTACTGGAATAACTGGTAAGTTGGGTGGAGGTGGTTCCTGAGGCTTGCTGACCGGATGATGATGACTGCTGGTTTCGTTGGCCGTGTTGTTGCTGGCTATTTCCGGGGAGCATCATCCTGGTGATTGAAAAAGGCTCATCCCCCTGCTTCGTCATAGAGGCCACCTCTGGCTTTTCCAACGTATCAAACCGCAGTGAACCGGTGCTCCAGTAGCTTTTCAAAAGCAAACCAACAAGAACAAATGCTTCTAAAGGCAGCCATGAAATTGGCTTGGCGCCCAGAGCGGCGTCGTGGATGGTAAAGATCAGTTCGTGAGCAACCAGTAGATTTGTGGCGTAAAGCCATTGCCATGAAATGAACCTGATAAAGGCTGCCTTTAACCCATAACCGCTAAGTCCATGTCGTTTATCAACAGATAAAAAATCTGAACCTGGATAGACATTTGTGTCAGCGATGTCTGCCGAGATGCACGACTGTGTATTGGTATCACCCTTTATAGAAAGGCTTTGGGTTGAAGAGCCTGCATCGTGTTGAAATTCGACAACAAAACGCCTTGTCAACAGTTCGGCTTGGCAAAAGACAGGTATTATCACTAGCAGTGTCGCAAAGAGCGAGTTTTTCATTATTCCATCTCTACATTCTAATTTGTAAAGAAAAAAATAGATCGAAAAAGTGACAAATCAAAAAAACGTTTTTTTGTCAAAAACCAAAGGTTGCATCAGGTAAAAATTGCCGGGAAGAAGATGCCGGAATACAATTCATCCATGATCTGATTAGAAATGACGTCTACCGTCGTTCGGTTAAAAATCAAAAGATATGTGAGATTGATGCGTTTTCAAACCCTTCGATTATTTTATTCAGATGGGTATCGATTCTGGTGGAATGTTCTTCTGTGAAGAAGCAGTTCTTCAGTACTATTGAAGATCACTCCGCATAGTCGCCGCAGCATTCCCCCCACGCCGTCATCCACTAACAAAGCCAGATCACAAAAATGTGACCCGGTAATGTGGTCACTTCTTCCGGGATGCGACCATCTGATATCCCATTCACCTTCGTGATATAATTGGCTGTGACTCTGCTGCTGTAGACTATTTATGAAGACCGTCCCGCATACTCGCAGATTAGCATCCTCCCCACACACTATCAGGTCACAGAATGCTGGCTCAACGTGGTATTTCTTTTTGTGAATCGACAGCTTTTTTTTATTCCTTAAGGACGAACCGCACGGCAGCTGCCTGCCATTCTCCAAAATCACTATTGCGTCACAGACAAATTCTTTGAGACGAGTTTTACAGGCTGTCCCTGTACTCAGTCTGGAGTGGAATCTGATTTTGTGACACGCCAGCCTTTTGGCACTCCAGAAGATCATCCCGCATGGTCGCTGGTCGCCATCCTGCCCGACCACTATCACCTCACATTCGTACCTCCTGCCAGCGGCTGTATTGGCAGCTCCTGCATTTGTTGGGCTTACAGTTGGTTTAACCGGAATGGGCTCTTGCTGATTCATTGGCTCGTGAAAATTATTTTTGGGCTGAACGTTATTTGGGATTTCCGGGCAAGGATATGAGCTTTGTTCTGGTGTTGTTCCTGTTTGTCCTGTTGAACTTTCCCCGACATTCAGCGGTAATTCAGCTGATTCTCTGCTCTCCGGTGATGGTCTGAATATACAAGCGCCATTACAGGAAGCGACGAAGCAATTTAAACCCAAAGTATGCTGCTGGTGTTGTTCAGGGTCTTCGTTGCCGCCACCAGAGTCAGAAGACAGGGAGCCAGTGACAGAACCTTGAATTTGGAAGGTGTTTGCTGAGGCCTGCGGACTGGAAGATTCTGATTGCTCGCTTTGTTGTTGGCCTTGCTGTTGACCATTTCCGGAGAGCATCATGATGGTGTTCGCAAATGGGTTATCCTGACTTGCCTTCAGTTGACCCATCGGTTTAAACAACGGTGAATCGGGGTTCCAATAGCTTTTAATAATCCAGCCGACAGCGATAAAGGCTCCGACGCCTAACCATAGATTAGCTCTGAAGCGAGGAGCTGTATTAGTGATCAGAAACTCGTCAGCAACCAGCGCACTGGTAGCGTAAACCCATAGCCACGAAAGAGATTCAATAAGGGTCGTCTTTAGCTCACAACCGCCAATTCCGCGTGGGCTATCATCAGGCAGCGAAGCCGACCCTGCACAACTGTTTTTGTCGGCAATGTCTGACTGGTTGAACAACAATGTGTTAGAGTCGATCTTTATACTAAAATTCTGGATTGGAGAACCTGCATCACCCCGTTGAAACTCGACAACAAATCGTCTTTTCAACGATTCCGCGTGACAGACGACAGATAATGAAGCAACTAGTAACAGCAGTGCCATGTAGAGTGAGTTTTTCATCATTCCACTTGTGCATATGATTTATAGACATGAAAGATAGATCGAGTAAGTATCAGATCAAGAAAATAAACGTGTTTTTCTGTCAAAAACCAAAGGTTGCACCATGTGAAATCAACCGGAAAGAAGATGCCAGAATACAAACCATTCTGGCCAGAATGTATAAATGACGTCTAAGTACTAAGCCATACGGAATCGAATATTTCTGGCTTATTGGGCAGGTGCTCTGCAAGGCGCAACGACGGGAACATAGCAAGCTATGTGACCAGAGTTGCAACGCAGTCAGAGTGCCTGAACAATAAGTCAGAAAATATGATTTCGTATGGTTGAGTACTTACTATCGCTCAGTCAAAAACCGTAAGAGATTTGAGACCATTTTGCCTTTTTCAGCCGGGAGTATGATTTTTCAGCAGCGAGCCAAGTGGACTGATGACTGGTTTGAAAATGATATGCAGTACAGCTTTCAACGCACTGCACTAGCTCTTGATCAAACGTATCATCTGAAGACTTTCAAACATTTTCTTTTTATCGTTTTCAGATAGATGCTTTGTATTCACCGTTCTGACAAAATCTTTCTGCAGATTATTATCAAAAGACCCTCCATCTTTCAGGTATTCGCTGATTCTAACCACTATTTCATCACCAAGCTCCAAAAGCTTTGGCCTGACCTCAGAAGCTAAATCCCGATATTCACTCTTTTCAGGATGGGTAGATAACCAGTCAGCCCTATAGCGATATTGAATCGCCTTGGCAGCATCCATCTGTGCCTGAAAGAAACCAACAATAGAGTCCGGTTGTATACCTGCCTGCTGCGCATCGACCAATGCTTTCTCAAGCACCTGCTTTTCTCTGGCCAGGTCTTCGACCGCACTATGGCTTTTGGCCTTGGATAAGGCTACATCCTGCATATAGTTCAACCGCTGGTTGATTAACTGAAAGATTCCATTCGACATTGTATCTGCAGCCGTCAAGGTGGAGAGTGTCAAACAGAGCAAACCAATGACTACAAGCTTTGAACTTCCCCAACAATCGTCAGAGCTTAGAACCAGTTTCATTCTGTCGATTCCGCTAGTGACACAGTTCATATTTTCCCAATACCTTCAAATATCTGCCAAAGTCATCAGTGCTTGAGATGAAAGCTGACCTGATGAATTGAAAACGCTACTAATGTCGAATGGTCAGTAGTGGAGAGCGCAAGTGGAAGGAGTGTAGCAGCTTCAGGCGAAGCGGACAGATTTTCGGGCTCAAGAAAGAACTAACAGCCTCAGACGAAAAGAAAGAGATTGATAAGCTTTAAATTGTGAATCTGCTGATCTGGAATATTAAGACCATCCCAGATAGTCGCTTCTGGCCGACCCCGGCGACCACTATCAGATCACAAAATCCCAGTTCAACGTGGCATTTCATTTTGTGATCAGACAGCATCCTGGCGCTCCTGAGGAGCTTCCCGCATAGCCGCCGCTGGCAGCCTTTCCCGATCACTATCGCCTCACATTCGATTATCCTGTTACGAGTTCTAGTGGCTTCCCCTGCATTTATTTTGGATGAAGTTGGATTAACGGGTCCGGGCTCTTGCTGGTTAATTGGCTCGTGAAAATCATTTTGGATCTCTACCTTATTTTGGATTTCCTGCCGAGGATATGAGTTTTGTCCGGATGTTGCTCCTGTATCACCTGTCAAACTTTCTTCGAAATCAAACGGCCCTTCAGTTGACTCTCTGCTATCAGATGATGGTCGATATTGGCAAAGGCCTTGACAGGGATCGACGAAACAATTTAAAGCAAAATGAACTGCTGGTGTTGTTCAGGATTTCCATTACCACCGCCAGAGTCAGAAGGCAGAAATCAGAAGTCAGAGAGCCGGTGACAGAGTCTGGGAGGTGTTTGCCCCTGAGGCCTGCTGACTGGATGATTCTGATTGGTCGCTTTGTTGCTGGCCTTGCTGTTGGCCATTTCCGCGGGGCACCATGCTGGTATTCGCAAATGGTCCATCCTGACCCGCCTCCGGTTGACCCGTCTGCGGTGAATCAGGATTCCTATAGTTCTTAACAAACCAGACGACAACGATTACCGCTTCCCAGAGTAGCAATAGAATATCTCTCTGGCCAAGAGCGGCATTGTTGGTAACGGTCAGTTCATAGAAAACCAGCAGATTGCTAAGGCATATCACTTGCCACGAAAAGGAATCAATAAGGGTTGTTAACCCATATCCGCCAAGTCCGCGTTGTTTGTCATCAGGCAGAGCAGCTGACCCTGCATAGCCGCTATTGTTGGCAGACTGATTGCACGACACTGTATAAGAACCATTCTTTATAGAAATATTCTGGACTGAAGAACCTGCATTATCCTTTTGAAAGCCCACCACAAATTGTTTTTTCAACGACGCACCCTGACAGATTGCAGATAACGAAGCAATCAGCAACAGCTGTGACATGCAGAGTGATTTTTTCATCATTCCATTCCCGCAACTGACCTATAGAAAAGATAGATAGAGAAAGTGTCAAATCAAGAAAATAATCCTGTTTTTCTGTCAAAAACCAAAGGTTGCATCAGGTGAAAGTTTGCCAGAAATAAGAGGCCAGAATACACGCTATCCCTGACCAGAGTGTAAATGACGTCTAAGTACTCAACCATACGAAATCATATTTTCTGACTCATTGTTCAGGCACTCGCGGCAACTGCTCCTGCGTTGCTCTAGCTCCTGCATCCATGCAGTCGTGCTGCGTTGCAACTCTGGTCACATAGCTTGCTATGTTCCCGTCGTTGCGCCTTGCAGAGCACCTGCCCAATAAGCCAGAAATATTCGATTCCGTATGGCTGAGTACTTACTGCTGTTCGGTTAAAAATAGAAAGATGGATGAAATTGAAGCCTGCTCAAGAATGCTACCCAGCATGACATCAATTCTGGTGATATCCACTTCTGTGACAATACAGCCCTTGAATCTGTCTGGTATAAAGTGGGATTAGCTGGTCCGTGCTCTTGCTGATGTTGTTCAAGGTTTTCATCACCGACACCAGAGCCGGTAGACGGGAGGCCGGTGATAGCATTTGTAATCTGGGTGGGAGTTGCGGCTTGTGTCATCTCACATATCTGCTGCGCGCCTTCCCCCCCCGCTCATTGCCTCAAAACAAAGTTGTGGTCCAGTGTGGTGTATTCTTTTGTGGCGCAACAGCTTTTTAGCATCGCGTAAGATCTTTGCACATGGCTCCCACTCGCCATCCGTATTGCGCACTGGCTCGCAACAGACGTGCTGACCGTGTTGCCAAGCGTGGTATATGCTTTTATGGTAACCGCCTTTCACCACCCCTATCAGGAATACATGGACTCGTAAAAAATGCCCAAAATTTGAATGATCGTCCACTGCCTTTCCTTCAAGCCAATCACATGCTCCTCCTGATTATTGACCGTTAATACACTAAGCCCCTGGAAACAGAAAAATACCCATCTTGCTGTTGGGTTCTGGCAGGGCTTTTTTTTCTGGTCTGGAAATACACGACTTTGCTTTTTCAGTTCCTGCCTGATTCTGTGCTGGATAGCAGCATAGACCATCAGGCATAGAGTCATCACCATTAACAGGGCTTCAATACGTTCCGCTTTCTTCAGATAGAGCGAAGATACC
The DNA here is from genome assembly GCF_032883915.1 of Endozoicomonas sp. 8E. Classification (NCBI taxonomy): domain Bacteria; kingdom Pseudomonadati; phylum Pseudomonadota; class Gammaproteobacteria; order Oceanospirillales; family Endozoicomonadaceae; genus Endozoicomonas; species Endozoicomonas sp. 8E. Next base: position 555,675 of record NZ_CP120717.1, on the reverse strand, counting down.
AGAAAGTCCGGGCTCTTCAGGAACCGAAAGCCGCCTTCAACTTTTTGTTGCGACTTATAAGTAGACAGCAGCTCAGAGGCATTCAAACTATTTTTATCCAGTTCATTGGTGCTTAGGATAAAACAACCCAGTGAGGCTTCTGCATGCTCCCTTTTCTCGCAGGAAACAAAGCATTCAGCCTGCACAAAGTACTCGAAGTGATCAGGCTTGCTATCCGGCGATGGTCTTCCTTTGCCCGAATAGCAGGGTTTACGGATAACCTCTGGCTCTGTTTCGCTTTGGCAAAGTTTCGATTGTTTCTGCCACAAGGCAAAAGCCTTCAATGCATCGTCCCGGCACAAAAAGGCCTTTTTGCTCAGCTTCTCCAGATCACGGGCCTCTTTCAGTGACTGCTTTTGCATCTTTCGGGTCAATGTTTTCCGTTCACTAAGCCCGCGCTTTTTGTTGAGAAACAGGAACCATCGTTGCTGAACCCCTCCGTAGCAGGAAGGCACTTCAGCTGAGTAGTAATCTTCATAGCCTTCAACAGGCACCAGCGACATGGTTGGCGCTTTGCAGACCAGCTCCTTTGCCTCCTTGATGTTCAGGGGCACCCGGGAGATAAACAGCTGCTTTTGCTCATCAAGCAACTGAAGGGTTTCTGCAACATACATGGCAGCATCAGCAACCAGATAGCGGCTATTCAAAGCGGCCTTAAAACATGACAGATGATTTTTGATAATTTCCTGAAAACAGGTTTTGTCGTTTACATTACCGCTGGCAGGGGCCATAAACACAGGGATGCCCGCCTGATTTTCAGTCATTAACTGCAAGACTACCTGATTCAGGTCAGGCCGGTGGTCACGGCTGTAACCTTGGCAGATATGAATACAATTTAAGTCGTCTGGATTGTCATGACTGTTATAGACTCCATCCACATGAAAGCTGGTGCCATCCAGATTTAATGCCTTGCAAGGAAGTTTCAGATGATTGACGACCTTGACGGCCAGATTGAGATACAAGTCGCTAACACCAGCGTCGTACAAACTGTCGAGAGCCCGACCAAGTACCTTGTCGTTCAAGTGTTCAGCCTGTATACCTTCCCCGATAAGGCGGTCAATCGGCTTATCCTCAAAAAACTCAGGGAGCATGTACAGAGTTTGCCCCGTAAAGCCCAAGCCATTGATGATCATTGCAACTACAGCTTGTCCAATAGTGACATTACGAACATCGGAGTCATTTGTGATACGGGCATCAATGTATTCGGCTATCTTTAACTCCCGACACATAGCGGCAACCAAGCCAAGGTGGTTGAGGTTCTTAGACTGGTATTGAGCTTGAGGCATGTTGGTGTACCTGAATGTCTGTTTATTTCTTTGACAACAGATTTTAGGCAAATATCAATCGGTGTGGTGAAAGGCAGATGGTAAGAAAGCTCTTCGACATTTTCCAGGAACATCCCGCATCGCCGCTGCTCACCATTCTTACCGATACTTATCCCGTCACAGACTATTCTCACGGCATGATCGATTACATTGGCGGCCCCTGCATTCATTGAGCGTAAAGGCGGGATAAAAGGATCGAGCTCTGTTATTTCCGGGTGAGGATATGAGCTTTGTCCGAATGTTACTACTTCTGTGTGACCCGAGCTTTCTTCGAAATTGAGCATTACTTCAGCTGACTCTCCTTGATCGGATGATGATCGGAATTTACAAATGTCATAACAGGAATCGACGTAACAATTTAAACCTAAAGTATGCTGCTGGTGTTGTTCAGGGTCTTCGTTACCATCGCCAGAGTCAGAAGACAGGAGGCTGGTGTGAGAGCCTGTGAGCTGGGTGGTGGTTGCCTCTGAGGCCTGCTGACCGGATACTGCCAATGGCTGGTCTTGTTGGCCATTTTGTTGTTGGTTTTGTCCGGGTAGCATCATAGCGGTAATCACAAACGGGTCATCCTGACTTGCCTTCAGCTGTTCTATCGGGTCAGACAACGGTGAATCGGAGTCCCAATAGCTTTTCAAAAGCCAACCAACAACGGCAAACGCTTCTACAGGTGTCCATGAATTAGCCTGACAGACCATGGACCACAGCAACAGTGCCGACAGGAATGCCGCAGAAATGGGTGTTTTCAAAACTTTATTCTTACATCTGTTTTGTCTTTTTTAGATAGGAAACTAGACCAGTCATGTGATAGATCAAGAAATAAGCATCTTTTTCTGGCAAAAACCAAAGCTTGCAGCGGTTAACAAAAGCCTGCTGCTGCATAACAGTTGTTGGTTTTTTTGTTCAAGCTTGGCTGGAAGTCGAATCATTCCCCAACTTCTGGAGGAATCAGGTCACGTTTGTCAGCCTGCTCCGCAGTATCTTCTTTTGTGATCCGCCAGGCATTGAGCTTTTTCGATGGCATCACGGCATTTCTGCTGCTGGCCATTCTCACTGAACATTATTTGTCAGAGATATCTTCCCTTTCATCATTCTTTGTATGGGCTGTAACTGCATTGATTGAGTGTAGAAGTGTCTGGCTATTTGTTGAGTTGATACAAATGCTTTGAGTGACAGGAAAATCAGCGGGAGGATCGATAGAGAGGTCAACTAATATTTCAAAATCATCGGGAAGATAAGTGGAAGTATCCATCAATGTGTCGAAGTCATCAGGGAGATAAATAGAAGGATCCATCTCTCTGTCGACATCATCAGGTAGGTAAACAGAACGATCAATCGATGTGCCAAAATCAGAAATGATATATACAGGGGGGTCAAGCAATGTGCCAAGATCAGAAATGATATAAACGGGGGGGTCATTCAATGTGTCAGGATCAGTCGATGCAGAGTTCTCTCGATTGTGGGGCTGTTCACAGTGAAAATCGGGTGGATCAGCATGAAGAGTGTCGCATACCGAACTATCTGGGAAATTCAGCGACTGTTCAGCTGACTCTCTGTTTCGCAGTGGTGGTCGAAGTTTACAAACACCAATACAAGAATCGACGAAACAGTTGAAACTCAATGTATGCCGGTTTTGTTCAGAGCCTTCATTACCGCCACCAGAGCCGGAATGCCCGGGGCTGTTGAAAGTACCTTTAATTTGGCTGTTTGCCCCGGGGGCCTGCTGATCAGTTGATAATACCACTGGCTGGTTTCGTTGCTGGTTTTTTTGTTGACCATGTTCGAGGTACGTCATTGTGGTGATCGCATAGGGGTCATCCCACTGTAACATCATAGAAGCCGCCCCCAGTTGATCCATCGTGTTGGGCAGCGCTGAATTGGCGTTCCAATAGCCTTTCAGGAGCCAGCCGACCGCGACAAACGCATCTACTGGCATCCTTAAACAAGGTTTGGCGCCTGAAGGAATGTTAGTACTCAGGATCAGTTCATAAGCAACGAGCAGTTGAGTGACATAAAGCAGCTGCCATGAAATAGACTCAATAAGGGTCGTTTTTAACCCATAACCGCCAAGTCTGTGTGGTTTGTCATTAAACAGCCTATTTGAACCTGAATGGCTATTTGTCTGCGCAATGTATGACGGTTTGCCCGCTAATCTACGCTGGCCAGGCTTTATAGAAAAGTTCCCGTCTGGAGAACCTGAACTCCGCTCAAGCACAACAACAAAACTCCTTGTCAATGGTTTGGCCTGACAGATGACAGATAACGAATAAAGCAACAGCAGCAGCAGTGCCGCAGACAGAGAGTTTTTCATTACATTCCAGTCTGTAGCTTATAGTATTCAATTCTTATTTTAAAAGAGGAAAGATAGATCAAGTAATCGGTTGTTCAAGGAAATAAACGTGTTTTTGGTGTTGCTGCTGCCCTATCCACTTTTGGTCATTATGAGCCATTCTCTGGTTACTTCTTTGGCTATTTCTTTGGTTATTGCTTTGGCTATTTCTTTGACTACTTCTTCGGTGTATTCTCCAGCAAATTCTTCGACCGATTTTTTGATGAATTCTCCACCGAGTTCTTTGATCAATTCCTCGTTCATTATTCCGACCAGTACTTGTCTGAAGAATTCTTCTTCTGCTTCCTCACCCATTATTCTGGCCATTATCCCCCGACCGATTTTAATTAGCCTCAAAATCATCTTCATCAGCAGAACCGGGGCAGGTTCGGCATTGGCAAACACTATGTCAGAGATCGGTGTAATGTTATCAGTGCAATTAACGGATGTGTTTAGCAAGCTTCCCTCTCTATCGTGTGTCGCAATTACTTGTCCCGCAATTGCTCCGGAACTCAGCGACCCTGCAAACGGTTCATCGCTCACGTGTGAGGGTTAAAAACAGTTCGCAGAAATCTATTATAATCCAAAACTATCTTATAAAATCTCAAGCATTGATAAGTGATTACTGAAGATAGGTGAGGCAGCTCGTTTACATAGTACAGACCCAGTAACACTACGAAAATCGGAAAGCACAGGTGAGCTGCTTCCTGCCAGAAAGACCAAAGTTGGAACTTGTTACTACGACGTGTCTGAATTTATGGGCTACAGTAACGAAGCTGCGCCTACGCTTTGCTATTGCAGAGTATCCAGTCACGACCAAAAGCCAGACTTAGACAGTCAGCAAGAGCTACTGGAAGCCTGCTGTTCTGCAAAAGGTTGGCGAACTCAGGTTATACGAAAAAATGCTTGAGACTTTGCAAGACGTTGTTAGCTCACAAGATTGAACTCAGACCGACAAAACAACAAGCCGATTATCTTGATAGGGCTTGTGGTTCTCGTCGTCATGCTTTCAATCAACTGTTAGCCCATTTCAATCAAGAAGGCGTTAAATGGTCAAAGAAGGCTGCGAATGAAAAATACCAAGAACTCAGGCTTGAGTTTCCCTGGTATGCCGAAGTCAGCCAACGTGTCACCAGGAATACAATCGACGATCTTCATGACGCCTTTACTCACTTCTTCCGTCGGGTGAAGAAAGGAGAAAAAGCAGGTTATCCAAGATTCAAGAAGCGAGGACTACACGACAGTTTTTCTCTCAGAGAAAAACCCAAGTTCGATGTTGATGGCAGAACACTTCGCATTGAGAAATTGAAAACCCGCATCAAGATGCGCCAGAAACTGAGGTTCACAGGAACACCCTGTCAGGTGACGATCACTAAGCGAGCCGGAAAGTATTTCGCTTCTATTTTGGTAGACACTCAGGATTACGACCCAAAAGCACAAAGCCATGAGTCTGTGGGCGTTGATTTTGGCATCAAAGATTTAGCTATTTGTTCGAATGGCAAAACCTTTGCTGCTAATCAGAAACTGAAAGGCTCTCTGAAACGCCTTAACAGGAAACAGAGGGCGTTAAGCTGCAAAACAAAGGGAAGCAACCGCTATGTGAAAGCCAAGCGAGCGGTTGCCAAACTGCATTACCGGATAAGTAACCAGCGAACAGCCGTACTACATGAGGTAAGTGATTATCTGACGTCAAGATTCAAAATAATCACCCTCGAAAATCTGAATGTCAAAGGCATGGTAAAAAACCGCAAACTGGCAAGAGCAATCAGTGACGCAGGTTTCGGTAAGCTGAGAGAACTGGTTGAATACAAGGCAGAGCTGCGAGGATGTCAGGTTGTGATTGCAGATCGGTTCTTTCCCAGCTCGAAGAAATGTGCAGTTCATACTTGCGACTACATAAATGACAATCTCACCCTGTCTGATCGTGAGTGGCGGTGTCCAAAATGTAAAACTCTGCATGATAGGGATTACAGTGCGAGTTTTAACCTTGATAATTACGGTCGAGACAGGTTACAGCTCGACGGGGTCGCCCAGACCCTAAACCCTACGCAAGAGTGGAGTTAGACACGATTCGTCGTGCATCCATGCCGACAGCGTAGATAAGTCTACATAATTACAGATTATGTTAGATTTTTAGTAGCGGTCGGAAGATGCATATGCCATTACAGGGATTGACGCGACAATCTAAACCCAAAGTATGTTGGTGTTGTTCAGGGCCTTCGTCACCGCCGCCAGATCCGGAAGACGGGGGGGGGGGTGAGAGCCTGTAACATGGGTGGTTGACCCTGATGCCTGCTGACCGGATGAGGCTGATGCCTGACTTTGTTGCTGGCCATTTTGTTTTTGGCTTTGTCCGGGAAGCATCATAGTGGTGATCACAAACGGATCATCCTGACTGGCCTTCATTTGATCCATCGGGTCAAACAGCGATGAATGGGGGTTCCAATAGCTTTTCAAAAGCCAGCCAACAGCGATCAGTGCTTCTTCAGGTAGCCATGAATAAGGTTTTCCGCTCAGAGCAGCGTCATTTGTGGACAGAACCAGTCTGTAGGCAACCAGCAGACTAGCGGCGTAAATCAATTGCCACGAGGCCGATCCAATAAGGAACGTTTCCACTCCGTAACCGCCAATTCTGTGTGGTTTGTCACCAAGCGGCGAAGCTGGGCCCCGACAGGCGTGTGTGTCTGCGATGTATGACGGATTGCCTGACAATATAAGCTGCTCAGGCTTTATGGCAAAGCTCCGGATTGAAGAATCTCCACCCTGTTCAAGTTCGACAACAAAACTTCTTTTCAATTTTGCAGCCTGACAGATGACAGAGAACAAAATCAACAGCAACAGCAGTGCCGTAGAGAGTGTGTTTTTCAAAACTTTACCTTACACCTGTTTCGTGCTTTGTTTCTTGTCTTTCTTTTTTTCAGATAGGAAGCTAGACCAAGAGGGTGATTGATCAAGAAAACAGGCATTTTTTCGGTCTAAAAAAGCTTGCAGCGCGAAATGACAATCAGAAATCAATCACTTGACTTTGTATCATCAAGCTTTCGTTTCCGGTGTTGCCTTTTATGATTCGACAGGGCTTGAGCACTTGGCAAGGGCGTCTGGCACTCGGGGCAGATTTGCTCTGCGGTGTGATCTTTTCTTCTGTGATTCGACAGGGCTTGAGCGTGTGGCAGGATCGTCTGGCACTCGGGGCAGGTTTGCTCTCCTGTGTGATATAGACTTTTGTGAACCGACAGGGCTTGAGCGTTTGACACGGTCTTCTGGCACTTAGGGCAGGTTTGCCTTCCGGTGTGATCCTTTCTCTTGTGAGCCGACAGGGCTTGAGCGTGTGGCAGGGTCGTCTGGCACTCAGGGCAGGTTTGCTCTCCTTTGTGATATAGACTTTTGTGAACCGACAGGGCTTGAGCGTTTGACAGGGTCTTCTGGCACTCAGGGCAGGTTTGCTCTCCTGTGTGATCTTTTCTTTTGTGGACCGCCAGAGCTTGAGGGTTTGGCAGGGGCTTCTGGCACTCAGGGCAGATTTGCTCTCCTTTGTGATCTTTTCTTTTGTGATCCGACAGGGCTTGAGCGTTTGGCAGGGTCTTCTGACACTCAGGGCAGGTTTGCTCTCCGGTATGATCTTTTCTTTTGTGAAGCGCCAGGACTTGAGCGTTTGGCAGGGTCTTCTGGCACTCAGGGCAAGTTTGCTCTCCGCTGTGATTTTTTCTTTTGTGATTCAACAGGGATTGAGCGTTTGGCAGGATCTTCTTGCACTCAGGGCAGGTTTGCTCCCCGGTGTGATAATGACTTTTGTGACTGGACAATGAGGCTTGAGAGCTGAGTAATTTTTCACAGCCGGGGTAATCACATCGGCATTTTTTGGAGCCTGCCTTCTTTTGTTTTTTCGCAGGAGGTGGATTTAATTTTAATGATGAACCGGTTGTGCTGTCAGCTCCTGAGACAACTGTCGGTGCTTCAGCAGGACGGCTTACCGGGCCAGATTCCTGATTGTCTGTCTGCAAATAGACATCTGTTCTGCAAGCCAAAGAGTCATCTGAGGTTGAACGACACCGTGTACTTGTGGAAGGAGCGAAGATACAGACTCCTCGTTGATTACAACAGGGCTGTTCATGGCAATTTTTGTCAAGGCTATGTCGGGAGTCGGTGGGCTGGCCCGAATTTTCATCATTATGGTCGTTGTCGTATAGATAATGCGATTTTTCTGAATGTCTATTGGATGACTGACCATGATCCTCTGGCCCTGTTGTCCGGGAATAGTCAGCGCCGCCCGTTCCGTACATCAAAGTGATGATCTGAAGTTTGTTTCGCCTAGAGGGTTTGTCATCGGGTAGCATGCCTGAAACTGAATATCCGTTTGTGCTGGTCATGTATGGTGTTTTGTTTTGGATCGGCCTCCAATCGGTGATTGCCATTGCAGATAATGTGCCCGGCCCAGTTTTTATAGAAAAACTCTGGCTTGTCGAAGCCCCATTCTGATGAACCTCAACGATAGAGCGGTAAGTCTGCGGCTCAAACCAGCAGACGATAGGCAAAAAGACCAATACCTGGGAGAGTAAACTGTTAATGGTTCTACCCTCTGTTTTCTGGGGATAGGAGCAGTGAGGATAGATGAGAGGATTAGGAGCACGAAACTAAAATCCGGGGATCACAGGCAGCATCGGCACCATTGACCGCGCAACTATCAGCACAATGACAGTAGGTACATCAGACCTGCATCAAAGTCCTTGCCATTGCGGACAGACTTTATGGATGCCTCGGAGATACCCATAATAGCGACCTCGGATTCTTGCAACCATTTGTCAGGTTGATATCAATGCGGTGAATGTCAGAGAAATCAACAAAGAATTGATTATTGAGTTCATCTGGGGGGGCATCAGTAACTGGCATAAATGTGTTTCTGTCGAAATAAACCAGTGGCGATGTGAAGGATCGACCAGTGATATCCGGGGATGAGGCCTGTCCGGATGTAGCTCCCTCATGGGCGGTCGAACTCTTTACAGAATTGAGCGGCCCTTCAGCTGAGTTATCAGATGATTGTAAGAGTTTACAAACGCCATGACAGGAGTCAACGTAACAATTTAAACCCAAAGTATGCTGTTGTTGATCAGGGCCCTGGTCGTCGCCGCCAAAACCGGATGACAGGAGATTGGCAAAAGAGTCTGTAAGACGGGTAAGAGTTCCTGAGGCACGCTGGGTTGGTTGTTGGCTTGATTGTTGGCTTGATGGTTGGCTTGATGGTTGGTCCCGTCCGGGGAGCATCATGGTGGTAATCACAAACGGGTCATAGTGACTGGTCTCCACTTGATCCATCGGGTTAAACAGCGGTGAATCAGGGTTCCAATAGTTTTTCATAAGCCAGCCGACAGCGACAAACGCTTCCACAGGCAGCCATGAATAAGGTTTACCGCTCAGAGTGCCGTCATGAGTGGTTAGAACCAGTTCGTAAACTACCGGCAGATTAGTGGCGTGAACTAACTGCCACAAGACTGACTCAACAAGAGATGTTTTTACATCGTAACCGCCAAGTCGGAATGATTCGTTTTCAGGCGGTAAAGTCGATCCTGCATAGTCGTTTTTATCGGCAGGATACGACAGGATGCCAGATAATGGATGCTGGCCAGACTTTATGGAAAAGCTCCCGCTTTGAAAACCTCCATTCTGTTCGAACTCGACAACAAGACTTCTTTTTAACGACTTGGCCTGGCAGATGGCAGACAAACAGCATATGAGCAACAGCAGTATCGAGTTTTTCAAAATTTTACCTTACGTCTACTTTTATGCTTTGTATTTCTATTTTCCCGAGTAGAAATTTAGATCAGAAGAGTGAGAGATCAAGCAGAAGAGTGAGAGATCAAGAAAGTAGGCGTGTTTTTCTTTCAGTAAAGAGCTTACCCAACATGATGGAATAGACAAAAGCCTCCCTGCTGAACGCAGAGCTGTGATCACTCCATGGGGTCATCATCTTGCTTCGTCTCAGCCTTACGATTTCAATGCTGCTTTCTTTTGTGATCCGACAGAGCTTGAGCAGTGTTGAAGGCCTTCCCGCATAAAACCTGCTGGCCTTCCTCGACCACCCTCAGGTCACAAACCAGTAACTCGTTTTGAATTTTGAAACTTTCGGCAATTTCTTCAGCCGAAATCTCAGCCAACCTGAGTTCACATTCCTTCAATTGCCCCAGGACAACTCTTTTTTTCTGATGCCGCAGAATTGGGTCCCTGGGGTTCCACCAATCTGTCAGCTGCTGCCCGAAAGGCACTACTGACGCAGAAGGCGAGTTTTGTTCGGGTGTTACTCCTGCCTTTCGGGCCTTTTCTTCAGCTCTAATTTCATGGGCCAACAGGATCTGACATTCTTTCAATCGATCAATGACGGATATTCTTTCCTGAACTCGCCGTTTTTTAGTACTTAAGTGCAACAATTCCATCTGCCGCGCCCGCTCACGAGTCTTTACTCCGGAAGGCAAGATTTGTTCGTGTTTTACTCTCGCGCAGCCAGTCGAACTTGTTCCGGGATTCGGCCCCCATTCAGCAGGCCTATCGCCATCGGGTGATGGTCGGTGTTTACAAACGCCATTACATGAATCAACGAAGCAATTGAAACACAAAGTATGTTGCTGTTGTTCAGGGTTTTCATTACCGTCGCCAGAGCCAAAATCCGTAGGGCTGGTGAAAAAACCGGTAATCTGGGCGGCTGCTCCTGAGGCCTGCTGACCGGATGATGATGGTGGGTTTTGCTGGTCTTTTTTTCCCTGGCCCTGCCCGGGAAGCATCATGGTAGTGATCGCAAACGGGTGGACCTGACTTGCCTCCAGTTGACCCATCGGGTTAAACAGCGGAGAATCGGGGTTCCAATAGCTGTCCATAAGCCAGCCGACAGCGAATAGTGCTCCTAAAGGAAGCGATGAAGAAGGTTTAACGCTCATATCGGCGTTATGGGTGGCCAGAACCAGTTCGCAAACAAACGGAAGATGAGTGGCGTAAATCAATTGCCACGAGATCGAATCATAAAAGGTCGTTTTCACCCCGTAATCACCCAGTTTTTGTGGTTTGTCATCAGGAGGCAAAACGGATTCTGCATAGCCGTTTGTGACGGCAAGGTATGAGGGGTGGTCTGAGAATGCAGGCTGGACAGGCTTTACGGAAAAGATCGTGCCCGGGGAGCCTCCCCACTGCTCAAACTCAACAATAAAATGTCTGTGCAACGGTTCGGCCTGACAGCTGACAGTCAACGAAAACAGTGGCAGCAGGGCAGAGAGTATTTTTTTCAAAACTCTATCCTTACATCTATTTTTATGTTTCGATTTTTTAGACCGCTAAAGCTAGACCAAGAAAGTGATAGTTCAAGAAAGCAAGCGTGCTTTTCTCCCAAAAAAATTGTACCGGCTAAAAAAAAGCCCGCACTGCAAAACAGTCGCGGGCTTTTTTATTCACCGGAATCCGGGGATCACAGAAGAAGACGACGCATGTCAGCTAATAGATTGCTTAGCAGGGTGGTGAAACGGGCGGCATCGGCACCGTTCACCACGCGGTGATCGTACGACAGTGAAAGTGGACACATCAGGCGTGCATCAAAGTCCTTGCCGTTCCAGACAGGCTTCATGGATGCTTTGGAGATACCCAGAATCGCTACTTCAGGCGCATTCACGATGGGGGTAAAGGCGGTACCACCGACTGAACCCAGACTGGAGATGGTGAAGCACCCCCCCTGCATTTCGTCAGGTTTCAGCTTCTTGTCACGGGCCTTGCCAGCCAGCTCAATGCACTCTCTGGACAGATCCCAGATGCCTTTCTGGTTAACATTTTTGATGACAGGTACCAGCAGGCCGTCAGGAGTATCTACAGCAACACCAATGTTGATGTACTTTTTGTAGATAACCGACTCACCGTCTTCACTGAGGGAAGAGCAGAATACCGGCATCTCTTTCAGAACGTAAGCCACGGCCTTCAGGAAGAAAGGCAGCGGAGTCAGCTTGGTGCCTTGGGCCTCAGCCATTGCCTTGTTGGCCTTACGAAAAGCTTCCAGTTCAGTAATATCCGCTTCATCAAACTGGGTGACGTGGGGCACATTCAGCCAGGAGCGCTGGAAGTTTTGAGCCGCTACTTTACGCAGACGATTCAGGGCGACTTCTTCGATTTCACCCCACTTGGCGTAATTCTGGGCAGGCACCGGAGGAATGCCCGCCCCCCCTGTGGCGGCAGCTGTCTGAGGCTTGTCAGCTTCAGTCAGCCTAGCCTTAACATAGGCCTGAACATCTTCTTTCACGATACGGCTGCGTGGGCCTGTGCCTTTTACCCGTTCCAGGTTAACACCAAACTCACGGGCAAGCCTGCGAACCGCTGGACCTGCGTGGAAATTTCGATTGGCTTTTTCCAGTTCAACCAGTTTTTGAGCAGAAGCCGGAGCAGCAGGTGCTGGTGCTTTGGCAGCCGCAGGAGCCAATGCTGCCGGTGCAGAAGCCTGCGGTGTGGGGGCAGAAGCCTGTGGCGCAGGAGCAGCCTGAGCAGTAACACTGCCCTGAGTCTCAATCCTGGCAATCAGGTTGCCCTGGCTCAGCTTGTCACCTTCTTTAATGCAGATCTCTTTGACAACACCGGCAAAAGGAGAAGGTACATCCATACTCGCTTTGTCAGATTCCAGAACAATCAGGGAATCTTCTTCAGCGATTTCATCACCCACGGCTACGCAGATTTCGATAACGGGGACGTCTTCGGCACCAATATCGGGCACCGTCACTTCCTGAACACCACCCGCAACAGGCGCAGCGACTGGAGCCGTTGCGGCGGCCTGGGGAGCTTCCGTCTGAGGAGCCGGAACAGGAGCAGCACCACCCGTGGTTTCGACTTTCACCACCAGATCGCCCTGACTCATCTCGTCGCCTTCTTTCACGCAGATCTCTTTTACTACGCCAGAGAAAGGTGAAGGAACTTCCATGGTCGCCTTGTCAGACTCCAGGACAACCAGAGAATCTTCCTCAGAAATCTCGTCACCCACAGCAACACAGATTTCGATAACTGGGACGTTTTCTGCCCCGATGTCTGGAATCAGAACGTCCTGAATACTGCTGCCAGTTGCTGGAGCAGCTGGCGCAGCTATGGGTTCTGGCTGTGCAGCCTGAGCTGGAGCCGCTTCGGTGGCAATAACAGAACTTTCCTGATCTGCGGCACCTGCCGTCATTTTCAGCATGTCATCACCTTCAGACACACTGTCGCCTACCTTGACCATGATCTCGGAGATCTTGCCGTCACGGGGTGCAGGCACTTCCATGGATGCCTTGTCTGACTCCAGAACAATCAGGGAGTCATCGGCAGAAACTGAATCACCGGGGGCAACGCAGATTTCAATAACTTCTGCACTGCCACTGCCGATATCGGGGATCTTGATTATTTCATCGCTCATTCGGGATAACCTTATGAAATCAGCAGTACAGTGGGTTAGCTTTGTCGCCGTCGATGTTGAACTTTTTCATAGCGTCTTTCATGACAGACACTTCCAGTTCACCGTCTTTTACCAGACCGTACAGGGCAGCAATAACAACGAAGTAACGATCCACTTCGAAGAACTCACGCAATTTCTCACGGGTATCGGAACGACCAAAGCCATCGGTACCCAAGGCAATGAAAGTACCTGGTACGAATTCGCGAATCTGGTCGGCGTAGATCTTCATGTAGTCAGAGGCGGCAACAACCGGACCCTTGCGGCCAGTCAGCTGCTGTTCGACCCAGCCTGCACGCCTTCCGGAATCAGGGTTCAACATGTTGTGACGAGCTGCCGCCATACCATCACGACGCAGTTCGTTGAAGCTTGTGGCGCTCCAGATATCAGACTCGATACCGAAATCGTTACGCAGAATGTCAGCAGCAGCACGCACTTCCTCAAGAATAGTGCCACAGCCCATCAGCTGTACTTTCAGGCCGTCGTTTCCGGCGTTTTCCTCGAAGCAGTAGAGACCTTTCACTATGCCTTCAATGACGGCATCGCCTTCCGGCATAGCGGGCATCTTATAACTGTCGTTCATGGTGGTAATGTAGTACCACACGTTTTCGTTGTCGCTATACATGCGACGCAGACCGTCTTGAACAATCACCGCCAGCTCGTAGCCGTAAGTCGGGTCATAGCTGATGCAGTTAGGAACAGTGGAAGCCAGAATGTGGCTGTGACCATCCTGGTGTTGCAGACCTTCGCCGTTCAGGGAGGTACGACCGGAAGTCGCGCCGATCAGGAAACCACGAGCCTGCATGTCGCCTGAAGCCCAGGCCAGGTCGCCGGTTCGCTGGAAACCGAACATGGAGTAGAAAGCATAGAAAGGAATCATGGGTACGTTGTTGTTACTGTACGAAGTCGCCGCCGCGATCCAGGCAGCGTGGGCACCGGCTTCGTTAATACCTTCTTCCAGAATCTGACCCTGCTTGGACTCCTTGTAGAACATCACCTGATCAGAGTCGACCGGCTCATACATCTGACCTTCAGCAGAGTAGATACCCAGCTGACGAAACATGCCTTCCATACCGAAAGTCCGGGCTTCATCAGGAATGATCGGTACGATGTGCTTGCCGACGTTCTTATCTTTCGCCAGAGCCGCCAAAACACGTACGTAGGCCATGGTGGTTGAGATTTCTCGCTCACCACTGCCTTTGAGAACAGCGTCGAAGGCACTCAGTTCAGGAATTTCCAACTGTACATCCGACTGCTCGCGACGCTGAGGAATGAAACCACCCAGTTTTTCACGATGCTTTCGCATGTAAACCATTTCAGGGCTGTCTTCTGCAGGCTTGAAGTAAGGCAGACTGGCCAGATCTTCATCTTTGATCGGCAGGTCGAAACGGTCACGGAACTGTTTCAGGTCATCGATAGGCAGTTTCTTGACGTTGTGGCTAACGTTGGAGGCTTCACCCGTGGTACCGGTGCCGTAACCTTTTACAGTCTTGGCCAGAATAACCGTTGGCTTGTCGGTGGTGTTTACCGCAGCATGGTAGGCTGCGTAAACCTTGTATGGATCGTGACCACCCCGGTTCAGACGCCAGATGTCGTCGTCAGACAGGTGTTCCACCATCTTTTTGGTTTCAGGGTAACGACCGAAGAAGTGTTCACGTGTCCAGGCACCGCCCTTGGCTTTACAGTTCTGATAGTCGCCATCGACGGCTTCGTCCATCAGTTTCTGAAGCATACCATCTTTGTCCTGAGCAAACAGCTGATCCCAGTGACGCCCCCAGGTCACCTTGATCACGTTCCAGCCAGCGCCACGGAATACGCCTTCGAGCTCCTGCATGATCTTGCCGTTACCACGAACCGGTCCGTCCAGACGCTGCAGGTTACAGTTCACCACGAAGATCAGGTTGTCCAGCTTTTCACGACCCGCCAGAGAGATTGAACCTGTGGATTCCGGCTCATCCATTTCACCGTCACCCAGGAAAGCCCAGACTTTACGGTTCTGCTCCGGGGCCATACCACGGTTGATCAGGTACTTCATAAAACGTGCCTGATAGATGGCCTGCAGTGGGCCCAGACCCATGGATACCGTGGGAAACTGCCAGAAGTCTGGCATCAGGTGGGGGTGAGGATAGGAAGAAAGCCCCTTGCCTTCTACCTCCTGACGGAAACCGTCCAGCTGGTCTTCGCTCAGACGACCTTCCAGGAAAGCACGGGAATAAATACCCGGAGCCGTGTGCCCCTGGTAGTAAACCAGATCGCCTTCACGGATATTGTTGTAACCATGGAAGAAGTAGTTGTAGCCGATATCATAAAGGGTTGCACTGGAAGCGAAGGAAGAAATGTGACCGCCCAGTGAACTGTCTTTCTGGTTAGCACGCATGACCATTGCCAGCGCATTCCAACGAACCAGGGAACGGATTCTGCGTTCCATGAACAAGTCACCCGGCATTCTCGCCTCTTTCTCAGGCGGAATGGTGTTGCGATAAGGGGTAGTAATCGCATAGGGCAGCTGGGTGCCTTTCGCTCTGGCATGCTGGGAAAGTCGGGTCATCAGGTAATGAGCCCGGTCTTCCCCTTCTTTTTCCAGTACGGAATCCAGGGCTTCCAGCCACTCCTGGGTTTCGATGGGATCGATGTCATGCATATAGTTTGCTCCGAGAATTGAGCGCTGTAACCAGTTCTAAAAAAGGCATCTGTGAAGGGGTCATCAGCCACTGATGCATCTTTCCATTTCGATTACCCGAACCAGAGTACACTTTAGCGACTCAGCCTTGAGCAAATAAATCGCTTCAATCTGAGATGAACAACCACACTTTTAAAAGACGGTTGTTCATCAATGTGCCAGTGAAATTCTGTCTGTCAGGGTAGTCGAGGCTCTTAGGGGCCGCTTTCTTCAACCCATATCACCAGTGAAAACCAATGATCAAACGATGTGAGCCTCAGGAGCCCGGACAAGAACAGATTGCTTGAGGGCTACCCCTGTCATGGCTCCCAGCGCCAAACTGTTATCTATGAAAAATCTGTCCAGTCTGCTTGAGCTTCAGGTCCAACCACTGTGCCATCAGGCTTCCAAGGGGACGATTGGTCCCGGATAGAGGTTTAACCGGGTGCAAAGAAGACAGAGTTTAAAACTTCAGAAAATTGATTTCGATCAATTTTGCAATTGAACTACAAGATAAGCAAAATCCGCAATGAGTACCAGTACTTAGGCACAGTAAAGTTACAGAAATATATCAAAAGCCGCTACATCATTACATTTATTCATGAAATTCCCATGACATAACTATTATCAAACAAGAAAAAACTCTGTCAGTGCATACCCCGATAGCAATTTCCGCGCTGGACTTTACTCTGAATTTACGTAGAGAAAAGTCGAAATTCCCTATTGGAAAAAGAAAAATGCTGACGATTCATCGGATTGGCGTAAAAACTCTTACGATATTGGCGTATTGTCCTGCCATGAGCTGATATCCCGGACCCGACTTTGATCCGCTTTGATGCCAGTTAATGGAAAAGCAATTTTCTGCTTCCAGCTGAAGCTTGTCCTAAAGCTGATGCTCAGCTGTTGAGCAGGATCAATCTCACCAGCAATCTGCTCTTTGTCTATAACCACCCCGGCAAAAACTGAGCCACAGCATAGATCAGGCATGACACTGTGACCACCTGGCAGGAATACACAAGACCCATTTTTTCAACAGGCTGACGACGCCTTAAAAGAAGGTCCGCGAAACCCGTGCCGGTAACAGAATCCGGCCCCTGCTATTCCCGGGGTGTCGTTGAAAAAACACGCTTCTTTTTTTGGTCTATCACTTTCTTGGTCTAACTTTTCTCTCTGGGTTATGAATACCTATGCACTTCAATCAACGGTCTATCAAAGTGGGATCTAATGAAAAATTCGTTCTATGCCACCCTGCTGTTACTGTTTTCGTGGTTATCTGTCGTCTGCCAGGCCAAACCATTGACTGGACGTTATGTCGTCAATTTTCAACAGGATGGAAGCTTTCCAAAAAGGAGTTTTTCTATAAAACCAGACCAGCGTACATTGCCGGGCAACCCGTCATACCTTGCCGACACAAACGGCTATGCAGCCTCAACTTTTCCGCCTGATGATCATCCACTCAATCTTGAGGGTTACGGGGTAAAAACCGCCTTTTTTGAGTCGATCTCGTGGCCATTGATTTACGCCACTCATTTTCTGGTTGCTAATGAAATGATTTTGACCACCAATGACGTCGCTCTGAACTCCAAACCCTATTCAAGGATACCATTAGAAGTGTTTGCCACTGTTGGCTGGCTTTTGGAAAGATATTGGAACCACAATTCGCCGCAGCTCAACCCAATGGATCAAACGGAGTCAGTTCAGGATCACCCATTTGAGATCACCACTATGATGCTCCCCGGGCAGGGTCAACAACAAAGTGGCCAACAAAATAGTGGCCAACAAAACCCAACATCAGCATCATCCGGTCAGCAGGCCTCTCCTAGAGCTTTTTTCAGGCTCAGGCTTTCCGGCTCTGGCGGCGGTAACCAGGGCCCTGGACAACAGCAGCATACATACGGTTTCAATTGTTACGTCGGTTCCTGTCATGGCGTTTGTAAAGTCCAACCGCCATCCAGAAGCGAGTTAGCTGAAAGGGGCCAGCAAGACTCTTCTTCCCTTGCTCGACGAGAGACTGAACCTTCGATAGCTCGTCTGTTGTTTGGTAACATAGGTAGTGACCCGTCCAAAAATCCTCATTTACCCAGCCTTGGAGAGAGTCTTGTTAGAGTATCTCATCAAGAAACCGCAGCTTTATCAGATTCTGAAGGGGTTGACGAAAAAGTATCCGGACTTTTAACTGAATTTTTCGTTCGTCCAATTGTAAATTTTCTGAATTACAGAGTCCTCGTGAATAAACACAACACTGACGACGAATACGTACATCTTGCTGCTGCAATGTGCAATGCACTGGGTGAAGAATATGCATACATTGTCGACTGTTGCGCCAGTTTTACCCATACCTTCAACTTTGGCTTCTGTCACACCCTTAGCCGTATGGCCCATGTGATAAAAGACTTTTATGCAAATAGAAGCTTGAACCTGGATCAGTTCAGAGAGGATGTCATCGAAGGCTTGAATACAGATCGCCAGACTCTTATAGAGAAGATTGCCCGTCGAGAGTTAGAGCGTGTAAACATTATTCTTCAACAAGGCCCATCGATGGAAGATAAGTATCAGCCGGTCGGTAATTTTGTATTAATTTTCTTTGCCCTTTCCGCCAACAATTTAAAAGAAGCGAGCGATTTTTTCTGGAAGCTTTGTTACACAGATGCAGATGGCAACAAGATAACTCGGGATAATCCGTCCCCTGAATACTCCGAAGAGTTCACAACTGAACCCACAGACACTTATAAATATGTTTATTCTTCAGTAAGAAATATAAAAGATATTACTCATTTACAAAGACTGGTTAATCAGCTTGCAGACTATTTAATTCCGAGTAAGGGCACTGCTTCGGTAAGTTGTGAAAATAAGCCCAACCAGAAAACCGACTGTGAATGATAAAAAAAGCCCAGGGCTGTTTTACCGTAGCGGGCTTTTTTTTCCAGCTGCGACCGTTCGTTTTTGAAAAAAACACGCTTCTTTTTTTGTCTATCACTTTCTTGGTCTAACTTTTCTCTCTGGAAAATGAATACCTATGCACTACAAACAACAGCCTATCAAAGTGGGATCTAATGAAAAATTCGTTCTATGTCGCCCTGCTGTTACTGCTTTCGTGGTTATCTGTCGTCTGCCAGGCCAAACCATTGACAGGACGTTATGTTGTCAATTTTCAACAGGATGGAAGCTTTCCAAAAGGGAGTTTTTCTACAAAGCCAGACCAACATACATTGCGGGGCAACCCGTCATACCTTGCCGACACAAACGGCTATGCAGAGTCAGCTTTTCCGCCTGATGATAATCCACTCAATCTTGAGAGTTACGGGGTAAAAACCGCCTTTTTTGAGTCGATCTCCTGGCCATTGATTTACACCGCTCATTTTCTGGTTGCTAATGAACTGATTATGACCACCAGTGACGCCGCCCTGAACGCCAAACCCTATTCAAGGATACCATTAGAAGTGTTTGCCACCGTTGGCTGGCTATTGGAAAGATATTGGAACCACAATTCGCCGCAGCTCAACCCAAGGGATCAAACGGAGTCAGGTCAGGATCACCCATTTGCGATCACCACTATGATGCTCCCGGGGCAGGGTCAACAGCAAAGTGGCCAACAAAATAGTGGCCAAAAAAACCCAACATCAGCATCATCCGGTCAGCAGACCTCTGGATCAACCACCCAACCTGGAAACTTCAGGTTTACGCATTCCGGCTCTGGTGGCGGTAACCAGGACCCTGAACAACAACAGCATACATACGGCTCAAATTGTTACGTCGATTCCTGTAATGGCGTTTGTAAACTCCAACGCGCATCCGATAGTAGCGATTTAGCTGAAGGGGGCCAGCAAGACTCTTCTTCCCCTGCTCGACGAGAGATTGAACCTTCGATAGCTCGTCTGTTGTTTGGTAACATAGGTAGTGAACCGTCCCGAAATCCTCATTTACCCAGCCTTGAAGAGTGTACTGCCAAAATGGCTCTTCGAGAAACCCGGGCTTTATCAGATTCTGAAGAACTTGATCCTTCAAAGATTGACAAAAAAATATCCATACTTATATCTGAATTTTTCGTTCGTCCAATTTTAAATTTTCTGAATTACAGAGTGCTCGCGAATAGACACGACGCTGACGACGAATACGTACATCTTGCTGCTGCAATGTGCAATGCCCTGGGCGAAGAATATCAATACATTGTTCATTGTTGTGCCAATATTACCCATAACTTCAACTTTGGATTCAGCCACTCCCTTAGCTGTATGGCCAATGTGGTAAAAGACTTTTATACAAATAAAAGCTTGAACTTGCACCAGTTCAGACAAGATGTCATCGAAGGCTTGAATACAGACCGCAAGACGCTTGTAGAGAAGATTGCCCGTCGAGAGATAGAGCGTGTAAACATTATTCTTCAACAAGGCTCATCGATGGAAGATAAGTATGAGCCGGTTGGTAATTTTGTATTAATTTTCTTTGCTCTTTCCGCACACCATCTAAAAGAAGCGGGTGATTTTTTCCGGAAGGTGTGTTTTACAGATGCAGATGGCAACAAGATAGCTCGGGATAAACCCTCCCCTGAATACTCCAGAGTGTTCACAACTGAACCCACAAACACTTATAAATATGTTTATTATTCAGTAAGAAATATAAAAGATATTACTCATTTACAAAGACTGGTTAATCAGCTTGCAGACTATTTAATTCCGGATAAAAGCACTGCCTCAACAAGCAGTGAAAATAAGCCCAACCAGAAAACCGATGGTGAATAATAGAGGTATTCGCAGCATAGATCAGGGATGACACCGTTTGTTTTTGAAAAAAACACGCTTATTTTTTTGATCTATCACTTTATTGGTCTAACTTTCCCCTCTGTAAAATGAATACCCAAGCACTGGAACAAGCAACAGACTATCAAAGTGATATCTAATGAAAAACTCGTTCTCTGCGCCGCTGCTGTTACTGCTTTCGTGGTTGTCTGTCGTCTGTCAGGCCGAATCATTAACAGGACGTTTTGTTGTCGAGTTTCAACAGGATGAAAGCTTTTCAAAAGATAGCTTTTCTATAAAGCCAGACCAGCATACATTGCCAGGCGACCCGTTTTATCCTGCCGACACAAACAGCTGTGCAGAATCAACTTTTCCGCCTGATGATCATCCACTCAATCTTGAGGGTTACGGGGTAAAAACTGCCTTTTTTGAGTCGATCTACTGGCCATTGATTCACGCCGCTCATTTTCTGGTTGCTAACGAACTGATGATGACCACCAGTGACGCCGCTCTGAACGCCAAACCCTATTCAAGAATACCATTAGAAGTGTTTGTCACCGTTGGCTGGCTATTGGAGAGATATTGGAACAAGGATTCGCCGCAGTTCAACCCGGTGGATCAACCGGAGACAGATCAGGAGCACCCATTTGAGATCACCACTATGATGCTCCCCGGGCGGGGTCAACAACAAAGTGGCCCACAAAATAGTAGCCAACAGAACCCGCCATCAGCATCATCCGGTCAGCAGGCCTCTGGATCAACCACCCAACTTAGAGGCCCTCCTTTCTGGCTCAGGTTTTCCGGCTCTGGCGGCGGTAACCAGGGCCCTGAACAACACCGGCACACGTACGGTTTCAATTGTTACGTCGGCTCCTGTCATGGCGTTTGTCAAGTCCAACCGCCATCCGGTAGTAGCGGGTTGGCTGGAGGGGGCCAGCAAAACTCTCCTTCCCGTGCTCAAAGAGAGACTGAACATCCGATACCTCGTCCGTCGTCTGATCATAGAGGTGATGATCCGTCCCGGAATACTCATCAACCCAACCCTGATCTTTCAGAGGATGATGAAGAAATACCTTTCAAAGTTTTAGAAAAGTCTTTCGTTGATCCAATTATGTTTGTGCTGAATTGCAAAAGGCTCATGGAAAAACAAGCAATCGGCGACGTATATGTACATCTTGCTGCTGCAATGTGCAATGCCCTGGGGGAAGACTATGAATATATTGTTGATTATTGTGCCAGTTGTACCCATACCTTCCGCTTGGGCTTCTGCCACTCCCTTGTCCGTATAGCCAAGATGTCAAGAAAATTTCATGCACGTAAAAGCTTTAACTTGCATCAGTTCACAGAAAATGTCATCGAAGGCTTGAATACAGATCGACAGGCTCTGGTAGAGAAGATTGCCCGTCGAGAGATAGAACGTGTAAACATTATTCTTCAACAAGGCTCATCCCTGGAAGACAAGTATGAGGCGGTTGGTAATTTTGCATTAATTTTCTTTGCCCTTTCCGCCAACAAACGCGATCAAGCCATTGATCTTTTCTGGGAGGCTTGTTTTAAAGATGCAGACGGCAACAGGATAACTCAGGATGATGACTCCCCTAAACCCCGCACAATGTATACAACTGACCCAACAAGAACTTATGAATATGTTTATTCTTCGGTAAGAAATATAAAAGATATTACTCATTTGCAAAGACTGGTTAACCAACTTAAAAACTCTTTAATTCCGGATAAGGACACTGCTTCAACAAGTTGTGAAAATGGCGCCATCCAATGACGGTTGAATGGCGAGCCGTTGAGCTCGCCACCCATGACTATCCTCTTGCGAAATAACTGTTCATCACGTAACCGTATTTGGTCGTATGCTCAGCCAATACCTGTCCCAATACTTCACCGTATTCACTGCGACAGTCGTTCATCAGCTCTGCCAGAACCGAAGCCCAGGTCGTCACTTTCACACCCGCCTGGGTCAAACGCTGTATCGTGACTTCCTGAACCGTTTTATTCCAGGTACCCGAAGCATCGATCACGGCATACACATCGTAGCCTTCTTCAATGGCGGACAATGCCGGAAACAATAAACATACGTCGGTTACGACACCGGCCATGATGATCTTTTTGCGGCCTGTTTTCTCAATGGCTTGGCTGAACGCCGGGCTATCCCAAGCATTGATCTGCCCTTCACGTTCAATCACTTCCCCGCCTAGTACGTCGGTAATTTCGGGCATCACCGGACCATTTGGTCCCTCGGGCAAGCTGGCGGTGACCACCGATGGCAGTCCAATGGCTTTTGCCGTTCTGATCAGGCCGACAATGTTATTTTTGAGCACCGTCGGGTGTTCATCACCCAGTCCAACCATCAAACCCGTCTGATGGTCGATCATTGTCAATACTGCGTTGTCCGGCGTTAAAAATTCGGAGTATTTTGTTGTCATGGTCATGTCCTTATCAGTGCTCTGTTTCATTAAAAGATTCGGTAAAAATCAAGATCAGCTGGCTCTCTTGCTGGGCAACAAAGTTCAATTCCGTCGCTCTTACCAAAGTGCCAGCCTGAATGGTCTCGCCATTAATGCTTGCCCTGCCAGTACTGAGGTAAGCCAAAACCTCACCGCTATGCTCAGTCTGATACCCTTTCGTGGCCTGAACCATTTCGATCACGGTGTGGCTATCAAACGTTTCCTTCTGTTTTTTGCTTCCTCCATAGATACGTGTCCTGACGTTGGTTTCCGGGGTGTAAGCCTTGTAACCCGCTGGCTCGCCTTTTGTTTCCGGCAGAACCCACAGTTGAATCAACTGATTGGGGGTTTTGTCCGGATTCACTTCGTTGTGTGCGAACCCTTCGCCACCCGCTCGTTGTACCTGCGCCTCTGGGGCGACTAAACCTTTGCCGTGTTCCAGAGATCCAGCGTGGCTTACCCGACCTTTTGCCATTACACTGATGACGTCGATCTCCTGATGAGGGTGCATACCTGTCTCGCCATGGGGCAAGAAGCTGGCATCAGCGAGATAAACGAAGTTACCAATGCCGTTGGCTGTTTCAGGGCGCTTTCGAGCACCAAATACTCGCTGATCTGTGACGACCTGTTTTTCTTCCAGTCCGGCAAAACCGCCTTGTGGCAGTTGGTCTAAGGTCAAAATTTCCATCGCTCAATCCCTGTTTGCTGCTAAGTGATGAGACCAGATTAGTTTGTTATCCAAAGTTGATATATATTCATTCATACAAAACACTGTTCAATATTTGATAACAAATGACTGACCTTAATGATCTGATGGTGTTTGCAACGGTAGTCGAGAGAGGCAGCTTTACTCAGGCAGCGGAAGCACTGAATACGCCGAAATCCAACATCAGTCGCAAGATCACCCGGCTTGAGTCCCAATTGAATGTGCGGCTGTTGGAGCGTTCAACCAGAACCTTGCACCTGACTGAAATCGGTCTGCGCTACTATCAGTACTGCAAAAGAATCAAAGAGGAATATGAAGCCGCGGGCAGCGCAGTGGAATCCATGCTGGAGAAACCTCAGGGCCGCCTGCGAGTTTGTACCTCTCTCGGTGTCGGTCAGTCACTGCTTGGCGATCACCTTGCCAGCTACTGCCAACTCTACCCTGAGGTTGAACTTGATCTTAGTTTGACCAATCGACGTGTTGATTTGATTGAAGAAGGGTATGATCTGGCGTTTCGAATTGGAGACTTGCCGGACTCTGGACTGATTGCCAGGAAACTGTGCTCCATCCACCTGCGTCTTTATGCGGCTCCGGGTTTTGCAAAACATAAAATCAAAACCCCCGGCGACTTGTTGGAGCATCCATTAATGTTGATGAGTGCAAAGGAGCGCAACCCCGATTGGCATCTCTTTTGCGAACAGGAAAACAGGACCCTGAAGTTTGAGCCAAGTGTGCGCTGCGATGACTTTTCCATGCTGATGAGAATGTCCATCAAGGGGCTGGGTATCACCGAACTGCCAGAATACATGGCAAAGCGTGCCCTGGCAGAAGGTACGCTCATCAATATTCTGCCCGACTGGCAGTTCGAGCCTGTGGACTTATATGCATTGTACCCCAGTCACCGTGGCTCAACCCCCAAAGTTCGGGCACTGCTCACCCACCTTGCTAAAGAGGGCTTCCACTAATGGCGTTGCCAGATCACAGCCTTAAGTCAATCAAAAGCCTTGAGCGAATGAATTGCCCTGCATCGGTAAAAACCATCCTGAACAAACAATGGGAGGAGTTTCTGGAAACCTGTCGGGCAAAAGATCTGGCTGACAGATCTGACTCATTATCTCCCGAATTTCTCTCCCAACTTTATAAAACCTGGGCGGGCAGCGACTTTGCTTTTGAACAATGCCTGAAGCATCCGGATCTTGTTGTCCAACTCCATCAGAATCCGGATTTATTAAAAAGCCCCAAACCCGAGAGGCATCAGGATAGCCTCCGCCAGCTCACTCAGGAAGTTCTCAACGAAAATGACCTGATGCAGCGACTCCGGGTTTATAGAAACCGGGAGATGGTCAAAATCATCTGGCGTGACCTCAACCGTCTGTGCTCCATGCAGGAAACCACACTGGATCTTTCTGCCATGGCGGATGCCTGCGTCGATCAGTCTCTGAACTGGCTCTATGAAGAATCCTGCAAAACCTGGGGTACCCCGATGGGGGCTTCCTATGGAGAAACACCTCAACCACAAAAGATGATCGTACTCGGCATGGGCAAGCTGGGTGGGCAGGAGCTGAATCTTTCTTCCGACATCGACCTGATGTTCACCTATCCCCATAAGGGTGAAACGGTGGGTGGAGTCCGCTCTCTGGATAATCAGGAGTTTTTTATCCGGCTTGGGCAACGTCTGATCAAAGTCCTGGACAATCAAACAGTGGACGGCTTTGTATTTCGGGTTGATATGCGACTGAGGCCTTATGGTACCAGCGGGGCGCTGGCCATGAGTTTTTCCGCTATGGAGCAGTATTATCAGGATCAGGGCAGAGACTGGGAACGCTATGCCATGATCAAGGCCAGAGCCATTGCCGGAGATATCCCGGAAGGTCAGAATCTACTCAATACTCTGAAACCATTCACTTTTAGAAAGTACATTGATTTCAGTGCTATTTCTGCTCTCAGGGATATGAAGGCCCTGATTCAAAGAGAAGTGAAGCGCAAAGGCATGCAGGGCAACATCAAACTAGGTCCTGGCGGCATCAGAGAAATTGAATTCATTACCCAATCATTTCAGCTGATCCACGGCGGCCGGGATCGAAGTCTTCAGGAAAAGGGGTTGCTCAACATTCTCAGCCGACTCTCGTCATATTACCTGCCAGAGTGCGTCACACAGGCATTAACTGAAGCCTACATATACCTTCGAAATTTAGAGCATGCTATTCAGGCGCTGCAAGACAGACAGACTCAGGAGCTGCCTGTCGACACCCTGCAACAGGAAAGAATCGCTTTTAGTGCAGGGCATCAGGACTGGTCTTCCCTGATGAGTAAGCTGGATCATCACAGAGAGCAGGTCCTGGGACACTTTGATGAGGTTGTGTCCTTACCGGAAGCATCCAACGATCAGGAACAGAAGGTTGAGGAACACTGGAAGCTTCTCTGGCAGGGCAGTCTCAACGAAGACGAAGAATTAAAACAATTTCAGGAGAACCACTTTTCAGAGCCACAAGCTTCGAGGCGACGTCTGTCAGCACTCAGGGATGGCAAAGCCATCACCAGAATCCGCCGCCAAAGCCGTGAGCGACTTGACCACTTCATGCCTTCGCTGCTGGAGCATATCGCTCATAGCGAACAGCCTGATCTGGCACTGACCCGAATTCTTCCGCTTATTGAAAGTGTTTTGCGCCGAACGGCCTACCTGGTTTTGCTGATGGAAAACCCCAAAGCTCTGGAACACCTGATCAGTCTGTGTACCGCCAGCCCCTGGATAGCAGACCAGATTGCCCGACATCCCGCCTTGCTGGATGAGTTCCTGGATATCGGTGACCTCTATAACCCACCCAAAAAAGCCGAACTGGAGCACGACCTCAGACAACAACTGACTCATATTCCGGAAGATGATCTGGAAGCCCAGATGGAAGCGCTGCGCTACTTCAAGATGTCACATCTTTTGAAAGTAGCGGCAGCACAGGTCGCAGGTACATTACCTTTAATGAAGGAAAGCGATTACCTGACCTGGATTGCCGAAGCCTTGCTGGATCAGGTGGTCGGTCTCGCCTGGAAAACCATGGTTGAGCGACACGGGCACCCTGTGGGTGAAGACGGTTCCATCTGTGACCCCGGCTTTATCATCATTGGCTACGGCAAACTGGGTGGCATTGAACTCAGTCCGGGATCGGACCTGGATCTGGTGTTCGTGCATAACGGCGCCTTAAATAAAGAAACAGACGGCCCACGCCCCATAGAAAGCTCTACCTTCTATACACGACTGGGACAGAGAATCATACACATCCTCACCGCTCAAACCCCTTCCGGAAGACTCTACGAAGTCGACATGCGTCTGCGCCCTTCCGGCGCTTCAGGAATGCTGGTCAGTTCACTGACATCTTTCGAGAAGTACCAGCGCAATGACGCCTGGACCTGGGAGCACCAGGCTCTGGTCCGGGCCAGGGCAGTGGCTGGCGATAAACAGCTGACAGCACAGTTTGAATCACTTCGCAAAAGTATTCTGGCCATTGACAGGGACCCTGCCACCCTGAAAACAGAGGTCATCAGGATGCGCCATAAGATGCAAGAGTATCTGACAAAGTCCCGGCGGGATGAACTGGGGCAACCCCTCTTCAATTTAAAGCATGATCGCGGCGGCATTGTCGATATTGAGTTTCTTATGCAATACGCTGTATTAGCCCATGCACACACTCACCCGGAAATTGCGCAATTTCCGGATAACATTCGAATCTCGGAGTCACTGGAAAAAGCCGGTTACCTGACGGCCAGTGAAGGTAAAGGACTGAGAGAAGCTTATAAAGCCCTGAGAAAAGCGGCTCACTTAAAAGCTTTGCAAAACCAGCCATCCTTTGTGGAAATCCCCCTGGTGGAGCCCTTCGTCCGACAGGTTGAAGCGCTTTGGCAGCTATGGCTGGAATGAATATCCCGGCGCTGTCCTCTGGCAACAGCCCGGCGGTTTGGAATCAGTAGCAAAGTATGATCCAATACTCATCTGCCTGCAGATAACCGAAGCACAGACAGAATCATGGCCGCCCTATCCACAGCGGCCTGCCAGCCGGGCTTGAGACCTACCGGGCTGAGTAGCCATGAAAACGAAACAACCATGAGCATAGAAAGACTTTTGTCACCCAAAGTGATGAACAGACTTTCACTAAAAACAGGGTCTTCAATAAAATCACAATACCACCGTGAGAAAACAAAGCTGCCCATTTGGCGATGAACTTAGCTACATTCTCATGGTTAAAATTACTGGATTGCATCGGGAGTTTTCGCATGTCCTTCGCCGATAGAGATGGCGTTATTTGGTTTGATGGCAAGCTGGTTCCATGGCGAGAAGCACAAACCCACGTTCTGACCCATACCCTGCACTACGGCATGGGCGTCTTTGAGGGTGTTCGAGCCTACAGCACCGACAAGGGTCCTGCTATCTTCCGCCTGGAAGAACATACGGATCGACTGTTTAGAAGTGCCCATATTCTGGGTATGAAGATCCCTTACTCCCGTGAAGAGCTGATCGAAGCCCAAAAGCTGGTGGTTCGTGAGAACGGTCTTGACAGTGCCTATCTCCGCCCCATGTGTTTCCTGGGCTCTGAAGGCATGGGCCTTCGTGCAGAAGGGCTAACCGTTCACTGCATTATTGCGGCATGGAACTGGCCTTCTTACATGGACCCTGACGCCAAAGAGAAAGGTATCAAAATCCGTACCTCTTCCTACACCCGTCACCACGTTAACATCACCATGTGCAAGGCCAAGGCCAATGGTAACTACATGAACTCCATGCTGGCACTGCGTGAAGCACTGGACAGCGGCTGCGAAGAAGCTCTGCTGCTGGACAACGAAGGTTACGTGGCAGAAGGCAGTGGTGAAAACATCTTCATTGTCAAAGAAGATGGTATTCTCTACACACCTGAGCTGACTTCCTGTCTGGAAGGGATTACCCGTGACACCATTATCCGGTTTGCCGGGGAACTGGGTCTGGAAGTCAGGGAAAAGCGCATTACCCGTGACGAAGTTTATATTGCCAAAGAAGCTTTCTTCACAGGAACAGCCGCTGAAGTGCTGCCTATTCGCGAGCACGATGGCCGCATCATCGGCAGTGGTCAACGCGGCCCCATCACCGAACAGCTGCAAACCATGTACTTTGATCAGGTTCAGGGCCAGCGGGAAGCTTACCCGGAATGGCTGGCTCATGTGATGTAACTCACTGGCTTTCATTCCGTAAGCTGTAACAATTACTGAGTTATTGATCAAAAAAAGTGGCGTATAATCTACGCCGCTTTTTATTTACAGGGGTGAAATGTATTCCGACCTGTATACAGCGGGATACTCTTGCATATTACTCTGGTTCCCATGCTTTCAGGCCCTGTGGGTCCCAGCGTGGGAACGAGTTGACTCCCGTCATTCCCGCGAAGGCGGGAATCCAGCGCCAACGGTGGATCTCTGCCTTCTCGGGGATGACAAGGCCAGGGGGGCACCGGGCAGTATGGTTCTGGTGGTGAGTCAGTGTGGATTCCCGCCTTCGCGGGAATGAAGCCGGGAATGACGGGAGTCAACTCGTTCCCACGCTGGAGAGAGTTTTGCGACACCCTCAGAGCGTGGGAACGAGCGGTGGAAGTTTTGCGACACCCTCTCTCCATAAGTGTTGCTCTGCATATTTGAAACTGGACACTGTCCAGTGTTCTTATTCTGCCATCGGTGACAGCCTGCTCTCACTGAGGGCGGTAGCGTGCCCAATTACAAGAGATCGATTCTGGATCGATCCCCCGGAGGCTGCCCGGGAATAGACAGCCTCTCAGAAACAGGAACTGCAGCAACGTGAAGTACTTGATTGTCGGTCCCTCCTGGGTGGGGGATATGGTAATGGCTCAAACTTTGTTCATTGCCCTGAAACGACAACATCCAGAGGCTGTCATCGACGTACTGGCACCAGGCTGGAGCCGCCCCATCATTGAGCGCATGCCTGAAGTCCGGAACGGGATTGATATGCCTGTAGGCCATGGCAGCCTGAATCTGGCCGCGCGCAGAAGAATAGCCAGAGACCTGAAAGCACAAGGTTATGACCGGACCATTCTTCTGCCCAATTCACTGAAGTCTGCTCTGATTCCATTCCTTGCCGGCATTCCTGTCAGAACTGGCTGGCGGGGAGAAATGAGATATGGCCTGCTTAACGACCTGAGAGTTCTGGATAAAGAGCAATACCCTCTTATGGTTGAACGCTTTGTTGCTCTGGCCTATCCGGATAAGTCGCCACTGCCCTCCCCTCTGCCCAAACCTGCCTTGAGTGTTGACAGCCAGAGTGTTGCCAAAGCATTGCATCGCTACCAACTGTCTGATGACTTGCCCATTCTGGCGCTTTGTCCTGGCGCTGAATTTGGCCCCTCGAAACAATGGCCCGCCGGTTACTACGGCGAAGTGGCTTTGACGATGGCTCAGAAAGGCTGGCAAATATGGTTGTTCGGCTCTGAAAAAGACCATGCCGTCACCCAGGAAATCATGGGCTACCTGCCCAGAAACCTGCATAAACGTTGTTTTAATCTGGCAGGGCAAACCACTTTGGCGGATGCCGTTGACCTGATGTCTCTGGCCCACGCTGTGGTGTCCAATGACTCTGGCCTTATGCACATTGCCGCTGCACTTTCTCGACCTCTGGTGGCCGTTTATGGCTCGACCACTGCGGCTCATACCCCGCCAATGAACGACAACAGTGAAACACTTTGGTTGGGACTGGAATGCAGCCCCTGCTTTAAACGTGAATGCCCTCTGGAACACATGGACTGTATGAAAAAGCTGGGACCCGAAATGGTTCTGGACGCCCTGGAACGACTTTCTAATGAACAGACTCTGGAGATTCAGGGTTGAAAGTTCTTATTGTAAAAACCACGTCCATGGGCGATGTGATTCACACACTTCCAGCCCTCACCGATGCTGCCAAAGCGATTCCGGGCATCCGGTTTGACTGGGTTGTAGAAGAAGGGTTTGCGGAAATCCCACGCTGGCACCCTGCTGTCGATAAAGTCATACCTGTGGCGGTGAGAAGATGGCGAAAATCGATACTGAACACAGTTCACTCAGGCGAGTGGCGTCGTTTTCGCAAAGATATTAAATTCAGAAAATACGATGCAGTTATTGATGCCCAGGGATTATTGAAAAGCGCTCTAATTACGCGAATGGCACGGGGCCCTAAGTTCGGGCTGGATAAAAACTCAGCCCGGGAGCCCGTTTCTGCCATGTTTTATGACTTCCCAAAAACAGTTAACTGGGGGCAACACGCCGTCGAGCGTGTACGACAGCTGTTTGCCAAATCACTGAACTACGAATTGCCAGTAGAACCCGGACAGTTTTTGCTTGACCAATCCCGATTCGATGACGACCTGATTCAAAAAAAACCCTATGTCGTCTTTATTCATGGCACCACATGGCCCACCAAACACTGGCCAGAAACTTACTGGTGCCAACTGGCCCAGAAAGTTCAGGCAGCCGGAATGCATATCGTCATTCCATGGGGCAACGAAAAAGAGAAAGAGCGAGCCCACTGCATCGCAAAATGTTCCGATAATATTGAGGTGCTGCCACGCCTCAGCCTGAGTGGTATTGCCGGGGTCATAGCGAATGCTAAAGCGGCTGTTGCTGTGGATACAGGACTGGGCCATTTGACGGCAGCTCTGGAAACACCCGCTGTATCTCTATACGGCCCGACCCGTCCTGACCGGGTGGGAGCCTACGGAAGCTCACAGATTCATCTGACCGTTGACCAGTGCCCTGAATGCCAGCTCCCTAAAGCCGAACCGGACATTTTTACCCCTATGACCCCGGATTATGTCTGGTCCTACCTGGAGAAGCTTCTGCAAGGGGCGTCTTCATGATATTGGCTTTTGCGCTTTATAAGTATTTTCCTTTTGGGGGGTTACAGAGAGATTTTCTGAGGATTGCGCTTGAATGCCAGAAAAGAGGTCATAGAGTTCTTGTTTTTACCACCTGCTGGCAGGGCGAAAAGCCTGACGGCTTTGATATCCGGCTTCTTAAAGTCAACGGCTATTCAAACCACGTCAGGATGAAGAGCTTCCAACAGCAGATCGGCAAAACATTAGCCGACCAGCCAGAAGTCATTTTGGTAGGGTTTAATAAAATGCCGGGGCTGGATGTCTATTATGCCGCTGACACCTGTTATCTGGATAAAGCCCTGTCAAAAGGCTGGTGGTATCGACTCACATCACGCTTTCGATATTACAAAGCCTTTGAAGAAGCGGTTTTCTCTCAGGAAAGCAAAACCGTTTCCCTGCTAATATCTGCACTGCAAAAACCTGTCTTTCAGCGGTATTACCATACTCCTGAAGAGCGCATTCATTTGCTTCCTCCGGGTATTTCAAAGGATCGCTGTCGACCTGAAAATGCCGAGACCCTAAGGGCAGAATTCAGAAAAGAGTTTTCGCTCACGGATAGGGATAAGCTCGTTCTGATGGTGGGTTCAGGTTTCAAAACCAAAGGTTTGGATCGAGCCATCAGGGCTATTGCTTCATTACCCGCTCGTCAGAAACAGAGCACTCGCTTCTTTGTGATTGGTCAGGACAAACAAAAAACCTTTGAGTCACTGTCCAAACAATTAGGTATTGAGCACCAACTTCGCTTTTTTGCTGGCCGAGATGATGTCCCCCGGTTTCTGCTGGGTGCCGACTTGCTGATTCATCCAGCTTACAACGAGAATACCGGTACCGTTCTGCTAGAAGCATTGGTTGCTGGGTTGCCTGTGCTGACCACCGATGTCTGTGGCTATGCGCACTATATTCGTGATGCTAAAGCAGGCATTGTACTACCAAGCCCGTTTAATCAGGATTCTCTGAATGAGGCTGTCAGCACAATGCTTGATTCAGAGCATTGGCTGGAATGGCAGAACAATGCCATTGCATTCAGTCAGTCTGAAGACCTGTATAGTCTGCCTGAGCGGGCTGCTGATATTATTATTGAACAGGCTGATCGAAAGTCTGACCACTTCTCGATTTCTTAATGCTATATCTTAGAGACGATTTTAAAAAAGCCTGGCAAGGCAAGGACCCTCAATCACTGTTGGAAGCCATGGATGGAGAGGTCTACAGAGCACTTGAGGCTCGCCGTACCTTTCGATTTGAACTGAATGGCAAAGGCTATTTTGCCAAAGTGCATGGCGGTGTGGGCTGGTTTGAAATTCTTGAGAACTTTGTGCATTTGCGTAAACCCGTTCTTGGTGCCAGAAACGAATGGGAAGCTCTGAACAAACTCCATGACATTGGCATTGATACCATGACACCTGTCGCTTATGGAGAAACCGGGAAGAACCCTGCCACACGTCGCTCTTTCCTGGTGACGGAAGAACTGGCGAATATGGTGACTCTGGAGGATTTTTGCGAGCACTGGAAAACTGCTCCTCCTGGCTTTGGATTGAAGCGAGCCATGACGTTGAAGCTGGCAGAAATCAGCAAAAAACTCCATGACAATGGCATCAACCATCGTGATTACTATCTTTGCCATTTCATGATGCCAAAAACTCAGGCCCCTGATCTGGAAAACTTGAAGTTTTATCTGATTGATCTTCACCGGGCCCAGATTCGGGATAAAATTCCCGAGCGCTGGCGACTGAAAGACTTATCTGGACTCTACTTCTCTGCCATGGATTATGGCATCTCTCGAAATGATGTTTTTCGTTTTTTGAAAGCCTATACAGGGCTGTCTCTCAGAGACACATTGAAACAATACAGCGCCTTGCTCACTCGCATTGAGAAGAAAGCCGTAAAACTGTATCAGCGCATGGAACGAAAACAGGAAAGAGTGGCGCCTAAAACTTAGCCCTAAACCTACATTTTCCTCCTTTTCTTACTTGTGCTAATGAGATTGCCAATCTTAAAATGTCGCCCTCTCAAGGGGGACAGAAAAGGGCAGTATGCTATTAATCTGACGGGGTTTTACAGACTGATATTCACCGTCGAGGGTGACACGCTGAATATCGCAATGATTGAAGAAGTGAGCAAGCACTATGATGACTGAACAGACTTACATGTCCGATTTGGCCATTCCCCCGGGTGAGTATTTGGAGGAAGTGCTTGAAGAGATGGATATTACCCAAGCAGAGCTAGCTCGTAGAATGGGTCGACCTCCTCAAGCCATCAATGAGATTCTCAAAGGAGAAAAGGCTATCTCAAAGGCAAATAACTGCCCCTTGGCAACAGGAGCCAAAGTCAGCCAGTTGAACACTGACGGAATCCTGTAATAACACACCGGTTGGCAATGCTGTCGCTTCGCTCGAGAGCACTTTTACCGTGATTGGTGCGAAACCACCCGGGATATTACCAGCTTCATGTGCCGTACAGAGATTGGTGATAAAGGCTACTACCTGAAACGATATACCGGAGGTGTGAAACAGCATGCCTTTGAGAGAAGTTCTGGAACAATACCTGAACCGGTGAAAAACAGCAGAAATGAAAACGACAAAACTTTACAAACGAATGCGCCAAAAAGAAATGGGACATAGATGCTGACAAAATCCTAATGGACATACAACTCGTTCCCACGCTCTGAGGTCGTCATTCCCGCGAAGGCGGGAATCCAGTGCCAACGGTGGATCTCTGCCTTCTCGGGGATGACAAGGCCAGGGGGACTCCGGGCAGTATGGTTCTGATGGTGAGTCAGTGTGGATTCCCGCCTTCGCGGGAATGAATTCGGGAATGACGGGAGTCAACTGTTCCCAGACTGGTGAGAGTTTTGCGACAGCCTCGCTCTGCGTGGGAATGCATACCTCCCCTGAAAAGCGTACTCTGCAGCGCGAGATAGGTATGGGTTCCCACGCTGGAGCATGGGAACCAGAGTTTTGCGACAGCCTCTTTAAGGCGGGGAGGATGTCAACACTACGATTCCTGATGAGAAAGACCGTTTGGAATACCCATCTGCAACCGCAATATCCAAGCTTTGAATTTATGAAGATTCCGCCCAGTTATGGGCCATGTTGAAATATGCGCATTCCTTTTTTGATGTCGTCCAGTTGGACACTGACGGAATCCTATAATGACACGCCAGTCGGCAATGCTGTCTCCACACTCAGTAGCACTTTTGCTCTGACAGGTGTTGAAATTACCCGGGATATCATAAGCTCCATGAGCCGTATTGAAATTGATGGTAAAGGTTACTATCTGAAACGATATACCGGCGGCGGAAAAAATCTTCGCCGTTACATTGGCAGAAGCCGTATCCGGGGTGAGTGGGAAAGTATGCTGTTTTTCCATGAACACGGTATCCCTGCAGCCAAAGTGGTCGCTTATGGACAGGAGATCCAATGGGGTGTCATGACGCGCGGTGCTCTGGTGACTGAAGAGGCTCCCAATACACTGGACCTTCGCCAGATGGTTAGAGACAGTATTCCCTGGCTAAAAGATCGAATCTGGATGGCCAAAGTTATTGAACAATTAGCGCCAGCTGTCAGGATCATGCATAGCCAGAGCTTCATCCATACTGATCTCAAGTGGCGAAATATTCTGGTTTCCCAAAATGAAGAGCCTGAAATCTGTTTCATTGACTGTCCTGCTGGCCAGAAGGTTCTTCCCTTTTTCCTGGAGCGAGGCATTATCAAAGACTTGGCCTGTTTGGATAAGATGGGCAAGCAGCATCTTACGCGCACTCAGCGGCTAAGATTTTATCGGCTCTATTGTGGAGGCCGACTGAAGGCAAGTGACAAGGTTCGAATCCGCAAAATTCTGAACTTCTTTGAAGGAAGGGAGTGATATGCCTGATCCATTCCTTCAGAAATGGCAGGCACTGAGCTCTGATTCCGAAAAGTCCGAGTTTATCCGCCAGGCTTTGTTGGCTGGTGAACAACCTGAACATTTTGCCGAACTACCACCCAAGTTTGATCGCTTTCTTGAGACGCACAAAGCCCCACTCGAACTGTTGAACAAAATACAACGTATTCGCAAGCAGAAAGAATTAAAGCTGCAAGAATGTCTAAAGCCCAGGAGGGGATTTAGTTATCAGAAGTCCTGGTTTCAGTTGGCTATTACCGATCAGAGAGATGAATGCCCGGAGCTTTCAAACCTTCTTGCTGACCCCGGCCCCTTTATCCGACAAGGCCATATCATCAAGACAGGTAAAGCCACGACCGTCGCAGTTGTGACATCCGGGAAAAAACAGTATTTCATCAAAAGGTACAATTCAAAAGGGTTTCTCTACAGCCTGACTCGTAGCCTTATTCCATCAAGAGCAGCTGTAACCTGGCATGCTACTCAGTTACTGGAGAGCATTGGCATCCCGACAGCACGGCCCGTCGCCCTTCTGGAAAAGCGCTGGGGGCCTTTTAAACAGACCAGCTATGTTATTCATGAATATGTCGAAAGTATTCATGCTATGAAATATTTTGCTGAAGGCGCTGAGCCTCAGCCTGAATGGCCTGCGGTTGCTCAGGAAATAGATGACATACTTTATACCTTGAAACGATCTCTGATTATTCATGGTGATTTGAAAGCACATAACTTCATCATCCAAAATCATCATGCGTTCCTGATTGACTTGGATTCATTAAAATCCTTCCAGTCAGAAATTCGATTTTTCGAGAAACACCCTAAAGATTTGGAGCGCTTTGATAGAAACTGGAAAGAAGAACCAAAGGCTTATTCTCTATTTTCAAGCCTAATAAAAGAACTTCGAGACAATGTCTGAAATAAGAAAGTCTGTTGATAATCCACTTTTCAGTATTATAATACCAACCTATAACTATGCTCATACACTTGAAAGAGCTATCCATTCTGTTTTTAAGCAGAACAAGGAAAGTTTTGAATTATTAGTTATTAATGATGGCTCGAAGGATAATACTGAAGAGCTACTAAGCGACTTACAGAAAAAAAGTAAGCATCATTTTCGTGTTATTAATCAGAGCAACCGAGGTCAAGCTGCAGTCAGAAACCTTGGTATTCAGGTGACTTCCGGAAAATATCTCATTTTCTTGGATGCAGACGATGAGTTGACTGAAAATTCGCTCCATAATCTTGAGTTATTTATAAAAGATCACTCCGAACCTGATTTTATTATTGGAGCACATATTTCAGTTACACCCGAAGGCAATGAACGACTCCGTCCTAGGCCTCCAATACCATCAAACCCAGAAAAGAGGTTTAAAAAGTACTTAATTGAAGATAGCATTCCGGTTTCTCATGGCGCATCCGCTATGCACCGTCGTGTTTTTGACAATTATAAATATCCGGAAAAATTTCGATGCGTTGAAGATATTCCAGTTTTTGCCTACATTCTTGCCAACTTTAATTGTCAATCTCTAAACAAGCCCGTAGCTAAAATCCACAAACACTCAACTAGCATGAGACATAATGTAGATAAGGACTTGTCTATTGGCTTGGATCTGGTTGAGGAAGTATTCTCTAATGGTAAGATTCCAGAGAATATGATGAAGTATAAAGCCGACTATACTGTACGACGCTTGTTATCTCTTTTCAGGTCACTCTATATGTCAGGTAGATACAGCCAAGCCCTAAGGTACTATTTAAATGCAGTAAAACAATCACCAGCAGCATTACTACATATTGCATCTCTAAGAAAAGCTATTCGTTCTGCAATATACTGTATTTGGAAGTAACCGTGAAAGATTAATAAAAGAAAATCTCATTAGACCTAACTGATTTTCTAAAAAACTCGTCCTCTCCATAGTCTGGTCGATAGCGCTTGATCAGTGCTTTCTGAAGACGCTTTCTCAACCACTTTTTGAATCGGACAGGCCTTCGTAGATCATGGTTCATCTCTATGGCCATAATCTTATTTTTTTGCTCTGAATCATTCAGGGTGTAGGAGAATGCACCCGACAGTTTCACTGCATCACCAGTCACAGGAGGCAGGGATACAATGGAACCAGATGGACCAAACGGGTGCATATCTGTATTGGCCAAGTGGTTGGCGTAATACATGACAAAAACATCTGTCTGACCACTATTTATAATCGCTTCGTGGATAGCCACAGTGCTGTATTGATGATCCTGATGGACATCTACATTAAGGTGTGGTGTCACCACATAGTCAGGCTGAAAGAGGAAGACAAGCTCTGCAAGATCATCAACCAGCTGCTGCCAGCTGGCTGTGCCATGGTTATCAGAAGCCAGCTTGATATGGTTAAACTCCCGAAAAACCCGGGTATCCGATATCCCTGCATATTCAGATGTCATGGTTTGGTCAGGGCTGTCGTACATTTTTTTTAAATGCTTGCAAAAGTAACCCAGCTGGATCACCCGATCACTCTTCAGTCCTGCCCATTGTGGCACCATGATACTGTCCCAGGCTCTTACCCTGCCCTTCATAATGGCAGCCTGTTGTTTATCGCTGATGTAGCGATCAAAAGTTTCTGGCTCAGCCTCTCCGGCGGTAATGGTTACAACAAGACTGTCGGTATTTTTATAGAGACCGAAAGCCGCAATTTCGGCATCATCCGCGTGAGGGGAGATAAATAAAACTTTTTTGCCCACCAGATCAGGCTTTTTAAATGCAATCAGTTCGGCATTTTCTTTGTCAAAACGACAATGCCTGCCACTGAGACTCAATGTCTCTGCATACTCCAACGCTTCTATAGCAGGGGTTAGATTGATATAACGGAAGCCTTTACAACTGCGCTCAAAGAACTGGGCGTACTTCTGACCATTGGATAGAATCCTCAGAGCAGGATCAAAAAGCTTTCCGGTAAATTTCGCACTGATCTTAACTTTGAGAAAAACAGTGTGCTCCCCTGTTCTTAATGATTCAGGTAACATCAAAACAGATTCATTAAACACGGCTTGCTGGAAATCTTTACTATCGACTTCCCACTGATAATCACAGTGTCTTCGATAGTAAATATGATCGGCAAAAAATAGCCCGTGTAGAATATAGGCCATGAAGAAAAGCATTATCCAGAGCCAGCTGGTGTATAGGTACATGCCTGCACCAATTACAGCCAGCACCGCAAAAATGCCTGATAGTTTCAAGGCTCTGAATAACGATTTCATATTTCAATGTAACCAGTTTTTAATTACGTATGGCTCAACTTTTTCGGGTTAGCATCTTATCCAACAGATCGCGATAGGACTCTCGAAAATCATTAATATTGTGTCTTGTACAAAGTGCCTCGTAGAGATGACGACCCTCCTCTGCCATAGCAGCAGGTGGCAGTGAAAGATAATATTCCATGGCCTTAGCCAAACTCTCCGGATCACCCGCTTTAGATACCTGCCCTAACCCTTCTATGTAAGGTTTTATGGTATCTATATCTGAACCTATGATGGGTAAAGCTCCCGACATGCCCTCCAATAACGCGAGGGGCAGACCTTCTGTGAAGGAGGGCAGAGTGAAGACATCAAATGCCTTAACATATTTGATGGCTTCTTCTCTCTTTCCAAGCAGGAAAACACTGTTTTGCAAACCAAGGTTATTGATCTGCTGCCTGAGGCTTTGTTCTTCCTCACCCCAACCAATAATGGCCACTGCAGCAGTCGGATATTTCCGGTTAATGTGAGCCAGAGCATCAATCATTACAGCATGGCCTTTAATCTCGACCAATCGACCTATAGTGCCAAAAATAAAACGATCGTCAGGCAACCCCAGTTCTAGCCTCGCCTGCTCACGGCTTAGCTGTACCGAAACAGCCTGTTCAATATCAATAGCATTACCGATCGCTGCCGTATTGCTCTCATTCAAGCGATTTATAGTGTTCATAAGATAGCTCTGAACCGGCTTCGATACCCCTACAAAGCACCAGCGTTCATCGACCAGTCTGTTAACCAGCTTTTGCCGGTAAGAGCGGTCGTAATCACCAAAACCATGGGCGATACTGATAAAAGCTTTTGTGTTCAGCTTCCTGGCAAGGTTGAGCATGATGTGAGCCGGTTTGAAGCGATGGCATATGATGCCGTCAAAATGATGTTCTCGGCAAAAGCGTAACAATTTTCGTATAGCAAACCAGCGTCGAATCCCTTTGAGCTGCTTATTACTAAAATCAAAATAGACCGAATTTCCGGCAGCACTAACGGGTTGTCCCGCTTCTGGCTTTCCTTTTAGAAAGGCTGTTGTAATTTCGTACTGATCAGATGGCAACGCCTTGATGATTTGTTCTGCCAAGTCAGAAGACATGACATTAAAGCTGTTCTGAAGCTGTAAAATCTGCTTCTTGCGTTCAGTCATTGCTCTACCAAATAAAGAAAAGGCGAAGGATATGCTTATATTCGCTGTATTTCTAGTCAAATCTTCAACCCAAAAAATACTTAGGCATTAGGATTCTAAAGAGATAGCATATAGAGCTAGAATCTTATATTTTTTATTTATGAATATATCGATACAAGATAAAACCAACCACATTATTTTAAAATGGATTATTCCATTTGGTATGATTATTTTCCTAACAGGTCAGATCATACTTCCAAACAACAGCTCACATATCTCTCAAACTTATACTTGGCTTATTCTTCCTGCATTTATACTGTTCCTCTCTTCGGGTAAGGAAGTATTCAAAGAACATAGGCTCAATACCTTAACAATATTGACCCTATGTTTTATAGTCCTATACATTCTGTCCTTCTTGTGGTCGGACACAGATGAAGATGCAGGTAGGTTTGTCAAAGATGGTATATACATTGTTTTATTTATATTCAGCATATATATGCTACTTCGTTCAGATTATTGGGATTTCAGCCGAATACTCGAAACATCAGCACTAATAATCTCTATTGGTGCAGCTATCTCATTATTGAATCACTTCTTTATTCTGGATGCACCCACCGGAGTTCGAGAATATAGAATCAGCAACATGGGTGACTGGGGCTTTGGAAATCTCGACAACCCAATCCCGGCCGCTATCTATTACGGTTCGTTTTCAGCTATTTTATTTGTGCTTTTTTCGGATAGAAAATCATCAAAAGCCAGATCTTTCTTACAGTTAACTTCATTATTAATACTCAACACCTATGTCATGCTTACCTGGTCCAGAGGCCCCATAATCTCCTTATTCTTATCTTACTTTCTTTCATGGATTCTTATAAAGAATAAAAAATCAACCATTGCACTGCTAGCTATAACAATTTCAAGCTCTATAATTTACTTTTCTGACCAAATATCAACAAGTATTTCAGACAGATTAAATAACAGTCAGTCAATTTATGCCACTAACGAAATAAAAATTAACTCGTCTGGAATAAGTGTAACTGGCTCAAACTTTAAATTCATGGAGTCATTAGAAGAATCAGAAGATTTTCTTAATAAAACATTTAGTGAAAGGGGAAGCATTTGGATTACAACCTACAAAAAGTCTCTTGAAAGGTTTTGGTTTGGTCACGGTGTCGGAGCAAAATTTCAAATACCATACAATCAAAATAGAACTATAGCCTTTCACGCTCATAATATATATCTACAAGTATTCTATGAGCTGGGTTTTATTGGCTTATTTTTGTTTGTACTTTTAATATGTTTACTGATAAAACACTTATATACCAGTAGAGAAAACATCAATACTAAAATTGCAATTGCTTTGCTGTGCATAGGACTTTTTTCTTATATAACCGATGTGAGCAAAATTTTCACAAAGCCACATATATACTGGATTAATTTCTGGCTACCTCTAGGAATAGCTATAGCTATTAAAATAAAAACTAATGCCTCGCCTTTAAGTTTTTCAAGAAATCAGTAAGAATTTATATAAATTGACTAAAGATAAGTAACAAAGAACCTGGGGATAACACATTCTCTATCTAATAAAGGAATTTTCCCCAATGCGGATAAAGCTTACCAATGAACACCCAAGAAAATCTTATTAGTGTAATTATACCCGCTTTCAATTCTGAGCTTTACATTGAAGATTGCTTAATTTCAATAATAAACCAAACCTATAATAACATTGAGATAATAGTTATCAATGATGGTTCCACTGATAAAACAAA
The DNA here is from genome assembly GCF_032883915.1 of Endozoicomonas sp. 8E. Taxonomy (NCBI): domain Bacteria; kingdom Pseudomonadati; phylum Pseudomonadota; class Gammaproteobacteria; order Oceanospirillales; family Endozoicomonadaceae; genus Endozoicomonas; species Endozoicomonas sp. 8E. The sequence goes on along the minus strand of NZ_CP120717.1, from coordinate 514,092 downwards.
GGATGTTATTTTAAAAATAAAAGACCGGGAGAAAAGAATAAAGTATTTAGAGCAAGAAAATTTTGGAGTATCGAAAGCTAGAAACAAAGGCTTATCAGTTGCTTCGGGATCTTATATTGCTCTTATAGATTCTGATGATATATGCTATCCGTTCAGACTAGAAGAACAAATCAACTACATGAAATCAAATAATATTGATGTTTGTGGTTCATGGATAAAAGAGTTCAATACTAAGAAAAACAAAATAAAGTCTTATCCAGAGAAAGATAACAGCCTAAAGTTCAATTACTTTTTTTTCAGAAAAACTATACCTTGCTCTACAGTAATGATGAGAGCAGAGTCAATAAGAAACTTACAATTCGATAGTTCTATAGACTTTGCTGAAGACTACGACTTCCTAATGAGAACTATAACAGAAAGTAGATGTCAGTTAGGAATCATTAAAAAGCCATTAGTGAAATACAGAATACATTCAAACCAACTTTCTAAAAAGTTAGTAGAAAAAAACAAATACGCCCTAACTAGCTCCATAAAAAGAAACTCAGAAAATCTCGGCTATTCATTTAAAGACAAAGAAATATTTTTTCATTACGAAGTAATAAAAAACAAGCATAAAATCAGCAGAGATGAGTTCAAAGAATACAAACATACTTTAGAAAGACTATATAATTTTGTCAGTATTTTTTGCAACTGCAAGAGTAACTTTTCATATTTCTTATATCGACTAATAAAGAACAACCCAAAAATAAAAAATGACATAAAATGCTGGGCTTATGAAAAAGGCTTCAAAATACCAAATGCAATCACCTTCATAGCCTACAATCTTTTCTTAAAAGTCACCAATCAAAGATATTAGAAAAGTGCGCTTAGACAATTCTGGGCTAATTTCTTGGCCACCAGGTGGTTTGGTAATTAGAGAGAAATACAAATCGTACCCCTTAAATGATGAGGTGTATGATGGTTTGGGTGGAACCTCTTTACGGAGCAATCACCTTATGAGCCCAGCTCATCCTATTCTGCATCCAAAGCCACTGCTTCGTTCAAACGACAGAGAAACAAATTGCCTCTCTGGAAGAGATTTTATGAAGAAATGGCTGGATTAATGAGTCAGAGTTTCAAGAGCTGGCGGCAGGCCTTTTGATAAAGTGTTTATGGTCGTTATTTGCTGTCTTCAATAAACTGAGCGGAACTCAAAGAGTCAACCAGAATGCAGCAGATTTGCCAACATCTCTGGCTTGATGCCGACCCCGAAACTCTATAGAGTTGCCTCTCTGATTTATTTGTACAGACTGTTCAAGGGCCGGGCTCCAGATCGGCAGTACCAGGAAATATAAATGGCACACATTGACGAACTCAAAACGATACTGGCGGAAGTGCTGGAAGTCGACACCCAGGCCTTTGACAAAGAGACCCAGCTTTTGGGCGCTCTTCCTGAGTTTGACTCCATGGCTGTAGTGGGTGTGATCACTGCTATGGAAGAGTCTTTTGGCATCAACGTGGCAGATGATGATATTGATGCCACCATCTTCGAAACGGTTGGTAGTTTGTTGAGCTATATTGATCAGGTTTCCTGAGTCATTTTTTGTTCCGAAACAGCCTATGAGCGATACACGAAAACGACCTGATTTCAAAACCGAGGAAGAAGAGCGAGCGTTCTGGGAACACCACGACTCAAGTGATTATGTGGACTGGTGCAAGGCTGAAGCTGTTACCTTGCCGAACCTGAAGCCTTCAACCAAGACCATATCCTTACGGCTGCCGGAAAGCTTGCTGGACGGCATTAAACAAGAGGCCAAAAAAAGAGATATGCCTTATCAGTCACTGATTAAATACTGGCTGGCCAATGAGATCAGGCGAAACCAAGGCACGACCTAAGCTTACAAAACCACCAACTCAAACAATTCCTACGGCCTCTAGAGACAAAAAGCAGCACTTCAGTTTGTTGCCAAGACCACCAATTCTGAGTAACTGGCATTCACCCTGTCTGCCGGAATGCTGCCTCTGTATTGCTTCGGTTGAGAAAAGCGTTTCAAACGAGACAACAACAATCGTTTTCCAGCCAGCCACCGCTCATCAACCTGTAATGCCTTAACACCCAATGTTTTACAGAGAGGCCATCGCACCTGGCTGATGGTTTCTCTGAACAGTTCGACATCGCCTACCCGGTGTATGTGACCTCGATTTAAACGACGAGTAATCAATAAATAACAGACACGATCTTCCTTCCTGATCACATACTGCCCAACATCCAAAGGAAGATGAGCATCAAAACACTGGCGCTCCTGATCATTCAATAGTTTTCTCACCTTCTCTGGATCAGTGACCAACTCTGGAGAATGCATAAAAGGTGGCCATGGATAAATGACTCTGGCGTGGGTATCAAGATCCTTAAACCCAAGCCTTTTATAAACGGCATAGGCCTCAGGTGAAGAGGTCAGGCTGGTGAGCACCACGGACTTTTTACGCAAAAAAGGCATCAATAGCATCAAGGAGGAACTGCGATATGCTTCATCAACAATCCATGCTGTCAGGTTACAGGTCACTTGCCTCTGCCCGCCAACAATTTCCTCAGAATAGAGCCCGCCAAGAAAACCCACTATTTTTTCACCCGTATCCAGAACGTAACCCGCTGACCAATTCTCCTGTCCCCAAAGATTAGTAAACAGCCTCTTCCATATGGCTTCTGTAAATCGTGTGCTGTTTAGCTGCCTTAACAAAGGATAAACCCAGGCAAAATCCTCAGCCACCGCCTCACGTACTTTAGCTTCTGGTTTATCTGTTGCAGACATCACATGAGTAATTCCCCGACATAAGGATGGCTGAGAAAGTCCTGATCGGTCATCAGAAAAGTCAGCCCCCTGAACGTTTTTTTATACGAAATCTGACATAGCATCCCAGCTTTCCCCAATTGGGGACATAACATCATCTATCTGAGACCGAGAGGCCATGTTGTTTAGTCTGTTCCTGGCCTCACTCTGCCCATCTGGCTCTGGGATAATACGGGCGATAGTTTTGCCATGCCTGGACAGGGCAAGGCTATCTCCGCTGCTGACCCGGGAAAGCCAAAATTGCAAGTTTTCTCGAAAGTCCGACACCTTCACCAGAACAGTTTTCATACTTGCTCACCTGCTTTATTCACAAACCTGTTGCTATTAACTGACCCATCTCAAATCAAAATCTCTTTCACTTCGGGATGACTCAAGAACTTCTGCGGACTGGCCGTGGCTCCATAGGCGCCTGACTGAAGTACAACAACCAGATCACCCACTCCGGCTACAGGCAGCTCCAGCTTGGCCCCAACAATATCCAGAGGCGTGCACAAAGGCCCAACGATCTCAACGATTTCTTTCTCTTCCGATGCGATGCGACTGGCAATCAGCACGGGGTAGTTTTTACGGATAACCTGACCAAAATTGCCAGAGTTCGACAGGTGGTGATGCAGCCCTCCATCTGTCATCAGGTAGGTTTGCCCCCTGGATTTTTTTTTATCAGTAATCTGGCAGAAATAGTAACCCGCTTCACCGACCAGATATCGGCCTAACTCCATGACTATCTCAGCGTTTTTTAATCGGCCCGAGCGAGCCTCCATCAACTTTTTCAAATGTTCAGCAACAGGGATAAGATCCAGCGCCTGTTCACCCGGAAAATAGGGAATCCCCAAGCCGCCACCTATGTTGACATGCCGAACCGGAACAGGAGCCAAATCACAAAGTCGTGCAGCCAGCTCAAATGTTTTCCCGTGAGCATCTATCAATGCATCCGGATTCAGATTCTGTGAGCCGGAATAAATATGAAAACCATAAAAGTCTACTTTTTCGGTATCCAGCCCGGATAACACGTCAGGCATTAATTCTGCGTCAATACCAAACTGTTTCGGACCTCCAGCCATTTTCATGCCAGAGGACTTAAGTTCAAAATCAGGATTGACCCGAAAAGCGATTTTGGGCTTTATCGGCAACTCCAAGGAAAGCTGGTAAAGCCTCTCCAGTTCCAAACTGGATTCAACATTAATCACGATACTGGCGGCCACAGCCGCCCTGAGTTCTTCTACTCTTTTTGCAGGCCCGGCAAAGCTAATCGATTCAGGATCAATACCCGAACTTATAGCGACCATCATTTCCCTCTGGGAAGCCACATCCAGGCCATCGACAAGACCTGCCAGATGATAAACAACAGCGGGCATTGGATTGGCTTTGATCGCATAATGCAACTTTAAGTCAGAAGGCATCACCGAACGTAGGGACTGTACCCGCTCAGTGAGAGACTTTCTGTCGTATATGTAACAAGGTGTTCCGCCGGCCATGGCCACCAGCTGCTCAGCAGGACGGCCAGCGACCTGAAGATGATTATTCTTGACTGAAATTCTCTGCAGACGATCATGCTGCTTGCTCATTTACTTTCTCCGGATACAAACAGATTTTCATACTCTGCAGCTAAGGTTTTTCTGTCTATTTTGCCGTTAGGGTTTCTGGCTAAAGCACTTTGAGTAATTACCCGCAAAGGCATCATATAGGTTGGCATGTGTTTTTGGATATACTTGATAACTGCTTTCTCTTCAACAGGCTCATCTGTCGCAGATACCACGATAAGTACGATAGCCTGACCCAGCTGGTCATGGGAAACACCAATAGCAGCCACTTCCAATACCATTCCAGATGCGTACATTAGCTCTTCAAGCTCACTGGGACTTACCCGATAGCCTGACGTCTTGATCATGTCATCTTTGCGACCGACGAAATACAAATAACCGTCTTCATCCTGGGTAACAGTATCACCCGACCAGACAGCCAGCTCAGGGGTTGGAATTTCCTGAATCGACAAAGGTACGGGTTTGAAACGCTCTTTGGTTCGTTCAGGATCATTCCAATAGCCCAGTGCCACCAGACTTCCCCGATGCACCAGTTCTCCCGGCTCATGGGGTTTACAGGGTAGTCCATGCTCATTGATAACCAGTAATTCAGCATTGGGAATAGCCCTGCCCATGGAGCCTGGACGACGGTCCACGTCTTCGGGTGGCAGATAACTCGATCGAAAGGCTTCTGTCAGGCCATACATTAAATAAGGTGAAGTCTGTGGCAATTTATTTCTAAGTGCATCCAGGGTTGACGATGGCATAGCTCCACCAGAATTCGTGAAATACCTCAGACTCAATGCGGCTTCTTCAGGCCAGCTCATTTCAGAAAGCTGTACCCAAAGGGGTGGCACCAGAGCCAGGCCGGTAATTTTCTGCTGAGCCACTTGTTTGATGATATCTCCGGGCAGCAGATACTCCAGCAGATAACAGCTGGCACCGGAGGCAAAGGCAGTGGTTAATTGACTGAAACCATAGTCAAAGCTAAACGGCAGTACACACAAGAGTCGGTCATGATGAGTATTTTCGAGATATTCAGAGACACTATAAGCTCCGGTCACCATATTACGATGAGAAAGTACCACCCCCTTGGGCCTACCGGTACTTCCGGAGGTATAGAGAATCGCGGCCATATCCATATCAATAGAGGGCGGTTGAAACCAGGCCTTCTCCTCCTTCAGGAAATCTGACCAGGCAATAACCTGAACACGACTTTCCTCTTCAGAGTGCCCATCCACCAAAATGATATGACTCAAATCGTGGCAATCGGTCAGGCTGGCCTCAATCTGCTTGAAGCGAGCCTTATTAGTAATCAGAACACTGGCTTTGCAATCCGTCAGAATATGCAACACCTGAGGTGCTTTCAACACCGGATTGACAGGCACCATGACGCCACCGGCCGCCGTTGTTCCAAGATAACTGAATACTGCTTCAGCAGTTTTTGGCAGATAAACAGCGACTCTTGCGTGCCTCGATAATCCCAGACTCTGCAAGCCTGAAGCCACGCTTTTTACATGCAGGGCAACCGAAGCATAATCATACCACTGAGATTTAATCCCCAGAGCCTGAGACAGAGGTGCTTTTTCGGCCTGATCAAACAGTAATTGATGTAACAGCTGGCTCATGCATGAATCCGTAGTACCTTTGCAGACCAACTATTGTAACAAACATGGATTTTGGAAAGCACGACTTCTAAATCCTCTCCCACCTGAGGATGTAGCAAAACTCTGGTTCCCATGCTTTAGGCCCTTTGGGTCAGTCAAATAAAATTGCAACAATCGCAAAATCAATTACGCTAGACACAAGATAAATCATTAAAAGGTGAATTTATCTTGTGGGTTTCAGCTACAAAGCTCGCCAAGATTGAAGGCTTGACCAGCCAAACTATAAGGCGCAAGATCGAAAGCGGTCACTACGAAAAAGTGAAGCAAACCAGTGGTGGTCACTTCCGCATATTCATTAGCCAGTAAAGGAAGATATGCTATGCAAGAGTCAGTTCTGGAAAGCAAAAATCCAGCATCGACACGCAAAAGCATATCTTACTCCAAAAACATCCTGACGCAGAATTTCTCAGCGACATTGCCAGTGCTTTCAACTTTGAGCGAAAAACACTGCAAACCATTCTGGAATCAGCGGTGTGCGGAAATCCAACCCATATTGTGGTTGCCACAAAAGATCGCCTTGCCCGATCAGGATTTGAACTTATCAAGTGGCTTGTTGAATTATCGGGAGGACAAATCGAAGTTTTGGATGACCCGGATAACGCCTGTGAGCCATTCGACACCCAAGAGCTTATCGGTTTCATTACCTCATTCTGCAATAGCCACTACGGGAAGCGATCTGCTAAAAGACGCAAAGATAGTAGCGTCAAAAAAGATCAGGTTTTACCCAGAGAATGAGCAAGCCTATCACGATGCCCTGATGCTCTATAGGAGGTCGTACAACCTTGCTGTTGAGCGTTTCCGTAACGATGACTATAAAGATGCCAGCGGAAAATTCATCAACATGCGACCCGCCATTAAAGCTCAAGTGGAGCAGGAGCAAAAAGAAAGTGGCAGGGCTTATAACTCGATTGTTTCTGATAATGGAACACTGGCGGCAGCGACCACATTCAAAGCGGTCTGCGAGCACAACAAGAAGCTCAAGGGAGCTAAAGAGGGCTTTGCAGAAATCAGTTTCAAAAGCCGCAAAGGTAGCAGGCACTCATTCTCTATTGACCGTTTGCCAAAGGGATTAAATCCCTGCGTACAGGCTCTTGGCAAGATTCACCTGGCAGAAGATGTGCCAGCAGAAGCGATTGGTAAATCTTGTGTCGTAACCTACGACAAAGGTCGCTGGTTCATTCAGGTTCAACAACATATTGAGCTAAATCCCGAAATCCAAGGGAAGGTTAGATGCATTGGAGTTGACCCCGGAGTTCGCACCTTTGCCACGTGCTACAGCGAAAAAGAGGCATTGATAGCGGGTGATAACGTTGCAAAAACAAAGCTGTTCCCACTGATGAAACAAGTGGACAGCTTGATCAGTCAAAAGCAAAAAATCCTGAACACGCAGAAGGGCGTTAAGTTCCCCGACATGCCCCAGTGGGCAAGAGATCGGATTATTCATTTCAACAGGGAAATTGACCGGCTGAAACGCAAAAAGGATGACATTGTTCTTGATCTGCATAACCGGCTGGCGTTCGAGCTGGTGTCGAACTACGACGTTGTATTTTTGCCAACCTTTGAGACAAGAGGTATGGTCACACGCAAAGATAAGAAGGTTCGCACCATTCGCCGTAACACCTGCCGCCAGATGCTTGACCTCAATCACTACCAATTCAAAAAGCGGCTTAAGTGGTACGCAAAAAAGTATGGAAAGCATGTAGTTGATTGCAACGAAGCCTATACATCCAAGACTCAATCATGGAACGGGACCATTGACGAAAAATTAGGTTCTTCCAAAATTATAAAGGGTGAGGGCTTCACCGTTGATCGTGATATCAACGGTGCCAGAAATGTCTTTCTTAAGTGTTTGACAAGGTAGCTTGAACCTTATCCATAACAGCGAGTGTTGCGCTCGTTGCGGATTTAATCAAGAGTGCATTACCTTCGAGTTTGAAGGCGGTAAAAAACTGCATTACAGAAATTGAGTTTTACCCGGTGTTCGACCCAGACGTTCCGAAAACAGGATTCATACTTTGCCTGACTATTTTTTCGAGCTGGTTAAGCTCGTTCACAATCAAAGATTCCCTTTTGTACTGATCCCTGAGTTTAGCAATTTTATGCAAGGGATTGACGCCTGCGAACTCTGGATCAAGTATATTCTCACTAATCTGATTACTGGACTGATGACCATAGGCATGCTTCAGCTTATTAACCAGTTCCCTGACCTCCGGGGCGTTAAAATCCTCCGGCTTCAAACTGGCAATGGCAGCAGAAAATCCTTCCGTTTCCCGGTAGATAACCGAAACTGGCAAATGGTCAGATAGCCCGCTTTCCAGGTCATTATCAATATCAAGTCCCATTTGCCGTATTTCTGCATGGGCTGCCCATTTTTCTTCAGAGTCTCCATACACCATCTGGTAATCATAAATACACTGCATTGCCACCTTGGGATGTTCTTTCCAGCCCCTGCTGCCCCAAGGTCGATGCATTCTGTTTCCGGCTCCAAGATACCATGTGCCATTCGGCTCCAGACGATCTTCCGGCTTGATGGTTTCCTGATCGCTATTGACAAAAAACGACTCGCTGCGGTCAAGCAGCCGGGTATCATTTCCTTTATCATGGGTGTCGTAGTAGCTGTTGGAAAAACTGTCCCCCAGTGCCTGCATGGCGTTATCGTACTCCGACTTTTTACTCATCACACCCTGCTCGTCTGACCGTGCACTGTTCAGGTCTCCCATCAGGAAGGTGCCATGATGATGTACGTTATTAAGCCTGTCGTTATTGCTATCTTCCTCAATCCATTTTCTTACCTGAAGCAACTCCTCATAGCGAATCGTCTCATAGGTTTTTCCGTCTTTGGCCTGAAGGTGCGTATTATAAACCACGGCCGTTTTATCGTTACCGAGATCCAGCACGATCCGCAGCAATCCTTTATTGGCCAGCTGGTCTTCTGCAGCCAGATCAGAGAAAGGCCTGAATGTTGCCTCCTTTACGGGATATTTGCTGGCAATGGCCAGACCACTACTCAATCCGGTTTCACGGGGGGCAACACTGTGAACAATATGATGGTAGTGGCCACTGAGATCCTTACAGAGCTGCTTCGTCGCCTGCTGGTCAAACGCCTCCTGGAAGCAGACAACATCAGGAGTAACGTCAGGATTCCGGGTTAATGCTTCGGCAATCTCCTGGCTGCGCTGCTGTGATGAGCGCAGGTCGTTCAGATTGCGTATAAACGAGGGCATGAGGCCAATGTTATAGGTCATCAAATGCAGGCCCCGTTCAGGATTATAAACGGCGGGTGGAACAGTAGTCTGAATCAGGGAAATTTCGTTCCTGAACAGATTGCCGATCATGCGCAGGGAGAATCCCATCATTCCCAATGCCAGCGAGGGCACCAGAAATAGCGTAACAGCAGTTGCCCGGGCTACTTTTCTGGCCCACAGTGGTACATTTTGCTTCTTTTTTTCACTCTCGGAAGTCGTGTTGCTTTTGCCCGGTCGTTCATGGGCAAACAGCTTTGTTGCCGAATCGGCGACCAGCGAAACCGGCCGGGACAGAAACCGGCCAATATAATGGCAACCACGACCAAAGCGGTTGTGAGAATAAACATAGTCATTATCTCTGGGTAGATAATGGGTCTGTGCTTTAGATGGCTGGACTGCAGGCATACAGTTTCCTCTGGTTAGTCTGCTGCTTATATCCGCCATCGACAGTTACTCTCGCTACTTAATGGCTTTCGCACCGTTTTTTCCTTAGAAGTGCCTGCGCCAACTGGAAAATGTCATACCCGGGTATTTTTTAAGCTAGATACAGTGAGAAGGCAATTACATGACGGTCATGACTGGTTTTTGCGACCGGGATGTGTATCGGATCTGATCCAGACGATTAGAAAGTTCAGGATAAATCACTCCTCAGATCAATGATCTGGTATACTCTCGCTCCAGCAGATTGTCTGAGCCAGTAAGCAAAAAAGCCGTTCTATGCAGCCTAACTTTGAAGACGATGTTTCCCAACTTGAAAACAATATCCTTCCTGAAAACTGGGAGTGGATCAGCTGTTCCAAACAGGCCAAAATGGCACGCTATAATGGAAGCCCTGTTTGCTATTTCAAAGAGTTTATTCCTAAAAGTTTTCTGGAAAAGCTTAAGATGAAGTTTCGTGGCACTCGCTGTGAAGTTTGGGTGAAACAAGCTCATATAGCCATGAATGCAGGCTTTGAGGTTCCTGAAATTGTTGCAACAGGTGTGCTCAAAAACCATCATCACTATCTAATAACGGCATCAGGCCCTTCCGGTGCAGTCCCTGAATATATTTTAAAAAAACCTAAGTGCGACGAACAAAAGCGTCAAGAGTTTATAAAAGCCTTTGGCTCTTACATCGGTAAAATGCACAGGGCAGGTATAGTTCATGGTGACCTGCGTGCAGGCAATATTTTAATGGAGCCGAGTCTACCTCCACTTTTTGTCATGATCGATATTGAGAGAAACTCTCAACATAACGTAATACCAATTAGCCTAGTTAAGAAAAACCTGATTCAATTAATAAAAAGGATCTCATTCGATCAGTTTTCTGCTAAAGACAGACTGCTCTTCTACAAGCACTATAATTCCAGCTATCAGCGCTTTGACGACAAACAACAAAAAAAACTCGCTTATGATGTCATTGGCCTAGTGAAAAAACAGAACCTATGGGGTGGTAGCCAGAATGTCTCCCAATAAACTGAAGTCTATATCGAGATCGGCTGAAAATTGGATTTTGAGAGGTGAGCATGATCAACCCCACTCAATAGACAAAGCCAAATTCTGAAGCCAATTACTATTTTTTCAGAGCAATGTTCTTTCAGTCAGGCACCTGTGCTCTTCTGGTAAGATTTATCTTTAATATTTACTCCAGTCATGTTTATCAAAAAATACGGCTTATGAGCTGTAATTGACTAGTTTGTTGCTTGAGGATATCAGACACATGTTAGACTGCGACTGTTTTTACCACCTTAAATGGCTCCAATACGAATTAAGGCGGTAAAAACAGCCTCTCTTATGCCCAGAGGTTATCAACAAATCAAAGTATTTTTACCTATAGATAAAACAACAAAAAAAACTAAAATAAACATGCGTATTCAGTAGTCACAGTCTACAAGCTAAAACTCGCTAAAATCCAATCTAAAAAACATACAGAACAGAAATAAAGAGCAGGATCAAGTCGCAGTTTCAGAAGTTGCATTCAAGCTGAAAGGCGGTAGCGATCGGGAATGACGTATGAAAATTCTGGCACTAGTATCTAGCAAGCGCAGACCAGATAACTCTGCTATGTACCAAATCTTGGCAAAAGATCACGATCTAAAACTGATTTACCTAGACAAAAGCAAACAAAAGTGGCTTAGCTGGCGACTAAGGAAAGTCAATTTTAGTGACTACGATGCAGTAATTTCTGATCTTCATTTCAAAAATATACATAAACAGCCGTATTTTTTTAAAACAATTAGGAACCTTTTTTTCCTAGAGGAAGATGCATGTCAAAACTACATACAATCATCTCAGTGGTATGGTATTTTTTCTCGATTTTATAAGAATTTACCTGACTCTACGGTAATGACATCAGGTTATTCAACCGCTGAAAAACTATCCAGAGAAGGAGTATGTTCTTACTTCATAACAAAAGCATACGATCATACACTCATCAAAAACTATAATCGGGATAGGGACATAACACTTGGCTTTATTGGCAACATTGAAAACAAAGTTTATAAAAAAAGAAGAGAAACTCTACTTTTCCTAAAAAAACATACTGACCTAAAAATACTGAAAACAGATCCCGGAATTGAGTACGTTAAAATGCTCAACAGAATAGAGTACTTTGTTAGTGCCGATAAAGGATTGGGCGAGTACATGATCAAGAATTTTGAAGCAATGGCTGCTGGCTGTATTCTATGTGCTTGGAGACAAGGCTTTGGAGAAGAGGAAGCGCTTGGATTAAAAGACTTGGAAAACTGCATACTATATAGCGATTCCAACGAACTTACAAAGAAAATAAATTTAGTGAGTAATAATATTAACTTAAAGAAATATATTCTAAAAAACTCTCAAGATCACGCTACAAAAAACTTTTCATATGCAACACAAGAACGACAAATAAGTGCGACATTATTGAACACTTATTACTCACGTAATTTAACTCCAGCATCCAGTTTCTAAAGGTATTTTTCATGGCTATAAAACTTTACTGGTGCCGAGGAGAAGGCAGAGCTGACTCATCAAAAAGAAACTTTGGGGACTATTTATCACCACTCATTGTCGAAATGATCTCAAGAGAAAAAGTAGAATATTCGCCAATAAAGTCTGCCGATATGATTTCGTTAGGTACAATACTTGGCAAAGAGGTCAAGTCCAAGAGATTCATTTTTTTTCCTAGACCGCTTCATGTCTGGGGTAGTGGTATTGGGAAGCCCAGTGAGACTTTCTCTGCACATCATTACTATCACGCGGTTCGTGGTAAAAAGACCCATGATAATATAGTTGGATCAGAATCCATTAAACCTGCATATGGGGATCCTGGACTCCTATCCAATGAGTGGTGGCTAGGTAAAGGGGCGGTTAAGAAAAAATACCGTTTGGGTGTAGTACCGCATTATGTTGACAAGGGTTCGAAAGAGATCCAGCTTATAAGAAGTCTATCAAGCATAAAACTTATAGATGTTTTTTCTCCAGTAGAAGAGGTGCTTCGTGAGATACAGCAGTGTGAATTCATTATTTCATCAAGCATGCACGGCCTTATTGTTGCTGACTCTTTTGGAATTCCAAATAACCGCGTAAAGTTTTCAGATGGTATAATAGATAACTATAAATTTGTTGACTATTACTCTTCTTTTAACATTGATGAACCGACCCCATTAATCATTGATGAGAATTTTTGTCTTGGCAAAACTCTTGACCTTATTCATCAAAAATATCATAGACCCAATTTGAGCAGGCTAATCGACAATCTGGTCAATAGTTTTCCAGATATATAATACTACTATGATTTCCAACAAACTGAAACTTTCACCCATTGGTAGTCTAAAGTTTTTTATATTTTAACTCCTGAAAAACACCGAACCTAGATTCACTAAGTTTAGCCATCACAAGGGGTGGCTTAGTCATATTTGGAGTATAAAATGCACTCAAAAATCATTCACTATTGCTGGTTTGGAGGTTCCCTTCCTGAACATCAAAAAGAATATATTGAAGGTTGGAGAGCTGCTTTCCCAGATTATGAAATCAAACACTGGCATGAAGACAATATACCTTCCGATGATGTGTACGTAGAGCGTGTTCTTGCAGCTAAAAAATGGGCCTTTCTGGCAGATCATGTTCGACTCTATGCCCTCTATAACTATGGTGGCATTTACTTTGATACAGACATAAAAGTAATTAAAAACTTCGAAGATGAGCTAACTAACGAAGTAGAATGCTTATTTGGATTTGAGACAGATGCTTCTTCCAATAAACACTATGTAGGTACTGCAGTAATAGCCGCACAAAAAAAATCAAGCTTTATTAAAAGCTTTCTTAATCAGTACGACAATAGGTTAGGCCGGATGATGGCAAGAAATGACCGGGTAACCGGACCTAAAGTACTTACTCCACTTCTTGAACAAAAAGGGCTGTCTTCATCTGAAACCCAAAATCTTGGCAACATAAGAATTTTACAAAGAGCTTTATTCTACCCTAGCTCTGAAGAAGAACTACAAAATTGTTATACAAAACATGACTGGGATGGCTCCTGGAGAACCCCTGGAAAAAAGAATCTGGGAGATAGACTTTACAAGAAAAGACGAAAGCTTTTTGAAAAGCTCTTAGGAAGGAGGAATAACCGCTGAAAAAAGCGGGTGAAGATATTTTGTAATCTCCCATTTTTAACAACAACTAAAAGTAGAAGGTTAGGTTAGGCTTACCGCCATTGGCCTTGAGTAACCTTTCAAAATTGTAAAAAAAGCAACTTAGCTAATGTAGTACTGTAGTTTTTCAGAACTTTCTCAATGGTAAAAAATAATTTGTTACAACTGATAAAAAGAATTACATTCAAAAAGTTCACAGCTAAAAATAATCTGCTGTTTTTCAGGAATTATAGCGCCATCTATCAAAAGTTTTACAAGCAAAAAAATCAGGTTCTGAAGCAATTAGGATTGTTAAAAATCAGAATCTCTGGGCGCACAGAAAAATTATATTTTTGCATCATCAGAAAAGCCCATGCAATCTATCCATTTATCCTGACGAAGCACAAAAACTTTATTCAGATATGCTTATACCTTTACTGTTTATAGTCCAAAAAGAGTGGTTTTTTTTATATAAACTCAAGCTACTTCGGCAATCAGAAATCCCCCTCCACTCATCGGCTTTCCAGTGAATAAAATGCAGATATGAAAACTCTCTATCCCCATTAAGGTCGTTGGTAAGAATTCCGTTCTTCCAGTACCAATTTTTGGGATACTTCGTACTCCCATCAATCCACCCGTACTTCCAGTCAGGATTACACCACGCCTCATCAAAACAAACTCTTCGTGCATTTCCTTCAAATTTATTTATTATTTTTCTAAGAAGTGAAGGAAAATTTTTGCACTTTACAAAAAGATCACTAAAGTCTTTTTCATCAAATGCCTTATGGTTACAGTCTTCAAACTTTTCCTTCCAATCTGGTACTTTCTTGAACAAAGACTTCACTTCTGAAGAATTTCTAAGTAGGCATAAAAAACCCCAAACCCTTCTGAATCCCGAAGAAATTATATCGTATTTAGACATTTTCTCTGGTGTGAAGAATGTTTCAAGTCGGCCATATATAACATCAATATCCGTATATCCCCAAAAATCACACTCATGCAAGTCGTCAGAATGGATATAGCCTAATGCTGGCTTTATATCACATAACTTATACGGATTACTTGGTCGAAAATTAATTTTCAATTTCTTTGATACCAAATGACAGTATTCTTCAAAAGAAGTTGGCCTGAAAATTATGTTATTCGGGACAGAATCGGGTATTACACAGTCAGTATAAATAATCCATGTATAATTAGTATTTCTTCTGCACGACTCAAAGAAAAAGTCAATCCAAAAAGGCCATCGCCCAAAATAATTACTAAGTAATATGACTTTATAGTCAGACTTGCTTTGCATACTCATAAAAATAGTCTGTCTTGAAAAATTGCACAGCACTATACCAAATAGTCATAGGGGTCACTACTCAAACATTTATTGATCCCACCCATAATTTTACTTTCGTGCGACTTTCACCGCCAACCCAACCTACCCAGTAAGCTCTCCTCCAATATGATTCCTCGCAACAACAACACCCTCTAACCTCATCATATCAAACACATCTTCCCCAATGGATTCTGAGAAGTCGTTCAACTCTCCCAGACTCACATCTGAGAAGCCCTGACTCTACTCAATACCATAGGCCACTGCTCTGCCAACTACTTCGAAGGCATTACGCAATGGCGTGCCTCGTCTGGCCAGCTAATCAGCCAAATCAGTCACGGTGCTGAATCCAATGCGAGCGGCTTCCTGCATGTTTTCTTTCTTGGAATGGATATGTGGAGTTATATCAGCAAAGGCTCGCAGGCAGTCTTTGAAGGTATCTGCTTAATAACAGTGGTTCCTTATCTTCCTGATTGTCCTTGTTGTGTGTGAATAACCTTAGACTTTACAGCCTGATACCACACTTCTTACATGCAGGAATCCAAAATACCTTCACTAACCAACCAGACATTGCAACAAACCCTGACCGGAAAGTTGCTCTCCAATCACTGACCAATATTCAAAAACAGTGTAACCAGAGGCTCGTTAATATAATAATTACTTCGCCCCATTTTTTGCTTGTTCAAAAACCCCTTGTCACACAGCTGATTCAGGTATTTGGTGGCAGTCAGTCGGCTGACATTCAGCTCTTTTTCAATAAACTCTATTTTTGTGTAAGGGTGGCTGAACAGATGGTTTAGCAGATCCTGACTGTAGATTTTGGGGAGTTCTTCACGCATTCTATGCTTTACAGCCTGCATCCGGTTTTTTATTTCATCAATCAGAGTTGTGGTTTCTTTCGATGTTTCTGACACGGCTTCAAGCATGAACAGTAACCAGCCTTCCCACTCCTCATGGTCTCTTACTGCCTGTAATCGTGAGTAGTACTCAGCCTTGTTGCGAATAATGTAACGGCTTAAGTAGAGCACTGGCAGGTCCAGTAACTGTTGAGTGACCAGGTAGAGGATATTGATGATTCGACCTGTTCGGCCATTCCCGTCGTAAAATGGACGAATACTCTCAAACTGGAAGTGAATAACTGCCATTTTTACCAGTGGATCGTTGTCTGAAAGCTCACTGTCGTTGAGATAAGCCACCAGATTTGTCATCAGAGACTCAACCCTTTCCGGGTTTTGAGGAGGGGTTAAAAACAGTTCGCAGAAATCTATTATAATCTAAAACTATCTTATAAAATCTCAAGCATGGATAAGTGATTACTGAAGATAGGTGAGGCAGCTCGTTTGCATGGTACAGACCCAGTAACACTACGAAAATCGGAAAGTACAGGTGAGCTGCTTCCTGCCAGAAAGACCAAAGTTGGAACTTGTTACTACGACGTGTCTGAATTGATGGGCTACAGTAACGAAGCTGCGCCTACGCTTTGCTATTGCAGAGTATCCAGTCACGACCAAAAGCCAGACTTAGACAGGCAGCAAGAGTTACTGGAAGCCTACTGTTCTATAGAAGGTTGGCGAACTCAGGTTATACGAAAAAATGCTTGAGACTTTGCGAGATGTTGTTAGCTCACAAGATTGAACTCAGACCGACAAAACAACAAGCCGATTATCTTGATAGGGCTTGTGGTTCCCGTCGTCATGCGTTCAATCAACTGTTAGCCCATTTCAATCAAGAAGGCGTTAAATGGTCAAAGAAGGCTGCGAATGAAAAATACCAAGAACTCAGGCTTGAGTTTCCCTGGTATGCCGAAGTCAGCCAACGTGTGACCAGGAACACAATCGACGATCTTCATGACGCCTTTACTCACTTCTTTCGTCGGGTGAAGAAAGGAGAAAAAGCAGGTTATCCAAGATTCAAGAAGCGAGGACTACACGACAGTTTTTCTCTCAGAGAAAAACCCAAGTTTGATGTTGATGGCAGAACACTTCGCATTGAGAAACTGAAAACCCGCATCAAGATGCGCCAGGAGCTGAGATTTACAGGAACACCCTGTCAGGTGACGATCAGTAAGCGAGCCGAAAAGTATTTCGCTTCTATTTTGGTAGACACTCAGGATTACGACCCAAAAGCACAAAGCAATGAGTCTGTAGGCGTTGATTTTGGCATCAAGGATTTAGCTATTTGTTCGAATGGCAAAACCTTTGCTGCTAATCAGAAACTGAAAGGCTCTCTGAAACGCCTTAACAGGAAACAGAGGGCGTTAAGCCGCAAAACAAAGGGAAGCAACCGCTATGTGAAAGCCAAGCGAGCGGTTGCCAAACTGCATTACCGGATAAGTAACCAGCGAACAGCCGTACTACATGAGGTAAGTGATTATCTGACTTCAAGATTCAAAATAATCACCCTCGAAAATCTGAATGTCAAAGGCATGGTAAAAAACCGCAAACTGGCAAGAGCAATCAGTGATGCAGGTTTCGGTAAGCTGAGAGAACTTGTTGAATACAAGGCAGAGCTGAGAGGATGCCAGGTTGTGATTGCAGATCGGTTCTTTCCCAGCTCGAAGAAGTGTGCGGTTCATACTTGCGACTACGTAAATGACAATCTTACTCTGTCTGATCGTGAGTGGCGGTGTCCAAAATGTAAAACTCTGCATGATAGGGATTACAGTGCGAGTTTTAACCTTGATAATTATGGTCGAGACACGTTACAGCTCGACGCTAAACCCTACGCAAGAGTGGAGTCAGATACGATTCGTCGTGCATCCATGTCGACGGCGTAGATAAGTCTACATAATTACAGATTATGTTAGATTTTTAGTAGCGGTATAGACGACTTCACCCGTAGAGATGTTTTTTAGTTCGGTACCAGGCAATTTGCGTAAGCCTGCCCGGTTTTCTTCCAGTGTTTGCTGAATATCAAGAATGTCCTGAAAGCGAAGCATCCCCGTTTTCCTGACGGTGTCGAAGCCGCGGCTCAATGCTCTGGCGTAATTTTTAACTTCTTTGGTTGCAGGGTTGTAGGGTGACGCCGTCAGGTTGTTTTTAAACAGTTCATCATGAGTTGTGACAATATTCTCCACTTCTGAGCTGTCTTTGGCTTCCTGAAGCGTCAGGGTGCTGATCAAAATGGTTTCATTGGGAATGGAGCGTACTACACCTTTCAGTTCTGCCAGATGCCGGTGGGCTAAAGCCAGTTTTTTTAATACCTGCCGTGTTTCCAGCTCATTTTCCCGGGGCAGGGGCAGATCTGTCGGTTGGTAAGGGGGGGCCACAGTTACTCCCAATATGTATAGGAAAGTGCCATTTTCTATACAGGTTATCAGAACATGTATAGAAAACCGAAATTCTCTATACATGTTTGTTGGATCTGTGTAGAAAAACAGGACTTCTTATACACGTTCAAAGCTCAAGCAGATGAAGGAAATTACTGACTTAGAGCCTGCTTCACAGCCAACCTCACCTGCCCCGGCGCAGTCCCGCCTATATGATCCCTCGCAGCAACAGACCCTTCCAGCGTCAACACATCGAACACATCTTCCTTAATAGAGTCTGAGAAAACCGTGAGTTCTTCCAGAGTCATCTCTGACAAGTCCTTGTTCTTCTCAATGCCATAGGCCACTGCTTTGCCAACCACTTCGTGGGCATTGCGAAATGGCATGCCCTGTCTGACCAGGTAGTCTGCCAGATCGGTCGCGGTGCTGAATCCGCGGCGAGCGGCTTCTTTCATGTTTGCTTTCCTGGACTGGATATGCGGAACCATATCGGCAAAGGCTCGCAGGCAGTCTTTGAGGGTATCTACGGTATCAAACAGTGGTTCTTTATCTTCCTGATTGTCTTTGTTGTAGGCCAGTGGCTGAGATTTCATCAGCGTCAGCAGGCTGACCAGGTGGCCATTCACCCTTCCTGTCTTACCTCTTACCAGTTCGGGTACATCCGGGTTTTTCTTCTGAGGCATGATGGATGAACCGGTACAGAAACGATCAGGCAGATCAATAAAATCAAATTGAGCCGATGTCCAAAGTACCAGCTCTTCCGACATACGCGACAGGTGCGTCATCAGCAGTGCACCCACCGAGCAAAACTCGATGGCGAAGTCCCTGTCACTGACAGAATCCAATGAGTTTCTGGATGGGCGATCAAAACCCAGAGCCTTGGCAGTGAATTCACGATCAATCGGATAAGTTGTACCCGCCAGTGCAGCCGCTCCCAAAGGTGATACGTTGACCCGCTTTCTGCAGTCCTGCAGACGCTCGCTGTCTCTTACCAGCATTTCATACCAAGCCATCAGGTGATGTCCAAATGTCACGGGTTGTGCGGTTTGCAGATGAGTGAAGCCCGGCATAATGGTGTCAGCTTCCTGCTCTGCCAGATTGACCAGACCTGTCTGCAAACGCTTTAACTCATCAGCTATATGGTCAATTTCTTCCCTGAGCCACAGACGGATATCGGTCGCCACCTGATCGTTTCTGGAACGACCAGTGTGCAGTTTCTTACCCGCATCACCAATTCTGTCTGTCAGTCTGGCTTCAATATTCATATGAATATCTTCCAGCTCGATAGACCAGTCGATGTTGTTGTTTTCGATATCTTTCAGGATGCTTTCGAGTCCATCGAGAATGGCAGACAGCTCATCCTGACTCAGAATGCCTGATTTTTGCAGCATTCGAGCGTGAGCCATCGAGCCTTCAATATCGTGACGATAAAGGCGACGATCAAAATCAATGGAGGCGGTGAATCGAGCGACAAATGCATCCACCCCCTCGCTGAACCTTCCGCCCCACTGCTGATTGCTGCTATCAGACATGTTCTACCTCTTTCTTTAGTTAGCTCATGGCTGTTGGTTAGCTCATGGCTGTTTCGCGTTCTGCAGGCTGATTTCTTCATACCGGCAGCATCATTGTTCTGATTTTTATAGCCAGCCTGTGGATGACTGAAGCTGGCTGCGGCATTATAAGGGTAACCGGGTGATTTTTGATAGCGCACCCAACCAAATAAGAATAATTATTCTATTTTTGTGAATTTTTATAAATTTTCAAATACCAGAGACAGGATGCTCACTCTTGCCATTTAAAACCACCAGGATCCAGGATGAAGACGACTTTTTCCTGCCGGATTTATGCTCTCCCGGTGCCGTCTTTATGCTGGTTCTGGTCTCTGAGCTTTTTGTCCTGATTCAGGTACTCACTTTACCCGGTCCGGGTGATCTTGACTGGAACCGTCTGGCCATGACGTCCATGTTTGTCCAGTGGATCTCTCTGGTCTCAGGCGCTGTTCTTTGCCGACTCAGGCCCATTCTGAAGCGTCAGAAGCTGACGGTTATCATCAGCAGCTGTCTTGCCGTCGTGGCTACTATCACTCTGCTATTCACTCTCGCAGCACAATGGTTTCTGTGGCGGGATGCTTTTATTGAAACCTATCCGGAATGGACCCAGCTGATCAGGCATGTCACCGTTGCTCTCATCATCACAACCATGCTGCTGCGCTATTTCTATGTTCAACAGGAAGCCAGAAAAGAGCAGAAAGCCAGCCACGCCGCTCGCTTTGAGGCTTTGCAGGCTCGAATCCGCCCTCACTTTCTTTTTAATTCGATGAATATCATTGCCAGTCTGATTCATATTGACCAGGACAAGGCCGAGCAGGCCGTTGAAGATTTGTCGGACCTCTTTCGCTCCAGCCTTCAGGATCATGGCAAGAATATTACTCTGAGTCGGGAGATCGAGCTCTGTCAGCGCTATTTGAGAATTGAACAGCACAGGCTGGGAAACCGTCTGCAAACCCGGTGGAATATTGAGTTAACCCCTGAAGACGTTGACATTCCGCCCCTTACTCTGCAGCCCATTGTTGAAAATGCGGTTTATCATGGCATCCAGCCACTGGAAAAAGGTGGCACTGTGAGTGTAGATATTCGCAGGAGCAACGATAACATCACTATCAGAGTCCGAAACCCGGTCCAGAGTAGCCCTTCCAGCTTTGCCAAAGGGGCTCAGGGGAATCAGTTGGCTCTGGCAAATATCCGCTCCCGACTGAATATGCTTTTTGGTAACAAAGCCAGTGTAGAAGCTCAGCTGTTTGAGGGTGAGAGTGGAAATACCCAGGAGTTTGAAACATTGATCACTTACCCTTACGGTGGCGATAACCATGAACATACTGATCACCGATGATGAACCGCTGGCAAGAGACCGTCTGCGACACCTGTTGGGACGTTTAGAGGGCTTCCAGGCTCTGGAGTACGATGCAGGTAACGGCATTGAAGCCCTTGAACTTTGTCGTAAATACCAGCCAGACATTGTCTTGATGGATATTCGTATGCCTGTTATGGGAGGCCTGGAGGCAGCCGCTCATATCAGCAAGCTGGAGCGTCCACCTGCTATCATTTTCTGCACCGCTTATGACACTCACGCCATTGAAGCTTTTCAGGTTCAGGCGGTTGGCTACCTGCTGAAGCCTGTCAAGCTTGAAGATCTGCAACAAGCGCTGACCGGAGCCGCTAAAGTTAATCGATTGCAGCTGGCCAGCCTCAAAGATGATCTGAATGATAACGCCCGCAGTCATATCGCTGCCAAGACACTCAGAGGAATAGAGCTGGTTCCTCTGGATGATATCTACTACTTTATGGCAGACAGCAAATACATCACGGTTTATCACAAAAACGGTGAAGTGCTCATTGATGACCCACTGAAAGACTTGGAGTCCGAGTTTAATTCCAGATTTGTTCGAATCCACAGGAACGCTCTGGTGGCCAGAAAAGCCATAGAGAGGATGATTCGTGACGAGCAGGGTCACTACTCTATCCAGCTCAGTGGTGTCGAAAAGCCTCTTTCAGTAAGCCGTCGGCATGTGCCACTGATGAAGAAGTTTATGCAATCGCTGTGAAGCCTACGGGTGCCAGGCTTGGCCAAGTCTGGCATCGGGCAAAAAGTCTTCGCTTTTGAGATCCCCCCAATCTCTGCTGCAGGTCTCAGCCGAAACCTGTGAACAGACACGGTTTAAGGCTGAGATAAAGGTCTGTCATAAGCGCCTCCAGTGGAATAACAAGCTAGTTGCTATTTTAACCTCCGGCAACTGCCTTCAGGAAAAAGTAACGGTTGGTCACAACTACAGACTATCGTATTATCCCAATCTTCATAGATGAATGAATCTGTATGCTGGCCTTATCAGCTTATCAATCAGGCCACTCCATAAGACACAGCACCGCTCAGCCATCGTTGTCCTTTTTTATAGTTTGAACGTTTATTGATTGAAAGCCTCCCATGAAAATCATCCGCATCGCGACAAGAAAAAGTGCCCTGGCCCTCTGGCAGGCTGAATATGTAAAAGAGCGTCTGGAGCACTTTCACCCGGGTATCCGGGTGGAGCTGGTGAAGATGACCAGCCAGGGTGATCGGATTCTGGATTCACCTCTGGCCAAAATCGGTGGCAAGGGCCTGTTTGTAAAAGAATTGGAAACGGCTATGCTGGAGAGCAGGGCTGATATCGCCGTTCACTCCATGAAAGACGTACCTATGGAGTTTCCAAAAGGGCTTGAGCTGGGTGTTATCTGCCCTCGCGAAAACCCACTGGATGCATTCGTTTCCAACACCTACAACCAGCTGAGCGATCTGCCTGAGGGCGCCATCGTGGGTACATCCAGCCTGCGCCGCCAATGCCAGATTCTGGCAAAAAGACCGGATCTAAAGATTGAATTCCTGCGGGGCAACGTTAACACACGTCTGGCCAAGTTGGACGATGGCCAATACGACGCCATTATTCTTGCAGCGGCAGGATTGATCAGACTGGGGATGAAAAATCGGATCAAAACGGCCCTGCCCCCTGAACTGAGTCTGCCAGCGGCGGGTCAGGGTGCGGTGGGTATTGAGATTCGTTCTGACGATGAATCGATCAAACAGTTTCTGGCCCCGTTGCATCATGAAGAAACGGCAACACGAGTCCTTGCAGAACGAGCCATGAACCGAAAATTAAATGGCGGCTGTCAGGTACCCATTGGTTGCTACTCTGAACTCATCAACGACCAGCTCTACATCCGGGGCCTTGTGGGTCAACCGGATGGCAAAGTCATACTGAGCGCAGAAGTCTATTGTGCACCTTCCGATGGCGAGAAAGGCGGTGTCCGGTTGGCTGAATCCTTACTGGCACAGGGTGCGGACCGAATTCTCGCAGAGTTGCTGCATTAATGTGAGCCATGTCATGATAAACAGCCGTGAGATCAGGGCTTTGGTTACTCGCCCCGCAGAGCTGGCAGAACCACTGGTTGCCATGATTCAGAGCCTGGGAGCCATGGCATGGTCTTTACCGATGATCCAAATCCAACCGCTGGCAGAAAGTCAGACGCTGCGAGACCGGATTTTACAGCTGGATCATTACAGCAAAGTCATTGTGATCAGTCAGAATGCCGCCAGGCTGGGTCTGGAACATATAGAGAATTACTGGCCACAAATGCCTTTGAAAATCCACTGGTATGCCGTCGGCCCAAAAACACGACGATGGCTTAAGAATAATGACATTGAGGCTACTTGCCCGGAAATACGACAAAAGCCCGGGGACAGCGAAGCACTGTTGCGACTGGAGAGCCTGCAGCAGGTCAGTGGAGAAAAAATACTGATTCTGAAAGGAAAAGGTGGCAGAGAGCTTTTGGAGACCACCCTCAGAAATCGGGGAGCCCAGGTGGATTGCCTGGAACTTTATGAACGCCGGAAGCCCGATTACCCGAAAGATTATCTGAACAGGCTGATCAAAGATCATGCTATTAATGTCATACTGACCAGCAGTGGTGAGATTCTGGCCAATACTGTGGGCTACCTTTCTCCGGCTTTAAGTCAGGAGTGCTATCTGGTGGTTCCCAGCGATAGAATTGCCAGAATGCCAGAGGCTCAAGCATTCAAACGGGTTTATACCGCCCGGGGCGCCGACAATCACGCCATGGTCTCGGTACTGAACCTGATTAACAGCGAAGGGTTAACGTGAGCAAGAAAGATCAGAACGCCAGTAAACTCGAGCAGGCCGAACCGAAAGAACTGGCCAGGTCAGCAGGGCCTTCCAAAAAACAGGAAAGCAAGCCGACTTCAGCAGGCTCCAGAAAACAGCCTCAAAAATCAGCATCAAAACCAGGACAAAAGCTCTCTGTCCTGGCCTTGTTGCTTGCAGTCATTGCACTGGGATTAAGTGGCAGTTTTGGCTGGCAGCTCATAAAGTGGGAGCAGAAACAACCCTCCCTTATTGAAGGGCAGGAACAGCAACAAACCCAAATTGCACGACTTCAGGCCAGGCTCGCTGAAATAAACAGTGATCTCACGCCTATCAAAACCGGACTCCACGAACAGGAAAGTCGAAGTGAACGTTTGCTCAGTCGCACCGACAGCCTGACCAAAAACCTTCAGGAACTCACCGGCAGCAGTCAGGATGGCTGGAAGCTGGCAGAAGTAGAATACCTGCTCAGTCTCGCTAACCAGCGCCTGCTCATGTCATCTGATATCCAATCAGCCAAGGCTCTCCTTGACAGTGCTGACAAGATGCTGCTTGAGCTGGACAACTATAATTTGTATCCCGTGCGAGAAGCTCTGGCAGAAGATATAGCTTCTCTCAACGGCCTCCCGGATCTCGATCAGGAAGGGCTCTACCTGAAGCTTGAAGCGCTCACCCGGCAGATTGACCAATTGCCCCTGATGGAAAAAAAGACTCTGCAACAACCTTTAGCAACCGTACCAAAATCTTCTGCAATGCCATCCGCAGGCACTCCATCCGCAAGCGCTCCATCTACAGAGACTGCCAAATGGCAGGCTGTCGCCCTCTCAATGCTGAAGAATACCTGGGAGAGCTTTGTCAGCCTGTTCAGATTCACTCCGGATCGTGATCAGAAAATTACCTCACTGCTGTCACCCGAAGAGAGTATTATCATTCGCCAAAACCTTCAGTTGATGCTGGAGCAGGCCAAGTTGTCAGTCCTCTCCAGAGACCAGGCTATCTACAACAGTAGCCTGCAACAGGCTTCAAACTGGATAGAAAAATACTTCCCCCTGTCAGGAGCTCAGGCCACCGCAATGCTCGACGAGCTGAAGGCTTTAGACAAAATCACTGTAAAACCTGTAACCATCAATATCAGCCGTGCTTTGAGCTTGCTGAAATCCAGCCAGTTAAACGATACCCCGGAGAATAAAAAAAATACGACAGGGCAAACTGAATCTGTCCAGAGTGCTCCGACTGTTCAGAACAGTCCAGCCGAAAAAACACCTGAAATGACTGATCAGACAGCTACTGAAAACAAGACAGAACGTTCTCAGCCCTCAGAAGCACCTGCTGACTCTTCAGAGGAGCCCCGGAAATGAAGAGTTTTATCATCTTCCTGGCGATTCTGGGCATTACTTTTGGTCTGGCAAACACCATGATCAGTGACAGCGGCTATGTGCTTATCTCTTACAACACGACAACATTCGAAAGCACACTGTGGGGACTGTTTTTACTGATAGGTCTTGCCATAGGTGCGTTATGGCTTATCTGGATTATCCTGAAACTGATTTTTGACGTCACTGGTTTTATCTATCCAATGACTTCGGGTGCCAAAGAAAGGCGAGCCCGTAAATTAACAACCCGCGGCTTTGTCGAGTTTACTCAGGGACACTGGAAAAAAGCTGAGCGACTGCTTTCTCAGGCAGCGGACTATGGCTCCTCACCTTTACTGAATTATCTTGCTGCCGCCCGGGCGGCTCATGAAAATGATGACCCTGAAGCCTCTGCCGAATACCTTCGGCGAGCCGATCACAAGGAGCCCGGCGCAGAGTTGGCTATTGGTATTACCCAGGCTCAGCTGCAACTGTCATCCGGTCAACTGGAGCAGGCGCTGGCTACCCTGACCAAGCTGCACAAGCAAGTCCCACGACATGCCTACGTCCTGAAGATGCTGAAGCAGGTTTATACCCGCCTGAATGACTGGCAATCCCTCGCAGCCCTGTTACCCAAGCTGAAAAAGCAAAAAGTCGTTTCCGATGAAGAGTATCGCACCATTGAGCTTCAGTGCTTTGAAGCTCTTTTCAATCAGGCCTTCAATAATGGTCGCAGTTTTACCTCTCTGGACCAGAAAATAGAACCTGCAACCCAAATCTGGAACAGTTTGTCGTCCAGCCAGAAGCATAATTCTGCCATGATCTACCGCTATGGTAAGTGTCTGACGGACCTGGGAGCACAAGAGAAAGCTGAAACTCTGCTTAGAGAAAACCTGAGGAAGCACTACAGCAGCGACATGGCTCTACTCTACGGCAAGATCAAGGGCAAGGATGTGAAGAAGCAGTTGCATTTTGCCGAAACCATGCTCAATGAAAGACCTAACGACGCCGACCTGCTACTGACCCTGGGTCGTCTGTCTCTCCGTAATGAACTCTGGGGTAAAGCCAGGGAATACTTTGAAACCAGCCTGAGACTCAGCAAACGGATTGATACTTATAACGAGTTGGGGCGCCTTCTGGCTCATATGGAAGATCATGAAAAAAGCTCTCTGTACTTTCAGGAAGGATTGAGACTCGCAGCGGGGAGTGTTGTTGATCTGTTGCCGACAAAAGTTACGGATAAAAAATGACCCGACTCTACCTGTTACCCGGTGCCCTCTGCGGTTTTTTGTCCGTGGCTCTGGGCGCATTCGGGGCCCATGCTCTGAAAGATCAGCTGTCCGAACGCTACATAGACGTATGGGCAACAGCGACGGATTACCAGTTCTACCACAGTCTGGCTCTGGTTCTTGTTGCCGTTCTTGCCCTCCATTTCAAAGACTCCAGAAAGCTGAGATGGAGCGCCAGACTGTTTCTGGCGGGTATCATCCTCTTTTCCGGTAGCCTCTATATTCTTGCCATCACCGGAGTTGGCTGGCTGGGTGCGATCACTCCACTGGGTGGCGTCTCGCTCATGCTGGGTTGGCTTTTTCTGGCCATTTTTGCTGTCACCGAGCTTTATGATTAATGTTTTTGATGCTCTCGTACTTTTTGCCTACATTAGGAAGTTCATGGAGGTGATTTATGGATAATCTTTACGAGACTGACTTTTACCGATGAGTTCAGAAGCAAAAGCATCTTTTGATTAGCCGCCAGTTTATGCATGATGCCTACGCAGAAGCCAGAATTGATGCCATCAAACAAATGAACAGGTACATCAAGCAAAAAAGCAGAAAACTCAATGCCAGCAGCTTCCCGGATGATTGCCCCTGGACTTTTGAGCAAATAATGGGAGACGACTGGCTACCTTGATCCGGTTGTTGAAGGGAGACGTGAGCATTGCTTTTTGATTGATCCAGACTCCACAGGAGGTCAACCATGTCACTGAGTATTAATCTCGTTAAATACGAGGCAGCCAATGATGGAAAGCTCTACGAAACCAATGCTGACCTCATTGAAACAGCTTTTGTCACTTCATCCTTACTCGAGGAATTAAAGAATCAATTTTCCTTAGCAGAAAAGAATATCTTTGAAGCTCTAGGTTCTGAAGATCACTATTCAATAGACTGCTTTAATGACTCGGATGTTGAAGCCGCTATCAGAAAGCTGGAAGAAATTTTTTTATCCATTTTAAAATCAGATGGAAAAAAGTTACATGGCAAGATGGAACCTGATGCCCCTGAAAACCTCCCTTCCAAGTACTCTGACCCCATTAGCTCAGAGGATATTGAAGACTCAATCAGCCGTTTTAGAACGCTCACCAACTTGATAAACGTGTTCAAGTTAAAGCACGACCAGTTCAGAAAGGATGACTCCGCTGTACTCAAGGTTGGATAACAAACACATGTGCAAACCTGAATCCAGTTGCCGAAGGTTTCCAAGTCAACGCAGTTTAGGTATCTTACGCCGACTTTTTCATTTGCAGATTACGTACTTCTCATGACCAGCTCAGTTGAACCTGATCACACCCCTGACCCGACTAAACGTCGGGAAATCAAAAGTTTTGTCCTGCGCGCAGGTCGTATGACCACAGGGCAGCGTCGTGGCTGGGATGAATGCTGGGACAAGTGGGGTCTACAAAAAGAAGACGGCCCATTAAATATCAGTGAAGCCTTTGGCCGGGAGGCACCTGTCGTATTGGAAATCGGTTACGGCATGGGACTGTCACTGGTGGCCATGGCAAAAGCCGAAAGCGACAAGAACTTTATCGGTATTGAGGTTCACCGCCCGGGAGTTGGCAGTCTGTTAAATGAATCCCAGCTGGCAGGCGTCACCAATGTTCGCAGCTATTGCGATGATGCCGTTGAAGTGCTTCGCGAGTGCATTGCCGATGGCAGCCTGTCCAGAGTTCAGATTTATTTCCCTGATCCCTGGCACAAAAAGCGTCATCACAAGCGCCGCCTGATTCAACCCAAATTTATTGAAGCCATCAGACCGAAACTGGCGGTGGGTGGCGTTATTCATCTGGCCACAGACTGGGAAAACTACGCCGAACAAATGATGGACGTCATGACGGCCGCTGAAGGTTTTAAAAATCAGGAAAGTGAAGGTCAATACGCACCACGGCCAGACTTCAGACCGCTGACCAAGTTTGAAAAGCGCGGTCACAGGCTGGGTCACGGAGTCTGGGATCTGTTGTTCGAAAGAACGGAATAAACCTTACCGCATTCAGAAGGAGCAGAGCTTCGCTGCTCCTCTTCTCAATGCCCCAGCTTCTCCGACAATATCCCGACACAGACTGCGATTACCAGCAACACCGGAGCGAGAGTGTAATGATTGAAGTAGCCCAGTAAATTGCCGAGCCACTGAGGCACAAAATAGAAGATGGCGCCGAACAGGGCAAGATTCAAAACAGCTCTTGCAGGGATTCTCACTGCAGCATGCAGCCGGTTCATCCAGCCACTGCTCCATGAGGCAATAAAACGCCCCACAAATGCCACGGCTACCGCTGTCAGGGCCATAGCGATGACATCAAGATGCTCACGAGCTAACTTTGACAGAAAAATAATGCCGTCTGTTATCCATTCCATAGTTCACCCTCCGTTTTGAGTGCGTAAACAATTCGCAACAGATTCCAAAAAATGGCGCCCAGTCGCTACCTGAGCGAGAAAATCACCCATTCGTAAACAAAGCCAACAGATCATTCAGAAAGAGTCGCCCCTGCTTTGTTGGCTGTAGTCGATCCTGCTCCAGTAACCCTTTTTCAATCGCCAGCTGACATTGAGCGTCTATGTCAGAGAGTGCCATTCCGGTTCTCTGCTGAAACAATGAGTGATCAACCCCCCGGTTAAGACGCAGAACATTCATCATAAACTCAATCGGCAGATCATCCCCAGTCAATATCCTGCTGCCCGATTCAAAGGGTTTATCCATTGCCAGATAATCGGAAGGCATTCTGGTTTTCCAGTTTCGATAAATCCTGCCCGTCTCCCGTTCGGTGATCTTGCCATGAGCCCCTGCACCAATACCGATATAATCACCAAACTGCCAATAGTTCAGATTATGTTTTGCCTGCCTACCGGGTCGGCTATAGGCTGAAATCTCATACTGCTGATAGCCCGCCTCTGCCAGTAAATCCCACCCTTCTTCCTGGATGGACCAGAGGGTATCGTCCTCTGGCAAGATCGGCGTTTTTGAATAGAAAACCGTATTGGGTTCAATGGTGAGCTGGTACCAGGAAATATGAGTCGGTTCCAGTGCAATCGCTTTTTTCAGATCTGACAGGCCATCCTGAATGCTTTGCCCGGGCAGTCCGTGCATCAGATCAATATTGAAGTTATCAAAGCCCATCCCCCTGAGGGACTCGATCGCTCTGAGTGCTTCTTCCGAGCTGTGAATACGGCCCAGCGCCTTGAGCTTTTCATCCTGAAAACTCTGAACCCCCAATGACAATCGGTTGATACCGGCTTTTCGATAATCTTTGAACCGATCATGCTCATAGGTGCCGGGGTTGGCTTCCATGGTAATTTCAATATCCGGCGAGAAACGGATTCGTTTTTCCAGCTCAGAGAGAAAACGATCAAAGCCTTTGGCAGACATCAAACTGGGGGTACCGCCACCAAAGAAAATCGTATGAAGGGCTCGCCCCTGGAGAGAACTCACTTCGCTGTCAAAGTCTTCCAGCAAGGCATCGACATAAGCTTCTTCAGGAATACCATCACTGAGTGCATGGGAGTTGAAGTCGCAATAGGGGCATTTTTTGACACACCAGGGAATGTGTACATAAAGGCTCAATGGAGGGAGTTCGAGCATATCGAGAATCAGGTCAGGTGATTAAAGCAGCCAGATGACATCACCGGCCGCATAAAGAAAAAAAGTCGTCTATCAGGAGCGTTCTTTTAACTGCGCCAGAAGCTGCGCCATGGCTTTGGCCCGATGGCTGATACTGTTTTTCTGTTCCCGACTGAGTTCAGCCGCTGCGCAGTTGTGATCAGGTACATAAAAAAGCGGATCATAACCAAAACCCTGATTGCCTGCGGGCGCCTCCAGAATGTAGCCTTCCCAGCTGCCGTGACAGATCACAGGGGTTGGGTCTTGAGCATGACGCATATAGACCAGTACGCTGTGAAAACGAGCGGTTCTCTGCTCTTTGGGTAATCCGTCCAGGCTCTGCAAAAGCTTCTGATTGTTGGCTTTGTCGGTGGCATCTTCACCGGCAAATCGTGCCGAGTAAATGCCTGGCTGGCCATTCAGGGCATCCACTTCAATTCCGGAATCATCAGCAATAGCTGCAAGACCTGAGATTTTTGCTGCATTTCTGGCCTTGATCAAGGCGTTTTCTATAAAGGTCAGCCCCGTTTCCTCAACAGAACCTATACCGAACTCACTTTGAGCCAACACTTCAAAGTCGAGCCCCAACAGCATCTGCTGGAGCTCCCTCAGCTTGCCCTGGTTACCACTGGCCAATACCACTTTTTTTGGCTCTTTTTTTAGCATCGAACTCACTGGCCGCCCTCGAAAAATTTCTG
The DNA here is from genome assembly GCF_032883915.1 of Endozoicomonas sp. 8E. NCBI lineage: Bacteria > Pseudomonadati > Pseudomonadota > Gammaproteobacteria > Oceanospirillales > Endozoicomonadaceae > Endozoicomonas > Endozoicomonas sp. 8E. The sequence continues at coordinate 483,046 of NZ_CP120717.1, read as the reverse complement.
GCTGAACTGAATGATATGACTCTGACTGGAGCCTTCAGGGTGTACTTTGATGGTGAATTTTAGCATTTCTTCATTACTGAACCGGAAACCTGCCAGGTAATAGATGGCATCACCTTCTTTTATTTCCTTGAATTTCAGAGTCGACTGCTGACCCAGAAGGTTGGCGGCATTACCATCAAAAGAGGCTTTTACCGCCTTGCCTTCTTCACTGTCCCTGACGTTTCTGACAACCATATTGACCAGGCCATTTTTGGGCCCGCGCTCCAGATCATACGTCTTGGCTATGCCGGGCTGAATAAAGGTGCTGGGGAAGGCACTGTAATAGACTTCATAATCGCCAAACCGGGCCGGTTTGTCATTCATAACACGGGCTTCAGGCACTGCGGCAGCATGGGCTCCTGAATAAACGGCAAGCGCCAACAGTAAACTAAGCAGCCTTACACAAGCCATGACTTCACTCTCCTCGAGTCAAATGATAGATAGCCACTTCTCCCATCAGATTGGGCAGCAGGCGGGTTCTCCAGCCTCCCCTGTTGGCGCTATCGGTTACCATACGATTGATGATCTTCAGCTTTTTCTGACGACAAAGATCTTCAAAATCCTTAAACGTGCAAAAGTGTATATTAGGCGTGTCATACCAGGTATAAGGCATAAATTTGGATACCGGCATTCTACCCTTGGTAGCCAGATGCCAACGGCAACGCCAGTGACCAAAGTTCGGGAAGGTGACAATGCATTCCCGACCTACTCTCAGCATTTCATCCAGTGCCAGATGAGGAAATTGCAAAGCCTGCAGAGCTTGAGTCATCACCACGGTATCAAAGCTTTGATCGCCAAAATTGCCCAAACCCTGGTCAATGTTTTGCTCAAGAACATTGACGCCGTTTTGAATACAGTTCTGGATATTCTGTGGATTAATCTCCAGCCCATAACCCCTGATCTGTTTGTTTCTCCCCAGATCCGCCAGCAGAGTGCCCTCACCACAGGCCAGATCAAGAATTCGACTGCCCTGGTCAATCCAGTCACTGATGATGGCAAAATCAACACGGGTACTCATACGGCAGTCTCCCTGCATTCGTCAGCGACTCGTTTCATATAGCCTGAAACGGCGTTCACATACCGGGGAATGTTCATCAGGAAAGCGTCATGGCCCTGGGGTGCATCCACTTCCAGGTAAGAGACCTGCTTGCCCGCCTTGAGAAGTGCATCGGTGATCTCTCTGGAACGCTCCGGGGAGAAACGCCAGTCGGTAGTGAATGAAACCAGCAAAAAGCGTGCTTTAGCCGGAGACAAAGCCTGAGCAAGATCATCATTAAACTTCCGGGCCGGATCAAAATAATCCAGGGCCCGGGTCATCAACAGATAGGTGTTGGCATCAAAGCTGCCAGAGAAATTTTCCCCCTGATAGCGAAGATAACTCTCTACCTGGAACTGAACACCATAGTCGAAACTGTACTCTTCATTCTTCAGTTCACGCCCAAACTTCTGTCCCATGGCGTCATCCGACAGGTAGGTAATGTGGCCTACCATTCTGGCTAGTCCCAGACCGTTCTTGGGCAGGGTTCCTTCTTCAAGATATTGGCCATCCCGAAAGTTTTCATCGGAGCGAATGGCCTGTCGAGCCACTTCATTGAAGGCAATATTCTGTGCCGACAGTTTCGGTGCAGAGGCAATAACAACAGCATGACGCAGTCGTTCAGGATAAGCCATAGACCAGTAAAGCGTCTGCATGCCACCAAGGCTACCACCGACAATGGCAGCCCATTGTCGAATACCCAGATGATCTGCCAGTCTGGCCTGACTCTCGACCCAATCTTCTACGGTGACTATGGGAAAATCAGAGCCATAAAGTTTGCCGGTTTGCGGGTTGATACTGGTTGGGCCGGTGCTGCCATGACAGCCCCCGAGATTGTTGAGACTGACAACAAAGAAATGCCGGGTATCCAGAGGCTTACCCGGACCAACAAAGTTATCCCACCAGCCAGGCTTGCGATCTTCCATGGTGTGGTAACCGGCTGCATGATGATGGCCACTGAGCGCATGGCAGATCAAAACACCATTACTCTTTTCGGTGTTCAGCTCACCGTAGGTTTCAATTACCAGGTCATATTCGTTCAGGGTCTGGCCACAACTTAACTGAAGGGGCTGATCAAAATGGACCGTTTCGGGTTCGACCAGGCCCACCGAGTCAGGGGGAATAGTTTCTGGCATAGTTACTTATCTATCACTTGTTACCGTGAAACACTTTCCAACACGTCAAGTGGTGAAAAACGGTTCTTTTGCTCATGGTGCTTTGCGCAAATTGTCCACAGATATGCATGAACATCAGACTGACCCCAGTCAGCCCGGAAGCACGACCTGCATTTACATTCGTAGCTGGGAAGTGTATCTATTTGGTGGGTAGTTGTCAGTACGCAAGCCGGGTATCACAAGAGTCAGTTCAGCCCGACAACACTCATTGCCGTCATCGAGTGAGCAGAAAACAGCGATCCAGGGCCAATTCCGTCAAGGCCAGCAGATGACTCAGAAAAACACCTTCTACCTGACGTGAAGAAAAGTAAAGATGCTGATCATGAATGTATTCGTCAACACTCTGATTACAGGTCAGGGAGATGTAAAAGGCCCTCATGGCCTCATCCTCGACATTGAGAACAGAGACAATGGTTGCGTCAGGTAGTGCAGTTTCGCTCATGCAAAACTCCTTGAGGCATCTCACCTCATCGCACAGGACCATCTGGCTGTCCCGTGCAACTCTGAAAAGCATCAAAATTTCTAACTGGCGTCATTAAAACTCCGGTGGACCACGCCAAAGGTCTCAATTACCGCGAATATGTTCCTGCTGCCCCGACTTTAGTGGCTGTCGCAAAAGCCTCTTTGAAAAAGAACTTGAAAAGACGATTGGTATGTCGGTAGCAGACTGCCCGGGCATTATAAAATGATCGTCGTTTTTTAAAGCATTTCAGAAGCGATAGATTCGATTCAGAACAGTGTCACAAACATTCACCTATCACCCGCATTCTTTTGTAATTACTTCGCAAGTATAGCCTGCATATAAGTAACTTATCTGAACTTAGCCTGAAGTATGTGCTATCGTAGAGCCAGTGCAAAAGCCGCCCTTAATTTGCACAGGAGCCTGCCGGACTGCTGCTTACAGAACAGGCTGGCGGCCGTCGGTTACAGACAAGCTGATTTCGTCCGAACTATTTCCTGGTGAAAAAGTAACAATTATGTCCATTGAATCCTTAGGCCAACTTGAAAACAAACTTCAGAACCTGATCGACAAACTTGAGCTCACTCGAATGGAGCTTGAGGAATTGCGTTCAACCAATACCCGTCTGGAAGATGAAAACACTCATCTAAAACAGGAACTGAGCTCTTGGAGCGAAAGGGTGGGTAGTTTGCTAGGCAAACTGGACAGTGTATCCGACGAGGCTGAAGAAGTGGCATACGAGCAAGCATAATAAGGTCATACTTCAGATTCATGACCCGTTTTTCTGGAATGGAGTTCCTGCCCTTTATTGCGCCAGGCAAAAGAGGCTGCCAGAAAGATTATGATCGATCTCTGACAACTCATACTCTTCTATACGATATTCCCTGATTTTGCCGCCTGATATTTATCAGACGGCAAAAGATGCCTACTCTCTTTCCATTGCTTCCAGTTGCTCCAGCGTTTCCATCCAATCTTCTTCGATTTGTGCAATCGTTTTTTTGTATTGAGCCTGCTGATCCAACAAAGATTTCAAACGCTCTTTTTCTGAACTTTCATAGAGTGCTGGACTGGCCAGTTCAGACTCCAAATCCGCCAGCAAAGATTGTTGCTTCTCCAGTTTTTGCTCCAGAGAGTCCACTTTCTTTTTCATCGGCCTGAGTTGTTTGCGACGCTCTGCCTCAAGACGCTTTTGCTCTTTGCGGACCTGTGCAGAGTGCGCCGATTGAACCGTTTCAGAAAGTGCTTCTGATTTATCTTCATGGCGCTGCTGAGTCAACCAGAGGCTGTAATCTTCCAGATCACCTTCAAAATCTTCAACCCGGCCATCATGAACCAGAAAAAGATCATCTGTAGTACTGCGCAGGAGATTACGATCGTGCGACACCAATATCACGGCTCCTTCGAATGTCTGCAGAGCCATAGTCAGGGCATGACGCATCTCTAGATCAAGATGGTTGGTCGGTTCATCAAGCAATAACAGGTTAGGCTTTTGCCAGGCTACGATTGCCAGTGCCAGCCTCGCCTGTTCACCGCCAGAAAAGCCTTCAATCGTTTCCAGGGCCTTATCACCATGAAAACCAAAACCACCCAGAAAGTTTCTCAGCTCTTGTTCCCGCGCTTCAGGCGACATTCGTTGTAAATGAAGCAATGGGCTGGCATCGGCATCCAGCTTTTCCAATTGATGCTGGGCGAAGTATCCCACTCTCAGGTGTTCTCCATCATGCCTCTGACCAGCTACCAGGGGTAGCTCTCTTGCCAGTGTCCTGATCAAGGTTGATTTACCCGCACCATTAGCCCCCAGCAAACCGATGCGACTGCCAGGCAGGATATTCATTTTCAGCTTGATAAGTGTGCTGCCCTGATAACCGAGTTCGGCTTTCTCCAGGGTCAACAGCGGTGAAGATATTTTTTCAGGATCAGGAAAGCTGAAGCTGAAAGGTGAATCGACATGAGCCGGTGCTATTTCTTCCAGTCTGGCCAGTGCTTTCAAGCGACTCTGTGCCTGTTTGGCCTTGGTCGCTTTGGCACGAAACCGCTCAACGAACTTCTCCATGTGAGCGCGCTGCTTTTGTTGCTTTTCAAAGGCAGCCTGCTGCTGCTGAAGACGTTCAGAACGCATGCGTTCAAAAGCAGAATAATTGCCACGATAAGTATTCAGTTTCTGATGCTCGATATGAAGGGTGATATCAATCACTGCGTCCAGAAAATCACGGTCGTGGGAGATAATAATCAGTGTGCCGTGATAACGTTTAAGGAAACTTTCCAGCCAGACGATGGCATCCAGGTCAAGGTGATTGGTTGGCTCATCAAGGAACAGTAAATCTGAAGGAGACATCAGGGTACGAGCCAGATTCAATCTCATTCTCCAACCACCAGAGAAATCTTTTACACTGCGCTCAATTTGTTCATGGGAAAATCCAAGACCATGGAGCAATTGTTCAGCACGAGAACGCGCTGTATAGCCATCCGCCTGGAGCAGTTTTTCGTGAAGTTCAGCAAGCTTGCTGTGCTCTTCGTCTCGTTCGGCACGCTCAATAGCTTTTTCTATTTTCCTGAGTGTCTCATCACCGTCCAACACATAATCGACGGCCTTCTGGTCCAGAGCCAGAACCTCCTGAGCCATGTGAGCAATCCCGCGACCGGAGTCGATACTGACATCGCCCTTGTCCGGTTGCAGGTTTCCCATAATCAGGGACAGCAGACTCGACTTGCCACACCCATTGGCTCCTACCAGTCCAACATGCTGGCCGTGATGAATTATTGCGCTGGTTTCTTCCAGCAAAACCTTGCCAGAGCGCAATAAACTGACTGAGTTCAAATTAATCATGGCGCGCATTATAAGTACTCAGCCATACGGAATCGAATATTTCTGGCTTATTGGGCAGGTGCTCTGCAAGGCGCAACGACGGGAACATAGCAAGCTATGTGACCAGAGTTGCAACGCAGCACGACTGCATGGATGCAGGAGCTAGAGCAACGCAGGAGCAGTTGCCGTGTAGGACAGTCTTAAGTCCGACAGGCTGCTAGAGCAACGCAGGAGCAGTTGCCGCGAGTGCCTGAACAATAAGTCAGAAAATATGATTTCGTATGGTTGAGTACTTATACACTGTTTCACTGGCATTCCTACGGGAATATCAACCCGCTGCGGATACAGGGATCTATATACAACGAGACGTTAATATCATGCAGAGTGATCAGGCGATTCGAGGTCAAAATTCGGGCCAGGCTACTTCCAAAAAAGTGGCAACGGAATCATTGCCACAAAGAAGTACTCGCTGATAGATGGCGAGAGGGAGAGAGATATTTAGAATTATTGCAGGAGAGGCTTCCCTCTCCTGCATATACTGCATAGCGATTAGCTCTTGGCTTTTTTCTTGGCTGGAGCTTTAGCAGCGGCCTTGCGAGCTGGGGCTTTTTTCTTAACTACCGCCTTCTTGGCTGCTGCTTTGCGAGCCGGTGCCTTTTTCTTAGCAACCGTTTTTTTGGCAACTGCTTTACCAGCTGGTGCTTTTTTCTTGGCAGGGGCCTTTTTCTTGGCAGAGGTTTTTTTCGCTACCACTTTCTTTTTAGCAGCAGCCTTCTTTGCAGGGGCTTTTTTCTTGGCATCAGCTTTGGCTTTTGTCTTTGCTTTCTTCAAAGACTCCTTGGCCTTATCCAATTTCTTCTTGAGTGCTTCAACTTCTTTTTCAAGCTTCTTAACCGGATCTACCTTGCGAGTAGTTTTTTTCACTGCAGTTTTTTTAGCGACCGGTTTTTTAGCTGCTGGTTTCTTAGCAACCGGCTTCTTTGCCACTGTCTTTTTAGCTGCTGGTTTTTTAACAGCCTTTTTAGCGGCTGGTTTCCTTTTAGCTACAGGCATTTGGTCATCCCTCGTCATTGCCTTTAGAAGTACTTCTATATAAAAGCTGAATAATTTATATCCAGTTTTAATTAGAAAATAGAGTGCTTATCACACGACTGCAAATTTTTTTATACATTTTTTTATATAAAATGTTTTTTTTCCTTCAAAAAAAAACTTGTCGTCTTTCATTTTATCATCGGCGAAAGTCATTTAACCCTTAAATTTAAGGCCTTTTTGTAAAAGTAACGTTCCAGAACACTTGCTATCTCTCTATGTTTGCACAAAGATAGAGAAACTCTTGTACCAAGAAAAATTTGACCCTTCGTGAGTCGAACCAATACAAATAGCCATGAGCCGGAAGTGCAGCTTGGCCGGAACATGAAAACAATAACTGCAAAGTCAGGAAGAGCTGCACTTTCAAAATAAATAGAGAAACTTCATGAGACTAAAAGTGCTTGCTGGCATCGCCCTGGTGTCCTGTTCCCTGCAATCAGTTGCTGCTCTGAAAACAGAAGCAGACAAACTCAGCTACAGTCTGGGTGCAATTTTAGCCGAGCAACTCAAGCAGTTTGAGGGCATTAACTCCGACGCATTGTCTCAGGGAGTGGAGGATACTCTGGAGAACAAACCACTGGCTTTTGACAAGCAGGAAATGTTCAGGCTGATCGAAAAAGCTCGTAAGGATCAGGAGAAAAAGCGTCAGGCTCAACTGGCAGAGGAGACAAAAAAGAACCTTGAAAGGGGTCTGTCTTTCCTGAAAGATAACGCGAAAAAGTCAGGTATCAAAACACTGGCAAGTGGCCTTCAGTACAAAGTGATTAAGAGCGGTCAAGGCATCAAACCAGCAGAAAACAGTGAAGTGACTGTCCATTACGAAGGACGCCTTCTGGATGGCAAAGTCTTTGATAGTTCTTACAGCAGAAACCAACCGGCAACGTTCAAACTGAATCAGGTCATCAAAGGCTGGACTGAAGGTCTGAAACAGATGCAAGAAGGTTCCGTTTGGGAGCTTTATATTCCTTCGGAGCTTGCTTATGGTCCCGGAGGTATTCCTGGAAGAATTGGGCCTAGCGAGGTGCTGATTTTTAAAGTCGAGCTGCTGAGTGTGAAAAAAGACTCACAGGAAAAAGAAGAGAAAAAGAAGTAAACAGCCCGCCACAGGCTGAGCAAGTTTCCTTAATACTACTGGCAGATATTCGGACTATCTGCCAGCGGTATTACTGCGAGGCAAGCAATTCTCTGTGGGACTCGTGAAGCACTTCAATCATCTGGTCTTCCAGAGAAAACCGTTCTTCTAAAGCTTCACCCAGTTCAGACAGGCGGGTCTGCAGCATAATGACACTGCTGAGGGACTCACAACCATCATTAAAATCCAGACAAACCTGCGTATTTTTTTCCAGTTTCGGCAAAATGGACTGTGCCATTTCCAATCCCCCATCATTAAAATCGATACCTTCCTGAATCAGTTGTTCGTAAACTTCGAAATGACCCGCTGAAACATAATCAACCAGAATCTGGCACATTTCTTTCAATTTGTTTGCAACAGGCCTTTTATCATCGTGAAATTGATTCACTCCATTGATTGAGCAATAGAGAACGATCAGCGCCTGCCGCTCGTTTAGCCAGCGGTCAATGATTTCTGATACGCCACCCCAACGTTCTCTGGCCGTTTTGCACCCCTCCAGCATGACTATTCCTCTTCGTTTGGATCTCATCTACTTGAAACGGGATCACTTTCTCGCCCCTTGGAAACGGCGACTCAGTTGCTAGGTTATGACAGTGGATTTTTTGCGGCAAGAGGTAATTTCAATTTACAGTCAATTTCGATCTTGATTATATTTAGACGATCGCACTAAAAGTCGTTTTTTTCAGGGTTTTTAGCGTTTTTTAATTCTATAAAAGATAAGAGAGTCTGCTTTGATTCAAAAAAATTATTTATTAAAGCAGTCAAAAAATAAGATTCTCACTCCCGTGCGATGAGTTCCAGGCCGATTCAAAAACAGGGCTTGATCGATCGCGTAAATCAGCCATGAGCAACTGAAACAATTTTTTTCCTCCCTCACGGGTGAAAATCTTTTTCACAGAAAAACAAAACGGGGGCAAACAGTAGAGAACAACTTTCACCCCGGTAAGAAAGGTTGTTCTGGTCAGAAAAAAGCCCCATTTGTGAGAGAATATGACAGGATCTGGTGGTCATTTGCTTACTCACCAGATCCGGTTTTTCAAAAAATCACGAATCATTCAGATTCAAAATAACGTTTCAGAAACTCATCAAAATGTGTCGTATCAGAAGCTTTCAATCGTTCCTGATTTTCTCTTGATTCTGCGGCTATACGCCCAAAATACTCCAACCTTTCAGGCTGAATATTTTGCTGACTGAAATAGCGGGAGTGCACTTCAGACTGCTTGAGCATCCAATCAATATAACTGTCTCCGCTGTTTTTCAGTGCCTGCAGGATTCTGGCTGAAGGTGTGTTCTCAGAATCCTGCAGCTTCGCTCTCTGTTGAGCCAGGGATTCCGAGAAGAGATGAGACTCATTTGCCTTATCCAGTATCTGGGCAACGGGCACCATCTTGTCGATTAAACGCAATCCCCAGTCAGTCAGAGGGACCGGACCCTGCTCATCATTTAACTTCAATCCGGGACGTCTTCCTTCTGAAACCGTTAGGGCAAAGTTCCCGGTCACTCTCTGACACTCTGCATGATCAATTGCAGGACTGTCCATCAATGCAGCAAACACCAGGAACACATCCAGAAATGCAGCATCAACCGAAGACAAGCCCAGTGGCTCCATGGGATTGATGTCCATGCAGCGCACTTCAATGTATTCAACACCATAGTTCGACAATGCGGTTAGAGGCTTCTCACCCCGTTTGGCAATTCGCTTGGGTCGAATGTTGCTGTAATATTCGTTCTCAATCTGGAGCAGGTTGGTATTCAGCTGTAAGTAACGATCGCCATTTTTGAGTCCGATTTCTTCATAAGGCTGATAAGGCGTTTTAATGGCTTTAGCAAGACTGGAAACATACTCTCCCAGAGTGTTGTAACAAATACTCAAGGATGACTGGGCATTATTGGTATAGCCAAGATCACTCATTCTCAAAGAAGTTGCCCAGGGCAAATACAAGGTGTCTTCATCCAGCTGTGTCAGTGACTCGAAGGGTTTTTCCTGAGTAAAGAAACTCCTGCTGACTGCGGGGGAAGCGCCGAAAAGATACATCAGCAGCCAGGAATAACGACGAAAGTTTCTGATCATTGCCAAATAGGATTCTGATTGGAAATCTTCCAGCGAACGATCTGAAGATTTGGCATCAGACAACAACTGCCAGAATGACTCTGGCAGCGAAAAATTATAGTGAATGCCGGCAATAGTCTGCATCGCCTTGCCATATCGATGCGCCAGCCCTTCACGGTAGACCGTCTTCATTTTGCCCGAATTGGAGTCACCATAACGGGCAATAGGAATACTCTGCTCACCTTCCAGCAAAGCTGGCATACTGCCCGCCCAGAGCAATTCACCATCAAGGTTTTTGCAGGTGTAGCTATGGAGTTCTTCCAGAAACTTCATAACATCTTCCACCTTGCAGTAGACCGGAGTGATGAACTCCAGCAAAGCTTCAGAGTAGTCAGTCGTAATATAAGGGTGCGTCAGGGACTTACCCAGCACTTGCGGATGAGAAAACTGCGACAAACGTGCATCAGCCGATACCCGCAACCCTTCACGTTCGATTCCGTGTTGTATACCACTGAGCAGGTTTTGGTTGGACGACTGCTGTAGTAGTTGCAGACGACACTCATACTGGCTAGTCAAAATACAATTCCAATCCAGATGCGTTTTTTCGAGATCAACACTGTGCCGTCCTCGCTAAGGGTCGCCTAGACGGGCGCTATTCCCAGTCAGCCTCCCAGGAGCCTGCGAGCAGTGCAGAAGGCGGTAATCATTTCTCAGGGCGGACTATATAACGTTAGAATCGGCCTTGCACCCATCGAATGACCGCGAAACCTTCCAGATCGTGAGCAGCCTCCTGGAGACTGCTCCCTGACCTGTTTACTTTCTAAGTTTTTTAGCATTGGCAAACAGGTCAGCAAAAGACCCGGCGGACTGCTCTTTTTTACCCTGATGGTTGTTTCTTTTACCACCACGATTCTGAGGTTTTGTGCCACCGGAGCGCTCACCACGAGGCTGCTGCCTTGCCTGAGCCACTTCTTCCGCCTTGTCATTCATGCGCATAGAGAGTCCAATTCGCTTGCGCTGGACGTCTACCTCCATGACTTTCACCTTGACGATATCACCGGCCTTAACCACTTCAGCGGGATCTTTTACAAAGTTATTGGACAACGCAGAAATATGAACCAGACCGTCCTGATGAACACCGACATCAACAAAGGCACCAAAGTTGGTTACATTGGTGACAACGCCTTCCAGCTCCATGTTTAGTTTCAGGTCACTGATTTTTTCAACACCTTCCTGGAATTCTGGCGCTTTGAATTCTGGACGGGGGTCACGTCCAGGCTTATCCAGTTCAGAAATAATGTCGGTCACGGTGGGCAAACCAAAGCTTTCATCCGTAAATGTTTTGGGATCCAGAGACCTCAGGAACAGGGAGTCACCAATCAGGCCATGCACTGCACGCTCGGACTGACGGGCGATCTTCTCCACAACCGGATAAGACTCAGGGTGAACCGCAGAAGCATCCAGTGGGTTTTCACCCTTCATGACGCGCAGGAAACCGGCTGCCTGTTCAAAGGCTTTGGGACCAAAACGACCTACTTTCTTGAGCGCCTCACGATCGGAAAACACACCGTTCTGGTCACGGAAAGCAACGATGTTATCTGCCAGTGTTCTGTTCAAACCGGACACACGGGTCAGCAAAGCACTGGAAGCTGTGTTTACATCAACGCCGACAGCGTTCACACAGTCTTCAACGACTGCTTCCAGAGAGCGTGACAGCTGAGTCTGACTGACATCGTGCTGATACTGGCCCACACCAATCGCTTTAGGTTCAATCTTGACCAGCTCAGCCAGTGGGTCTTGCAGACGTCGGGCAATGGATACTGCACCACGTATAGAAACATCCAGGTCAGGAAATTCACGGGCTGCCAGTTCAGAAGCAGAATAAACCGACGCCCCGGCTTCACTGACGACAATTTTAGTCAGACCCAGTTTTGGGTAAGCTCTCATCAGCTCAGCAACGAGACGATCCGTTTCACGGGATGCCGTACCGTTGCCAATACTGACCAGCTCAACACCATGTGTCAGACAGAGCGTTGCCAGAGTACCCAGAGCTTCTTTCCACTGACGCTGAGGAGCGTGAGGGAAGATGGTGGTGTGTTCTACCAGTTTGCCCGTAGCGTCCACGACAGCCACTTTGACACCCGTTCGCAGACCCGGATCAAGACCCAGAGTTGGGCGCAGGCCTGCAGGGGCTGCCAGAAGCAGATCTTTCAGGTTTTTGGCAAACACCTTGATCGCTTCTTCCTCTGCACTTTCACGGACACGGGTCATCAAGTCGGTTTCAAGCTGAGTCAGGAGCTTTACTCTCCAGGTCCAGCGTACGACATCCTTAAGCCACTTGTCAGCCGCTCTGCCCTGATCTGAAATATCCCAGTGATCAGCAATGATTTTTTCGCAGGGATGTGTTTCCAGGCGCGACTCAGGTTCATTCTCGAGACGAATGTTAGACTGGAGCACACCTTCATTACGGCCACGAAAAATAGCCAGGGCGCGATGAGAAGGAACCTGTTTGATCGGCTCATCATGCTCAAAGTAATCCCGGAATTTCGCCCCCTCTTCTTCCTTACCCTCAACACAGCGGCTGGAAAGAATGCCCTGAATCCATAGCATATCCCTGAGCTTACCGAGCAGCTCGGCGTCTTCACTGAACCTTTCCATCAGAATGTAGCGAGCACCTTCCAGTGCCGCCTTGCTGTCAGCAACGCCTTTATCGGCATCAACGAAATCAGCTGCGACTGCTTCCGGATCGGTATCCGGCTCGTTGAACAGTCGATCAGCCAGTGGTTCCAGACCGACTTCAATGGCGATCTGACCTTTAGTACGGCGCTTCGGCTTGTAAGGAAGATAAAGATCTTCAAGGCGGGTTTTAGTGTCCGCAGCACGAATATCCTTTTCCAGTCCAGGCGTCAGTTTCTCCTGATCCCGAATACTGTTCAGAACCGTTTCACGACGCTCCTCCAGCTCACGAAGATACCTTAGACGCTCTTCCAGCGTACGCAGTTGGGTATCATCAAGAGCACCAGTAGCCTCTTTACGGTAACGGGCAATAAAAGGGACTGTAGCGCCATCATCCAGCAGCGCAACAGCACTGGTGACCTGCGCCGGACGAACGTTCAGCTCTTCAGCAATACGCTGAAAGATGATCTCCATAGAACCCACTCAATGTTAGCTTTGAATTTATCGAAAAGGCGAATTATAACGGATGGCAGCGAGTTGTCTTCCTTTCTGTGGATCTTCCCTGCTGTGGAAAAGCTCCTCGCAAAAAACTGCCGGACAACTGCTCACCAAGGCATCTATTGAACGACAGTTTTTTACATCAGTCCAGTGGCAGGCTTGCAGCGGAGGGGGCCTTGCCTTCATTGGTATCAATACACTTGCTGAAGTTAGTGATAAAACGACCAGCGTTATCTTAATCCTTCTTCGTCTATTTGTGAAAGAGGCAGCCCTGACTTCTGTGCAAAACTATTCTTTGAATCGCACTGGAACAACGACTTTACGCCCTGACTTGGTTGAAACAGAGTTTTCATCAGTGTCTTTGGAACGCTTGCGCTTTACCTCTCCTTTATCTTTATCTTCATCCTCTGATTTGCGCCTTTTGGCAGCATGGCTGGATAATGAAGTTTTTTGTCGGCGCATCAAGCCGACAGCATTACTTCTGTCTATCCTGAGTTCCCGGAGTTTATCCCTCCAATTAAAATCGATATTGCATCTGTCAATTTCCATGTCGAGCCACATTACCATCAGGGCCAATTCATCGTGCTTCATATTGCTGGTCTCACGGAATAAATCATCTAAAACAGACAGGATAGTGTTCTCGAACACTTTAAATTCAGCAAGGGATTTATTCTCTATGTATTCTTCTAATTCACTAAAGTGAAAAAGAAGGTTCCATAATACCTGCGAACGGAAATCTTTTTTGTTCAACTTATTGGCATACAATTGTTTAGATGTTACCCCGTTGTGAATCATGTAACTCTTTCCCCATGGTCTTAAACGATTTTCGTAAAACAGAGGTGTATCCTCAATTTCAAAGTTAAAATAAGACAAATCTTTTTCCTTGAGCAGCCAACTTTCAACATCCAAATGATTGTTGTTTATTATGAGCCCATGCTTGATCCAGAGCTTGGCGAGTTTTGCTATTCTGCTGCCTTCCGTTACCTCCAACATTGCTCTCAATACCAGCTCTAATGCCGGGTCGAATTTTTCCAACGCTTCGGAGAAGTCCTCGTTGACTTCATCAGAGCCTGCGATAGACCTTAGTGCATCATCAACTTCATGCATTATCATCCAGATGATCAAAGGACAACTTTCAGGCATATGATCTGTAGTAACTTCTTCCCATGTAATTCCTAGAGAAGCTGCTTCAACTTTGAGTGCCTGTAGCCTCAACTCTTCCTCGAGAGTGTTAGCTGAATTTTTGGCCGCTTTTTTGTTACGTCGCTTACTTACATGTTTTTTCTTACCAACAGGAGCTTCGTCTACAATAGATTCACTTTCCGTCATTGGCTGTTGAGTGTCTGAATCTGCTGCTACCTGCTGAGTGTCTGAATCCGCTGCTGACTGCTGAGTGCCTGCATCTGCTGCTGACTGCTGAGTGTCTGAATGACCAGTATTTTCAACCTCATTATTATTACCGGGTGGAGTCTCTGATGAATCTTTTGATGTGCCAGCCCCATCAGACACTGACCTGACTTTCCAGGAATAATCCTTAAAGCGGCCGGATAAGAAAAAAGTATCTACCCAACGCATGAACTTTTCATAGCTTATGGAAGGCTCATAGCCAGATAAATCCACCGGTAGTACACTCTTGCCCTGTATTCCATGAAAATTAAGCATCATGCTCAAAACATTGGGTGGGAGTGGCCTCAGCTCATTAATCAACGGGGGCGCATAAGGCTGGGAAAATATGTGATAAGTCTCATCACAGTGGCCTGCTGCCGATATTAAAAAAACAAGAAGCAATACAAGAAAATGGATGACGTTAGACAAAGTTCTTTTTTTTAACATAAAACAAAACTCTATCAGTTAATGACCATATTAAACTTTCACAAGCTCAGTAAAACACGCTAAGCAATGCAAACATTACTTGTAGCCTGACTTGTGTAAACAACATGCAATAGAGATCGAGAAACTACATCCAGAGCATGTATTCATACTACTGATGTTAAAACTTCGCTTCTCACAGATTGCTCTAAAAGCAGATCAACAGAATGGCACTAAATCATCAAATTGCCAGTAAATGAATGGAATTATTACAAGATCGGGGCGAATATTGTTTTTTGATTATGGCCTTATCGCCAGACTCATTAGCTTGAGAAAGGTTAATTATCTTATCAGTGTCTTTCACCAGTAGTCAGCCAATTGATGGTTCCGGAAGGCAAAATAACGGATAGCACCGGGCTGTTTTCCTTTGTGTGGAAAAAATGCGAGCATAAAAAAACTGCCGGACAATAGCATTTACAACACCTATTGAACGACAGTTTTTATTTACATCAGTCCAGTGAGGGGCCAGCGGCAATCAGAGCCTTACCCTCTTCGGTATCAGTAAACTTGTTGAAGTTGGTGATAAAGCGATCAGCCAGATCACGGGCCTTATTATCCCAATCCTCCTTGTTCTCATAGGTATCCTGAGGATTCAGGATGCCATCTTCCACACCTTCAACCCGGGTTGGAACTTGCAGACCAAAGTAAGGAACTGTCACTGTTTCTGCTTCATCAATGCTGCCATCAATGATGGCATCAATGATGGCACGGGTGGCCTTGATGGAGATACGTTTGCCAGTGCCATTCCAGCCGGTATTAACCAGATAGGCCTTTGCACCATTGGCTTCCATCTTTTTAACCAGCTCTTGAGCGTATCGGGTCGGATGCAGGGTCAGAAAAGCTGCCCCAAAGCACGCAGAAAAGGTTGGCGTTGGCTCAGTAATGCCACGCTCAGTACCGGCCAGCTTGGCTGTAAAACCAGACAGGAAATGATACTTGGTCTGCTCTGGTGTCAGTCTGGATACCGGAGGCAGAATACCGAACGCATCAGCCGTCAGGAAGATCACTTTGCTCGCATGACCCGCTTTTGAGACAGGTTTAACAATGTTTTCAATGTGCTCAATCGGATAGGAGACACGAGTGTTTTCCGTCTTGGAGCCATCGGCAAAATCAATCCTGCCGTCTTCAAGGACCGTCACATTCTCCAGCAGCGCATCACGACGAATAGCGTTGAAGATGTCCGGCTCGTTTTCCTTACTCAGATTGATGGTCTTGGCGTAGCAACCGCCTTCAAAATTGAAGACCCCATCGTCATCCCAGCCATGCTCATCATCACCTACCAATGCCCGCTTTGGATCAGCAGACAGGGTGGTTTTACCGGTACCGGACAGGCCGAAGAATATTGCAACATCGCCGTCTTTACCAACATTCGCTGAGCAGTGCATGGAAGCCATACCTTTCAGAGGCAGCAGGTAGTTCATAATGGAGAACATACCTTTTTTCATCTCGCCACCGTACCAGGTACCACCGATAATCTGTACCCGCTCAGTCAGGTTAAAGGCTACGAAGTTCTCAGAGTTCAGGCCCTGCTCCTGCCAGTTTGGATTGGTGCATTTGGCACCATTCATGACCACGAAGTCAGGTTCGAAACCTTCCAACTCCCCTTGAGAAGGACGAATAAACATGTTCTTAACGAAGTGTGCCTGCCAGGCTACTTCAGTGATAAAACGAACACTCAGGCGGGTTTCTTCGTTGGCACCACAGAAACCATCGATCACGAACAGACGCTTGCCGGATAACTGCTGGGTAACAAGGCCTTTCAGATCAGTCCAGACGCTCTGGGTGATCGCCTTGTTGTCATTTTTACCCTGGTCAGACCACCACAGAGTATCGCGGGTCGTATCATCTTTTACTATGTACTTATCTTTTGGGGAACGGCCGGTAAATATGCCCGTATCCACAGAGACAGCCCCCAATTCGGTTACCACGCCTTTCTCATAACCTTCCAGCTCAGGACGTGTCTCCTCTTCAAATAGAAGCTCGTAGGACGGGTTGTAAACAATGTCTGCAACGTCTCTGATGCCAAGTCTGGCCAGAGCCTCTTTGTTCAGCTCAACATTTGCGCTAACTTCTGCCATTAAGAGCTCTCCCAAGCTTCAAAAAAGTTGTTATGTTTGCATTTGTGATTCTATGATAATCGATGAAGCGGCACCTATGATAGGGGATATATTGGTTCAGATAAACGCTTAAATGGCCTATTTCTCTGTTAAAGATTGATTGTCTGAGTTCAAGGGAGTGAGGATTTGGCCGGAAGTTCTCCGGCCGAAGTGAGGATTCGCAAAAGCTGCGAGGCCATTCAGTGCGTCTTGGGCTCATTACCCCGAAAGATCTCAGCCACATCCTGTACCGTAAAAGTATAAGTCTGACTACAGAACTGGCAACCCATCTCGATCTTTCCGAGATCCGCTACCATGGACTCAGCTTCTTCCCGGCCCAGACTGGCCAGTATTTTTGCACTGCGAGGACGTGAACAGTTGCAACTGAAGGTCACCGCTTCGCGATCGAAAACCCGCACTTCTTCTTCATGGAACAGCCTGAGCAACAGAGACTCGTGCTCCAGCTCAAGCATTTCTGCTTCAGTTGCCGTATCCGCCAGCATGACCATACGACTCCAGGATTCCTGACGCTCACCTTCTTCCTGCTCAATACTGGCTGGCAAAGCCTGCAACAGAATACCTGCTCCCTGATCACCATTACTGGCCAACCAGAAACGGGTTGGCAGCTGTTCGGATTGTTTGAAATAAGCATTCAGACCTTCTGCGAGGGTTTCATGATGCAGAGGCACAATACCCTGATAACGATTGCCTTTGTGAGGGTCAATGGTCATTACCAGCTGGCCATTCCCCAGAAGACCTGACAGGCCTTTAGCGGTCAGCTTGTCGGTATTCTCTTCGTCCCAGCGCGCCAGAGCACGAAAGGTTTTCTGATCGGTACACTCAACCATCAACAACGACAGAGGACCATCACCCTTGGCCTGCAGGCTCAGAATACCTTCAAACTTGAGGGTGGAACTCAGCAGGACGGCAGCCGCCGCCAGCTCTCCCAACAATGCCTTAACAGTTACCGGGTAGTCGTGAGCTGACAGAGACTCTGTCAGACTGCTGCTGAGGGAGACAATCTCTCCACGAAGGTCGGCATTCTCAAATATAAAGCGCTGAGCACAGTCTTTTTGGCTCACGGCTTCTTTCTGGTTCAAGTCTGTATCTTGTTTACTCATCAACGGCTCTATCGGTTGCTTTCGCTCCTGGCTAGTCAGCCCCGGTGTCCGATCGGGAATAGCTGACCGCCTTTCCAGCCTGTGCTGCCAGTCTCTGATATAGAAGACTGCGGGCATTGCCGGGGTCATTTAACCCGACATTATAGCGATTTCATCTCCCTATCTCATTTGTTGCTTCTACCGACCGATAACAAAGCAATAAGTTAAACACTCGTGAGTACAGAAAAGCATTTAAGGTCAACTAATTCGGGAATAAGCTATGCCAACTGGTAGCGGAAATATACCTCCTTCGCAGCGTCCGGGATCTATCCCGTTTGTGCCCGAGTCTCAAACTCCGTCCTCGTCAGGCACAGGGGAGATCACACCGCACACAAAACCCAATGCAATCCCCGGTGGTCACCGCGAAGCACCTGATACCCCGATCAGCAGACGCAAAATGCTAGCGACATCTGCCACGCCCCGGCTCAGCCTGTTAAACGCTCTGGAGAATGAATACCATGAACAGTTCAATCAGGTTCTTTGCTTTCACGCCCAGCATGATTTCCTGAACTACATCCCTGACCTGAAAGAATGCCTTCGTGATCCATCACAGTTTCAGGATAACCTGCCTTTTGAAATTGTTTATGTAAAAAAAGATGGCAAAATGACCTCCGTTTTACCACCAGACCCTGAGCTGCCAACCGACTCGGAAAAAGCCATCAAACTCAGGGAGTCACTGCAGAAAAAACTCACAGTGATTGACCAAAAGAATGGTCCCGAAGAGAAACTTGCACTCAGAAAACAGATAGAAAACACTGAAGAAAAACTGATTCATATCAGTAGAGACATCGAAGAGAACGGTGGCACCGTACCTACTCCTCCGATCCCAAAAATCACACTGGTCATTGATGAAAATCAGTTCACCGCCCGGGCTCCGGCAAGACCACTTAACCTTGGCGAAGCCGCCGACAAACAATCGGCTGAAGGCCAGTTTCTTTTAATTCCAAAAGATGCTTCCAGATACGTGCCCCCTCCCACTCCCAGGCCGTTTATGCCCTTTGACATCCCTGATGAAGACACCAGCATCAGGCCAACTGGACCTCTCGAACCGCATAGCATTTTTGTGAGGCCCATAGAACGTCAGCTACCCATGAACCCGGGAGGTGAATTTTCTGATATCTACCTGACGAGGGAGACTGAGTCTGATCAAGGGCAAACAGGGAATATCGCGTCTGTGAATGCAGGCCCTATCGACTTACTATTTGGAGAAGAAGCCAACGAAATTAATGCCCGGTTTGGAGAATTTTTCACCTCTGCCCAGCAAGAAGCCATAAGAAAGGCTCAGCAGGATTTTTTGGCAAAACCGGAGGTTGAAGAGGAAGAAGGACACTCAGAAATTGATGAGGCCGAAGGACACTCAGAAATTGATGAGGCCGAAGGACACCCAGAAATTGATGAGGCCGAAGGACACCCAGAAATTGAAGAGGACGAAGGACACTCAGAAATTGATGAGGCCGAAGGACACCCAGAAATTGAAGAGGACGAAGGACACTCAGAAGTTGAAGAGGCCGAAGGACTCTCGGAAATTGTCTTTTCTAGCAAGGAGTTCACTGATGGTACGCCTCTGGCAGCCATGTATGGTTTCGTCACCGACGAAACCGAAAATCAGGGGACTGTCCTTGTCAACGTTTTCAAGGATGAGCACTGTCCGGTCGGTATCAGGAAGAACCGCGCCATGATTTATGTGGTGCCTCCGAACGGTTCCAGTGACCATTTTGATAACAAAGATCATTTTCTCCAAAGTGTCCGGCTAACCGCTAAAAACCTTGTTACTACACAGAACAAATACAACCACTGGGCAGCCCGGGAAGGTCACCCCACCCTACCTGTTCTTCGCACCGGCGTATTTGTTGACGATCTTTATCGTCACCCTGAAGCCAGTGAGGAGGAAGTAGCAGATGCCATTCGAGAGGGTATTAATGATTACTTTGAAAACATCAGTCCTGATCACAATACGATCAGGGAAGTCCAATACGAATATGGCCTCTGACCGGTTTTCAACGGAAGCATACTATGAGCATACCTCCTTCCCATCCCCATAAGCCTGGCGTTCATGGCTCACAGCCACCCAACGAGCCGGGCAGTCAGCCAGGCGATGAAACCAGGCCTGTGCTTCCCAGGGGAGAGAATCATCTGCCGCAAACGTCTCTGGGACAGCGAAAAACAGCAAAAACCGCACCTGTTCCCAACACCAGGCCCGGGCCTGCCACTCCTTCTCCGACAACCCCGGAAGAAGCCGAAAAGCATTTCATTCAGCAAAGCTTCAAGGTAGAAGCTCTTGAAACCCGCGCAACGCTGGCCAGGTCTGCAGCCAGCTTGAGCCAGCAGATTGCTTCAGGTATCCCTGACAGTAAAGAGACACCTCTTCTGGTCATTCATGTTGGCAGTAATGGCAAGATGACCAATATTATCCCTGCCGACGAGAACATGGGAGATCCTCAGGCTGCAAGAGTAATCAGGGAGTCACTGGCAAAGACGTTTACGGAAGTCAGCCGGTATTACACCTCAGAAAAAAAAGCCGCTCTGCAAAAGGACCTCGCCAAAGCAAAAAGGGAACTGGAAAGCAGCGAGCAAACTTTGCTGGACATGGGGCTTCCCTTACCTCAACCAAATTTGAAAGGAAGAGGTATTCGCATTGAACCAACTTTACTGGAGAAATCACCAGAGTTTTCCAGACCTGATAGCCACAGACCTGGCATTCATGCAGTACCACAACATCTTTCGGAGACAGATGACAATAGTGAGAAACTTCTGTTTGACCCGTTGACCTCTAAACTGAAGTTTCCCTCTTCGAAAGAAGACCCGCAGCCGGATCTGGCGACTCCAACCAGTGACCCAGTGATCGCAACGCTCAAGTACTATCAGGCAGAACTTTATCAAGGTAGCACTGAAACCAGAGATTTTGACTTAAAAGGAGATAAGGCTGTTGTGTTGAGGCAAAGCAATCCGCTCATGGAAGAAGCTTCTGTCGGGACTCCGGCTTTATTATCAGGACAAAACTACAGCCGCCAGGATTCAGCACATTCAGCAAGAAAAGCGATGTTGTTCCCCATACTCATGAATTTGATGCGAAAGTATGAGCATCCTGCAGCCCAGGAGTTTCCCACAGAAGCCATCTATGCCTATCAGGTGGGACTCGCTGCTACCTCGCCAAACACCGCTAAGCTCCTTGAAGGCAACGGCAGTGATACAGAGAGAAAACGTTGTCAGAAGCTGCTGACTGATTTTGATGATGTGCACCCGGAAGTAGCGAAAGTAGTTGCCATGGACGTCACTGGCAGCCATCAGCCCCGTCTTCATATCGGTGTCGAACAGTCCGAAACAGCGCTCTCCAACAGTCTTCCAGCCTCAATAGTCCGGGATATTGAGAGGCTTGAAATGAGCCGGTTTAATAAACAGATAGCGGTAGAGGATCTTGAGATTTATCAGATGCTCAAACAGTTGATATTCGAAGAAAATCGGCTGGATGAGGCAAATAATATCTCAATCGACCTGGCTGAACTCTGTCAGTACTGGTTACAAGGCCTCAAAGACCAGAAGGAAGTCACCGACTTTCAGATCTATCGAGAGGGAGAACCCCTGGAATTTATTGGTAGAGTCATCCCACCCGCCGTCCCCACTGCTGCTGGTGCGTACTCGCGACAGAGGGAGTGGATGCTCAATTATGAGCATCTGAAGAACTTCTATGATTGGGACAGTCAGGACGACCTTGAGGACGAGTACTGACCGCGCTTTACCCCTGACCCAATTGTGCCATCACCGCTTCCGGGTTCCTGATCGCTTCTGATACAGGCACCTTGATGATCCTGAGATCCCTGAAACGATCCTCACCATCCACCGTAATATCCACTGCCAGAAGTGCAACGTCTGCCTCTTCTACATCCTGAGGCGTGATTTCGTTCTCAATGCCCATAGCCCCCTGGGTTTCTACCTTGATGTCATGTCCCTGATTGAGTGCAGCTTCGGTGAGTTTTTCGGCAGCCATGTAGGTATGAGCAATACCGGTTGGGCAGGCCGTTACAGCAAGTATTTTCATTGAATGATCCTCTGGAACCACTTTTACCAGTTGAGCAGACCTGTTTATTCTCCCCAGTAAGGCTAGTAGAAGATTTCAGGAGTGGGAAAGTATTAATACCCATCGAACTTTCTAACTCCCTGCAGAGGGTGTCGCAAAACCTCTGGTTCCCATGCTTACAACTCGTTCCCAAGCTCTGAGGCTGTCGCAAAACTCCAACAGCTCGTTCCCATGCTCTGAGGTCGTCATTCCCGCGAAGGCGGGAATCCAGGGCCAACAGTTGGTCTCTGCCTTCTCGGGGATGACAAGGCCAGGGGGGCACCGGGCAGTATGGTTTTGGCGGAGAGTCAGTGTGGATTCCCACCTTCGCGGGAATGACGAGAATGAAGTCGGGAATGACGAGAATGAAGTCGGGAATGACGAGAATGAAGTCGGGAATGACGGGAGTCAACTCGTTCCCACGCTGGAGCATGGGAACCAGAGTTTTGCGAAACGCTCTTTAGAGGGAATTAGAAAGTTCGAAAGGTATAATCACGACTTAAAGAGGTCAGATCAAATCAGCACCAGAGCAATGGATTGCTGCGGTGCAACAAACTGAAAGGATTACTCCTGCTCTTGCCAGTCTGCAGGGAGGATAATCTCCAGATTGTCGAGAAGCTCACCGGTAGCGGCAACAATCCGGAATCGTGCAAAAACTTCCTGATAGACTGCGCTGGTCAGACTGCGGCTGGACTGGAAAAGCTCATTTTCGCTGTCCAATAGATCCAAAAGAGTTCGTTTACCGATATTGAACTGCTCCTGGTAAGCCTTAACGGTTTTTTTGCTGGATGCTTCATGGAGACGAAGGTGTTCCATCTGCTCACCAATAAACTCATGAGCAGACCAGGCCAGCCTCAAGGTTTCTTCGACATTCCTCAGCATCCTGTCCCGTTGGGCCCTGCTCTCTTGTGTCCTGTAGGCGCTTTCTTTGGAGCGGGCCCTGTCAGAACCGCCACGAAAAAGGTTATAACTGAGTTTCAGTACAGCCGTTGTATCTTCATAGCTGCCCAGCTGACCATCTGCATTGTGTTTCCAGCTCTTATCAATATTGATATCCAGTGATGGATAAAAGCTACTGTCAGTGGCAGATTCCTCTGACTCGGAGGCCTTGATGTCCTTCTCCGCCGCCAGGATGCCCGGATGCCTCTTGACACTGGCCTGAAGAGCCTCATCAAAACTTTCATAAACAGCCAGCTCATAGGTGTCTGGTTGTTTCAGATCTCCTGGCATGGCGCCCACCAGACTGTAATACTCGCTCTCGGCATCCATGAGATTATTGCGGGCGTTGATCACATTCACTGTCGCTCTGGCCACCCGTCCTTCGACCTGGTTCAGGTCTGAACTTCTGGCAACGCCCTGACGGCTGCGCTGGGCGATCTGCTTGAGAATGGAATTGTGGAGTTCCAGATTCTCTTCGGCCAGCTGCACCATATCCCTTCTTTCCAGAACCTTCAGGTAGACATCGGTGATCTCCAGAGTCAGATCCTGTAGAGTATTCCTCAGACGCAGGTATTCGGCAGCAGCACTATGGCGAGCCTGGTCAACACTGCTGCTGGTATTAAATCCGGAAAACAGATTCTGGCTGATGGAGAAAGAAGCTTCCTTGCGGGTAAAATTGACGCCACTGTTACCGTTGTTCTGATCATCAGGGTAATCCTTTTTCTGACCACCAATTCCTGTTGTGACATCGACGGAAGGCCACCAGTCTCCCCAAGCCACATCAATATTTTCACTGGCAGCCCGGTACCGACTCAAGCCGGCCTGAGTCTGAGGGTGGCTGGTCAGAGCCTTATTGATCACCTCACTCAGGGTCTCTGCCATTGAGACACTGCTGAATAAAACACTACCAGCCAGAAACACGCCCGACAGGCATAAACGGGGAAGGCGAAGCATGTGCGCTCGCCTTAAAGGCGATATCGGACTGAATTTCATAACCCCCCCATCTGCCAAATAGTTCAATTCGATGATGTCCCAATACATCGGCTCGTAAGGAGTTGGCTTTAGTCCCCCCTCCCCCGCTTGTCAGTCTATTAACCCTCTCAACGTCTGGCTATTTACCGGCAAATTGTGTTAAAAGATGTGAAAGTCTGACTGGAATAAAACCCTTTCAGAATGGACACAAAAAGTTCAAAAATTTTGAGTCATCAATGCTCTTCTTCTCAATCAGTATTGAGAAGGGTACAAACAAACTGCCATGAGCGGAAAAGACTGACATCCGGGATGTAAAATCAGATCAGCATTTTCATGGCAAATAAAAATAAAAAGCATCTGAAGCCAAAGGATCAGGTTTCAGGTGATCAGAGTGTATATGGACAAAAGCATGAACAGCTATGAGTCAAGCACTGCATCACCGGTGAGTCATCAAAAGGGGCTTATAAGTCTTGATCAACTGAAAGTCATGGTGATCGACGACAGTAAAACCATTCGCAGAACAGCAGAAACCCTGCTGAAAAAAGAAGGCTGTGAAGTGGTAACAGCCACTGATGGTTTTGATGCTCTGGCAAAAATTGCTGAAAACCAGCCCAACATTATTTTCGTTGATATCATGATGCCGCGCCTGGATGGCTACCAAACCTGCACACTGATCAAGAACAATCACTCATACCGGGAAACCCCTGTCATCATGCTATCAAGCAAGGATGGACTGTTTGACCGGGCGAAAGGCCGTGTGGCTGGGTCCGATCATTACCTGACCAAACCTTTCAGCAAAGATGAACTACTGGGTACTATCAGACATTTTTGTCCAGTCAACGATTGATAAAAACAGCCCTGAGCCTTAATGCAGCTCCATGCAGAAAATCAAGTAAGACAACAAAGTTCTGGTGAGCTGCATTTTCGTAGTAAAAAATATTAAAAAAATCTGTTATAAACGTGTACTGTGCCTTCTAACCATTGGTTCTGGCAGGAACCTGATTATTTCGAAACAGAAACAGTCTGCAGCCAGCACAGGAAAATACCCACATTCCAACGAAGAACATTCGGTATTTCCACGGTAAAAAAGAACGGCTAATAACAATGAAAAAAGCTTGGCCCTGAGGATTTGGGCAAAAACGGTAACAGGGGAAAATAATGGCAAACATTCTCATTGTTGATGACTCACCCACTGAGTTGTTCCAATTGAAAGCCATGCTTGAAAAACACGGACACAGTGTGTTGACAGCGGAAAACGGTGCCGACGGTGTAGCACTCTGCCGGGCCGAACATCCCGATGCTGTATTAATGGACATTGTCATGCCTGGTCTGAATGGTTTTCAGGCTACACGTCAGCTGTCTAAAGATAATAATACTTCCCATATTCCGGTAGTGATTGTCACCACCAAAGATCAGGAAACCGACAGGGTCTGGGGAATCAGGCAAGGCGCAAAAGATTATCTGACCAAGCCTATCCGTGAAGCGACACTGCTCAAAACACTGGGTAATGTTCTGGAAGCCAA
This sequence comes from Endozoicomonas sp. 8E, assembly GCF_032883915.1. Classification (NCBI taxonomy): domain Bacteria; kingdom Pseudomonadati; phylum Pseudomonadota; class Gammaproteobacteria; order Oceanospirillales; family Endozoicomonadaceae; genus Endozoicomonas; species Endozoicomonas sp. 8E. Next base: position 457,472 of record NZ_CP120717.1, on the reverse strand, counting down.
ACTTGCATGAATACCTCCCAAACAAGCCCCTTTGAGGCATTGGTAGAACTGGATGCCAGGATTAGCCGGTATGCTTTTGGGCTTCCTGAAAAGCAAACACAGGTTGAGTCCTGGAGTGGTCTTGGCTTCACACTGAATAACCAGCAATTTGCCCTGCAGGTTGGTGAGGTAACGGCCATTCTACCCGTTCCATCCACTACTCCCCTGCCGGGTGTTCAACCCTGGGCAAAGGGTATCTCAAACGTACGTGGACGTTTACTTCCGATCATAGATCTGGGAGAGTTTCTGGGTCAGGCCAGAGACAGTGGTAAATCGGCCAACCGAATTATGATTGTCGAGCAGGGAGAAGTGTCTGTTGGTCTCATCGTTGATGAGGTGCAGGGTATGGTGCATTTTTCCACCAGCCAGTTCACTGATGCAGTACCTGACCATCTGTTTGATGAAGTTAAACCGTTTACCGTTGGTCATTACCAGCAAGAAAAAGATTACATGGTATTCAACACACAGCTGTTAGTTAATGATCCTCGCTTTCTGAAAGCAGCCATAGCGTAATCAGCTTCATGCTGGGTAAGTGACGGGAACCATCTTTCATCACCACAGGTGGCGAAAGAGGTCAAACGATAAAAAGTATTCGAATAAAAACAATCTAAAAAGCGAGCATTCCGAAGAAGTCACCGGGGACCATAATAATGAAAGGCAATACCGCAACCAAAGCCCAGGGAGCAGGGGCAAGCCGAGCCATTCTGGCCTCGATTATCCTGTTAATAGTCTCTCTTACCGTAATCACAGGCTCATTTATTTATCTCAGCCAGCAGAGTGAACTTGATCAACAGCACCTGACTGACGCCGGTGAGCTCCGGGTACTCTCTCAGCGTATTGCGACCAGTGCCACCGAGGCATCGGCTGGTAAAGAAGAAGCTTTCGTCCTGTTGCGTGAAGCACGTAATGAGTTCGATACACGTTTTTCCTCCCTGAAAGACACCAGGCTTTCTGTTGCTCCATTTCTCAGCCCTGGTGACAATATCGCTAAAGCACAGATCGAAACACTCGATGCTGCCTGGTCTGAACTGAAAATAGAGGCAGATAACATTCTGGCTGCAGAAGAAACTGTTTTGGCCCTGCACGATGTGGCACAAACACTGGGTGAAACCATTCCCCAGCTGCAGGTTGAGTACGACGAGGTGGTAGAGATCCTCCTTGAGAGCAGTGCTCCCAATGAGCAGATCGCACTGGCACAGCGTCAGCCATGGCTCGCAGAACGGATTATTCGAAGTGTCTCGAAAGTACTGGAAGGAGGTGAAGACTCCATCATGGCTGCAGACAGCTTTGGTCGTGATGCCAAGCTGTTTGGTCGGGTACTGAACGGTATGCTGGAAGGCAACCTGGCCATGCGTATCAGTCAGGTCACCGACGAAGAAGCCACTGATCGTCTGGCCGAAATCTCCGACCTGTTCGGATTTGTAGAAGGCAGTGTTGACGAGATTCTGGAGACTTCCCCGGAACTTTTCCAGGTGCGTGCCGCTTCTGACCAGATTTTCACAGACTCCCAGCAACTGCTGCAACAGACTTCTATTCTCGTGGACACTTTCGAGAGTCTGACTGACCAGCGTCTGATCAACAACACGGTCATCAGTATTGCCGGTGTCATTGCCCTGCTCTCTGTAATGATAATCGCCGTGGCCATCGTAAGAGACACCCGCAGGCGTCTGGCTGAAACTGCAGCCCGGAACGAAGCCAATCAGGCTGCAATCCAGCGACTGCTCGATGAAATGGATGGCCTTGCGGACGGTGACCTGACGGTACAGGCGACAGTATCCGAAGACTTTACCGGTATCATCGCCGACTCTATCAACGTCTCTATTGAACAGCTCCGGGCACTGGTTAAAACCATCAACGAAACGGCGGTGGAAGTGGATACCTCAGCTCAGGAAACACAGAGTACCGCGAAACAACTGGCTGAAGCAGCAGGGCATCAGGCAGAGGAAATCAACTATGCCAGCCAGGCGGTCAATGACATGACCAAATCAATGACCATGGTGTCAGAGAACGCTTCCGAGTCGGCAAATGTCGCAGAAAGATCAGTGGAAATTGCCACCAGCGGTGGTCAGGTGGTCCGTAATACCATCGAGGGCATGGATACTATCCGCGAACAGATTCAGGACACCTCCAAACGTATCAAGCGGCTGGGTGAGTCTTCCCAGGAAATCGGTGACATCATTGCCCTGATCAACGATATCGCAGACCAGACCAACATTCTGTCCCTGAACGCCGCCATCCAGGCCTCCATGGCGGGTGAAGCCGGTCGAGGCTTCGCGGTGGTAGCGGATGAAGTACAGCGTCTTGCGGAACGAGTATCCGGCGCGACCAGACAGATTGAAACACTGGTGTCCGCCATCCAGACCGATACCAACGAAGCCGTTATCTCCATGGAACAAACCACTTCCGAGGTGGTAAACGGTGCCAGACTGGCACAGGATGCGGGGGTTGCTCTGGAAGAAATTGAGAAAGTATCCAGTAACCTCGCCGACCTGATCCGGAACATTTCCGACACAGCGAAGAAGCAGACGGGCTCTGCAGAACAGATAGCTCAGCGTATGACCACCATCCGGGACATCACCACCCATACGGCCTCCAGTACCACAGCAACAGCCGGTTCGGTAGGTAACCTGGCAGAAATGGCTCTGGAAATGCGTCAGTCTGTATCCGGCTTCCGCCTGCCTGCGGCAGCAGAAAATGAAGCAGTGACTACAGCGCAAGAAGACGAAATCACCGTTTGATGAGTATTTTTATTCCAGCAGCATAGGTTGCTGGCACGAAATAGCGGGGGCCGGCAATGGCTGAACAACAGGATTATGCAGGCCTGGACTGGGTTAAGGAAGAGATTGAGCAGACGCTCGTTGAAGCTCGCCAGGCATTGGAAAATTACCAGCAAGAGCCAAGCAACCCAGCCCACATCCATGCCGGGCAGAGCGCATTCAGTCAGGTTCATGGCACACTCAAAATGTTGCAGCATGTAGGCGCAACCCACTTGAGTCAGGAAATGAACAAAGTGTTCGAGGCCCTGTTCAGTGAGCGAGTGCCTGATGTCAGAATGGCTCTGGAAGTCCTGATGCAGGCCACTCTGCAGCTGACAGGTTACATTCAACAAACTCTGAACAGTGGCGTTGATCGTCCATTAGCACTTTTGCCACTGATCAATGAGCTGAGGCATCTGCGGGGCGAAGATCCTCTTCCGGAAGCCACTTTTTTCTTTCCGGATACCCGCTCACTGATCGATCCCATTGAGCCAACACAACTGGAAAGTCTTGAAAAGAGCGGACTGACACCGTTACTGAGAAGAATAAGACAGAAGTATCAGCTAACACTGGCAGGCTATCTGCGAGATCAGAACAGGCCTCAGCAGATTAAAATTCTGGCCAAATTGTTTGCCAAACTTCAGGACCTTTCCTGGGGGACTCCCCTTTCTCCTCTCTGGGAAGCCAGTATTGCCCTGACTGAAGGGCTGGATAATGAGTCGATACAACAGAACATCCATGTCGCTAACCTGCTCAGGGAACTGGATGGCCAGATCCGTCTGTTCATCAGACAGGGCGCTCCCTTTATCAATACTCATCCAAATGATGCACTGTTCCGGGGGTTGCTGTACAACATCGCCACTTCCGAAGGTCGTGGGGGTTTCACCGGAGTACTGAAATCACGCTATAACCTGAAAGAAGAACTGGAGCGGGCTCAGGCAGGTATTTCCGATGTTCTGACGGGCGTGAATGCTACAAAACCTGTTGTGGAAGCTTTGAACTACGAGCTGACAGGTATCAAGGAAGCACTGGACCTTTACCTTCTCTCAACTGATCCTGATCCACTGGTTCTGGAAAACCAGCTACCGATCATTCAGCAGGTGGCTGATACCCTGACCATCCTGGGCATGGAAGATCTTAAAAATCGCCTGAAACAGAAAAAAGCATTGATCCAGAGTGTGATCAATACCGGTCAGAATGTTGAAGAGCATCTGATGGACGTAGCAGGCACTATTCTTGATCTTGAGGCTGCGCTATCCAGGTATGCTGCAGGCGAAAGTCTGGAGGCACGCGAAGGCGCTCCCCTGCTGGAAGAGGTCTATCAGGCGGTTGTCAAAGAGGCTCGCCATTATCTTGAGCAGAGCAAAGATGCCATCGTCGATTTTGTGGACAGTCATCATCATCCGGATTTCCTGAGCCCGATACCCGAACTGCTCCATAAAGTGCAGGGCGGTTTGTCCATGACTCCTCTGACCCGGGCCGCTGATCTGGTCAGAGCCTGTTCAGAGCACATCAGGAAAGAGTGGATAGAAAACGGTAAAACCCCTGAAAAGATGGAACTGGAACATCTGGCCGATGCATTGACCAGTATTGAATACTACCTTGAAAGGCTGAGTGACAGAAATCAGGAAGAACATGACGCTATTCTGGATGTCGCAGAATCAAGCTTGTCTGCCCTGCGTTTGGCAGATCTTGAACTGCTTGAAAGCCCCTACAAACAGCCTGAAGGCTTTTCTCAAGAAGCAAAAGGCCCTTCTCAAGAAGCTGAGGGCTCTGACACACAAGCTGAAAGCTCCCTGGAACTGCTGATTGATGAGCAGAGCTTTCTCGACGGCTCAGTCCCCGTCACTCTCGACGAAAATAAAGCACAAGAGCCCACGGCGGAAGAAAAACAACCTTCTGAAGAAACCGCTGATCTGGAATTTCAGGCTTCTTTGACCCTGACCAACAGAAACAGACCCGTCGAAGTCAGTCCATACGATGTAGTCCAGTTCCAGTTCACCAGCTCCAGCAGCGTTGAGGCAGAAGCTCAGTGTGAGGCTTCACGACTGGCTGGACCTGAGCAGGGGCAAGTCCCCGCTCCGGTAGTTGAAGTCAAAGAGGACCCTGTTGAACAAGAGAGCATCATCGACGATGAACTGCTGACCGTCTTCATTGAAGAAGCTGGCGAAGTTCAGAAGCAGCTGACCGAAGGCGTAGCTACCTGGATCAATCATGAGGATGATCTCAACACCCTGAAAGATGTCCGCAGAGCTTTCCATACCCTGAAAGGCAGTGGTCGTATGGTGGGTGCCAGCGTTGTGGGTGAACTGGCCTGGTCCATCGAGAATATGTTAAACCGCCTGATCGAGGGAACCGTTCACAACAGCCCTGAATTGAGCAATCTGGTCAGCCGCGTTACTCATATGCTGCCAGGATTAATTTCCGACTTTGCTGAGCAGAGCCAGGTTCTGACCCATGAAGTTCTGGTTTGCATGGAACAGGCTGACGCCTTGTCCAGAGGTGAATCATACACCATTGAAGACGAGGAAGATTCCATTGATGACGCCCTCGCCAACGACTCGGATATCGATTTTGAACGGGCAGAAGAACCTGTTCCACTGGCAGCAGAGATGGCCATTGTGGAAGCGTTATCCAGGCCAGCGTCTGGGCCAGAAACAGACATAGATGTTGAGACAGACATCCCGGAATCTGCCGGACAGGAAGCTTACGACGTCCAGCTGCTTAACGTATTCCTCGGCGAGTCCAGAGCTCACCTGGAAGTGGTTCAGTCCTTTGTTGAGCAGGTGAAAGTTCAGGGTGGAAAGCGCCAGATCAGTGATCAGGTGCAACGTTCTCTACATACCATGAAGGGCATAGCCCTGATGGCAGAAATAGCGCCGCTGGCCAGGATCATTGTTGCCCTTGAAAAGAACATCAAGGATTTCAGGGCTCACCTGATTCCGGCCAATGATCGGGTGATCAGTATGCTGGAAAAGGGTCTTGAGCTCATTCAAGATGGCCTCGAACAGCTGGCCCTGTCACCCAGACAACCGGTGTTGGATTCTGAAAATTACCTGTCCTGGCTGGAAGCACTTCATGCCCAGCTGATCACCGAACAGCATAAGGCACAGTCCACCAGCAGAAAATACACTGGCGGTCAGGACACCCAGCTGTTTGCTCACAGCGATCTGGGCCTGTTGCTGGATGCCGATGAGTACCTTTCTACCTGGCGCATCGCTCTGTCCAGAGATGAGCTGCTACTGTTCCAGAGAGAACTGACAACACTCGCTGAACGGGCAACCGAAGCACGACTCACCTCTCTGACTGAGCTATGTGACGTGCTTCTGGATGTTATGAACTATCTGGATAAGCACGAAGACAATCTACCCGGAGTTCTTGCGGCACCACTGTCCAACGGCTTTGAAGCCATGGTCGATATGATGAATATGATTGCGGCCCAGCAAACTCCGGTTCCACCGCAATCAGTATTCACAGAGCTCAGGGAGTCTCTGGAAGCTCTGCTCATCGCTGAACCAGCTCAGGCAGGAGCCGTCCCTGAAAATATTGAAATTGACGAGATGGTTCAGGAGGCATCGTCTCCAGAGCCAGTGGTTGAGAACCCTGAAGTTGAAGAAATCATCCCGGAGTCTCTGACAGAAGAACCTGCCATTTTAGAGCAATCTGCTGTTAAGCCCGAGGCTGAAGTTGCTATTGTTGTTGAAGATGCCGAAGAACTGCTTCTGAAGCCCTCAGTTTCCGGGATGGCATCGACTCTCAACATTGAAACAGAAGTGGAAGAGCATGACCTTGAACTGCTGGAACTGTTCCTGGAAGAAGCCACTGATCTGGCAGAAGATTGCCACCATGCTCTGGATGACTGGCTGAATAACAGTCAAAACCTGACATCCCTGACCGATCTGCAGCGCTCTCTGCATACCCTCAAGGGCAGTGCCCGAATGGCAGACCAGCCCGAACTGGGCGACCTCAGTCATGCCATCGAAGCTATCTACAGTGCAATTGCCATGGGCAGAAGTTCTGCGGATAAAGCACCGATACACCTGCTACAGGCTGCTCATGATCAGGTTGACCAGATGTTGCTTGCCCTGAAAAACCAGCAGTCACCCGATTCTGTTATCCCGATGGTAGAACAACTGGAGCAGTGGGCTCTCAATCATGACTATGAAGCAGAATTAGCTTCTCTTGCAACGGCTGAAGCGCCCGTAGAAGCTCTCCCAGACTACCTGGGTCAGGTCAAAAAAGAGTCTGACACGACCTGCGAGCAGCCTGAAGAAAAAGTAACAGACGATGCTCTGGTTATTGATGAAGAAAATCGGAACACAGGCGTTACCAGAGTGTCTGAATCCGAGGCGAGTACTTCCTGTGCGCCTGAAACGATCGCAGAAGAGACTGCCCCCGCAACAACACGAATAGACACACCGGTTACCAGCAGCGCAGCCAATACCCTGTCCAAGGGTGTTGAGATGATTCGTGTCCCTGCGCAGCTTGTGGAGTCGCTGATCAACCTTTCCGGTGAGTCGAGTATTCATCGTGGCCGAATCGAGCAGCAGATTCAGGACATAGGTAACATCCTCGAGGAGATGAACAGTACCATCGACCGGGTAAAAGAACAGCTGCGTCGTCTGGATACCGAAACTCAGGCCCAGATTATTTCCACCTTTGAAGAAGAGTTCAGCAGCAATCCTGAGTTTGATCCGCTGGAAATGGACCAGTATTCAGAACTGACCCAGCTGTCCCGCTCTCTGGTTGAGTCCGCGACTGACCTCCAGGACCTGAAGGAGGGCATCCAGGAAAAAAATCGTGATGCAGAAACCCTGCTGCTTCAACAGTCCAGAACGCTGATAGAACTTCAGGAAAAGTTGATGCAGGCCCGAATGGTTTCATTCAGTCGTCTGCTGCCACGCCTGCGCAAGATTACCCGTCAGTTGTCGACTGAGCTCGACAAGCCGATCAACCTGAATGTCAGCAACGCTGAAGGTGAGATGGACCGTACCATGCTGGAGCGGATCCTCGCACCACTGGAACACCTGCTGCGAAATGCCATTGATCATGGCATTGAACCCTCCGTTAAGGACCGTCTGACACTGGGCAAACCGGAAACCGGCAATCTAACGCTTGCTATTGCTCGGGATGGTGCCGATATTGTGATTGAACTGGGCGACGATGGCCGGGGCATCAATCTTCGGGCTGTGCATGCCAAAGCGCTGGAAAAACATCTGATCACTCCGGAAGATGAGCTGAGCGACCTGGAAATTGCCCAACTGATCCTGGAACCGGGCTTCAGTACAGCGGAATCTGTCACCCAGATTTCCGGTCGAGGTGTAGGTCTGGATGTGGTCAATACAGAAATACGTCAGATGGGTGGTAGTATTCAGATTGACAGCGAGCCCGGCAAGGGAACCTCTTTCAAGCTCCGTCTACCCTTCACGCTGTCGGTAAACCGTGCCCTGATGGTCCAGGTTACAGACAACCTTTATGCCCTGCCCATGCAGTCCATTGATGGTATTACGGTAGTGGACCCCAAAGTCCTGATCGACTGCTATCAGAACAATACCCCACTGCATTATGGGGGTATCGAACACCAGCTCATGTTCCTGGGTGAAATTCTGGGCGATGCAACTCCCAGGATTCAGTCCGAGCAGTGCCCGGTTGTGATCATCGAGCGGGGCGGCAAGAATCTGGCTCTGCATGTGGATGAAATTATTGGCGGTACCGAAATCTTTGCTAAAAGTCTGGGTCCGCAGTTCGCAGGTCTGGTTGGTGTCAACGGTGCCACCATTCTTGGTGATGGTCGTGTTGCCATCATTATTGACCCTGTCACACTCCTTCGCAGACATCGAATTGAACAGCACTCTGTAGAGCTGGCCAGCCACGTGGATGAAGAAGCAGAAACCATCCAACGTGTTCTGGTAGTGGACGACTCGGTTACTGTACGTAAAGTGACCACCCGTCTGTTAGAACGTAATGGCTATTTGGTCGAAAGTGCGAGGGATGGTGTCGAAGCCCTGGCCAAACTGACTGAAAACCGCTACGACATCATGCTTCTGGATATCGAAATGCCGAAGATGGACGGCTATGAGGTGGCCAGTGCCGTGCGTAATGATGGCAGTCTGAAATCTCTGCCGATCATCATGATCACCTCCAGAACCGGCGAAAAGCATAAAGCCAGAGCCTTCAGCCTGGGGGTTAATGAATATCTGGGCAAACCTTTCCAGGAACACGAGATGCTGGCCTCCATCAAGCAATTGATCAGTGCCAAAGCTCACAACAATGAATAAAGGAGTAGCGTCATGACGGGCAGTCCTGAACCTTTGGAAAGCAGAAGCCTGAAGTCCCGTTTGATCCCAATGCAGCAGAAGCCACTTCTGCTGCCTGCCTCCTGTATTGCCGATGTTATGGACTACAGTCGTCCATCGGGTAGCAAAGAGGAAAGCTCATGGTTTCTCGGTGAAATTGACTGGCGGGGACAAAAGCTCCCCCTGATTTCCTTTGAACGAATCAATGGTGGCCGTTTTGCAGAGTTCTCTGCAACGGCAAGGATTGCAGTAATGCACAGCATTACCGGGAACGAGCAGCTGCCTTTTTATGGCATGGTGATACAGGGTATCCCCAAGGCATTGGATCTGACAGTGGGTGACGTTCAACCCGCTATCGAAGCAGATACAGGTTCAGCAGAAACATTCAGGGTCATTATCAAGGAAATTCCTGCTGCCATTCCTGACCTTGAAAAAGTGGAACAACAGCTCTGGGCAATGTTTACAGATCGCCCCAGAGATACTGCATCACACTGAGTGCAGTGACCGGGGCTGTTTCCGTTCTCAGGACTCTCGGGCCCAGTGCCAGGGCATGAAAGCCTGACGACTCGGCCCTGGTAATTTCTTCCTGAGTCAACCCACCCTCGGGACCGATCAAAAGAGAAACCGTTTCTGGCGGAATGAATCCCTCCAGTTTTTTATCGGTTCGATGGTGAAGCACAAATTTCAGGCCAGCTTTTTGCTTCGCAATCCAATCCGCAACAGGCTCGGGCGAGTGAATCACCGGAACTCTGTTCAAGCCACACTGCTCACAGGCACTGATGGCTATCTGTTGCCAGTGTCTGACTCGCTTTTCCTGACGCTCTGCATTCAACCTGACTTCACAGCGCTCAGAAAAGAGCGGCGTTATTTCGGTCACGCCCATCTCGGTCGCCTTCTGGATAGCGTAATCCATTCGTTCACCCCTACTAAGACTCTGCCCGACGTGGACTTTCAAGGGGGATTCCGTGACCAGGCTCATTTCTGCCTCCAGGGCAACTGCGACGGTTTTTTTTGCCACAAACTTGATCCTGCCCTGCCATGAAGCGCCCTGCCCATTAAACAGGATAAGAGGCTCTTCAGGCCTCATGCGCAGGACTTTACCGACATGATTGGCAGCACTGTCGGTCAGCTCAACGACCTGATCTTTTACCAGAGGCTGATCGGTATAGATTCGAGGGTTTCTCATGACGTTCTCATGGCAAGGCCGCGATTAATCAGGGGTGCAAAAAGGCAATGGAGTGCGGCCAGAAGCGTTCCGGCCGCAGGATCAAACCAGATTGAGGTTTTGACAGATGACTCTGGAGGGTGCAGCCTGGTTCAGGGCATAGAAATGCAGCCCCGGAACCCCTTGCTCAATGAGTCTTTCACACATCCGGGTGACTACCTCTTCACCAAACTGTTTGATGCTGTCGATATCATCACCATAGGCTTCCAGCTGCTTGCGAATCCAGCGTGGAATTTCTGCACCGCAGGCATCGGAGAAACGAGCCAGACGGGTGTAGTTGGTGATAGGCATAATACCCGGGATAATCGGCAGATCAATCCCCAGACCTCTGGCACGATCAACAAAGTTAAAATAGCTGTCAGCGTTAAAGAAGTACTGGGTAATGGCTGAACTGGCACCGGCATCAACCTTGCGTTTGAAGTGAGTCAGATCCGCTTCAAAGTTTTGCGCCTGGGGGTGAGCTTCCGGATAAGCAGCAACTTCCAGATGAAAATGATCGCCGGTTTCGGCCCGGATAAATTCCACCAGTTCATTGGCATACTGCAGCTCACCGTTTGAGCGCCCCATACCCGATGGCAGATCGCCGCGTAAAGCAACAATTCGATTAATCCCCAGACTCTGGTATTGCTCAAGTAAACTTTTCAATTGAGCTTTGCTATCGCCCACACAAGAGAGGTGAGGCGCGGTAGGAATATCAGTGCAGTTGCGAACGCTTATGACGGTATCAAGGGTTCTGTCACGGGTGGAACCGCCAGCGCCATAGGTCACAGAGAAGAATTCTGGCTGACATTTGGAGAGCTCAATCGCTGTCAGATCGAGCTTTTTAGCACCCTCTTCCGTTTTGGTCGGAAAAAATTCAAAGCTGATTGTCAGCTCTTTATCATTAGTTGTCATCGTTAATTAAAACCTTTATCACTGTTCTGTCGCTTACGGTTCTTTATAAGCGCCAGGAGCCTGCGCAGTGGCGCAGGCCCAATGCAGATCAGTACTTGTACTCATCCGCTTTGAATGGACCTTCAACAGCGACACTAATATAGTCTGCCTGCTGTTGGGTCAGCTGGGTGATTACCCCGCCAAAGCCCTGAACCATATAGCTTGCCACCTCTTCGTCCAGCTTTTTGGGCAGAACCTTCACATACAGGTTCTCAGCCTTCTCGGCAGCAGGCAGGTTGGCAAAGCCTTCTTCATACAGATGAATCTGGGCCAGAACCTGGTTGGCAAATGAACCATCCATGATACGGGATGGATGACCTGTGGCATTACCCAGATTGACCAGGCGACCTTCAGACAGCAGAATCAGATGATCATTGCTGCCCTTGTCACGCCAGATCTTGTGGACCTGGGGCTTAACTTCTTCCCACTGCCATGTCTCTCTCATGAAAGCCGTATCAATTTCGGTATCAAAGTGACCAATGTTGCAGACAACACAGCTGCTCTTCAGCGCTTTCAGCATTTCACGGTCACAAACATGCAAGTTGCCGGTGGTGGTGACCAGCATATCGGTAGTACCCAGCAAGTCTTTGTCGATGCTGGCAGCAGTGCCATCGTTGACACCGTTAATGTAAGGAGAAACCACTTCAAAGCCGTCCATGCAAGCCTGCATGGCACAGATAGGATCAATCTCGGTGACCTTAACGATCATGCCTTCCTGACGCAGGGAGGCCGCAGAACCTTTACCAACATCACCGTAACCGATAACCAGGGCTTTTTTGCCTGCAAGCAGGTGATCTGTACCCCGCTTGATAGCATCATTCAATGAGTGACGGCAGCCGTATTTATTGTCGTTCTTGCTCTTGGTAACCGCGTCGTTAACGTTAATCGCCGGTACTTTCAGAGTGCCTTTTTCCAGCATTTCCAGCAGGCGATGTACCCCGGTGGTGGTCTCTTCGGAAATACCGTGGATGTTATCCAGGATTTCAGGATACTTATCGTGCAGCATCAGAGTCAGGTCACCACCGTCGTCCAGAATCATATTGGCATCCCAGGGTTGGCCTTCTTCTGTCAGAATGGTCTGCTCAATACACCACCAGAATTCTTCTTCTGTCTCCCCCTTCCAGGCGAATACAGGAATACCCGCAGCAGCTATTGCCGCAGCAGCGTGATCCTGGGTGGAAAAAATGTTGCAGGAAGACCAGCGGACATCAGCCCCCAGATCGACGAGCGTTTCAATCAGTACAGCGGTCTGAATGGTCATGTGAATGCAGCCCATGATCTTCGCGCCTTTCAGAGGCTGCTGATCATGGTACTTCTGACGGATAGTCATCAGTGCAGGCATTTCACCTTCTGCGATCTGAATTTCGCGGCGACCCCACTCGGCCAGGGAAATGTCGGCAACCCGATAGTCAGTAAAGCTCTGAACAACTGCAGGAGTAGCGCTCATGGGTATGATCCTGTTATGCGTAATTACCGAAAACAGGTGAAGTCTAACAGCCGCCTTAACCTATATCAATTTTTTTTGATATAGATTTTGAATAACCAATACACAGGAAATTCAATCGATCGTCCAGCTTTTGCTTATTGCTTTAACCAGTGATTGGCCACATCCAGCATACGGTTGGAGAAGCCCCACTCGTTATCAAACCAGCAAAGCAGCTTGATCAGCTTGCCGGAAGTCACCTTGGTCTGGGTGCCATCGACCACGCATGAGCGGGCATCATGATTGAAGTCTACGGATGCGTGAGGTTCATTGGAGAAGCCCAGAATCCCCTCCAGACGTCCATAGCTAGCCTGTTCCAGAATTCGGTTAACTTCCTCACCTGTTGTTTCCTGATTGACATGAACGCAGAGATCCATGCAGGAAACATTGATGGTGGGCACCCTGATTGAATTGGCTTTGAAGCACCCCCCAAGGTCAGGAAGCAGTCTGTCGATGCCCTTTGCCAGGCCAGTATCTACAGGGATGATGGACTGCAACGCACTTCGGGTCAGCCTGAGATCACTGTGATGATAAGCATCGATCACCGGTTGATCATTCATAGCTGAATGAATAGTTGTAATACTACCGTACTCAATACCAAGGGCGTCATTCAGTGTCTTGATAACAGGAACAATGCAATTGGTGGTGCATGAAGCACTGGACACAATGCGCTGATCACGACTGAGATCCTGCTCATTGATACCGTAAACAATAGTGGCGTCTACATCCGGTTGAGCGGGCTGTGAAAAAAGCAGCTTTCTGGCTCCACTCTCTACGTGTTGCTCTGCTATTGCCCTGTCATTGAAAGACCCTGAGCACTCCAGCAACAGATCAATATCGAGACTTTTCCAGTCAATATTTTCAGGCCGGGCTTCGTGAATAAGCTGGATCCGGTCGCCTGCCACTATGAGCTGATTTTCCTCCGACTCGACTTTGGCGGGAAAGCGACCGTGAGTGGTGTCATAGCGAGTCAGATAGGTCAGGGTGTCCTCATCGGATAACTCGTTAATGGCGACAACCTGCAAGTCTTTGCGATAACCATTCTCGTAAAGAGCACGAAGAACACACTGGCCGATACGACCGTACCCGTTGATGGCTATTCGAAACATAGTCTGCTGTCAGGCTCATTACTGCTGAATTGAGGCGGTATTATAAGCGCAACTTGTGGAGGGATAAAAAATATTTGCCCTACCCTGTTGCCAGGGCAGGGCTCTTCTTTGTGACGATCAGGCGGAAGTCCGGACTTCAGAATTGGATGTGCCTTCCGGCATCACTTCATCCAATGGCACACCCTCATTCCTGACCAGTAGCAAGGATACGAAGGAGAGCAAACCACAGACGGCTACCACCGCTGTCATAGGTACATCAGTTCCATTATGAAAAAGACCTACCACCGCAGAAGAAGCACCGCCGATGGTAAAGCGAAGTGCACCGGACATAGCATTGGCTGTGCCCGCAGACCTTGGAAAGTGAGACAGGGCCAGAGCATTGGAGTTAGGGCCTGTCAGACCAATGCAGCTGACGTAAATTACGACAGGGATCATCAACCCAACCAGCCCGCCGATCTCAAACTTTGCATTAATCACCATCACTACTGCGCTGATACTGGCAAGAATGCTCCCGATTTTCAGGATCGTAAACAGTGGCAGGCGATCTATCAGACGGATATTGATCATATTCATGACCATCATGGCCAGAATATTGACAGCAAACAGCAGGCCGTAATGCTCTGGCTTGACCCCATACAGCTCGATATACACGTAGGGTGAGCCGGCAATAAAGGCAAACATACCGCCAAAGAAAAATCCGTGACAGAGGATACAGCCCATAGCCTCCCGGTTTTTCAGGACGGACAGGTAGATCAGGAACAGCTGACTGGCAGGAATCACCAGCCTTTTCTCCTCCGGGAGGGTTTCCGGAACTTTTGAAGCAGCCAGCACCATGGCAAGTGCAGACATGACAGCCAGAAAGATAAACAGACTTTCCCAACCCATAAATTTGAGCATCTGACCACCCAACAGGGGAGCAATCAGAGGAGCTATTGTCATGACCATTAAAATAGACGACATAATCTTTGCACTTTGCTGCCGTGAGAACAGATCCCGAACCATGGCGGGAATGGTAACCATAACGGCAGCAGCGGCCATAGCCTGCAGAATTCGGACAATAATCAGTTGCAGGCCGTTTTCACAGAGTGCAGCCAAGACACTGGTAACAAGAAAAGCAACCAGGCCCGGAAACATGATTTTTCTGCGACCAAAGCGGTCTGAGAGAGGTCCGTACAACAGCTGTCCCAAGGCAAAGCCAAGGGTGTAGGCGCTGAGTGTATACTGGATAATGCTCAGGGGTTCTCCCATATCTTCTGCTATCGCGGGGATTGCCGGAAGATAGAGATCCACTGCCATAGGGCCAAGTGCGGTTAAGGCGCCCAGAGTCAATATGAAAAATAGCCTGTCGCGGCTATGGCTCATTGAAAGGCCCTGCTTTTTATCTTCTTGCCTGGTCGCTTTTGGCTCAGGACTGCTTTCGATATTGATGGTCATGTACTTCCTTGGATCAAGCGAATGAGTCGCTGAAATCATTAAATGTTTGTGCTGTATTCCTTCTGTTTGAGCTGCACAGATGAAAGGTTGCAACACTGCCGTCGCAGGATTGAGGAATAAAAATAAGTTCGCTGTCGTATACAGAAGAGATGGCAGTTTTAAATCGCTATCTTAAATCTTATCGACATAAAAAAATATATTTGATAGGCAAATTTATAATATCAGAGATGCACTCTGGTAAAGGCTCGCGAGCTTCGTCGTTATCAGTCTTCTGCCACTGCTGATCGCCAGGCAGACCACACACGACTTAAATGCATGAGAGGACAAAATGAGCAATCCTGACTGGATTAATCGCTGGAAACAAGGACGGATTGGTTTCCACAGATCTGAGTTCAACCCGACATTATTGAAATACTGGCCCCAACTGAAGCTGTCAGAAGCCCGGTCAGTGCTGGTGCCATTGTGTGGCAAAAGCCTGGATATGGTCTGGCTCAGGCAGCAGGGACTGGAAGTGATCGGCACCGAGCTGGTAAAAACAGCGGTTGAGTCCTTCTATCAGGAACAGTCACTGCAACCGGCAGTGAAAGAGGTTCAGGGTTACCGACATTGGCAAGCCGATGACATCCATATCCTCGAAGGTGATTTTTTTGCTTTGCCGGAAGGTTCCATCCAAAGCACCGTTTTTTACGACCGTGCTGCTCTGGTTGCATTGCCCCGGGAGATGAGGCAGCAGTATGTCAAGCATCTGGCAAACGCTGCTCCCCATATACAAGAAGGCTTATTGATCACTGTCGAGTATGATCAGGACCTGGTGTCCGGCCCTCCTTTCTCAGTCGAGGAGCAGGAAGTCAGAGCACTTTATTCACCGCGGTTTGAGGTAATTAAGCTGGACACGCACAGCGCACCGGCTTCAACCAACCTGAGAGAGAAGGGCGTCAACGAGCTGATTGAAGTAGTCTACAAACTCGCATTAAGTTCTCAGCCTCCCGGTCTTTTTTGAGCAATTTGCTTTTTTTTCAAAACTAAGAGGGAACCTTGGTTGATTATCGCTGTCTACATAATAAGTACCTAACCAGTTGGTTTCGCATATTCTGGACGGCGGCTTTTTCCATCCTTCTGCGTTCCAACTCTGGTTGCGTAGCTATGGCTACGCGCCCGTCGTTGTGCCTTGAAGGATGAAAAAATCCACTCGCCAGAATATGCGAAACCAACTGGCCAGGTACTTACGGGATGAAATTCCCAAGCGTATTTACATAAAATCATATCAATCGTGTTTTCTAACTCCCGTGATGAGCATGGAGATTCGAGCCTTGAGACAAGGTGGCGTGAGGAGTCATAGCCTTAGCTATGGCGACGATCGCCAACGCAGGATTAAGGCTCAAATCTTCAGCGCAATAGGGAGTTAGAAAGTTCGATTGGTCTTACTTACGGAGATGTTTGAACATGGATATTTCAAAAGCTGGCATTGGTCCATTAACATTAAATTATGATGGTGCGACTACTAAAGAAGTGACTATTAAAGCTACACGAGATGAGAATGATAAGGTTTCTACGTTTCACGTTTTCTCAACTTTGGAGCTACCACCACAAGTAAATTTACCAAAAAGTGATACCCAAAACTCTGCTACACCCATCGTGGATCGTAATATTGAAGCCTATGCACAAGCTTCAACTTCAAATGAAGCGACTCAAAGTGATAGTAGTGATAGTTTCAAAGAACATAAAAAGCTATTCACCGATGACCCGGACGCCGAATCTCAACCTTGCAAATTTATGAAAAGTGAGGCTATGGCTATCTCTACCGGGTGTCCCAATCTGAAGCGTTTTGCAGATTGCCTTGCTAAATTGATTACAGACCCTGATAGCACTGACGCTGATACTTCGGAAGCCGCAAGGTTGATATCCGAGTTCGGTGCCGATGAACTTGCCAAGTTAACAGTCCCGTTTTCTTTTCATACAAATACCACCAGACGTTACCCTGCTATTACTCTTTTTGCTCTTGCATGCAGATTTGGTAAGCTGGATTTAGTGAAGGCTCTGTACGTGAATCAGCAACAATTAAACCAGACATTTGATATGAAAAATGGGACTAATGGAAATACAGCCCTCATGCTTGCGGTTGTTCATGGCCATGCAGATGTAGTGAAGCAATTATTAGACCTGGGGGCTGACCCTCAAATTCTTGATGAAAATAACAAGTGTCTTGAGGAGCTTAATTCAGTTTTTAACGGACGCAGGCAAGATACATACATTAAAATCAGAGAACTATTAATAGACTATCGCAAAGAAAACAATCTACCACCTTTTAAAGAACCCGCTATTCATGGTTATTACATTGAAGATACTGGGGAAATAGGTGGTACTATTAACTTTCGAGCATTCCTTTCTGAACATCCGGAATTTCTTGAGAAATACCTTTCTGAAAACCCGGGTTGTCTCATACAGATCGGTCTTGAAAGCCCGGATTTTCTGGTACATCTCCTTACTACACAGCCGAAAGCACTTGAAAAATTCTTTTCTGAAAATCCGGATTTTGTCAGTCATGTCCGTCGTGAAAGAACGGAGCTACTGGAACTCCTCTTTTCTGAAAACCAGGATCTTCTCGAATCTTTACCGAAGGAATAGTCATGGGTGTAAGTACTCAACCATACGAACTCATATTTTCTGACTCATTGTTCAGGCACTCGCGGCAACTGCTCCTGCGTTGCTCTAGCTCCTGCATCCATGCAGTCGTGCGGTTGCAATAAATTGGTCTAAAAACCCCTGTTTCTTCGTCAAATAGCTCGCTATTCTCCTCAGAAACAGAGATTTTTATCCTCAATTTCTTGCAATCCTCGCTACGGACGCTTAAGTCCGACAGGCTGCTAGGAGCCTGACCGAGAATAGCGCCCGTAGCGAGGACGGCAGAAAATTGAGGATGAAAATTCGGTTTTGTAAGGAGAATAGCGAGCTATTTGACGAACAAAAGCGGATTTTCAGACCAATTTGCTGCCGCCGCAGTAGGGCAGTCTATTCTCGGTCAGGCTCCTAGCTCCTGCATCCATGCAGTCGTGCTGCGTTGCAACTCTGGTCACATAGCCTGCTATGTTCCCGTCGTTGCCCAACTGGCCAGGTACTTAGGAAGGAACTTTAGTTAATCAGTATTGTCAAAGTTATTGTGATAATAAAACAACAATAGTTTTCAAACACAATTACTTATGGAGGTGTTTAAATATGGATATACCGAAGGCTGGCATTCCCCCATTTAATTTTGATGAGATGAGAAATGCAGTTATAAAAGATGTGACTACTAGTGTTATTCAAGATGAGAAGAGTGAGGGCTTTTCAGGCCACATGGTCACAACCATCTGGCTACAACCACAAATAACTTCACAAGAAAGTTATGCTCAAAACTCTGCTACTTCTATCGTGGATCGTAATATTGACGTCGATGCTCAGGCTACAAGTTCAGATGGAGCTGGTCAAAGCGAAAGCAGGGATAGTTTCAAAGCACAGAAAAGGCGATTCGATGATGACTCTGACACCGAATCTCAACCATGCAAATTTATGGCAAGTGAGGCTATAGCTATCTCTAACGGACGTCACGATCTGGAGAGTTTTGCAGAAAGCCTTGTAAAAGTGATTACAGACCCTGGTAGCACTGACGCTGATACTTCGGAAGCCGTAAGGTTGATATCCGTATACGGGGCCGATGAACTCGCCAAGTATACCTGTCGGTTTTCTTTTCATACAAATACCACCAAATCTTACCCTGCTATTACGCCTTTTGCTCTTGCCTGCAGATTCGGTAAGCTGGATTTAGTTAAGGCTCTGTATGTGAATCAGCAACAATTAAACCAGACATTTAATATTGAAAATGGGACTAATGGAAGAACAGCGCTCATGCTTTCGGTTATTCATGGACATGTTAATGTAGTTGCGCAATTATTAGACTGGGGAGCTGACCCTCTGATTCTTGATGAATATAACCATTGTGTTGATACTCTTAATTATGCTTTTAACATAGACAATCCAGACGTATTAATTAAAATTGAAGAATTATTAACAAACTATCGTAAAGATAAGAACCTACCACCTTATAAAGAACCTAAAGTCTCGATGTATCAAATTGCAGATACTGGCAACGTAAATATTCATGTAGCCCCTGATGTAAATCATAGCGAATTTATTGCTAAATTGGTGGAATTCCTCGAATCTGAAAACGGTCAGTAGTCATGGGTGTATAACCCATGACCTACCCTACCTTGCATCTATTCCGGCCAATTTCTTAAATGCTTGAATATAGCTGTCCCTTGCTGGGAAGAGCTTAACAGCTTAAGTCAGTGAGATTGATCTACAAAATGAAGACAACCGCCAGTCAAAAGCAGGTTTTAAATGTCTTGCCTGTAGTCGTGCCGAGCATTCCAAAATTAACGCTGCCAAGAATACCCTGGCGTCAAGACATGGCGTTTTATCTCGAATGACCATTCTTTTTTGAGAAATTTGCGTTTTTTGAAATGCAAGAAGGAACTTAAGTGAATTAGTATTGTCGGAGCCATTGAGATATTAAAGCTCATAGTCGTTTTCAAACACAGTAACTTACGGACTTGTTTAAATATGAATATCCCAATGACTGACATACAGCAACCACGTCTGGTTGATGTGAATGTTTCAATTACACTAGATGAGAGTGGTGCGATTTTTTTAGATGTCACTGTCGCAATCATTGACCCACCGTCACAAATGATTTCACAAGAATATAACCAGGCATCTGCTACTCCCATCGCGGATCGCATCATTGATGCGCCCTCTCTGGCATATGACGCTCATCGAAGCGACGGTGGGAATAATTTCGAAGCACAAAGAAGGCCATCCCATGATGACCCGGATACCGAATCTCAACCGTGCAAAACGATGAAAAGTGCTGCCATGGCTACCTCCAGAGACCGTGACAGGCTCGAAGAGTTTGTGGATAGACTGGTAAAGGTCATTACAAACGCTGAAAGTACCGACGCTGATATTGCAGAAGCTAAAAGGTTGATATCCGAGTATGGGGCCGATGAAATTTCCAAGTGCACAAGATCATTTCCTGTTATTAATAATCTTTACTACTCTGCAATTACTCCTTTTGCACTTGCCTGCAGATTCGGAAAACTGGATTTAGTGAAGGCTCTGTATGTGAATCAGGAACAATTAGACCAGACATTTGATGTAGTCAATGGAGCTTGTGGACGAACAGCACTCATGCTTGCAGTGGTTGGCAGACATGTAAATGTTGTGGAGCAATTATTAACGTGGGGAGCCAACACTGAAATTGTTGATGGAGAGGGCAATTGTGTTGACGTTATTAATCGCGGGTTTAGTCACAGAGATAATGGCGTTTCATTCCCTGCAATCAAACAATTGCTCACAGATTA
This sequence comes from Endozoicomonas sp. 8E, assembly GCF_032883915.1. Lineage (NCBI taxonomy): Bacteria > Pseudomonadati > Pseudomonadota > Gammaproteobacteria > Oceanospirillales > Endozoicomonadaceae > Endozoicomonas > Endozoicomonas sp. 8E. Next base: position 436,801 of record NZ_CP120717.1, on the reverse strand, counting down.
TCGTCAAGAAAGGAACCTACCACCTTATATAGAACCCGGTATTTGGTTTAGTACCATTCGTAACCCTAATGACACTGGAACGAGTGATATTCAAAGCCACAATAATAACAACACACCTTCTCATCATATCCAGGCTATTATCAGAACATTCAACCATGGATATAGATAGTCATGGATGAATAATCCATGACTTTTCTTGCATCTACTCCGGTTAACTCCTTAAATGCTTGAATGTAACAGCCCTTGCTATGAAAAGATTAACACCTTAAGTCAAATCCATTGATCTGCCAAATCAAGAGAGTCTCAAATCTCAGGCAGGTTTTAAATGCCTTGTTTGCGATCATGCAGAGAGTTTTAACATTAATGCTACCAGGAATATCTTAGCGTCAGGACATGGTGTGTTGTTCTGAATGACCCGTCTTTTTTGAGAAATTTGCGTTTTCGAAATGTAAGAAGGAACTTTAGTTAATTAGTATTGTCAATCTAATTGTGATATCAAAGCTCACAGTCGTTTTCAAACACAATTACTTAAGGAGTTTTTTAAATATGGATATCCCAATGACTGGCATTCAGCAACCACTAAATGTTGAAGTGAAGGTTTCAATTACACTAGATGAGAGTGGTGCGATTTTTTTAGGTGTCGGTGTGAAAATCACTGAACCACAGTCACAAATGATTTCACAAGAATATAATCAGGCATCTGCTACTCCCTTAGCGGATCGAAACATTGATCTGTCTTCTCAGGCATATGACGCTGATCGAAGCGACTGTGGGAATAATTTCAAAACACAGAAAAGTACATCCCCTGATGACCCGGATAGCGAATCTCAACCATGCAAAACGCTGCAAAATGGTGCCATGGCTACCTCTGCAGGCCGTCACAAGCTCGAAGAGTTTGTGGATAGACTCGTATCGATCATTACAAACACTGATAGTACCGACACTGATATTGCAGAAGCTAAAAGGTTGATATCCGAGTATGGGGCCGATGAAATTTCCAGGTGCACAAGATCATTTCCTATTATTAATAATCTTTACTACTCTGCAATTACTCCTTTTGCTCTTGCCTGCCGATTCGGAAAACTGGATTTAGTGAAGGCTCTGTTTGTGAATCAGGAACAATTAGAACAGACATTTGAAGTAGTCAATGGAACTAATGGACGAACAGCACTCATGCTTGCAGTTATTGGTAGGCATCCAAATGTTGTGGAGCAATTATTAACTTGGGAAGCCAACACTCAAATTCTTGATGGAGCGGGCCATTGTGTTGACATTCTTAATAGTGCGTTTTGTTACAAAGATAATGGCGCTTCATTCTCTGCAATCAAACAATTGCTCTCAGACTATCGTAATGAAAGGAATCTACCACATTTTAGAGAACCCGATGTTAGCATTCTTAACGTTCCTGACTTTGGAGTAACAAATATTGAGATAAATAATGTTATACCTCCTTCTCATATCGAGGCTATTATCAGAGCTTTGTTAGAGAGATAGTCATGGGTGTATAACCCATGACTTTTCTTGCATCTATTCCGGCAAACTCCTTAAATGCTTGAATTTAACAGCCCTTGCTATGAAAAGATTAACACCTTTAGTCAAATCCATTGATCTGCCAAATCAAGAGAGCCTCAAATCACAGTCAGGTTTTAGTTTGTTAGGTGTCTTCTCGTTAATCTCTGCTATGATTGCTCACAGTCAATAATAATGAGGTTTGCCCGATGACCGTAGAAAAGGCAGAGATAGCCGGGTTAAAAGACAAAGTACATTCCCTCCAAGACCGCATTGGGCAATATGACAAGCTTTTGCTTGGTATGGAAGGCACAATGTCGCTAATACTTGAAGAACAGATGGGTTACAAAAAAGATTTATATATCTTCAAACAAGATGTCAACAAGCGCTTCGACAAGTCTGAAGAACTGCTCATAACAATCGTAAACCACCTGGCCATAAAGTAACACGCCACCTAACGAATCACCTGACGAGGACAGCTATGCTGCCCGTCAGCTCTGCGGTTAGATGCATGGCACTGAGCCAAACTTGGGTACTCAATCATACGAAATCATATTTTCTGACTCATTGTTCAGGCACTCCCGGCAACTGATCCTGGATTGCTCTAGCTCCTGCATCCATGCAGTCCTGCTGCGTTGCAACTCTGGTCACATAGCTTGCTATGTTCCCGTCGTTGCGCCTTGCAGAGCATCTGCCCAATAAGCCAGAAATATTCAATTCCGTACGGATGAGTACTTATACCCTTTCCAACAGATGGGAAATAGTTGTATGGGAACAGAGTTTCCAGCGTTAGAAGCACTTTTGGGGTGGCTGTTTTTTTCAGACCAATCGACCGTTGTGCTCATCCGAACATGGGTAGATGCAGCACATAGCCACGGGGTAATAGCTGAATACGTGGCTGACCACTTTTGTAAAGAAGCAGCGATACAAATAATTATGAATTGGGTAGATCACTATTTTTGAGGTAGCACCTGACACGCCTTTGAACTTAAAACGATTATTACGGTCAATAACAGTGGAATATCAAGAAAGCCATGGAGAATATATCAATGCAACCCACTGGATCTGAAGATCTTCGCCAAATGCCAGCTTTACTTCGGTTTGACGAAGTAGACACGACTGCTCCCCCGGCAAAGAAATCATGCCTGCGGCACGTTGAAGGAAACGCAGCAGCCGAGAAATCTCTGCCATCCAGTTGCAATAGTGGTTGTTTTGATGATACGGAGACGATATTTAACCATGCAATGGTTCTTTTAAAAGCCAGAAAGACCAAGGTAGTTCCTGGAGAAAATTATTCAAAAATCATAAAAAGCCTGTCATCTTTCAGCGACTTGATATCCTCTGAACTTCTCCGTTTTGCTCAGAATAATGAGAACCCTTTTGCTAATGGACAAGAAGCGATGTATTCCCCTGAATCTCCGGATTCAGCAGCAACATCATCTCCAGGCATTGAATACACTCCCGGTATCAAAAGTTCAACGGCAGGCGTGGTACACGGTACCGGTGTGATCGCTACCCGGAGCTTTAAAAAGGATGAGGAAGTATGTGACTACGAAGGACCATTGGTGTACAGAATCCGTAATTCTTATACTGGCAAATATCATGTCTTTACGATAAACACTATGAACAGTACGATCGAATTCCCGGAAAACGACTCCTATGTCGCATGGTCGGGCGCATCTATTGCAAGAGCTGGCAGACCGGCCATTGAAATTGGCCGTGACGGTAAGAAGGATATTCGATTCCTTAATCACTCCAAGGACCCCAATGTCTTTATCCGCTATTCAGGCAGTGTCACGGTAAAATGGGGCGATCAGGACAGCCTACAGCTGACCGTTGTCGCTACAAAAGATATTAAACCGGGCGAGGAACTTTTATTCGATTACGATAAAAACAAGAAAGACTCTGAAATAGACTTCAGCAAGTCAGATGTAGAAAAAACAACCGAAAAACAAAGAAATAAGATAATCGACAGGGTTAAAAAGCTGAATCTAAAAGATTTTCACACTGGGGAAAAAAGATCGGCAAGAACAATGAACAAAGAGATAATACTGCCAAAAGAACTTGCTGAGGAAATTGATGAGATCATACAAACACTGCACGAAATTCACAGAGCGAATGGTGCACCCGCAACTCCTGATGACATAAAGACAGAATTAGCTCCCTCTCAGAAGATTCTTCTCAACATCATTTTTTCTGACAAATCCTCAATTTTAAAAGATCTGGCTTCACATTTATTTCCAGGGAAAACCGGACCAGCAAAAAAAGCTTTTATGGATAAATTAACGTCTAAAAATATTGAAGAATTGAAAAAGCATTTGACAGGTACAATTTTCAATGGAAAACAAACTTGGATTGAAGTCCCACAGTTAAAAGAAGAAATTTCTTCTTATAGGTAGAATGAAAAAACGGCAGTTCATATCAATCATCTGCCGTTTTTTCAAAGGCTTTTAAAAGCCATTCAGAGCAATGAGTTCCCTGCTATTGCCATCAGTCCAGAATCTCTTCAGCCGCAGCAACAATATTTTCTACAGTAAACCCGAAGTATGGAAAGAGGTCACCGGCCGGTGCAGACTCACCATAAGTGGTCATGCCGATTATCCGTCCGTCCAGACCGACGTACTTGTACCAGAAGTCAGCTGCAGCGGCTTCAATCGCGATACGGGCAGGGACTTCCAGAGGCAGAACACTCTGCTTGTATTGCGCATCCTGAGCATCGAAGACGTCAGTAGATGGCATGGATACCACGCGAACCTTGCGCCCCTCTGCAGTCAGGGTAGCTTCGGCGTTCATGGCCAGTTCCACTTCAGAACCGGTAGCGATCAAGATCAGTTCGGGAGTGCCTTCGCAATCCTTCAGTACATAACCACCACGGGCAATGTTTGCCACCTGATCAGCTTCACGGTGCATACAGGGCAGACCCTGACGGGAGAAGATCAGTGCAGTGGGGCCATCTTCACGCTTGATCGCATGTTTCCAGGCCACTGCCGACTCAACGGTGTCACAGGGACGCCAGGCATCCACGCCCGGCGTCAGACGCAGGCTGGCAATCTGTTCTACTGGCTGGTGAGTAGGGCCGTCTTCTCCCAGACCAATCGAGTCGTGTGTGTAAACCAGAATAGAGCGCTGCTTCATCAGAGCGGCCATTCGCACAGCATTACAGGCGTATTCCATAAAGACCAGGAAGGTGGCACCGTAAGGTATAAAACCACCATGCAGGGCAATACCGTTCATCATCGCGGTCATGCCGAATTCGCGCACACCATAGAACACATAGTTGCCGCTGGCATCAGCGGGTTTAAGACCTTTGGAACCACTCCACAGGGTCAGGTTTGAGCCTGCCAGGTCAGCAGAACCACCCAGCAGTTCAGGCAACAGCGGGCCAAAAGCATTCAGAGTGTTCTGAGAAGCTTTACGACTGGCCACTTTCTCGCCCTCTGCCTGACAGGACTTGATGAAATCATCCGCTTTTGCAGAGAAGTCGGCAGGCAGTTCGCCTTTTTGACGACGAAGGTATTCAGCAGCCAGTTCCGGGTGAGCAGCCTGGTAAGCAGCAAACTTTTCGTTCCATGCAGTTTCTTTGGCAGCACCGGCTTCTTTGGCATCCCATTGGCTGTAGATGTCGGACGGGATTTCGAAAGCAGGGTGTTCCCAACCCAGACGCTCGCGGGTCAGTTTGATCTCTTCGTCACCCAGAGGTGCACCATGGCACTCTTCCTTGCCTTCCTTGTTGGGAGAACCAAAACCGATGACAGTCTTGCAGCAGATCAGGGTAGGTTTGGTTTTTTCAGCACGACCGGCCTCAATAGCAGCACGGATTGCTTCCGGATCGTGACCGTCAACATTTGGAACAACGTGCCAGTTGTAAGATTCGAAACGCTGAACGGTGTCGTCGGTGAACCAGCCTTCTACTTCGCCATCAATGGAGATGCCGTTGTCGTCGTAGAAAACGATCAGTTTGCCCAGCTCCAGAGTCCCTGCCAGCGAGCACACCTCGTGAGAGATACCTTCCATCATGCAGCCGTCACCCATGAAGACATAGGTGTTATGATCAACAATTTCGTGACCTTCCCGGTTGAACTGTGCCGCCAGGGTCTTTTCAGCAACAGCCATACCCACGGCATTGGCAACACCCTGCCCCAGAGGACCGGTAGTGGTCTCGATGCCCGGAGCGTAGCCGTATTCAGGGTGACCTGCGGTTTTGGAGTGCAACTGGCGGAAGCTCTTGAGGTCTTCAACAGAGACATCGTAACCGCTCAGGTGCAGCAGAGAGTAAAGCAGCATGGAACCATGACCGTTGGAGAGAACAAAACGGTCACGATCAGCCCACTGGGGGTTAGCCGGGTTGTGATTCAGATAATCACGCCATAATACTTCAGCAATATCAGCCATACCCATTGGGGCACCGGGGTGTCCGGATTTGGCTTTCTGTACAGCGTCCATACTCAGGGCGCGGATGGCATTGGCTAGCTCACGACGTGAGGACATAGGAATCAGGGCTCCGAAGATCCAGTCTGTTTTGAAATTGGCGCTATTCTAATGCCTTCAGTCAGAAACTGAAATCGCTATATATGACTATCCTGAATCTCTTGAACATTTTATTTATAGCCATTGCCTTTGAAAAATATGGGGTGTCGGCAATTCGAAAGTCAGTGATCATTAAGACTCCCGTTCGGTGAATGACTGCCGTGTACGATTGGCATAGGCGACCAGTGATAACATCACTGGCACTTCCACCAACACACCCACAACCGTTGCCAGAGCGGCCCCGGAGTTCAGTCCAAAGAGACTGATGGCCACGGCAACAGCCAGTTCAAAAAAGTTGGAGGCTCCAATCATTGCTCCGGGTGAGGCAATGTTATGGGGTTGCTTCCACTTCTTCATCCATAAATAAGTGATGGCAAAAATCAGATAGGTCTGGATGATCAGGGGTATGGCAATCAGGAAGATATTCAGGGGATGGGCAATAATCGTGTTGGCCTGGATCCCAAACAGAAGAATGACCGTGCCAATTAATCCAATGATCGAAAAGGGCTTGGTGCCTGTCAAAAATCGACTCAGTGTTTGTTCGCTGCAAACAGCTTTACGGGTCAACCAGCCTGCAAGCACTGGAATCACCACAAAAAATCCTACGGACAGAAACAGGGTATTCCAGGGTACAAATACCTCTGTTACTCCCAGCAAAAAGGCGGCAAGAGGAGCAAACGCAATAAGCATAATCAGATCATTGATGGCGACCTGAACCAGAGTGTAGTTAGGGTCTCCCCTGGTCAACTGACTCCAGACAAAAACCATGGCAGTACAGGGTGCGACACCCAGTAGAATCATACCGGCAATATACTCTTTACCCAGTTCAGGATTGATCCAGTCGCCAAAAACATAGCGAATAAACAATACGGCCAGCAGTGCCATGGTGAAAGGCTTGATCAGCCAGTTAACAGTGACGGTAACGATCAACCCTTTTGAACGACGACGAACGTCTTTAATGGCAGAAAAATCCACCTGCATCATCATTGGATAGATCATCAGCCAGATCAGTACAGCGATGACCAGATTAATGCTGGCGTACTGCCATCGACCCAGAACCTCAAAAAATTCTGGAAATTGCAGTCCACCAAAAAGCCCTGCAAAAATACCCAAAGCAACCCAGAGGCTGAGATAGCGTTCAAAAATACCCATAGCTGGCCTCATATTCTTAAATCGCCAGATGTCGCGGCAAACGCTATTATCGGTGGACTGGGTGGAAAGTCTATCGGTTTTCAGGGTTGCCTGGACCAGACGCGGATTTTATCTATTTCCTCTTTATCAATGCTCAGGGACTCCAGGAATTCCTGATGTGCCTGCGGCTCCATTTTTTCAAACTGCTGATGCCAACTTTTCATATCCTCTTCGCTGAACCCGGCCGCTTTCATAATCTCTACCCAACGATCTTTGTTGACCATATTTTGCTCCAGTAATGAAGGTTGTTTAAGAAGCAATACGATAGCCTTTTGCTGGTGACGCAACTTCTGGATCTCGTGCTCAAGAGCCATCAGCTGGCCACGCAAAATACGTTCCTGCTCCATTTCGTCTTCACCGTCGAGAAGCCGTGCAATATTGCTGACCGGTATTCCGAAAGCACGGTAAGCCATAATCGCTTCAAGGCGCTTGACTTCATTCTGCCCGTACCATCGGTAGCCATTCTCGGATCGAGTGTGAGGCATTAGCAGACCTTCACGCTCATAGTAGAGAATGGTAGTGCGTGATATTTCGAACTTTCTGGCCAATTGGGTCACTGTAAGCATCTGGCCTCTCCGGTGAATACGCGGTCAATTCTCAGCCCTACACTAATAGACGGGTCAACGGAAAATCAAAACAAATTCACCAGACTCAACTAAGGTTATTTCTTGCACTCAATTAGCACACTCAATTTCATTGCGGCGGTGATAAATCCACACAACAGGTCCACACAGGTTGAATCACCCCGTCCCGTATGAATATCTATATCAAAAAGTTTTGATATACCATGTGCTGCTTGCTAGAATTCCGCCTTGGATAGACGGAGTGGAACCCTTCTGGCCGTCTGCCAGAAGTCAACGGTGCAGCGGTGAGGAGCCTTGCGTGTCGGAATCAGGATCAGTCGAACAGCTTGCCGCTCTGGGAAAAGCCTATGGCGATGTATTAAGGCTTGAAATCCTGAGAGTTCTGAGCACAGACTCTTTCGGAGTGCTTGAACTCAGCAGCCTCTTCGATATGCGCCAGCCTGCCATGAGCCACCATCTCAAGGTTCTCTCTCAGGCCGGACTTGTGAGCACCCGCAAGGAAGGCAATACCATTTTTTACCGTCGGGCGCTGCCCCCTCCGGAAGGAATCAGTAGCGATGTCATGCGTTCCCTTTTTTCAGCGGTCGACACTCTGTCGTTGTCGCCTTCCCTGACCGGTCGTCTATTAAAGGTCAGAGGTCAGAGGGCAGAGCAATCCATGGCATTCTTTGCCCGCAATGTGGATCAGTTTCGCCAGCATCAGGAGCTCATTGCTGACCATGATCTCTATGCCCGATGTGTGGCCGACGTTCTGGAAAAAACTGAACTGCCTGACCATCAGCGGGTGTTGGAGCTGGGACCGGGAGAGGGCGATTTCCTGGCAACGCTGAGTGAAAATTTTCAGCGGGTCTATGCTGTGGACAATTCCGCAGAAATGCTTGCCATCAGTCAACAGAGGGTAAAAGAGCGGGGCCTGAAAAACGTCGAGTTCATTCATGGGGAAATAGAAGCCCTGAATGCTCAGCAAGGTCAGTTTGACTGCATAGTGGCTAACATGGTGTTACATCATGTGGCCAGTCCTTCTGGTATCTTCACCCGTGTTTCAAAACTTTTGAAGCCCGGTGGCAGTATGCTGGTCAGTGAGCTTAGCAGTCACAATCAGGATTGGGTACGGGAATCCTGTGGCGATTTGTGGCTTGGATTCAGTGTTGAAGACCTTGACGGTTGGGCACAGGATGCAGGTCTGGAAATAGGTGAGTCCCAGTATCTGGGGCTGCGTAATGGTTTTCAGATTCAGGTCAGGCGGTTTTTTGAACCCTGGACTGAATAGTTTCAAGAGGCGAAAGACGACTATGGCAGATTACACGCTATTCACTTCCGAGTCGGTTTCCGAAGGTCATCCGGACAAGATTGCCGACCAGATTTCCGACGCTATTCTGGACGCCATCCTCAAGGATGATCCGGAAGCCCGTGTCGCGGTTGAAACCATGGTAAAAACCGGCATGGTGATTGTAGCGGGTGAAGTGCGTACCGACACTTATGTTGATATCGAAGAACTGGTTCGCAAAGTGGTCACCGACATTGGTTATAACCATGGTGACCTTGGCTTTGACGGTGATTGTGTGGCCGTTCTGAATGCGATTGGCAAACAGTCTCCGGACATCGCTGTCGGTGTTGATGAAACAGATGAGCACGAGCAGGGTGCGGGTGACCAGGGTCTGATGTTTGGTTACGCGACCAATGAAACCCCGGTACTGATGCCTGCTCCTGTCTACTACTCTCACGAGTTGGTTAAGCGTCAGGCCGAGCTGCGTAAAAACGGGACTCTGCCCTGGTTGCGCCCGGATGCCAAGAGCCAGGTCACCATGCGTTACGACAGCGAAGGCAAAGTACAGAGTGTCGACGCTGTGGTGCTGTCGACACAGCACCATCCTGACATCTCTCAGGAAGAGCTGCAGAAAGAAATTCTGGAAAAAGTCATCAAGCCGGTTCTGCCTGCGCAATGGCTCCATGAAGAGACCCGTTATCACATTAATCCAACCGGTATTTTCGTGATTGGAGGCCCGGTAGGTGATTGTGGTCTGACAGGGCGCAAAATCATTGTAGACACCTATGGTGGTATGGCTCGTCACGGTGGCGGTGCCTTCTCTGGCAAGGACCCTTCAAAGGTTGACCGTTCTGCTGCTTATGCAGGTCGTTACGTGGCCAAGAACGTTGTGGCTGCTGGCCTGGCTGACAAGTGCGAGATCCAGGTGTCTTATGCGATAGGTGTTGCGGAGCCCACGTCTATCTCTATTGATACTTTCGGTACTGGCAAGATTGCTGATACCAAAATTGAAGAGCTGGTTCGTGAACACTTCGATCTGCGTCCTAAAGGACTGATCGACATGCTGGACCTGAAGCGTCCAATTTATCAGGCTACTGCGGCATACGGTCACTTTGGTCGTGAAGAGGAAGAATTTTCCTGGGAGCGCACTGACAAGGCTGACGCCCTGAGAGCTGCAGCAGGTCTGTAATCGATACAGCCCTCTAATAAAAGGGCTGCTTTGTGCAGCCCTTTCAGTTTTGTATAAATGCCGGTTCAGCAACTGATCAAACATTCTGTCCAATTCTGTTATGCCTTCCTTCCGACTCTGTTGAGCGTCGATTCTCCAATGGAATTTTTATTGTCCCGCGTTAACTCCTGAAAACCCCGTTGATTTAGTTCATGTCAGGCTAAAGGCCCGTACCGGGCGCCATATTTTTGTGCTATTGTCCATGCCAATTCTACCCTTCAGTACTGTTGTCTCATCCAGACAGCAGTCGATCTTCATTGACCCCGTGCATAGGGAGAGACCCTGATGAACGTATTGAAAATGACCGACCTGGATCTGGCTGGCAAACGAGTCCTGATCCGCGAAGACCTCAACGTTCCGGTCAAAGATGGCAAAGTCACCAGCGATGCACGAATCCTTGCTTCTCTGCCCACCATTCAGCGCGCTATGGAATCCGGTGCCAAAGTCATGGTGACTTCTCATCTGGGCCGCCCGACAGAAGGTGAGTACGACGAACAGTTCTCCCTGAAGCCTGTTGCAGATTACATTGGCAACCTGCTGGGCAAAGAGGCTCGCCTGATCAAAGACTGGGTCGACGGTGGTTTTGACGTTGCCGAGGGTGAACTGGTCATTCTTGAGAACGTTCGTTTCAACAGGGGTGAAAAGAACGATGACGAAGCACTGTCTAAAAAAATGGCAGCCCTGTGCGATGTCTATGTAATGGATGCATTCGGTACCGCACACCGTGCTCAGGCATCCACTCACGGCGTGGGTAAGTTTGCTGAAATTGCCTGTGCAGGCCCTCTGCTGGCGGGTGAACTGGATGCTCTGGGTAAAGCCCTGGGAAATCCTGAGCGCCCTATGTGTGCCATCGTGGGTGGCTCCAAAGTTTCCACCAAACTGACGGTACTGGAATCCCTGTCTGACGTCTGCGACCAGCTGATCGTGGGTGGCGGTATCGCCAACACCTTTCTCGCCGCTGCCGGTCACAATGTCGGTAAATCCCTTTACGAAGAAGATCTGATCCCTAATGCCAGGGCACTGATGGAAAAGGTTAATGTACCTATGCCCGTAGATGTGATCTGCGGTAAGAAATTTGATGAAAATGAAACCGCTGTCGTTAAACGGGTATCAGAAGTAGAAGACGACGACATGATCTTTGACGTAGGCCCCCAAACACAGAAACTGTTCAATGAAGTTCTGAAGTCCTCTAAAACCATTCTTTGGAACGGCCCTGTGGGTGTCTTTGAATTTGACCAGTTTGGTGAAGGCACCCGTTCCATGTCTCTGGCCATAGCTGAGTCTGACGCTTTCTCTATCGCCGGTGGCGGTGATACTCTGGCCGCAATCGACAAGTACGGAATTAAAGACCGGGTATCCTATATTTCTACGGGCGGCGGTGCCTTCCTGGAGTTTGTAGAAGGCAAGAAGCTCCCGGCTGTGGCAATGCTGGAAGAAGCCTGTCAGTAAATAATGCTCTCTGAATTTTAGGCAGTCAGACACCTTCTGACTGCTTTTTCCAGAATCTGAACTAAGCTCTGTAGCTCGCTCAACGAGTTGTGGAGAAAAATCTTGTTTTATTTCTGCTTTGTTAAATACCTTAAAACTTCCTTTGAATACAAAGCTATTTCTGGCTTACCTATTCACGCTTTCATTGTTGGGTGCCTGCTTTCTATCAGCCCCCCATCAAACGCTGATACCATCAGGGTGGCTGTCGCATCGAATTTTTATCATGTTTTGGAGATCTTGAAAGATCAGTTCCAGTCACGGTTCGGGCATACCCTGGAGCTAACTTTTTATGGATCTTCAGGGGGCCTGAAGACGCTGGTCAGTGATGACTCTGAGAAGATTGATCTGTTTCTATCTGCTGACAACATAAATACGGCAGAACTGGAGCAACAGGGTAAGGTTTTAGAAAATTCCAGAAAGATTTATGCACAGGGGTTGTTGGCATTCTGGCACGGCCAGAATGTCGTGGTAGAACCTGACGATATAAAAACCTACATCAGAGAAACCAACCCACCAGCCATCTACATCGCAGAGCCGGTTTATGCCCCATACGGGCATGCAGCTAAATCAGTCCTTGAGAAATATGGTCTTTATCAAACGCTCAAAGACCAGAATAAATTGGTTATCCGTCGCTTTGTCAAAACAGTATGGAAGCTTATAAAAGATTCTACCCGTGCAGGTTTTGTGGCTGCTTCCCTGGTAACAAAAACAGACAGCAATGGCAATAAAATTGACTTACCTGTAGGTGTAACACTGGTCCCGCAAAGACTATACACGCCATTGCTTCAGGAACTGGTCATTCTCAAGGCCACAGAGCATGAAGCTGCCGCCAGAACTCTGGTGGATTTCCTGCTGTCCGATGAAACTCAAGAGTTTATTGCCGCCAATGGTTACAAGAGAGCACCTGTTGAAAGAGAAGGTTCAAGCCGCACGCTCAGTCCCGCAGTGTCTCTCCACAAACACGAGTCACGCTTCCCCAAAGCCGTATTGGTTATCGTCTGGTTAAATACAGCATTGTGGATGTTAAGCGGTGCATAGTTCGACCATGGGAATTATAATGAGGCACTTTTAATAGACATTGAGATGTGGCTGCTCAGATCGAAGTGCAATCAGTTCAATAGCCGTTACTGATGTGACAGTTGGAGTGTGGCTGCTAGAAGTCACTGTAATGGCTTCGCGCATCAGGTTATTTGCACTTTCGTTCTACACAGCAGAAAGCATTCAGGGAATATGTATGCAGAATCAAGAGTGCTTGCAAGAGGGATGGTACCTGCTTAAAACCAGACCTCGCCAAGAGCAGAGAGCTCAGGAAAACCTCGAAACCCAGGGATTTGATGCATACTGCCCGATAGTTAAGGTTCGAATCAGGGGCCTTTTGAAGGAAGAAATTCTCTTTCCCGGCTATGTATTTCTTTACCTGGACCTCAAGGATCTGGATCGTTTCCACAAGATACGTTCCACCCGTGGCGTCAGCGAGATCGTCTCTTTTAACCGGATCACCCGTCAGCTCCATAAAGATGGTCGTCTGAGCAAAAGTCAGGAGCAGGACACGCAAGCCCTGCTGCCAAAGCCGATCCCCAATGGTCATGAAGTCATTAAGGATATCCGGTTAATTGTCGAAACGCTCAATAATCATGCAGAAACCGAAGGCACGGGCTCAGACAGAGCGGTCAGCTTCAACAAGGGTGACAAGGTCATCATGAACCACCCTCTCTATCAAAAACTGGAGATGACGTTTATAAATAACGTCGGTTCTGCCCGGGGTATGATTCTGGTGCAATACATCAAAATGCAGCGAAATACACAAGGCGAGACCGTCTGCGAAGTCGTTTCCGAGAAGGAAATGGAAGTCAGGCTCGAGGATCTTGAAAAAGCCTGAAGAAAGGTGCAACCCGTTCAGGATTAACGATAGCCTTGAGCCCAACTTAGGAACAGAGCACCCTATGCTGAATCCTGAAAACCTTAAGGAACAGATCAAGCCTCTGGTGTTTCCTCTGGGAGCCCGGGGTTCGATCGCTGGCCAGAATCCGGACATCAAAGCATACCTTGATTTCTATGGTATCAATTTTGAAACCGGATCAACGGATGTTCGTCACTCTATTGGGTCAATCGACAGCTGCAACTACAAGGTGGCCTGCCATCTGTTTGAGAAGTCCGATGCCAGAGGCACTTTTTTTCTTCTTCATGGTTACTACGACCATGTTGGACTCTTCGCCCGAATCATCCGCTTCCTGCTGGAACAGGATTTCAATGTTCTGGCCTATGACCTGCCCGGTCACGGGCTCTCCAGCGGCAAGCCCGCCACTATCCCGGATTTTTCTGTCTACACCCTGATTCTCGAAGACATACTGACACATTGTGAAGGTCACCTGCCCAAACCCTGGCATGCTTTTGGCCAGAGTACAGGGTGTGCGATCTTGACAGACTGCCTGATCAACCGGGAGGCTCATGGCAAGGCCAGTCCCTTCCAACAGGTCATTTTATCCGCTCCCCTGGTCAGGCCCTGGAAGTGGACACTGGGACGATTACAGCTGCAACTGGCGAAACTGTTCATTACCCAGTTACCCCGAACTTACACCCGGAATTCCAGAAAAAAATCGTTTCTGGAGCTGTCCCATAACGATCCTCTGTCCGCCACCATTCTACCTATACAATGGGTGCTGGCGATGGATCGCTGGATCAGGCGCATTGAGTCCAGCAAAATAAAATCACCAGTCAGCCCACTCATCCTGCAGGGTACATTCGACCGTACGGTCGATGCCAAACACAATATTGCTGTCCTTGAGAAGCTCTATACCCAGCCCAGTGTCTATTATCTTGAAGATGCCCGACACCACTTACCCAATGAGCTGGACGAAACCATCGATGATTACCTCAGCTGGTTGACCAGCAAACTGAATGCTCAGTCAGCCTGAAGTCAGTTTTTCTGTCAGTCCCAAAGTTTTAAAACTTGCCATATAGTCACTGATATAAAAATTTTGCGTATATCATCAACCCAAAGGTGGCAACGATGGCTCAAGGCACTGTCTTTGTTAACAACCGGACACAGGCTGTTCGACTCCCCGCAGAAACCCGATTTCCTGATGACGTCAAAAAAGTCAGCGTCAGGGTTCGTGGCAATGATCGAATTCTCTCTCCTCTGGGAAAGACCTGGGATTCATTCTTTAATGCAGACCCTGCGGATGGCGTAACCGATGATTTTATGTCAGAACGAGCCTCCCAGGATCAGAGAGATCGAGAGGAATTCTGATGTTGAAGTTCTTACTTGACACTGATATCTCGATTTACGTGATAAAACGCAGGCCAGCGGAACTGCAATCTGTTTTCAATGCTTACGATGGACAGATTGCTATAAGCTCCATCACATTGTCAGAGTTACTTCACGGTGTAGAAAAAAGCGCCAATCCGAAAAAAAACAGGGATAACGTCGAGAGCTTTGTCAGCAGGCTGGAGGTCCTGGAATATACCCCGAAGGCATCTGCTCATTACGGCGATATACGTGCAAACCTTGAAAGAGAGGGATTGGTGATAGGTGTTAATGATGCGCATATAGCCGCTCATGCACGCAGTGAAGGGTTGATTGCTGTAACCAATAATGTAAGAGAGTTTGAGCGTGTAAAAGGGCTACGGGTTGAGAACTGGCTTGAGCAAAAAGGGCAATAAAAGACAAACGAAGCTCAAAACGGCCAGTTAGCTGGAGATAGACAGAATCTGACACTGCCTTCTTCAATACGGAGGCTTACCCGTTTAAGTTAGAAGCACCGGCAACCAAAATAAACGAAGGTAATCCTCAGTGAAGCAGAATAATAAACGGCACAGGGTTTATTATTTTAGTACTTTAGTTTTAATTTAGTAATGATTTCTTTTTGATACGTCTTCGGTTGCATACTCAATAAACTCCCACTCCATGCCATTACTGTCGCAATAGTAATGACGTCTGCGGAAATCGCCTTCCTCCTGAAAGTCCGGAATCAATTTATAACCTTCTTCCTTGAGTCTTTGATCCAGCTCGTCAAGCTGTTCAACCACAAAGCCAATATGGTTAACGCCAAAGTGACTGTAGTCTGGTTTACTCGCTTTACCTTCAGGGTATTCATTCAGGGCCATATAAGTTGTGTCATTGCCAAAATGTACCCAGCGACGGCCACGGAACTCTCCTCCGCCTCTTATCCGAAAATCAGGAAAAGCCGCCCCCAAAATACGAGTGGCTTCATCAATTGAGGGGACGGTGATATTGGCATGTTCAAGATAGGCGTTCATAACCTTCTCCAGATATGTAAAGTTTTTTATTTACATATTAAGGCTATGGCAATGGTTTTAATTTGTAAAGTTTTTTATTTACTAACTAAGTCCCCCCTCATATACTGAGGCCATGAAAAGTGAAAAAGCCCAAAACAAAATCCTCCAGCTCCTGAAGAAGGAAGGCGCAAAAACTGCCGTGGAACTGGGCAAGACACTCGACATCACCAGCATGGGTGCCAGACAACATCTCGAAAGAATGGAGAAAGAAGGCCTGGTATCCAGTGAGGAAGTTAGTAAAGGGGTCGGTCGCCCCAAGAAGCTCTGGCAGCTGACGGAAAAGTCGCAGTCACACTTTCCTGATCGTCATGATCAGCTTACGGTAGACATGCTGATTTCCATCAAGAATGTATTTGGTGAACAGGGCTTGGATGAACTGATAGAACATCGCTCGAAAGAAACAGCCCGGCAATACCATGAGGCACTCGATAGCCATAAAGATCTGGAAGGCAAAATAAAAGCGCTGGCGAAGGTCCGCTCCAGGGAAGGATACATGGCAGATTACGAAGCCACCGATATCGGGTTTATCTTCTATGAAAACCATTGCCCGATCTGCTCAGCAGCCAAGGCCTGTCAGGGGTTCTGCCAGTCAGAATTAGAAGTGTTTGCAGAACTTTTTGAGGGGATAGCAAGGGTTGAGCGCCTGGAACATATACTCCAGGGCGCCCGAAGGTGTGCTTACTCGATTATTTTGATTTCCTGAACAGACTGATCAAACAAAGCATGTAGGCCAGAATATAGAGGCCAAAGATAAACGTCATCCAGTGAGCCATATTCATTCCCAGGAATACCCAGCCATCCTGCCCGCAGAAACCGGACGGCAGGAACATTTGAGGCCACCAATCATAAAGCGGCAGATCAAATGGGAAGGTAGGCAGAGCCTTGCAGGTCATGAACAGGTCTGCAGATGTGTAGTAGCCCAGCATTTTGATCGAAGCATCCAACCCATAGGCGGCACCGGCAATCCAGATGATGTATCCGAGACATCTTGCCAGTTTGTTTCGTGGCGCCACCAGCATGACCAGAGCTGAAAGGCCGATCAGCAATACAGCCAGACGCTGATAAACACAAAGTTCACAGGGGTCCAGATACATGACGTACTGAAAATAAAGGGCTACAGACTCCAGAAA
Organism: Endozoicomonas sp. 8E; assembly: GCF_032883915.1. NCBI lineage: Bacteria > Pseudomonadati > Pseudomonadota > Gammaproteobacteria > Oceanospirillales > Endozoicomonadaceae > Endozoicomonas > Endozoicomonas sp. 8E. Next base: position 419,578 of record NZ_CP120717.1, on the reverse strand, counting down.
AACAGCCGTCAGCAGCATGATCAGCCAGGTAGTTCTGGCATTCTGCCAGTCACGAATAGCCCCAAGAGGATCCGTTCTGAAATCAGTCCAGAGATGAGAGAGTTTCGTCAAAACAGCGCTTCTCCAAAAGCCTGTATATTGTTCTGAGTAGGTTGGAGACCCAAAACAGCTAAAGATACTGCATGTCCCTGTTGAGTGTAAGACACATTACAAGAAACTGACGGGATCAATTGTTTCCATAGGAAGCTGTTTATCGACATTTTCAGAAGACTTCAAAGCAATTAAGAAATACTCTCCCGACTTCTGATTTACAGTGTGACACTCCCCGCCTTGTCGAGGATGTCGCAAAACTCTTCATTCTCGTCATTCCCGCGAAGGCGGGTGTCGCAAAACCCTCTCCAGCGAGGGAACGAGTTGACTCCCGTCATTCCCGGCTTCATTCTCGTCATTCCCGCGAAAGCGGGAATCCACACTGACTCACCACCAGAACCATACTGCCCGGTGCCCCCCTGGCCTTGTCATCCCCGAGAAGGCAGAGATCCACCGTTGGCGCTGGATTCTCGCCTTCGCGGGAATGACGACCTCAGAGCATGGTAACGAGTTGTCGGGCTTTTGCGACACCCTCGATTGGGCGAGGGTTTACGACGATTTTGCTAAAGCATATCCAGAGAATCAACTCAATATGTGCTCTATACGAGACGCTGTTATGAGAATCCATACGGTCATTGACGAAACGCTCATGCGTGATGCCCCTGAAATAACCGGGTTAAAAACGAAACGTGAGGTTATTGAAAAAGGGCTCAGGCTCTTGATCGAGCTGAGCAGGCAAGAATTGATCAGACAATATCGAGGAAAGCTTAACTGGGAAGGCGATCTGGATTGCATGAGAGTTGACGATGACTGACCCTGTAAACCGGGCCAGCGGCCCGGCCTGCATCAAACTCAGTAAAGAACCCGGCAACGAATGGTGCCGTCGATTTCTTTCAGTTTCTCCAGCGCAATCTCACTGTGATCGGCATCTACGTCAATGACCACATAACCCACGGATTCATTGGTTTGCAGGAACTGACCGCTGATGTTGATATTGTTCTGGGAGAAAACCTTGTTGATAGCTACCAGAACTCCGGGGATATTCTTGTGAATATGCAGGATACGGTGCTTGTCCGGATGTCCAGGCAATGAAACTTCAGGGAAGTTAACAGACGACAACGTTGTACCATTATCACTGTACATAACAAACTTCTCGGAGACTTCACGACCGATATTTTCCTGCGCTTCCTGGGTACTGCCACCCACGTGAGGTGTCAAAATCACGTTATCCAGTCCACGCAGAGGGCTGACAAACTCATCACTGTTAGAGCGTGGTTCTTCAGGGAAAACATCAATTGCAGCACCCAGCAACTTGCCCGTTTCAATCGCCGAAGCCAGGGATTGAATGTCTACAACAGTTCCGCGAGAAGCATTGATCAGAATACTGCCTTCTTTCATAGCCGCAAACTGCTCTTCGCCAAACATCCATTGAGTGGCGGGTGTTTCAGGAACGTGCAAGCTGACAACATCAGACATGGACAACAGATCATTGAGACTGCCGACCTGAGTGGCATTACCGATGGAGAGCTTGGTCACCACATCGTAGTAATAAACGTCCATACCCATAGATTCAGCCAAAACACTCAGCTGGCTTCCGATACTGCCATAACCAATAATACCCAGCTTTTTGCCGCGAATTTCATAGGAATTGACCGCACTCTTCTGCCAGCCACCCCGGTGAGCAACAGCATTCTTTTCAGGCACACCCCGCAACAGAAGAATGGCCTCAGCCAGAACCAGCTCAGCAACAGAGCGAGTGTTGGAATAGGGTGCATTAAAGACCGGGATTCCCCGTGACGTAGCAGCATCCAGCTCAACCTGGTTGGTACCGATGCAGAAACAACCGACAGCGATCAGCTTCTGGGCTGTAGCAAAGACGTCTTCACTCAGCTGGGTTCGGGATCGAATGCCTACAAAGTGCGCTTCGGAGATCCGTCGCTTCAGCTCATCGTCTGGTAAGGACTTGGAAACATAATCAATATTGGTGTAGCCGGAAGCTTCAAGCACTTCCACAGCAGACTGGTGAACCCCCTCCAGAAGAAGGAATCGAATCTTACTCTTGTCCAGGGAAATAGAGGGCATAACAATAGCTCGGATGTCTTTTAATCTACCTTGAAAAGTACTTCAGCCAAATTGAGCGTGAAATACTGTCAATGGCTGAATACAACCGGAATCATCTGGTTTCAGAACCGTCCGGGGTGAGGATAATAGCATAAAAAAGAGAAAAACCCTTACCCTGAGTGTATGAATCCTATATTCCTTGTCCAATCACCACTACAGAGCTTAAACCTCGGGTGCAGAGGAGTTATTATGTGTTTTCTGTTTTAGACACCTATGCTTGATAACGTAGTCAGAATCTGCCTGATGGCCTGAGACAATGCAGGATGTTGTTCGGAAAACTTGATCGCTTCCTGCTCGAGCTGTTCGTTGTAGTCCTGCAGAGGAATATCGCCCTCAGCCTGGGCCAGAGCCAGCTGCAGCTCATCGGTAATTTGCTTGAGAGCCCCTGCAGTACATTCGTCCACAGGCTGTCCTTCAAGCAGGTCATGCAGATTCTGGATATTCAGGTGGAGTTCTTCAGACATGACGTGCTCCTGTGATCAGGTTAATCTGGAAAACACAATCTTTGTACTGTGAATGATAGCTTCAGCAGTCGTACCCGGCTGATAAATACTAGCGATGTGCCAGGCCATGAGCAAAATAAAAATACAAGAACAAACAAGCAAGAAGGACGCCTTATGAAGTACAGGCATCACTGGCTAAGTGGCGACCGCATTGATCTGCCGACCGGCAAAGTGGTGTGTGTCGGCCGAAATTATGCCGAGCACATTCGGGAGCTGAACAATCCGCTGCCCGACGATCCCGTGTTGTTTATCAAACCTTCAACATCACTGGCCGCTCTGGAAATGCCCTTTGTCATTCCCGTCGATCGCGGTGAAGTTCACCACGAAACAGAAATAGCCATTCTGATGGACACCCGACTCCAGAACGCCAGCGAGAATGAGAGCATTGATGCCATTAAGGCAATAGGGCTGGCACTGGATCTGACACTCCGGGATGTTCAGTCCCGACTAAAAGAAAAAGGACTGCCATGGGAAGTGGCTAAAGCCTTTGACGGCAGCTGCCCCGTTTCAGGGTTTATTGCCAAAGAACACCTGCCCGATCTTGATAACATTCACTTCAGCCTCAAAATCAATGGCCAAACACGTCAGGAAGACACTTCAGCCCATATGCTGACCTCGATTCCGGGGCTGATCAGCTACATAAGCCGTCATTTCACGCTGGAACCCGGTGATATTGTCCTCACAGGCACTCCGGCCGGTGTTGGTCCTCTGAAACAGGGGGACCAGCTGGAATTGGCTATTAGTGACCGCTTTAGTCTGGCAACATCCTGCATTTGATCCTAAAGAACCCGGCACTTCTTCAGATATTGACTGTAGAGAAATCAGGCCACAGGCAAAGGAAAGCCAGTGTCAGTCAGGGAAACCTACAACCTCCATATTCTGGTGGTGGAAGATAGCCAGGTAAACCAGATGGTGGTCAAAAAGCTACTGGAAAAGTTGGGCTGCACCTGCAAGGTGGCCGAGAATGGTCAGGAAGCACTGGACACTCTTGAAACTTCAGAGGCCTTCGACCTGATTCTCATGGATTGTATGATGCCCATCATGGATGGTCTGGAAGCCACTGAAAAAATCAGAGCCTCCGGTCAACACTATGCCGGAATACCTGTTATTGCCTTCACAGCCAACACCTCGGAATCGGATCAGCTTGCCTGTAAGTCTGCCGGTATGGACGATTTTCTGGACAAACCTGTTTCACTTGCCTGCTTATCAGAAAAGCTGGCTCTTTGGACCCAAGACTGAAACTGCCTCAAGTCCTAAGGGCTTTTGGCACTCTGGATTCGAGACGTTCTGCCCTGTGTATCAATGGCTACAAAAACCATATTGGTTTCAGTGAGCTTGGCGCGACCATGTTTATCTTCAACCCAGGCTTCCACGACCACTCGAATCGACGTTTTGCCGACCTCTGTCACCCGGGTGAACAGCGCAAGAATATCGCCCATTTTAACTGAGCGCATAAAACTCATACTGCCGATACTGACGGTGACAACACGTCCTGTGGCAATCTTTCTGGCCATGATTGCGCCAGCCTGGTCGATCTGCATGGCCACCCAGCCACCAAAGACATCGCCTGTCGTATTAACGGATTGGTAGTCCGCCAGCACTTTCAGTGTCAGTTCTCCCTGAGGTCCGGGAGCAAGATCATTATCCAATTCCATATTGCTCTCTAGCATTTAATGTTTTTATTTTTTGGCGCAACTGACTCTGAAAATCCTTATATATCAAACAGAGCATCAGGTTGTTTCTTGCGCTCAGGATCTTCCTGATCGTGAAGCTTTTCCACCTGAAGGTATTTTACTTCTCTTCTCAGGTGGCGTAATAGCTAAAAACACTCGGCGGACGCAAAATAGCACAGAAGGCATGCTTTGTAAGCCGAGCTTATACCAATCCTCAGAGTACGAGGTATTACGCCCACTCGATATCAACAACTCGAAGACGTTTATACCCTGTCTTGGCATTTCGTCAGTAATCTACAATCAAGTGGGAGTTAAAGTCGATGATTTTACATTATGCCTATTGCGAATATAAAGCTCTCACTGTCGTTCATATAACTGTCACATTTTCATCTTATAGTTCTTGCCAGTAGACAAATGCCTGTAGCTGTATAAGAGAGGCTGAAAAATCCCTTTAGGAGAGATACGAATGAAGCTTAAAGCTCTAATAACAACAATTGCCCTTGCGACCGGAATCCAGGCCGTCTCTGCCAGTCAGATTGACGCTGAGATCCCGACTTATAAAAAAGCCAGTGGTGTATCAGGCAACCTGTCCAGTGTCGGCTCTGACACTCTGGCTAACCTGATGACCCTGTGGGCAGAAGATTTCAAGCGTGAATATCCTAATGTGAACGTACAGATTCAGGCTGCCGGTTCTTCTACTGCTCCGCCCGCTCTGACCGAAGGAACGTCCAACATCGGCCCCATGAGCCGCAAGATGAAAGACAAGGAACTGGAAGCTTTTGAGAAGAAGCATGGCTACAAGCCCACTGCTGTTCCGGTCGCCATTGACGCTCTGGCTGTTTTCGTCAACAAGGACAACCCAATCAAGGGTCTGACCATGGCTCAAGTGGACGCTATTTTCTCCTCCACTCGCAAGTGTGGTGGCAACAAAGACATCAGCACCTGGGGTGCTGCCGGTCTGGACGGAGCCTGGAAAAACCGCTCAATCCAGTTATACGGCCGTAACTCTGTATCCGGCACCTACGGTTACTTCAAGAAGAAAGCCCTGTGTAAAGGTGATTTCCGTAACAACGTCAACGAACAGCCTGGTTCTGCCTCTGTGGTTCAGTCTGTCAGCGCTTCTGTAAACGGCATCGGCTACTCCGGTATCGGCTACCAGACTTCCAGCGTACGTACTGTACCTCTGGCCAAGAAAGCCGGTCAGTCATTCGTTGAGGCAACGCCTGCTAACGCTGTCAACAACTCTTATCCACTGTCTCGTTTCCTGTACGTTTACGTTAACAAGCAGCCCAACAAGAAGTTGTCTCCTCTGGAAGGTGAATTTCTGAAGATGGTACTGTCTCAGCAGGGTCAGGAAGTCGTCGTTAAAGACGGTTACATCCCTCTGCCTGCCAAGGTGGTTGAAAAGTATTTGTCTGAACTCGATCTGTAATCACAGATTCATGAGTGATCCACACGGGGCCATCTGGCCCCGTTTTTATTGAGGGCACTCAAAGTATCATGGCGGCAATCCAGCCAAAAATAATCATCGGAATATTAAAGTGTAAAAAGGTGGGAATCACCGAATCCCGGATGTGGTCGTGCTGACCATCCACATTCAAACCAGCAGTGGGACCAATGGTAGATTCTGAAACCGGAGAGCCTGCATCACCTAATGCTCCTGCCACTCCCACAAGACAGGCTATCGCCAGTGGCGTAAAACCAAGTTCCATGCCCAGTGGCACATAAAGAGTGGCAATAATCGGAACCGTAGAGAACGAAGAACCAATACCCATAGTGATCAGCAATCCGACCAGAAGCATAAGAATGGCCGCAAGGGCCTGACTGCCTCCCACAAACATCTGCACCTGACTCACCAGCTCTGGAATATCTCCTGTTGAACGGAGCACTTCCGCAAAACCTGCGGCCGAGATCATGATGAAGCCAAAAGCTGCCATCATGCGCAGGCCCTCATTGAATACCTCATCCGCTTCCCGCCAGCAGACGACTCCCCCAATGACCATAGTAATAAAGCCCAGTGCAGCAGCGAGAACCATGGACCCGGTTATCAACTGACTCACCAGCACCAGAACAATGGCTATGACAGAGGTAATAATGGCAGGCTTGCTTAACTGAACATCTTGTTCATGAATCAAGATGGTCTCTTCTACGCGATAGGTTCTGGACTTTCGGTAACTGAAAAAAACGGCCAGCAATAACCCCATGAACATACCCAAAACGGGAATCGCCATCGCCAGCGGCATCTGGCTCAGCTCAATATCCAGCCCATTCTCCTGAAGATTGCCACCAAGAATCTGATTCAGATACACACTGCCAAAGCCTACAGGAAAAATCATATAAGTCGCGGTAAGGCCAAAGGTAAGAAGACAGACCACCTGACGACGATCAATCGCCATAGCACTGAATACCGATAACAAAGGAGGAATCAGTATGGGAATAAAGGCTATGTGGATAGGTATCAGGTTCTGGGAAGCAAAAGCCATCAACACAAGCGCCAGGAACAGGCTGTATTTTAGCTTCACATTATTGTGCGAGTTGCTGCTGCTCTTTACTTTGCGGATGATCTTTCCAGCCATCCACTCAGGTATGCCAGAGCGGGCAATGGCCACAGCAAAAGCACCCAGCATGGCGTAACTGATAGCAATGCCTACGCCACCGCCCAAACCTCTGGAGAATGCCTCCAGAGTCTGGAAGATATCCAGACCACCGATCATTCCCCCGGCCAGAGCCCCCACAAACAGTGCCAGAACCACATTAACGCGCAACAAGCTCAACGCGAGCATGACGGCAACCGCCAGAATCACTGCGTTCATATTAATTCCAAATTGTATTTTATCGTTATAACGGCCAGCGGCTATCTATAGTGAAGCATGGACAATAGCGGCATTACCAGATTGTAGTTAATTGGTTTATTTTTCGCGCAAATAGAGAATTAGCAGGCCAAATAACTATAAAGTGAAGAAATATCCCTGAAAACGCAGGCTGGAATCAATTCTCTGGCGAGTTGCTCTTATATTGATCAACTAATGGCCTGAGTGCCCGTGCCTGCTGAGCAATGGTCGGATCACCGCTATCTTCTGCATTGCTCAACCTTACATAGACATTATTGTCATCTTCAGGCCAGCAGGTTCTTGTTCCTGTCTGCATTTGTAATACCAGATGCTGCACAGAGAATAAATGAACGGTTGGCTCAATGGCTCGTGCCCGCTCAGCAAGGTCCCGATCATTGCTTCGCTGTGCACTACTCAACCTTGTATAGATATATCTGTCATCATCAGGCCAGGTCTCACTCCCCGCCTGCACTTGTGCCAACAGATGCCGCACAGAGTAATAATTAACCAATGGCTCAAGTGCTTCTGCCTGCTCAGCAATGACCAGATCATTACAATCCCTTGCAATACCCAACCATGTATGGATATAACTGTCACTCCAGGCCTCATCCCCTGCCTGCACTTGAGATACCTGATACTGTACAGCGTACAAATTAGCTAATGGATAAATTGCCCGCGCCTGCCTTGCAATGGCCGGATCAGGGTTGTCTACCAGCACTCTCAACGACCCTAGATGGATAAAACCCTCATCTCCGGGCCAGGTTCTTTTCCCTGCCCGCACTTGCAACACCAGACGCTGCGCAGAGTACAATTTTACTAATGGATAAATTGCCCGTGCCTGCTCTGCAATGGCTGAATTATTACAAAATAGCGCAGCATTCAACCTTACGAAGATACTATAGTCATCTTCAGGCCAGGTCCCTCTACCTAGCAGCATTCCCATCACAGTATGAATCACCTCTTGCAGTCCTTTCCGGATCTCTTTCCATGTCAGAAAATCACCCAAAGCGCTCTGGTCATGCCGACAATATGGGCAGAAACGATTCCCTTCCGTGTTAACTTCTCCTGTCAGCCAGCGTTTCAGGCATTCCAGATGGAACAAATGCAAACATGACGTTTTCATCACGTCGTCAGATTGTTCTAAATTAAGCAGGCATACGCTGCAAGTTTCCCCAACATATTCAACCCCCTGCGCTTCTTCAAAGTCATTCGAATCAGATCGAGGCAACATAAATACGGGATACAACATAACGGTTTCTGGCTGATGCATCTGCTCATGACCAGACAAACCTTTCCCCGATAGTTCAGCAAGCAGTTCCGAGGCATCTAACGGCACCTGACTGAGTAACGACCTGTTAAATGCCCTCTTCTGTGTAATAGCTGCCAAAGCTGCAGATAAATCTTTGTCACTGACGAATGGTCCGGATTGACCGGAAGTGGTGGGATATCCATTATAAAGCGACTGTCTCAGCCACTGACTGATCCTGAACAGAACTGACAGGTAGTCAAACTGCCAGTCGGGCCTATTAAACAATCCCTTGCCGGAAATGCCCGGTACAAATAGAGGGGGGGTTGGTGGGTCAGGTGGAAATCCGCCTCCTGATAATCGCAAGGCGGATTCAGGTGTTGATGTGGGCCATTCTGGTAATGCAAAGCCTGTGCTATTTTTCTCTCTCTCCTCACTGGCGGTTCTGTCTACTTGCCATTCAGGGCTGATACACACAAAGCTTCCTTGTTCCGTTGCGGGAATACCAAGATCGCGATTCAGGAAATAACAGATAAATGAACCTTCAGCTATTGGCACCCCAAGAGCGACTCCAATGGCCGCCAGAAAGATCAGGAGTGTACATATGAATGAAAACGGTTTTAAGTCGCACACAAACTTTCGCTTTTTTTCAGTCGGAGCCTGAGTGTAGCTCATAGTGCGGGCACACCTGCCTGAATATTGAAGCAGAGAGGCCTCGCTGAAAAAGCAGCCTGGAATCAATTCCCTGACGACTTACTCTTATGATGATCAACGAATGGTTTAAGTGCCCGCGCCTGCTGAGCGATGGTCGGATCTGTGCATTTTCCTGCGCTACTCAACCTTAAATAGACATTATTATCATCTTCAGGCCAGCTGGTCCTTAATCCTTTCTGCATTCGTGACACCAGGTTCTGCACGGAGTAAAAATTAACGGCTGGCTCAAGTGCCCGTGCCTGCTCAGCAATGGCCGGATCATCGCTTCCTTTTGCACTTCTCAACCTTGTATAGATATCACTGTCGTCATTAGGCCAGATATCTCCCCAAGCCTGCCTCAGTGACAACAGATTCCTGACAGAGTAAAAATCAACCAATGGCTCAAGTGCTTCTGCCTGCTCAGCAACAGCCAGCTCATTGCTAGCTCTTGCAATACTCAACCTTTCATGGATATACCCGTCATTTTCAGGCCAGGTCTCTCTCCCTGCCCGCATTTGTGACACCTGATGCTGAATGGCGTACAAATTAGCTAATGGATAAATGGCCCGTGCCTGCTCAGCAATGGCCGGGTCAGGGTTATTTACTAATCTCCACAACGACCCCAGGAGATCACTCGGGTCTCCAGGCCAACTCCTTTTCCCAGCCTGCACTTGTGACATCAGATGCTGCGCAGAGTACAAACTCACCAATGGATAAAGTGCACTTGCCTGCTCAGCAATGGCTACATTATTGCCATATCCCCTAAATGCCTCACGAATGGTTCCATTAGAACCATATAACGCAACATTCGCCTTTAGGAAGAAATGGTCATCAGTACCAGATAAGGCAACATTCAGCATTTCGAAGACACTATCTTCATCTTCAGGCCAGACCCCTGTTCCTGCCTGCATTTGTGACACCAGATGCTGCACGCAATACAGAAAAATTGCCGGTTTAAGTGCCCGTGCCTGCTCAACAATGGCCGGATCATTGCTGTCCAGTGCCATTCTCAACCGTAGAAAGATAACAAGGTCATCGTCAGGCCAGGTCCTTCTGCCTGCTCCTATTTGTGACATCAGATGTTGCAGGGAGAATAAACAAACTAACGGCGAAAGTGCCCGCACCTGCTCAGCAATGTCCAAATCATCGATACCTTCTGCCATTCTCAACTCTAAAAAAATATGCTCATCATTGTCAGGCCAGGTCCCTCTTTCTAAAAGCATTTCCGTCACAATATGAGCCACCTCTTGCATTCCTTTCTGGATCAGAAAGTCACCCAGAGCACTCTGATCCTGCCGACAATATGGACAGAAATGGTTTCCTTTCAGGTTAACTTCTTTTGTTAGCCACCGTTTCAGGCAGTCCATATGGAACAAATGCAAACATGACGTTTTCACCACGTCGTCAGATTCTTCAAAGTTATTCCGGCATGCTCTGCAAGTTTCTCCGACATATTCAACCCCCTGCGCTTCTTCAAAGTCATTCGAATCAGATTGAGGCAGCATAAAAACGGGATACAACAAAACTGTTTCTGGCTGATGCACCTGCCCATGGCCAGACAAACCTTTCCCCGATAGTTGAGCAAGCAGTTCCGAGGCATCTAAGGGCACCTGACTGAATAACGAACTGTTGAACGCCCTCTTCTGTGTAATCCCTGCCAAAGCCGCAGATAAATCTGTGTCACTGACGAATTGTCCGGATTGACCGGTAGTGCTGCGATATCCATTATAAAACCATTGTTTCAACCACTGCCCGATCCTCAACAGAGCTGACAAGTAGTCAAGCTGCCAATCAGGCGTATTAAACAATCCCTTACCAGGAATACCCAGCATAAATGGTGGAGGCGGTGGGTCGGGTGGAAATCCGCCTCCTGATAATCGCAAGGTGGATTCAGGTGTTGATGTGGGCCATTCTGGCAGTGCAAAACCTGTGCTATTTTTCTCTCTTATCTCAGGAACAATCTCGGAAGACATTAGCCATTGCCACAGAGATAACAGGAAGAAAACGGGCTGCTGGAGAAATGAGCCTTTAATGTCATCAGTTGACCTTACTGGTGAGGGCAAGAGCAGAGCGCCTTCAGGCACAAAGCAGACAAAATCGGATATCAGATCAGCCTCATGATCAGCCGTCCCATTTACGACGAGCAGAAGTCCTTGAGAGTTGTCGTCAGCAGCAAATCCACTGGCTGCCAGAAAGAACAAGAACGTACTTATGAAAGAAAACGGTTTTAAGTCGCACACAAACTTTCGCTTTTTTTCAGTCGGAGCCTGAGTGTAGCTCATAGTGCGGGCACACCTGCCTAAGATATTGAAGCAGAGAGTTCTCGCTGAAAAAGCAGCCTGGAATCAATTCCCTGACGACTGAATCTTATAATGATCAACTAATGGTTTAAGTGCCCGCGCTTGGTGAGCAATGGTCGGATCAGTGCTTTTTCCTGCACTACTCAATCTTACATAGACATTATTATCATCTTCAGGCCAGCTGGTCCTTAATCCTTTCTGCATTCGTGACACCAGTTTCTGCACGGAGTAAAAATTAACGGCTGGCTCAAGTGCCCGTGCCTGCTCAGCAATGGCCGGATCATCGCTTCCTTGTGCACTTCTCAACCTTGTATAGATATCACTGTCGTCATTAGGCCAGATATCTCCCCAAGCCTGCCTCAGTGACAACAGATTCCTGACAGAGTAAAAATTAACCAATGGCTCAAGTGCTTCTGCCTGCTCAGCAATAGCCAGATCATTGCTAGCTTTTGCAATCCTCAACTTTTCATGGATATGCCAGTCATCATCGGGCCAAGTCTCTCTCCCTGCCCGCATTTGTGACACCTGATATTGTAAAGCGTACAAATTAGCTAATGGATAAATAGCCCGTGCCTGCTCAGCAATGGCCGGATCAGGGCTATTTACTAATCTCCACAACGACCCCAGGAGATCACTCTGAACTCCAGGCCAACTCCTTTTTCCAGCCTGCACTTGTGACATCAGATGCTGCGCAGAGTACAAATTCACCAATGGATAAAGTGCACTTGCCTGCTCAAAAGTGGCTACGTTATCACCATCCCTCCATGCTTCAGCGATGGTCCCATCAGTACCATATAACCCAACATTTAACCCAACACTCAGGCTTACTAAGAAATGGTCATCAGTACCAAATAAGGCAACATTCAGCATTTCGAAGACACCACGGTCATCGTCTGGCCAGACCCCTTTTCCTGCCTGCATTTGTGAAACCAGTTGCTGCACAGAGTAAAGAAAAATTGTCGGCTTAAGTGCCCGTGCCTGCTTAACAATGGCCGGAACATTGCTATCTTGTGCCATTCTCAACCTCAGAGCGATATCACGCTCATCGTCAGGCCAGGCCCTTCTCCCTGCTTCTATTTGTGACATCAGATGTTGCAAGGAGTACAAACAAACTGACGGCCAAAGTGCCCGCACCTGCTCAGCAATGTCCGGATCATTGATACCTTCTGCCATTCTCAACTCTAAAAAGATATGCCCATCATTGTCAGGCCAGGTCGCTCTCCCTGACTGCACTTGGGACACCCGATGCCGCACAGAGTAAAAATTAACTAATGGCCAGAGGGCCCGTATCTGCTCAGCGATGGCCGGATCATTGCTGGCTCCTGCACGAATCAGCCCTTCATAGATATACCTGTCATTTTCAGGCCAGATCCCTCTCTCTAAAAGCATTTCCGTTACAATATGAGCCACCTCTTGCATTCCTTTCTGGATCAGAAAGTCACCCAGAGCACTCTGATCCTGCCGACAATATGGACAGAAATGGTTGCCTTTCAGGTTAACTTCTTTTGTTAGCCACCGTTTCAGGCAGTCCATATGGAACAAATGCAAACATGACGTTTTCACCACATCGTCAGATTCTTCAAAGTTATTCCGGCACGCTCTGCAAGTTTCCCCAACATATTCAACCCCCTGCGCTTCTTCAAAGTCATTCGAATCGGATTGAGGCAGCATAAAAACGGGATACAACAAAACTGTTTCTGGCTGATGCACCTGCCCATGGCCAGACAAACCTTTCCCCGATAGTTGAGCAAGCAGTTCCGGGGCATCTAAGGGCACCTGACTGAATAACGACCTATTGAACGCCCTCTTCTGTGTAATCCCTGCCAAAGCCGCAGATAAATCTGTGTCACTGACGAATGGTCCGCAAGTGCTGTGATATCCATCACAAAGCCATTGTTTCAGACGCTGCCCGATCCTCAACAGAGCTGACAGGCAGTCAAGCTGCCAGTCAGGCCTATTAAACAATCCCTTATCAGGAAGGCCCGGCATAAATGGAGGAGGTGTTGGTGGGTCAGGTGGAAATCCGCCTCCCGATAATCGCAAGGTGGATTCAGGTGTTGATGTGGGCCATTCTGGCAGTGCAAAACCTGTGCTATTTTTCTCTCTTATCTCAGGAACAATCTCCGAAGACATTAGCCACTGCCACAGAGATGACAGGAAGAAAACGGGCTGCTGGAGAAATGAGCCTTTAATGTCATCAGTTGACCTTACTGGTGAGGGCAAGAGCAGAGCGCCTTCAGGCACAAAGCAGACAAAATCGGATATCAGATAAGCCTCATGATCAGACGTCCCATTTACGACGACGAGCAGAAGTCCCCGAGAGTTGTCAGCAGCAAATCCAATGGCTGCCAGAGAGATCAGGAGTGTACCTATGAAAGAAAACGATTTTAGTCGCACAAAAGTTTTCGCTTTTCTTCAGTTGGAGCCACATTGTAGCTCATAGTGAGTGCGCACTTGACTAAATAGGGAACGGTTTGGCTGCGGTGTTTTTCAGTCAGCTTTTCCGGTCACGGCTATCGATCGCTCATTACCGGGGACACTGTTTCAAGATGCTGAGAGCTGCGGCTTGCCTCTCATTTTTTCAATTCTGTCATATTTCTGTAACACAGACCTTTTAAGGTACGCTCAATAATCTCTGCGACCAGTGCCATGTACCAACCAATAATAGAAGACAGCCCTGGTGTCGATTACAACACCCCGGCTCATAAACGTCATCAGTCACTTCGCTTTCTCAAAGATCACCTGACCCGGTGGGGTGTGGCCGTGGGTGGCCTTGGTGTTATTGCCGCCATTCTGCTGATCTTCATCTATCTTCTTTACGAAGTTGGACCTTTATTCAAAAGTGCAGAAATTGAACAAAGCAGTACCTGGACACAGACGATCACGGGGGAGCAGCGCCCTCTCTATCAGAGTATGGAAGAACAGGCTGAACTGGCTTTTTCCATCACGGCCGACGGCGCCCTGACTTTTGCATCCACCCGAACCGGAGAGCAGAAATATCGCTATTCCCTGCCCCTTCCTGCCGGGACCTCAGTTACCACAATTAGCAATGATCCATCTGATAGCAACCTGCTGGCTGCGGGTCTGAGCAATGGTCAGGTCATTATTTTCAAGCACGGCTATCAAATTACCTGGCCTGATGACAAAAGACTGATTACGCCCAGGGTCACCTACCCATACGGTGAGGAAGCGATTAATCTGGTAACAGGTAATGAGGCTGTTTCACACCTGAGTATCAGTGATAGTGAAGATCAGCTGTTGCTCACCGGTTATGGTGACAAGCGCCTGCATATGACCGCTTTTAGCAAGGAAGAAAACTTCCTGACGGAAGAGGTCACGCTGGAAGAAGAGAGTGTCACTCTGCCTGAAGTCGATGGGCCTGTTCACGATGTACTGATTGCTCCGGATCAACACTGGCTTTTTGTTCAATCCGGTGCTGACGGCCTGACACTGATCGATATCAGCAACATTAATCAGTCTCACATCGTGTCAGAGACTGACCTGACTGCCGACTCGGCCAGAGTAACGACCATGACATTCCTGCTGGGTGGGGCTTCTCTGCTGATAGGCGATGACACCGGCATGGTCACCCAGTGGTTCATGGTCAGAGATGAACAAAACCAGTGGCACCTGCAAAGAATTCGCGAGTTCGAGCTGGCCGGTGAACCTATTATGCAGATAGTGCCTGAGCATCGCCGCAAGGGCTTTCTGGCAGCTGATGACAAGGGTAATGTTGGCATCTTCTACACCACAGCCAACAGAACCTTGCTGACTGAGAAGCTGACCGACGGCCCTGTTGAGCAACTGGTTATTGCCCCCCGTAGCAACTATATGCTGGTGACTGGCAATGGCTCTACCGAATTCTGGCGTGTTGAAAATGAACATCCTGAGGTATCCTTGTCGGCTCTCTGGGGTAAAGTCTGGTATGAGGGCTACGAGAAGCCTGAATATATCTGGCAATCGTCTGCATCGAATAATGACTTTGAACCAAAGCTGAGCCTGACCCCTCTGGCCTTCGGCACTCTTAAGGCCGCCTTTTACGCCATGTTGCTGGCTACACCTCTGGCAATAGCCGGAGCCATCTATACGGCTTACTTCATGGCGCCAGCCATGCGTCGTAAAGTAAAGCCTGTCATTGAATTGATGGAAGCTCTGCCCACGGTCATTCTGGGTTTTCTGGCCGGTCTCTGGCTGGCACCCCTGATCGAAAACAGTCTGGCAGGAATATTTGCACTCTTGTTGATTGTTCCAATAGGCATATTGCTCTTTGCTTTTGCCTGGGACTCCATGCCCGGCAAAATCCGTCACTCCATCCCGGACGGCTGGCAAGCAGCTCTGCTGATTCCTGTGGTACTGATCAGTGGTGCCATTGCGATGAATCTGAACGGTAGCATTGAAGCGACCTTCTTTAATGGCGACCTGAGAAACTGGCTGACCTCTGAGCTGGGTATTCCTTACGATCAACGTAATGCGCTGGTAGTGGGACTGGCTATGGGCTTTGCAGTGATTCCCACCATTTTTTCTATCGCTGAGGATGCCATTTTCAGTGTTCCCAAACATCTGAGTTATGGCTCCCTGGCACTGGGTGCGACGCCCTGGCAGACATTGATTCGGGTGGTATTGCTGACCGCCAGCCCGGGCATATTTTCTGCCGTAATGATTGGTATGGGCCGTGCCGTGGGTGAAACGATGATTGTACTGATGGCTACCGGCAACACACCCATCATGGACGCCAATATTTTCGAAGGCATGAGAACCCTGGCTGCCAACATTGCTGTTGAAATGCCTGAATCCGAAGTCGGCAGCAGCCACTATCGAATTCTGTTCCTTGCTGCATTGGTGCTTTTCCTGTTCACCTTTGTCGTTAATACTGCTGCCGAGATGGTTCGTCATCGACTGCGCAAGAAGTACAGTTCGCTTTAAGGAAGGAGCCGGAACATGAGTAATAAAATAACCAAGTGGTACCAAACTGGCTCTCCCTGGGTTTGGCTCAATGCCGGAGCGGTCGCCATCAGTGTAATTCTTGTTGTCGGCCTTCTGGGCTTGATTGCAATCCGGGGGCTGGGTCACTTCTGGCCAGGACAAATTCTGGTGGCAGACTATGCCCCTCCCGGCCAGGAAGCCCGTTTAATCGCTGGAGAAATAGCAGACACTGAAACCGTTTCTGCAACCCGCCTTGAGGCTGCAGGCCTCCCGGTTCCCGAGGGAATGGAAACACTGACCCGTGACCTGCTTAAAGTGGGTAACAGGGATGTTTCAGGCTCAGACTTTGCCTGGGTCATTGATCTTTGGCTTGAGAATCGCCGTTACCCTGAAAATATCATTGCTCTGGAGCGCAGGGAGTGGGGTAACTTCTACGGTTATCTGAACAACATCAAACAGGATGGCAAAGTGGTTGTAGAGGGTGAAGCAGCCTGGCCAGAGTTCCAGAAAAGACTGAACAGAGCCCTGTCTATCTACGACGAAATCTACGCCATCGAAAAGCACGAAATAGGTTCAGTCAACGCCAAGCTGGAGCGCCTCCGTCTGGAACAGCGAGCCCTCGAACTTAATGGTACAGACACTCCTCAGGCCCTCGCCGATATCGAAGCACAACGCAAGGTATTACAGGCTGAATATAAGGTGATGGAAGCCAGACTGGGTGATCTTTATGTGGCTTTCAATCGTGATAGTCTGGTGGCTACAACTATTGATGGCACAGAGATTGAGCAATCTTTTGGCAAAATCGTCCGGGCCTATAAACCCAATGCCATGACCCTGACCCAGAAAATGTTTTTCTATCTCGATAAGGTCGGCGAATTTATCACTGAGGACCCCAGAGAGGCGAACACGGAAGGGGGAGTTTTCCCAGCTATTTTCGGTACGGTCATGATGGTGATTCTGATGTCGATCATCGTGACCCCTTTTGGTGTAATAGCGGCGGTCTACCTCCGTGAATACGCCAATCAGGGTTGGCTGACCCGAACTATTCGCGTGGCCGTGAACAACCTGGCGGGCGTTCCTTCCATTGTCTACGGTGTATTTGGTCTTGGTTTCTTCATCTATTTTGCCGGCAGCCAGATTGACCAGTTATTTTTCCAGGAAGCACTGCCAGCACCGACCTTTGGTACACCGGGGTTACTCTGGGCATCGATTACTCTGGCCTTATTAACATTGCCTGTTGTTATTGTTGCCACCGAGGAGGGGCTATCACGCATTCCAAGCTCTGTCCGTGAGGGCAGTCTGGCGCTGGGGGCGACCAAGGCAGAAACACTCTGGCGTGTCGTTCTGCCCATGGCCAGCCCTGCCATGATGACAGGATTGATCCTGGCTGTTGCCCGTGCCGCTGGCGAAGTTGCACCTCTGATGCTGGTTGGCGTGGTGAAGCTGGCTCCCAGCTTGCCTCTGGATACTAATTATCCATTCCTGCATCTGGATCAGAAATTCATGCACCTGGGCTTCCATATCTACGATGTCGGCTTCCAGAGTCCTAACGTAGAAGCGGCCAGACCACTGGTTTACGCAACCGCTTTGCTGCTGGTTATTGTCATTGCGGTTCTTAACCTTTCAGCAGTAGCTATTCGCAACCATTTGCGTGAAAAATACAAGAGTCTGGAAGCGTGAGATTAATTCGCTACAAAAAAACAGCCTTGAGCCACAAAAAAGTTTCCCTGACTGAGCCAGGACGGTTTAATTACGTATTAAAGGTAACATCATGCTGGATGAGGCACTGGACTTGAATACACCCACCCGGACAGACAACCAACAGAGTAGAGTCACTCCCGAGGAGACCAGCTCAACACCGGCGTTTAATCTCGACAGCCTGGGACGCAACCGTCGCAAGCTCAGCCTGGAGCAGGAAGAAAAATGTCTGGATATCAGAAATTTGAACCTGTTTTATGGTGAGAAGCAGGCACTGCACGATATCTCTCTGACCATCCCGAAACGCAGGGTCACCGCGTTTATTGGTCCATCAGGCTGTGGTAAATCCACTCTGTTGCGCAGTATGAACAGAATGAATGATCTGGTGGAAGGCTGCCGCGTCGAAGGTGAAATCCAGCTGGATAACCAGAATATCTATCAGAAGGGCGTCAATGTCGCGGACCTCCGCCGTCGTGTTGGCATGGTATTCCAGAAGCCAAACCCCTTCCCGAAGAGTATTTATGAAAATGTCGCCTATGGTCTTCGCATTCAGGGTATCAACAAAAAGCGTGTTCTGGATGAAGTCGTAGAGTGGGCCCTGCGCAGTGCAGCACTTTGGGATGAAGTTAAGGATCGCCTCCATGAAAGCGCCCTGGGCATGTCCGGTGGTCAGCAACAGCGTCTGGTGATCGCCCGAACCATTGCTGTAGAGCCTGAGGTTCTGCTGCTGGATGAACCGGCTTCAGCCCTGGACCCTATTTCAACATTAAAAATTGAAGAGCTGATTAACAAGCTCAAGTCCAAATTCACCATTGCTATCGTTACCCATAATATGCAACAGGCTGCTCGCGTCTCTGATTACACAGCATTTATGTATATGGGTAAGCTCATCGAATTCGATGATACGGACACGCTGTTCACAAACCCACAACAGAAACAAACTGAAGACTATATAACCGGCCGCTACGGCTAAATGCCGTAGCCAAAAAATGCCATAGCCAAGAAAGCACCTGGAAAACTCATGGATACCAAAAGCGAACTTCTTAGCCATCATATTTCACAGCAATTCAATCATGAACTGGAGGAGCTGCGAAATAATCTCCTGTCTATGGGTGGGCAGGTTGAAAAGCAGGTATCCGATGCCATCAATGCCCTTATCAATGCTGACAGCGAAGGAGCTGTGGTGGTCTGCGAGAAGGACAGAGACATTAACTTTATGGAACTGGCCATTGATGAAGAGTGTTCCCGCATTCTGGCCAGACGCCAGCCAGCGGCCAGTGACCTGCGTCTGGTGATTTCCTGCTCCAAGGCCGCGACCGATCTGGAGAGGATTGGTGACGAGGCGGCAAAAATTGCCCGTTTTGCCATCAGCCTCAGTGAACAGGGAGAAGCGCCCAAAGGTTATATCGAGACCCGCCACATTGGTAACCATGTACGACAGATGGTACAGGATGCACTGAATGCTTTTGCCCGTTTCGATGCCGATCTTGCTCTGGCGGTTGCCAAGGAAGATAAAACCGTCGACCGGGAATACAAAAGTGCCACACGGGAACTGGTCACCTACATGATGGAAGACCCAAGATCCATCACCCGGGTTCTGAATATTATGTGGGTTTTAAGATCACTGGAACGGATTGGCGATCATGCCCGCAACCTGGCGGAATACGTTATCTATCTGGTGAAAGGTACAGATGTACGACACATTGGTATTAAAAGAATTCAGGAAGAGGTGTTCGATAAGAATTGATCGCTAAAATCTGTGAATCCCATTGAATAAAAACCCGAGGCGTTACGAACTCGGGTTTTTTAAGGTATTACTCAATCTGGCAAACGAAATCTCTCGTAAATGAGGTCAGTAATGGGCCGAAGATCTTTATCGTCGGCAGATACTTTTTTACAGGCTCATTATTGGCTGTTTGAGAAAAAAAGATCTTGATTCAGAATACTAATATGAATCTGATCATCTGAATCTTCGGTATCATTTTCCCTTGAACCAGCACAATTACATGCGCCGTTACAATGACAGGATTCTGCTGACTCTGAATATTGTGGAGGGGGTTCGTTAGCTACAACATCTATTTCTTCATAATGTGGAGGGGGTTGGTTAGCGATAACATCGTAATTATCAACCGCGAGTGTCAGCGTATAACCATGAGCGCTAACCACAATCGCCAATACCGGAATGCCATCGTAGGATACTCGATTAAAGTGGTATTCTACTTTGATTCCATTCGTTAAATTTACTGTTATAAAATGTGATGGTTTCCGGCTTCGTCTGTTTCGTCTGTTATTTGCGGTGTTTTGCTCTCGTACAAGAATTACAGCCGGTACAGCTGTACGGGATATCTGAGGTATTATCAAGTCTAACCTCTTGTTGGTCGATGGCTTTAGATGCTCTATTATCCATTTTTGTGTTTCTGGAGTATCCAGGAAAAGGTCAAATATTTTGGTCTTGCTGTCTGTAACCAGTGTGTTTGGCGATGAAAATATTTGGTTATCACTGCTAACAGCCTTATGAGATAAAGAGCATTTTTGGATAGAGACATCTTCCGGCAAATCCTTTGGTATTACTGCTCTCATTACTCTGATTCTGTCCAACTCATGGTATGATCTAAGAGGCGCGTTTTTTGTCCAGATCTTCAAATATATAGGAAAACAGAGCACGCAACAGAATGCTTGAGCAGCCACATTTGCTGCTGTTGTCGTTTGACTTCTCAGTGTGTATTGAGTATGAAAGCTATGTTGAATAGAATAACTGCCAGTTTGCAAATTCCCCAATAAAGTATCAAAAGGTGGCGGCATAGTATGACCAAGGTTGTTCTGATCAATAACCATCAGAGTGGAAGAGATGATGTCATAAATGACATATTCATCCACTGTACAAACATTACAGGATGGGTTGTAATCATCTAACACCGATGAATGATCGCCTGCTGTGTGCGCATCGCTATGAATGGTCCTGGTGGAGGTTACAGTTGTACCACTTAGTAGTGAATTACCGTTATGTTCCAGCTTCCAATTAAAGCGTAAATCTTTTGAATTTGAATAAGATGATTGCAAGCAGAGAAGGAATAAAATAATCAATCTGACATTTTTTTCCATTGTCAACTCCCTATTTAAAATTCATCAAATATTAAAGAATGGGAGTTAAGAATAGATCAATCAGTTCATATGACATTTTTTTTGGAGCTCTAACAGTACCTGGGTTCTGAATATTATGTAGGTATTAAGATCACTGGAACGGATTGGCGATCATGCCCGCAACCTGGCGGAATACGTTATCTATCTGGTGAAAGGCAGAGATGTACGACACATTGGTATTAAAAGAATTCAGGAAGAGGTGTTCGATAAGAGTTGATCGCTAAAATCTCTGAATCCCATTGAAAAAAAACCGAGGCGTTACGAACTCGGTTTTTTTTAAGGTAACACCGCACCCATCGAAACCGACTCAATCTTCCAAACGAAGTCTGTTAAAAATGACCTCACTCATGCCCCAAAGATCTTTATCGTCGGCAGACACTTTATCAACTTGTTTTTGTAATGATTCTTTTTCATCATGAAGCTCGCTGCCCGTCATCTCGTAGTAAAGCAGCATAGTATTATGCAGAAAGTTGCAACCTTTTATACTCAAGCAATGGATTGCAGGAGCCTTGAATAGTTCATCATCGTCTGATTTCACATCCACCTCAATAACATTCAGCTGTGCACAGGCACGAACAAATTGATATAAAAAGCCTTTTTCACCTAATTGCGCTTTTAATTTTTCGTTACCAACTATTGAACCTTCAACCTCGTTAAAAAGAGCGCCCATTGCCCGGCCCATAGCATCTGATCCGACTTTACGACCTTTAGCAATGGAAATTGCTTTAAAAACAGTAGCGTCCAGTTCAAGAAGGATCTCCAATAACTCACTTGTCAATGCTTTAGCCTTATCGGAGGAAAGGTCTTCGATCCCAGCACCTCTTTCAACCAGTTTTTCCAGAAAGTCAACCATCAACCATCTTGCTTTCTGCTCATTTCCTTCAAGGCTCAGGTATTGAGGCTTGCCCCCCAAACTCCGGGGAGTGGTTTTGCGTTTATAAATAGACTTATTAAATGACAATCCGGTCCTTGAGGATTTTCTGACTTTATCCAAAGCCGTCGTTAACGCTTCAAGAACGTGAACCAGTTTTCCAAAAATTTTCCCATATATTTTTTTACAATCATTTTTAAAACCTGAAAGGCTTAAATGACTTGCAGCAAAAGATTTAATTCCTTCAAGACTCACAAATCGCCTCCATGCCGAAAAAGCATCATATTTAGTATTTTATGTAATCAACAACAATCAAACGTCAGATATAAGACACTCTTTAATTACTTTCTTATTAATCATTTAAGACCAATAAACTGCGCTAGTATTAATTCAGAAACCTTTTAACAGAAAAAGCTGTACCTCTGTTATTTATTTTTTATTTCATTGGCAATGAACTATGAATTACAGTGCAGCTGCAGAAGATGCAAACGAAGAGTGGGGAATACCCAAGAGCGACCAACAGGAGTTTGATCCTTTACTGGAATGCCTCAGTATTCTCACCAAGCATTATGGAAAGCCCTTTTCTCACGACTCCCTCCGTGCCGGATTACCTCTGGAAAATGGCAAGCTGACCGCAGAACTGTTTTCCCGTGCAGCCCAAAGAGCGGGCCTTGCGTCGAAAACTCACAAAAGAGCATTGAAAGATATCTCTCCTCTGGTCACGCCTGCTGTTCTATTTCTGAAGGAGCGTAAAGCCTGCATTCTGATTGATATTGATCATGAAGAAGGTAATGCCCGAGTGATTATTCCTGAAGCCGGAGAAGGTGTCAGGAACATCAACCTCCCGGATCTCGAAGAGTACTACACCGGCTACACCATTTATGTTCGTGAAAAGCATCGATATGACAAGCGGACTCCCACCACGCTGAATATTCGCTCCCGACATTGGTTCTGGGGCACGATTCTTGGCTCCTGGAGAATTTATAGAGATGTCCTGCTGGCTTCCCTGCTGATCAATATTTTTGTGGTGGCCAGCCCGCTGTTTGTCATGAATGTTTACGACAGAGTGGTGCCTAACCAGGCTTTTGATACCCTCTGGGTGCTGGCTATAGGTGCCATTATTATCTTCAGCTTCGACTTCGTACTGAAAATGATTCGAAGTTATTTTATTGATCTTGCCGGCAAAAAATCGGACATATTGCTCTCATCCCGGGTTATGGAACGGGTCCTGGGATTAAGCATGTCGGCCAAACCGGTTTCGGTCGGCTCCTTTGCCAAGAGCCTTCAGGAATTTGAGAGCATCCGGGAATTTATCACCTCATCAACGGTGATTGCCCTGGTGGACCTCCCTTTCACCCTGATCATATTGATGGTGATTTTAATTCTGGGTGGACCACTGGCTTACATTCCCCTGCTTTGTATGGCCCTGATTGCCGTTTACAGTTTTGCTATTCAAGGGCCTCTCAAGCGTTCCGTTGAGAAAACCCTGCGCTCCAACTCACAGAAGAACGCCACCTTGATTGAAAGCCTTTCAGGCATGGAAGCCCTGAAAATTGCCCAGGCAGAGAGCGAGATTCAGTACAAGTGGGAAAAAGCAGTCGGCCACATAGCCACCTGGAGTATCAAAACCAAGTTATTGAGCTCTTCCGCATCCACTGTCAGCGCTTATGTTCAACAGATGTGTAACATTGCGCTGGTGTGCTACGGTGTTTTCCTGATTTCTGAGGGTGACCTCAGTATGGGTGGCCTGATTGCAACCGTTATGTTGTCAGGCCGATGCCTGGCTCCCATGGCTCAGGTAGCCGGCCTTGCCACTCGCTACAACCAGGCTAAATCAGCTCTGGATGGGCTTAACGATATCATGGATATGCCGGTAGAACGTCCGGCAGACCGTGACTATGTTAATCGTCCTGAGCTGGCCGGAAGTATTGAATTTGATGGTGTTGATTTCACATACCCGGGTCAGGAGATCCAGGCCCTCAGAAACATCAATCTGCACATCAAACCCGGTGAAAAAGTAGCCATTATCGGTCGCATCGGTTCAGGAAAAACCACGATAGAGAAGCTGATTCTTGGCCTTTATGAGCCCAATGAAGGTGCCATCCGGGTCGATGGTATTGACCTGAGACAGATCAACCCTTCAGACCTTCGAAGCAGCATTGGTTGTGTCTCTCAGGACATCACCCTGTTCTATGGCAGTATCAAGGAAAACATCACCCTCGGTGCCAGCTTTGTTGACGACGCTGCTCTGCTGAAAGCGGCTGAAATATCCGGTGTTACCGAATTCGCCAACAAGCATCCAAACGGCATGGATATGATCGTAGGCGAAAGGGGACAAAACCTCTCAGGTGGACAGCGACAAAGTATCGCCTTAGCCAGAGCTCTGTTGATGGACCCGCCCATTCTGGTTCTTGATGAACCTTCCAGCTCCATGGATAACACCACCGAATTGCGAGTCAAAGAACAACTGAAAAAGCAATGCAAGGATAAAACCATTGTTCTGGTCACTCATAAGGCTTCCATGCTGGAGCTGGTTGATCGCCTGATCCTGGTGGATAACGGAAAGATTGTTGCGGACGGACCCAAGGATCAGGTTCACGCAGCCCTTAAGCAGGGCAAACTCAAAATCGAGTAACCCTGCAGTCAGCAATGAGCTGCCAATGACCTTGAATGGATTGAACAGGATCGTGCAATGAGCGAGTACAAGGACGATAAAAACACTTCTGAAATACCAGAAGATCAGCCCCATGAGACTTCAAAGACTCAATCAACAACTCCGTCCAGAGAGGCAGAGTATGAAGTGAGTTCTGATGATCAGGAAGTTCTGACCGAAGAAGCCATGCTGGAAGAACTGGACAGGCAGATTGAAGAAGATGAAAACCTGAAGAATACTTCTTCACTGGAAGAGAACGTCAGTGCGGAAGATCTGGAGTACATGTCTGATACCAGCGCTGCCATGTTAATGAAAGCCCCAAGAGGCGGCAGGCTGCTTATTTACACCATGCTGCTGGCCATTGGCTCAGCCATCACCTGGGCCAGTCTGGCACCACTGGATGAAATCACCCGGGGCATGGGTGAGGTCGTTCCCTCTTCTCATCTGCAGGTCATTCAAAACTTTGAAGGCGGCATACTGGAAGAGCTTTTTGTCCAGGAGGGTGAGCTGGTCAGGGAAGGGCAGCCATTGCTGCAACTGGATGATACCCGCTTCAAGTCCACTTTCAGGGAAAGCGCTGTTGAGTATTACAGTGAGCTGGCAAAAGCCGCAAGACTCAAGGCTGAACTGTTTGGCAATTCAGTGAAGTTTCCTCCCGAATTAAGTAATTATCAGGATTATGTTGATCGGGAGATACAGATTTTCCAGAGACGAGATGCCGGTCTTAAAGCCGAGCTTGATATTGTCAACAAACAAGCTTCTCAGGCCAAACACGAACTGGCCGCTTCCGAGTCACAGCTGGAGTTTTTAACCACCAGTCTGGAGCTGGGAGAAGAGGAGCTGGAACTGACCGAACCTCTGGCTGATCAAGGCGTTATTTCCCATGTAGAAATGCTTCAGCTCAGGCAGAGAGTCAATGATCTGGCCTCTGAAAAGAAGATGACAGAACTGTCCATTCCCAAGCTTAAGGCAGCTTATCAGGAGGCTCTGGCACGTAAGCGTGAACTTACTATCAAATTCCGGGAAGAAGTGGTTCAGGAACTGAAAGACGCTGAAGTCAAACTGGACCAACTTTCTGAAACACAAACCAGTCTGGAAGATCAGGTGGTCAGGACACTGCTTCGCTCACCGGTGGAAGGCATTGTTAAAAAGATCAATGTTAAAACCGTAGGCGGAGTTATACAGCCCGGAATGGATGTCATGGAAATTGTCCCGGTAGAGGAATCCCTGCTGGTTGAAGCCCAGATCGCTCCTAAAGATATAGGCTTTCTCAGGGAAGGCATGAAGTCTGTCGTTAAGTTAACCGCCTACGACTTTGCCGTTTATGGTGGACTTGAAGGCCTGGTAGAGCACATAAGCGCTGACACAATAAAGGATGATAAAGGAGAAAGTTTCTACATCGTTCGCGTCAGAACCCATGAAAATCAGCTTGGCAACCCCGAAAAACCACTGGAAATCATCCCGGGTATGAAGGCTAACATCGATATTATCACCGGAGAGAAAACCCTGATGGAATATTTGATGAAGCCAATTCTCAGGGCCAGACAAAATGCTCTGACTGAGCGATAGACGCTTCAGGAAGCGAATATGCTGTCGAACTCGGATGGTTCCAAGCCTGTAATCGGCCACGTTCAAAAAACCGATGGTTATGTATTTGCCATCGCCCCTGATGGCAGCAAACGCGCTCTTCAGGAAGGGGATCCCCTCTATCTCAATGACACAGTAGTCTCTGAATCCAGCAGCCCTGTCTATATTCTTCTTGTTAATAGCGAAGTCATTGAGCTGGGGGGGCAGTCTCAGCTTGTTATGCTGCAGAATATGCTTCTACCTGAATCGTCATCTGATATTGATGACCCATCAGAAGCGGAAGAAATACTGGATGCTATTGCAGAAAGGGCAGATTCTGCCGCAGTTGCCCCTATTGAAGTTAACCCTGTTGAAGTTTCTGAAATTGCTTCATCAGACGAACCTGAAAGTTCCTCTCAAGACCCCAGCCCGGAAGCAAGCAATGGCTTATCCGGTGAAGCCGTTGTTCTGGAGAGAGATGCTACAGAATTAGAAGAACAAAAAGCGATTGAGCCGCTATCGGAATCATCAGAAGAAATTAAACAACCGCTTGAATCCATCCAACCACTGCTTGCACCCGAAAAGAACAATGAAGAATTAGCCAGCTCCTCTCCTGTCAATTATGCGCCCACTGCTCAAAACATGATTATGGGAAGCAGTGAGAGCGCGACAGAGCTTGAAGGCAAGCTTCAGGCCTTCGACGCCAACACCGGAGAAGCTCTGAAATTCAGTCTGGTCACGACTCCTGACTCAGGACAGTTGATACTCAATGACGATGGCAGCTTTCGCTTCCTGCCCGGGAGTGACTTCGATTACCTTGCAGCAGGTGAGCAAACGGTTGTTACTTTTATCTTTGAAGCCATGGACAGCAACGGTGCCAGTTCAAGGGCTTCTGTCGATATCACCATCACAGGTGACAACAACGAAGGCGACAAGGATACCCCGGAAACTGCGAAGACAGTATTAGCCCAGATTGTTCAGAGCGATGAAGAAACGACCATCGATCTGCTATCCCAGGCTTTTGACAAGGATCCTGACGCCCTGTCGGTGACTCAGTTACGCCTGACTGAGGGCAATGAGGCCGGTGTCAGTATTGGTCTGGACGGCAACAGCCTCAGTATTGACCCCGAAGCCTATAAATATTTGGCTGCTGGCGAAACAGAAACCCTGACCTACGAATACCTGGTCACGAATTCCCGGGGGGAGTCCGTTTTAGAGTCTGTCACTATTACGCTCTCTGGCAACAATGATCAGCCTCAGGTAAGGGAAGCCGTCGTTCAGACTTTCGATAAGAACAGCGATGACTTTAACGTTGACCTCCTGGCGGGTGCGTTCGATCTGGATTCATCAGACAACCTGAATGCCGTCTCTCTCAGGATAACAGCGGGGGATCCTTCAGGTATTACTATCGCTGACGATGGCAACAGTCTTGATGTGGATGCTTCTGCTTATGGACATCTGGCTGCGGGCGAATCTGAAGTCATCGAGTACAGCTATGAAATAGAGGATGGGCAGGGTGGCGTTGTCAGCCAAAGTGCGTCCATTACCATTGAGGGCATCAATGATAATCCGGAAGATATTGAACTCTCTGGTACCCGCATTGATGAAAATCAGGATGGTGCGGTTGTGGGTACTTTGTCTACCACAGACAAAGACCTTTCTGATAATCACACCTACACTGTCGATGACCATCGCTTTGAAGTAGTTGACGGCGATCTCAAACTGAAAGAGGGCATAGCCCTTGATCACGAAACTGACGAATCCATCGATATTGAGGTGACCACAACCGATGCTGATGGTGCCGCCTATTCAGAGAGCTTTACCCTTGAAGTCAGTGACATCAACGAAGCACCCGTCTCTTCGGACAGCTCGACCACCATTGATGAAGACAGCCTCTATCGCTTTACCCTGAATGACTTCCCCTACAGTGACCAGGACGACAGTGACACGCTGGCAGCGGTAGTCATTGAGACTCTTCCAGCCAGTGGATCACTGGAACTCAATGGCACTCAGATATCCAAAGGTGACACCATCAGTCGGGCTGACATTGCCGCGGGCTCACTGACCTTCCTTCCAGAGGCCAATCAAAGTGCAGACAACTACACCTACTTCAACTTTCGGGTAAGCGGTGGTGCCCTGTCTTCTGATATCCAAACTTTCTCGATCAGTGTTGATCCGTTAGACGATGCTCCCGTTGCGGGGAATGTTGATCTGGGATCAACCCCGGAAGATACCTCCTACGTCATCAAGGCTTCTGACCTTCTGGCTTCAGCCAGTGATGTTGATGGGGATAGCCTGACTATTCAATCCGTCACCCTGGCCGACCCTGCCACAGGTAGTCTGGCGGACAATCATGACGGCACCTGGAGCTACACACCCACTGCCCATTACTTCGCTGACGATGTTACTTTTAACTTCACTGTTTCTGATGGAACCTCAGGCGATGAAGCCACAGCATCAGCGACTCTTGACGTCATTTCTGTCAATGATGCGGCAGTGATTGCCGGAGTTGACACCGGCGCCGTCACGGAAGACGATAACGCCACTTTAACCACCAGCGGCAACCTGACCGTTACAGATGTTGATGCCAACGAAGCTGTTTTTCAGGCTGAAATACTTTCAGGAAACCATGGACAGTTATCCATTAACGCTGATGGCAGCTGGACTTACAGCGCTGATAACAGTCAGAGCGCCATTCAGACATTGGAAGACGGCGACTCACTAACAGACAGTTTCTCGGTGCAGACTGCGGATGGTACGCAGCATATTGTCACTGCCACTATTCATGGCACCAATGATGCGCCATTAGTCACCGCAGGTGGCGCTCTTGCCTACACTAAAAACGACGGTGATCAAGTAATAGACAGTAATATCACTCTTTCAGATATTGACTCTGTCACATTAGAGAGCGCCACGATCACGATCAGCAACAATTTCGTGCCAGCTGAAGACAGTCTGGCTTTCACCAATCACAACGGGATTTCCGGAAGCTGGGACTCATCAACCGGTACCATGACGCTCTCTGGAACCGCAACGGTCGCGCAGTATCAGGCAGCACTGAGAACAGTCACCTACTCAAACAGTTCCGGCTCACCCTTTACCGCTGATCGTACCGTCAGCTTCAGTGTTGATGACGGTCATAACAGCAGTCAGATAGTCACCAGCACCATCATAGCCACTGCCGTTAATAATGCTCCGGTTACGGCAGGTACCCTGGTGACGTCCGACGAAGATACACCTTATATCTTTAGTACATCCGACTTCACCTTCTCAGACCCGGATGCCGGACATACACTGCAAAGTATCAAAATCACTCAGTTGCCCCTGGCAGGTGAGTTGCTCTTTAATGGATCAGCTGTCACTGTGGGTATGGAAGTGACAAAAAATGAGCTGTTAGCAGGCCGGTTGAAATTTGAGCCGGCTCAAAACGAACATGGAAATCTTTACGCCTCATTTGAATTTCAGGTCAGTGATGGCCACCTCTTCTCATCTTCAGCGACTTTTGACTTCAGCATTACACCGGTCAACGATGATCCAACGGTTAGCTCTGCCATTGCGAAAAATTTTGTTGAAGACTCGGCTTCAGTCAACATTGACCTGCTTGAGTCTGCTGCAGACGTTGACACTGGTGATACCCTCTCGGTTACCCGGATAACCCTCTCATCTGGTGATGATTCTGGTATCACCGTCAATGGCAACACCCTTACCGTTGACCCCGGTGCCTATGACTATCTTCCCAACGGAGTGACTGAAACCATTGTCTACAGCTATGACATCGAAGACGGCAATGGTGGCTCAGTTTCCCAGACCGCCACTCTGGTTATCACCGGCACAAACGACAATGCAAATATAACAGGTCTTGATACGGCAACCGTCACTGAAGACAGTCATGCCAGTACCCTGACAACCTCAGGCTCCCTTACAGTCACTGATGCTGACCAGAATGAGGCCCGGTTTCAAGCTGAAACGCTGACCGCAACCCATGGTGATCTTGTTATTGATGCCAGCGGACAATGGACTTATACGGCTGACAACACACTTCTGGCGATCCAGAGTCTAGGTGACGGCGATACCTTAAGTGAAACCTTCACAGTCACTACAGCAGGTGGTGACAACCACAATGTAACTATTACTATCGTCGGCACAAACGATGGCCCCATCATTAGCGGTGTCACCGATGTAGCTGGCGCAGTCAGTGAAATTGCGGACGGTGGGGCAGGTGAGAACAGCAACACCCTGACCGACACCGGTTCTTTCACCATCGCCGATGTGGATCTTTCAGATCAGCAGAACGTCAGCGTCACTGCAGCGGCCAACGGCTATCTGGGCAGCTTGACGGCCACCGTCGCCGACGACACCCAGGGCGACGGCAGTGGCCGCATCGACTGGAGCTTCAGTGTTGACGATGCTGATGTGGATTACCTGAGCGCCGGTCAAACCCTGACCCAGACCTACACCGTCACCGTTGACGACGGCGAGGGCGGTACGGTCGATCAGCAGGTAACGATCACCATCACGGGCACCAATGATGCAGCGGTCATCACGGGCGATGACAGCGGCAGCGTCACTGAGGACGCCGGCAACACCCTGACCACCTCAGGCACGCTGAGTGTCACCGATGCCGATGGCGGCGAAGCCAGTTTCACCGCAGAGACCATCACCGGCAGCTACGGTTCACTGGCCATAAATGCCAGTGGTAGCTGGAGCTATTCGGCCAGTAACAGCCATGCCGACATTCAGGCCCTGGGCGATGGTGACACCCTGACCGAGACCGTGACGGTGAGGTCCCTGGATGGCACGACCCACAATATTGTCATTACCATTAACGGCAGCAATGACGGTCCGGTTATTGATGCGGGTGTCGCCAATCAGTCTGCAACTGAAGAACAGGCATTCAGCTACCAGATACCTTCAAACGCTTTTTCCGACATAGAAGGTGACAACCTGACTTATTCCGCCACACTGAGTGATGGCAGTCCCTTACCCGCCTGGCTGGCTTTCGATGCCGCAACCCGAACCTTCAGCGGAACACCTGACGATCCTGATGTTGGCAATCTGTCAGTCAAGATTTCCGTTTCGGATGGTTCAGCAACAACGGATGTGTCCTGGTCATTGGATGTCATCGCCGTCAACGATGCCCCTGAATTATCGGGCAGCCCTCTCATCGGCGAAATTGAGGCAGCCTACAGTTTCTCAAACAACACGGACCAATCAGGTAACGGTAACAACCTGACCCTCAGTGGCAGTGCCGCATTGAGCAGCGGACGTAACGGTGGTCAGGCCTTTGAAATGGATGGCAGCTCCGGCAGTGGCGAAATTTCAGGGCTAGAAGTGGGTGGCGCCATGACCATTTCTGCCTGGGTGAAATACGACAGCCTGAGCCAGAACTGGTCCAGGATAGTGGACTTTGCTGATGGTGCTGCCAACAACAATATTCTCCTTGCCCATGTTGGCACCAGTAGCACACTGGCGTTTGAAATCTTTGATGGAGGCTCTCTGGAAGGACAGCTGCATATCAACAACTTCTTTGCCGCGGGCGAATGGGTTCATGTGACCGCTACTGTTGATGATAATGGGGTAATGCGGGTCTATAAAAATGGTGAGCTGGCCGGGGAGAATCTCAACGGGGCTGCGCCTCCGGAGATGGTCAGATCAGGCAACTATATCGGTAAAAGTCACTGGAATGATGGCGATCTGGACGGTTCAATAGGCGATCTGGCTATTTTCAACACGGACCTGGGCGCTCATCAGGTCAAAGCCGTCTATCAAGCTGATTCCGTAGAAAATCTCGTCAGCGATGCCTTCCACTTAGTCGAGCAGAGTGCTAACGGCACTGTCCTGGGTTCAGTAGCGGCAACGGACGTTGATAGTGCCAGTAATCAGCTGACTTACTCATTGACGAACGATGCCGGTGGCCGCTTCACCATCAACAGTGCAACCGGTGAAATTTCCGTGGCTGACAGCACTCAGCTGGATCATGACAGTAACGCATCTCACACCATCAGGGTGCAGGTGAGTGATGGCCAGCTCAGCAGTACTCGCGACTATACGGTTTATGTCAACAGCAGCACGCTGTCCACCAATGAGGATACAAGCTATACCCTGACTCTGACCGACCTGAGTAGCAGCGACCAGGAAGCGGATGCAATGACCCAAATCAAGGTATCCACTTTACCTGACGAGGGAACCCTGAAGCTCAATGGCGTTGTTGTGACGGCAAATCAGGTCATCAGCAAAGCGGATATTGAAGCAGACCTGCTGGTATTTGAGCCAGACAGTGACGAGGCCGGTGATAACTACACGTCTTTCGGCTTTCAGGTATACGACGGCAGTAGCTATTCTGGTGAACACACCCGGACATTTGATGTTGCCGCGGTTAATGATGCCCCCACTATCAGCAGTGCCACTGATGTAACTGGCGCCGTGACCGAAATCGTCGATGGCGGTGCAGGTGAGAACAGCAACACCCTGACTGACACCGGCTCGTTCACCATCGCCGATGCAGATCTTGCAGACCAGCAGAGCGTCAGTGTCAGTGCCGGGGCCAATGGTTACCTGGGCAGCCTGACCGCCAGCGTAGCGGATGATACACAGGGCGATGGCAGTGGTCGCATCGACTGGAGCTTCAGTGTTGACGATGCTGATGTGGATTACCTGAGCGCCGGTCAAACCCTGACCCAGACCTACACCGTCAGCGTCGACGATGGCGAGGGCGGTACGGTCGATCAGCAGGTAACGATCACCATCACGGGCACCAACGACGCGGCGGTCATCACAGGCGATGACAGTGGCAGCGTCACTGAGGACGCCGGCAACACCCTGACCACCTCGGGCACCCTGAGTGTCACCGATGCCGATGGCGGCGAAGCCAGTTTCACTGCAGAGACCATCACCGGCAGCTACGGTTCACTGGCCATTAATGGCAATGGTAGCTGGAGCTATTCGGCCAGTAACAGCCATGCCGACATTCAGGCCCTGGGCGATGGCGACACCCTGACCGAGACCCTGACGGTTCAGTCTCTGGACGGCACGACCCATGATATTGACATTACCATTAACGGCACCAACGATGCACCGACTGCTGCAAACAACAACCTGAGCCTCAGCGAGGCGGGGCAGCATACCTTTTCCCATGCTGAGTTCGGGTTCAGCGATGTAGATTCAGGGGATAGTCTGGCTTCCATTACTCTGACATCCCTGCCCGCCACTGGGAGCCTGACGTTGAACGGCAGCGCTGTCACCATCAACCAGGTCGTCAGTGCCAGTGATATTCCCAACCTGGTTTTTACCGCCGATGCCAGCATCAATGGTAGCCACCACGGCAGTCTGGGCTTCAAGGTGAGTGATGGTACACAGCAGAGCAGTGCCTATACCATTGACTTCTATACACCGCCCAAAATTGATTTGGTGGTGCTCGATGGCAGTTTCCAGCCGGTGATCACCGGTACCGGTCAGCCGGATGCCACCCTGAACTTTACCATTAACAGTAACAGCTACAGTGCAACGGTTGGCAGTGATGGTCACTGGAGCTTTACGCCCTCACTGACACTGAACGACGGTGATCCACTGAATATCAGTGTTACCTCGACGGAAACGGGTGGTATTGCCAGTGCAGCAACCACTTACAGTGCGGATATAAGCCTGGGAGATGCCCAGGATAATACCGTGGCGGGCGGCAGTGGTATTGACCTTATCCATGGTGGAGCAGGCGCTGATGTTCTGACCGGTGGCGAAGGCAATGACTTGTTAAAGGGGGGAAGTGGACAGGACCGGCTGGTCTGGGAGGCTGGCGATGAAGGTACTGCCGGATCTCCGGCGGTTGATCACGTTGCGGATTTTGCTGTCGGTGCCGGTGGCGATATTCTCGATTTGCACGCTCTGCTCAGGGGTGAGGAAAATACGACGGCGGATCAGTTTATCCAGTTCCGCACAGAAGGCAGCAATACCGTTATTGATGTCAGCGTCGTTGCCGGTGGTGATGTGGTGCAGCAGATTGTGCTGGAAAACACCGACCTGTCGCCCTTGGGGAATACGGATCAGGAAATTATTGATCAGCTACAAAGTGATGGTCAGTTGATCCTGACCCGAGCCCTCGCCATTGACACCGTGATGGGCGACAATCGGATCAGTGCTGCTGAAAAAGGCGCTGTTCTGGTCTCCGGTGTCGGCGAACCAGGCGCTGAAGTCACGGTAACCCTTAGGAATTCACAGCTGACCGATCCGTCATCCAGGAAAGCATCAATACCTCAGCCTCAGGAAAACTGGGCATTTGATGGTGATTTATCCGGCTCTTCATCCCTTACCTTTACTGGTGGTTCACCCAGCTATACAAATGGTCCTGTTTCAGGGGCTCAAGCGATTCATCTGGATGGTATTGATGACCAGCTCACTGCGCCCATAGATGTATCGGAAAACGAATATGCTGTCTCATTCTGGTTTAAGACAACGGATAATTCAGGCGGGCTGTTTGCCGTAAAAGACAGTCTCGACGAGGACCGGTCGCTTTATATCGAGAATGGTCAGATCAAATTTAATGTTTATGACGGTGGTTATGAACATTTGACCACCACAGAGACTTACAACGATGGTGAATGGCACCATATTACCCACACCTTTGGTGGCGATGCTGGTGTTCAAAAATTATATATTGACGGCGAAGAGGTTCTCTCTGGCTCATTTTCAAGTTCATCGTTCAGTTGGCAGTCCAGCATCACTATCGGCAAGTCCGATAGATACGGTGAGGATTTTCTTGAGGGTGACATTGCCGGGCTGGAGATATTTAACAAGGGCCTGACGGCCTACGAAGTTGAGTCAATCTATAACACGGTGACAGAAACCGTGACTGTCGATGCCGATGGCAACTGGAGTCTGGCGGGTAACGAAGTTGATGTGAGCACCCTGTCGGATGGTGACCTTGAGCTCACCGTCACCCAAACCGACAGCGCTAATAACGTCACGGCGGCTTCGTCGACAATTACACTCGCCGGCAACAACGCGGCGGTGATAAGCGGTACCGACACCGGTAATGTCACTGAGGATGCCGCCGCCGTCAACCTGACCGTCTCCGGCACCCTGACCATCACCGATGCCGACATCGGCGAGGCCAGCTTTACCGCCGGGAGTACGACCGGCACCTACGGTTCGTTAACCATCAACACCAGTGGCAGCTGGACCTACACCGCCGACAACACCCTGACAGCGATACAGGCTCTCGGTGATGGCGACACCCTGACCGAGACTATCACCGTCAGCGCACTGGACGGCACTCCCCAGAATGTAGTGATTACTATCACTGGCACCAACGATGCTCCCACCATCAGCGGTGTCACCGATGTAGTTGGCACAGTCACCGAGATTGTCGACGGCGGGGCAGGCGAGAACAGTAACACGCTGACCGACACTGGCTCCTTCACCATCGCCGATGTGGATCTTTCAGATCAGCAGAACGTCAGCGTCACTGCAGCAGCCAATGGCTATCTGGGCAGCTTGACGGCCATCGTCGCCGACGACACCCAGGGCGACGGCAGTGGCCGCATCGACTGGAGCTTCAGTGTTGACGATGCTGATGTGGATTACCTGAGCGCCGGTCAAACCCTGACCCAGACCTACACCGTCACCGTTGACGACGGCGAGGGCGGTACGGTCGATCAGCAGGTAACGATCACCATCACGGGCACCAATGATGCGGCGGTCATCACGGGCGATGACAGTGGCAGCGTCACTGAGGACGCCGGCAACACCCTGACCACCTCAGGCACCCTGAGTGTCACCGATGGGGACAGCGGCGAAGCCAGTTTCACCGCAGAGACCATCGTCGGCAGCTATGGTTCACTGGCCATAAATGCCAATGGTAGCTGGAGCTATTCGGCCAGTAACAGCCATGCCGACATTCAGGCCCTGGGCGATGGTGACACCCTGACCGAGACTGTGACGGTGAGGTCTCTGGATGGCACGACCCACAATATTGTCATTACCATTAACGGCAGCAATGACGGTCCGGTTATTGATGCGGGTGTCGCCAATCAGTCTGCAACTGAAGAACAGGCATTCAGCTACCAGATACCTTCAAACGCTTTTTCCGACATAGAAGGTGACAACCTGAGTTACTCCGCCACACTGAGTGATGGCAGTCCCTTACCCGCCTGGCTGACTTTCGATGCCGCAACCCGAACCTTCAGCGGAACACCTGACGATCCTGATGTTGGCAATCTGTCAGTCAAGATTTCCGTTTCGGATGGTTCAGCAACAACGGATGTGTCCTGGTCATTGGATGTCATCGCCGTCAACGATGCCCCTGAATTATCGGGCAGCCCTCTCATCGGCGAAATTGAGGCAGCCTACAGTTTCTCAAACAACACGGACCAATCAGGTAACGGTAACGACCTGACCCTCAGTGGCAGTGCCGCATTGAGCAGCGGACGTAACGGTGGTCAGGCCTTTGAAATGGATGGCAGCTCCGGCAGTGGCGAAATCTCAGGGCTAGAAGTGGGTGGCGCCATGACCATTTCTGCCTGGGTGAAATACGACAGCCTGAGCCAGAACTGGTCCAGGATAGTGGACTTTGCTGATGGTGCTGCCAACAACAATATTCTCCTTGCCCATGTTGGCACCAGTAGCACACTGGCGTTTGAAATCTTTGATGGTGGCTCTCTGGAAGGACAGCTGCATATCAACAACTTTTTTACCGCGGGCGAGTGGGTTCATGTGACCGCTACTGTTGATGATAATGGGGTAATGCGGGTCTATAAAAATGGTGAGCTGGCCGGGGAGAATCTCAACGGGGCTGCGCCTCCGGAGATGGTCAGATCAGGCAACTATATCGGTAAAAGTCACTGGAATGATGGCGATCTGGACGGTTCAATAGGCGATCTGGCTATTTTCAACACAGACCTGGGCGCTCACCAGGTCAAAGCCGTCTATCAAGCTGACTCCGTAGAAAATCTCGTCAGCGATGCCTTCCACTTAGTCGAGCAGAGTGCTAACGGCACTGTCCTGGGTTCAGTAGCGGCAACGGACGTTGATAGTGCCAGTAATCAGCTGACTTACTCATTGACCAACGATGCCGGTGGCCGTTTCACCATTAACAGTGCAACCGGTGAAATTTCCGTGGCTGACAGCACTCAGTTGAATCATGACAGCAACGCTTCTCACACCATCAGGGTGCAGGTGAGTGATGGCCAGCTCAGCAGCACACGCGACTATACGGTTTATGTCAACAGCAGCACGATGTCCACCAATGAGGATACAAGCTATACCCTGACTCTGACCGACCTGAGTAGCAGCGACCAGGAAGCGGATGCAATGACCCAAATCAAGGTATCCACTTTACCTGACGAGGGAACCCTGAAGCTCAATGGCGTTGTTGTGACGGCAAATCAGGTCATCAGCAAAGCGGATATTGAAGCAGACCTGCTGGTATTTGAGCCAGACAGTGACGAGGCCGGAGATAACTATACGTCTTTCGGCTTTCAGGTATACGACGGCAGTAGCTATTCTGGTGAACACACCCGGACATTTGATGTTGCCGCAGTGAATGATGCCCCCACCATCAGCAGTGCCACTGATGTAACTGGCGCCGTGACCGAAATCGTCGATGGCGGAGCAGGTGAGAACAGCAACACTCTGACCGATGCCGGTTCTTTCACCATCGCTGATGTGGATCTTTCAGATCAGCAGAACGTCAGCGTCACTGCAGCGGCCAACGGCTATCTGGGCAGCCTGACCGCCAGCGTAGCGGATGATACACAGGGCGATGGCAGTGGCCGCATCGACTGGAGCTTCAGTGTTGACGATGCTGATGTGGATTACCTGAGCGCCGGTCAAACCCTGACCCAGACCTACACCGTCACCGTCGACGATGGCGAGGGCGGTACGGTCGATCAGCAGGTAACGATCACCATCACGGGCACCAACGACGCGGCGGTCATCACAGGCGATGACAGTGGCAGCGTCACTGAGGACGCCGGCAACACCCTGACCACCTCCGGCACCCTGAGTGTCACCGATGCCGATGGCGGCGAAGCCAGTTTCACTGCAGAGACCATCACCGGCAGCTACGGTTCACTGGCCATTAATGGCAATGGTAGCTGGAGCTATTCGGCCAGCAACAGCCATGCCGACATTCAGGCCCTGGGCGATGGCGACACCCTGACCGAGACCTTGACAGTAAAGTCTCTGGACGGCACCACCCACAATATCGTTATTACCTTTAACGGCACCAACGACGCCCCTGCCATCAGCAGTGCCACTGATGTCGCCGGAGCGGTAACCGAGATCCTTGACGGCGCCGCCGGGGAGAACAGCAACACCCTGACCGACACCGGTTCTTTCACCATCGCGGATGTGGATCTTTCAGATCAGCAGAACGTCAGCGTCACTGCAGCAGCCAATGGCTATCTGGGCAGCTTGACGGCCACCGTCGCCGATGACACCCAGGGCGACGGCAGTGGCCGCATCGACTGGAGCTTCAGTGTTGACGATGCTGATGTGGATTACCTGAGCGCCGGTCAAACCCTGACCCAGACCTACACCGTCACCGTCGACGATGGCGAGGGCGGTACGGTCGATCAGCAGGTAACGATCACCATCACGGGCACCAACGATGCGGCGGTCATTACAGGCGATAACAGTGGCAGCGTCACTGAGGACGCCGGCAACACCCTGACCACCTCCGGCACCCTGAGTGTCACCGATGCCGATGGCGGCGAAGCCAGTTTCACTGCAGAGACCATCACCGGCAGCTACGGTTCACTGGCCATTAATGCCAGTGGTAACTGGAGCTATTCGGCCAGCAACAGCCATGCCGACATTCAGGCCCTGGGCGATGGTGACACCCTGACCGAGACCTTGACAGTAAAGTCTCTGGACGGTACCACCCACAATATCGTTATTACCTTTAACGGCACCAACGACGCCCCTGCCATCAGTAGTGCCACTGATGTCGCCGGAGCGGTGACCGAGATCCTTGACGGCGCCGCCGGGGAGAACAGCAACACCCTGACCGACACCGGTTCTTTCACCATCGCGGATGTGGATCTTTCAGATCAGCAGAACGTCAGCGTCACTGCAGCAGCCAATGGCTATCTGGGCAGCTTGACGGCCACCGTCGCCGATGACACCCAGGGCGACGGCAGTGGCCGCATCGACTGGAGCTTCAGTGTTGACGATGCTGATGTGGATTACCTGAGCGCCGGTCAAACCCTGACCCAGACCTACACCGTCACCGTCGACGATGGCGAGGGCGCCACGGTCGATCAGCAGGTAACGATCACCATCACGGGCACCAACGACGCGGCGGTCATCACGGGCGATGACAGCGGCAGCGTCACTGAGGACGCCGGCAACACCCTGACCACCTCCGGCACCCTGAGTGTCACCGATGGTGACAGTGGTGAAGCCAGTTTCACCGCAGAGACCATCACCGGCAGCTACGGTTCACTGGCCATAAATGCCAGTGGTACCTGGAGCTATTCAGCCAGTAACAGCCATGCCGACATTCAGGCCTTGGGCGATGGTGACACCCTGACCGAGACATTGACGGTTCGGTCTCTGGACGGTACCACCCACAATATCGTTATTACCTTTAACGGCACCAACGACGCCCCTGCCATCAGCAGTGCCACTGATGTCGCCGGAGCGGTGACCGAGATCCTTGACGGCGCCGCCGGGGAGAACAGCAACACCCTGACCGACACTGGCTCCTTCACCATCGCCGATGTGGATCTTTCAGATCAGCAAAACGTCAGCGTCACTGCAGCAGCCAATGGCTATCTGGGCAGCTTGACCGCCAGCGTAGCGGATGATACACAGGGCGATGGCAGTGGCCGCATCGACTGGAGCTTCAGTGTTGACGATGCTGATGTGGATTACCTGAGCGCCGGTCAAACCCTCACCCAGACCTACACCGTCACCGTTGACGACGGCGAGGGCGGTACGGTCGATCAGCAGGTAACGATCACCATCACGGGCACCAACGACGCGGCGGTCATCACGGGCGATGACAGTGGCAGCGTCACTGAGGACGCCGGCAACACCCTGACCACCTCAGGCACCCTGAGTGTCACCGATGGGGACAGCGGCGAAGCCAGTTTCACCGCAGAGACCATCGTCGGCAGCTATGGTTCACTGGCCATAAATGCCAATGGTAGCTGGAGCTATTCGGCCAGTAACAGCCATGCCGACATTCAGGCCCTGGGCGATGGTGACACCCTGACCGAGACCGTGACGGTGAGGTCCCTGGATGGCACGACCCACAATATTGTCATTACCATTAACGGCAACAATGACGGTCCGGTTATTGATGCGGGTGTAACCAATCAGTCTGCAACTGAAGAACAGGCATTCAGCTACCAAATACCTTCAAACGCTTTTTCCGACATAGAAGGTGACAACCTGACTTACTCCGCCACACTGAGTGATGGCAGTCCCTTACCCGCCTGGCTGGCTTTCGATGCCGCAACCCGAACCTTCAGCGGAACACCTGACGATCCTGATGTTGGCAACCTGTCAGTCAAGATTTCCGTTTCGGATGGTTCAGCAACAACGGATGTGTCCTGGTCATTGGATGTCATCGCCGTCAACGATGCCCCTGAATTATCGGGCAGCCCTCTCATCGGCGAAATTGAGGCAGCCTACAGTTTCTCAAACAACACGGACCAATCAGGTAACGGTAACGACCTGACCCTCAGTGGCAGTGCCGCATTGAGCAGCGGACGTAACGGTGGTCAGGCCTTTGAAATGGATGGCAGCTCCGGCAGTGGTGAAATTTCAGGACTAGAAGTGGGTGGCGCCATGACCATTTCTGCCTGGGTGAAATACGACAGCCTGAGCCAGAACTGGTCCAGGATAGTGGACTTTGCTGATGGTGCTGCCAACAACAATATTCTCCTTGCCCATGTTGGCACCAGTAGCACACTGGCGTTTGAAATCTTTGATGGTGGCTCTCTGGAAGGACAGCTGCATATCAACAACTTCTTTACCGCGGGCGAATGGGTTCATGTGACCGCTACTGTTGATGATAATGGGGTAATGCGGGTCTATAAAAATGGTGAGCTGGCCGGGGAGAATCTCAACGGGGCTGCGCCTCCGGAGATGGTCAGATCAGGCAACTATATCGGTAAAAGTCACTGGAATGATGGCGATCTGGACGGTTCAATAGGCGATCTGGCTATTTTCAACACGGACCTGGGCGCTCATCAGGTCAAAGCCGTCTATCAAGCTGACTCCGTAGAAAATCTCGTCAGCGATGCCTTCCACTTAGTCGAGCAGAGTGCTAACGGCACTGTCCTGGGTTCAGTAGCGGCAACGGACGTTGATAGTGCCAGTAATCAGCTGACTTACTCATTGACGAACGATGCCGGTGGCCGCTTCACCATCAACAGTGCAACCGGTGAAATTTCCGTGGCTGACAGCACTCAGCTGGATCATGACAGCAACGCTTCTCACACCATCAGGGTGCAGGTGAGTGATGGCCAGCTCAGCAGTACTCGCGACTATACGGTTTATGTCAACAGCAGCACGCTGTCCACCAATGAGGATACAAACTATACCCTGACTCTGACCGACCTGAGTAGCAGCGACCAGGAAGCGGATGCAATGACCCAAATCAAGGTATCCACTTTACCTGACGAGGGAACCCTGAAGCTCAATGGCGTTGTTGTGACGGCAAATCAGGTCATCAGCAAAGCGGATATTGAAGCAGACCTGCTGGTATTTGAGCCAGACAGTGACGAGGCCGGCGATAACTACACGTCTTTCGGCTTTCAGGTATACGACGGCAGTAGCTATTCTGGTGAGCACACCCGGACATTTGATGTTGCCGCAGTGAATGATGCCCCCACCATCAGCAGTGCCAATGATGTAACTGGCGCCGTGACCGAAATCGTCGATGGCGGAGCAGGTGAGAACAGCAACACTCTGACCGATACCGGTTCTTTCACCATCGCTGATGTGGATCTTTCAGATCAGCAGAACGTCAGCGTCACTGCAGCGGCCAACGGCTATCTGGGCAGCCTGACCGCCAGCGTAGCGGATGATACACAGGGCGATGGCAGTGGCCGCATCGACTGGAGCTTCAGTGTTGACGATGCTGATGTGGATTACCTGAGCGCCGGTCAAACCCTGACCCAGACCTACACCGTCACCGTCGACGATGGCGAGGGCGGTACGGTCGATCAGCAGGTAACGATCACCATCACGGGCACCAACGACGCGGCGGTCATCACAGGCGATGACAGTGGCAGCGTCACTGAGGACGCCGGCAACACCCTGACCACCTCCGGCACCCTGAGTGTCACCGATGCCGATGGCGGCGAAGCCAGTTTCACTGCAGAGACCATCACCGGCAGCTACGGTTCACTGGCCATTAATGGCAATGGTAGCTGGAGCTATTCGGCCAGCAACAGCCATGCCGACATTCAGGCCCTGGGCGATGGCGACACCCTGACCGAGACCTTGACAGTAAAGTCTCTGGACGGCACCACCCACAATATCGTTATTACCTTTAACGGCACCAACGACGCCCCTGCCATCAGCAGTGCCACTGATGTCGCCGGAGCGGTAACCGAGATCCTTGACGGCGCCGCCGGGGAGAACAGCAACACCCTGACCGACACCGGTTCTTTCACCATCGCGGATGTGGATCTTTCAGATCAGCAGAACGTCAGCGTCACTGCAGCAGCCAATGGCTATCTGGGCAGCTTGACGGCCACCGTCGCCGATGACACCCAGGGCGACGGCAGTGGCCGCATCGACTGGAGCTTCAGTGTTGACGATGCTGATGTGGATTACCTGAGCGCCGGTCAAACCCTGACCCAGACCTACACCGTCACCGTCGACGATGGCGAGGGCGGTACGGTCGATCAGCAGGTAACGATCACCATCACGGGCACCAACGATGCGGCGGTCATTACAGGCGATAACAGTGGCAGCGTCACTGAGGACGCCGGCAACACCCTGACCACCTCCGGCACCCTGAGTGTCACCGATGCCGATGGCGGCGAAGCCAGTTTCACTGCAGAGACCATCACCGGCAGCTACGGTTCACTGGCCATTAATGCCAGTGGTAACTGGAGCTATTCGGCCAGCAACAGCCATGCCGACATTCAGGCCCTGGGCGATGGTGACACCCTGACCGAGACCTTGACAGTAAAGTCTCTGGACGGTACCACCCACAATATCGTTATTACCTTTAACGGCACCAACGACGGTCCGACTATTGATGCGGGGATGGCCGATCAGTCTGCAACCGAAGAACAGGCATTCAGCTACCAGGTCCCTTCAAACGCTTTTGCCGACATAGACGGTGACAACCTGACTTATTCCGCCACACTGAGTGATGGCAGTCCGTTACCCGCATGGCTGTCATTCGATCCAGCCAATAGCACTTTTTCCGGAACACCCGATGACCCGGATCTTGGACAAATCATCGTCAAAGTGACTGCCAGCGACGGGGTCCTCAGTGTTTCAGACCAATTCAAGATTAATGTTGCGGCGGTTAATGATGCACCCATTGCACCTGCGGCCGAAGTTGAAAAAATAGATTTTGTCTGGGGTGGAGCGTCCATTACCAACAAGTCTGCTGATTCTCTTAATTTGCCGAATGGCTTCGAGCTGGGTGACTCTGTCTGGTTGACCAAAACAGACGGAAGTCACGGCAAAGGGGTCAAAGTCCAGATCTCCGAGAATCAGGACGGTACTCTCAACTTCAAAGCCATTGAAGCCAAATACACCGACCTGGTCACCTGGAACAGCCTCAGTAGCGCACAGCAAGCTAGCTACTTTGAAACAGCCGGTACAGCGACATCCGTAGCGTCGTCCAACAGTGATACTGGCTATGGCATCAGTGACATAGCCGTGAACAGTGGTAGTGCTGTCTCCGGATTCCTGGATTCTGCCACGGGCAAAAACGTTGATCCTTTCTCTTCCGTTGAAAACAGCTCAAATGGAACCGTAGTGGGCTCTGTCACAGCAACCGACGTAGAAGGTGATAACCTGGTATACAGCCTGACTGATGATGCAGGCGGCCGATTTGCTATCAATAGCGCTAGCGGGCAGATTACTGTTGCCGACGGCAGTCTGCTGGATTATGAAACATCCAGCAGCCACGCCATTACCGTTGAGGTCAGTGACGGTCAACTAACGTCACAACAGAACTACACCATACAGCTCAGCGATACAAATGATGCTCCGGAACTGGTTGGAAGCCTTAATAATCAGACTGTGGCGGAAGAATCTGCTTTCAGTTACACCACACCGGCCAATGCCTTTTCCGATGATG
This sequence comes from Endozoicomonas sp. 8E, assembly GCF_032883915.1. NCBI lineage: Bacteria > Pseudomonadati > Pseudomonadota > Gammaproteobacteria > Oceanospirillales > Endozoicomonadaceae > Endozoicomonas > Endozoicomonas sp. 8E. The sequence goes on along the minus strand of NZ_CP120717.1, from coordinate 374,992 downwards.
ATGGCGACGTACTGACCTACAGTGCCAGCCTGGCCAATGGCAATCCTCTGCCCGCCTGGCTGACTTTCGATGCCGCAACCCGAACCTTCAGCGGAACACCTGACGATCCTGATGTTGGCAACCTGTCAATCAAGATTTCGGTTTCGGATGGTTTTGAGACGACGGATGTTTACTGGTCATTGGATGTCACCGCTGTCAACGATGCCCCTGAATTATCGGGCAGCCCTCTCATCGACGGAATTGAGGCAGCCTACAGTTTCTCAGATAACACAGACCTATCAGGTAACGGTAACGACCTGACTCTTAGTGGCAGTGCCGCATTGAGCAGCGGACGTAACGGTGGTCAGGCCTTTGAAATGGATGGCAGCTCCGGCAGTGGTGAAATCTCAGGGCTAGAAGTGGGTGGCGCCATGACCATTTCTGCCTGGGTGAAATACGACAGCCTGAGCCAGAACTGGTCCAGGATAGTGGACTTTGCTGATGGTGCTGCCAACAACAATATTCTCCTTGCCCATGTTGGCACCAGTAGCACACTGGCGTTTGAAATCTTTGATGGTGGCTCTCTGGAAGGACAGCTCCATATCAACAACTTCTTTACCGCGGGCGAGTGGGTTCATGTGACCGCTACTGTTGATGATAATGGGGTAATGCGGGTCTATAAAAATGGTGAGCTGGCCGGGGAGAATCTCAACGGGGCTGCGCCTCCGGAGATGGTCAGATCAGGCAACTATATCGGTAAAAGTCACTGGAATGATGGCGATCTGGACGGTTCAATAGGCGATCTGGCTATTTTCAACACGGACCTGGGCGCTCATCAGGTCAAAGCCGTCTATCAAGCTGACTCCGTAGAAAATCTCGTCAGCGATGCCTTCCACTTAGTCGAGCAGAGTGCCAACGGCACTGTCCTGGGTTCAGTAGCGGCAACGGACGTTGATAGTGCCAGTAATCAGCTGACTTACTCATTGACCAACGATGCCGGTGGCCGCTTCACCATCAACAGTGCAACCGGTGAAATTTCCGTGGCTGACAGCACTCAGCTGGATCATGACAGCAACGCTTCTCACACCATTAGGGTGCAGGTGAGTGATGGCCAGCTCAGCAGTACTCGCGACTATACGGTTTATGTCAACAGCAGCACGCTGTCTACCAATGAGGATACAAACTATACCCTGACTCTGACCGACCTGAGTAGCAGCGACCAGGAAGCGGATGCAATGACCCAAATCAAGGTATCCACTTTACCTGACGAGGGAACCCTGAAGCTCAATGGCGTTGTTGTGACGGCAAATCAGGTCATCAGCAAAGCGGATATTGAAGCAGGCCTTCTTATATTTGAGCCAGACAGTAACGAAGCCGGTGATAACTACACGTCTATCGGCTTTAAGGTACACGACGGTAGTAGTTATTCTGGTGAGCACACCCGGACATTTGATGTTACAGCGGTGGCGGACAGCGTCACTATGAATAATATCAGCTCTGAAGTATTGAATAGTACCTTTGATGGCAACAACACTGATGGCTGGCAGCGAACCAACCCTCATGGCATCAGCCATTCATTGGTTAAGAATAATCGGCTTAATAACTATTATTCAACTGAGAGCTATAGAAACATTGATACCAGTGACAGCTCTGTTCAGACGTACGAATTAACCTTCATTCTTCACCATGAGAGAAATCTACACAATACCACCAACATCAGGGTGAAATGGAATGGACAGACAGTCGCAACCTACACGGAAGCTCCCGGTTCAGGTACCCATACATCGACCAAAACCATCCTGTTAAACGCAACGGGTAATCCCACTACAGAGCTGCGATTCGACGAAGATCTCAATATATTCTATCTGGACAATATCCGGATCACCAAAGTGCGTGCTACGGATGAGGATAACGCTTTCATTCTGCCGGATCTCGGCATCACCCAGGTCGACACCGACGGTTCTGAAACGTTGACCGTTTCTGCAGATGGTGTGCCAGCCGGAGCAGTGCTCACTGATGGCAGCCACTCGATAACAGCAGATGGCACCGCTGTCGACATTTCCGGCTGGGACTACGCTAACCTGCAGATAACACCACCGGCAAACAGCACAGATACCATGAATCTGACGTTCACAGCCACCACGACAGAAAGTAACGGTGAGAGTTCGTCTGTCAGTGAAACCCTGTCCATCAGGGTCAACTCGATAGACGACAAGCCGGTATCATCAGACAACAGCCTTTTATTAAAACAGACGGACAGTTACACATTCAGTAGCGAAGATTTCAGCTTCATCGATGGTGATGCCGGTGACACCCTGCAATCCATTACCATCACCTCTCTGCCTGCTTCCGGCGCTTTAACGCTGAATGGTGCTGCCGTGACAGCCAATCAGGTTATTACCGCAGCAGACCTTGGCAATCTGACCTACACCGCTCCAGCCACTGATCCGGATGTTGGCACCAGCTTTGGTTTTACGGTAAGCGACGGCAGTCTTTCCAGTGATCCACAGACATTTACTCTTAATGTCAGAGGTGCCTACTCTGATAACCTCCTGACCAATGGCAGTGGCCAAAATTTCACCGCTGACTGGAACATTATTGAAAACGGTGCTGATGGCTGGGCTACAACAGTCACCAGCCATGATGGCGACAATAAGGCTTGGATTACGTCCAGCGCCTGGGCTAAAAAATCACAAACGGTAGACCTTCTGGCTGAAGGCTTTAGCGAAAAGTATCTGGATTCTGCTCCCGAAATCAGTGTCAGTGACTGGTTTAGAGATACCTTACACAACGATCAATATTACCTGAAAGTTGAGTTGCGCGATGCCAGCCATAATGTCATTGCCTCCTACGACACTGGTGTATTGACCGCAAACGATAACTGGCAGGAAGCTACTAATAATTTCAGTAATTATGGTGCCGGTGCCCGTTATGTTTATTTTGAACACGGTGGTAAAAGTAGCGAACAGTGGTCTGGCCACTTCGGGACTGTCATTGATAACTCGAAAGTGACTATAAAGGTTGGTGATCTGGTGGGTACCAATTCCGGAGAAATTATTGATGGTACAGCGCAGTCCGACACTCTCAAAGGTGAAGGGGGTGCAGACACCCTTCTTGGTGATGCCGGGGACGACCTGATCTTTGGTGGTGATGGTGAAGACATCATCACAGGCGGAGCAGGCGATGACATTCTAACGGGGGGTAATGATAGCGATACCTTTGTCTGGCTCTCTTCTGACCTGGGATCAGTGGCTACTCCTGCCGAGGATGTCATCAAGGACTTTACCACAGGCTCCGGCGGAGACATTATCGATCTGAGTGATATTCTGGTGGATGATTCAATTTCTCTGGATCAATACCTGAACCTGAACTTCAGTAACGGCGACACCACCATCGAAGTGATGCCGGGCGCTGACGGCAGTGTGACCCAGAAGATCAAGCTGGAAGGCGTTGATCTCTCAAGCTACGGGGGAGGCAGCACCGAGGCGCAAATCCTGAACAACCTGCTCAACGACGGCAACCTTCAAATCGATTGATTCGACAGTCATTCGATTAAAGTTTCTCCATCCAGACCTGTGTGGTTCATGGTCCAGGCTCCAAAATCAGAATCCCGAATCATGGCACCAATAAAAGAGCTGCGATCAAACCTTGCATGATTGAACTCTGCCTGATCAATGGTAACATGATCCAAACGACAGTGGATAAATGATGGACTTTCTTCCAGGCTGTAGCACTCCCTGAACTGACCCTGTTCAAAAATCACCTCATTGAACTGGGTACCTTCCATTAGGGCTGAATCCATATCGACCCGGGTAAAATAACTGTTCGAAATCCGGGTCCTGACCAGCTTGGGAACATTAAATTCGCAGTCGCTCATAATCACCTTGTTCAGAGTGCCACCCGAAAACACCGGCCCTTCCTGAAAACTGTCACAACCTCTGAACTGACAGTCTTCCATCAAAACGTTATTGAAGTGAGTGCTTGTTAGTGTGCAATCCCTGAACTCCATATTCCTGAGCTGGGAGCCGGTAAAGTTGGCATCATCAAGAAATCCGTGAATAATCCGGCTGTTATACATCTTTAAACTCATGCATGAGCTGTTATGAAAACTTTGAGCCCCCATATTACAGCTATCAATGACAGCATTATCCAGACAACTTTGATCAAAATTAACAGCAAACAGATTGCAATCCACCAGACGCGCCTCATCCAGTCGGCAATGCCTCAGATCAGAACCTTCCAGGGAAGAATCTTCGAAGATGGTCCCCTTCAGATCAGCACCTCTGAAATCAGCCCCGGATAAATCGCAGCCTTTAAATCGGGCTCCCCGCAACTGCGCCTTTTTGAAGTTACTGCCCTTCAGGTCCGTTTGATTAAAACAGACCCTTTCAAGATCTCTGCCTTCCAGCACCGCAGCTTTCAGTACCTGTCTGGGAGGCAAGTTCATACCGGGATGTAAAAGATCAAGAAGTTCACTCGCCAAATCGTCAGATGCCGGGGCATTAGTCACGACTCGAGCTTCTCTGGCCGACTCGATAGCAATGCTGTATTCACCCAAACCTTTCAACAGGATGGCACTTTTTCCATCAAGACCTGAGGTTCTGATTCCCCCTGTATCCAGTACATCAAACCTGCCCAATCCTTGCCGTGCATTCTGACGGGTATCTTTATTTTTACCTGAATCGGACACCACTGCGCCTCCCTGGCTGATATTTCCTGCGATCAAATATGGACATCATCGCCATGAATGCAGGGATGATTGTCTTCGCTTGCGGCTGTCTATTAGAGTCGCCCGATGAACGGTAAAGTTTAGAATGCGGCTATCCAGAGACACTGTTCGCCGGATGCAGTATGGCTATTGGGTGCTGTTAAACGGGTAGTAAAACTCCAGGCTATTAGTCAGCAGGCTCCATAACATGACTGGCAAGATCCAACACAACATGCCGTATATGATGGTCATCAAGCTCATAGAATACCTGTTTACCACGACGGGAAGATTTAAGAATTCTGGCTCCTCTGAGCCCTTTGAGATGATGGCTTGTCAGTGGTTGAGACATACCTGATATTTCTGACAGGCAGCAGACCGGTTGTGGTTCATCAATACAGGCCATAACCAGTTTGAGGCGCCCTTCATCCCCCAGAAGTCTAAAAAGTGAGGCCAGCCTGGCCAATTGCTCGGAAGACATTTCTGGTAATTCAGTACAACAGGGCTGATGAAATTCAGTCATATGGAGTTACATTGCAAAAAGTAGATTGAGTTTAAGCCGCCATGGGCTAAAAATATCAGCTCACGCCGAATTAATACAATAAGAGCCATCGACTGATATTTCAGATCTGAGCCAAAGGTCAACCAAACAATGTGCGGTCATAATTGCAGAGTCCTGAATCTCAAATTTGCACTGTCTTTAGCCCGTCTGAATAGCGTTTTATCGGTAATAAACCACCTACTCCTTTATAACAGCGATAGACAGAGGCGAATCCTGTAATAAGCACGCATGGTGACTTCGGCTTTTCCTGTCTATTTAAGATTTAGATCAAGACTTATCCTAAGCGGCCGTTATTGACAGTGATGTACACCCTTGCAAGCTGGTATAAAGTCCAGAATCCAGGGGTTGCCCGTCATAGCCCACACATTGCATGAAGTGCAGATAATTTCATCGTGGGTTTAACATCTGATGCATTCTCCAGAACCACCACTGGAACCGAATAATGACCGACCTAGATTCCAACAGCATTCATACTGGCCTTTCAGGTCGTATGCTTCTTGAAAATCCCTTGCTGAACAAGGGCACTGCCTTCACTTTTGAAGAACGCAGCGAACTGGACCTCCATGGTCTGTTGCCACCCCGTGTAGAAACACTGGAAGAGCAATGCCGCCGCGCCTATAAATCTTTTGCGATCAAGCCCACGCCTATTCTCAAACATATTTACCTGCGCTCACTGCAAGATACCAACGAAACGCTTTTCTACGCTCTGGTTCAGCGTCATCTTCAGGAAATGTTGCCTATCATCTACACCCCTGTGGTAGGTCAGGCCTGTCAGAGATACAGCGATCTTTATCGTCGTCCCCGTGGCCTCTATATCTCTTTCCCTGAGCGCGCTCAGATTGACGCCATGCTAGCAAACTTCAAGCGCAACATTGAAGTCATCGTAGTGACGGATGGTGAGCGTATCCTGGGTCTGGGCGACCAGGGTATTGGTGGTATGGGCATCTGCATTGGTAAGCTATCTCTCTACTCTGCCGTGGGTGGCATTACGCCCAACCTGACACTGCCCATTACTCTTGATTGTGGCACCAACAACAAGAAGCTGCTGGAAGACCCTAATTACCTGGGATGGCGGCATGAGCGCATCGGTGAAGACGATTATTTCGAATTTGTCGAGATGTTTATTCAAGCACTTAAACGTCGCTGGCCAAACGCCCTGCTGCAATTTGAAGACTTCGCTATCAACCACGCTACGCCTCTGCTGGAGGAGTACCGTGATCAGCTCTGCACCTTTAATGATGACATTCAGGGCACTGCCGGTGTTACCGCTGCTACCCTGATGGCTGCAGCCAAGGCTGCCGGCAAATCCATTGAAGATCTGAGCGTTGCTTTCCTGGGTGGAGGCTCTGCGGGCTGTGGGATCGCTGAACAAATTATCCGTCTGATGGTGGGTCGCGGAATGTCTGACGAGGAAGCCCGCAAGCGCATCTACATGGTTGATCGTGACGGTCTGGTACACGACCAGATGGAAGGTCTCCGTCCATTCCAGCAGAAGCTGGCTCACTGTTTTGCTGATATTGAAGGCTGGTCCGCCGAGGGCACAGTGTCGCTGGCGGATGTCGTTCGCATTGCCAAGCCAGACGCCATCATTGGTGTTTCCGGTCAACCCGGCCTGTTCACTCAGGAAATTATTAAGAACATGGCGGTCAACCACGAGCAGCCAATTATCTTCCCGCTGTCGAACCCGATCAGTCAGGTAGAAGCTCTGCCCGAAGACATTATCAAATGGACCAATGGCAAGGCTCTGATTGCTACTGGCAGCCCGTTTGAGCCGGTTCAGTTCAATGACTGCGCCTACCCGATTGCCCAGTGTAACAATATCTATATTTTCCCCGGTCTGGGTCTGGGTGTGCTGGCCTCCGGCGCTGGTCGCATAACCGACAAGATGCTCGACGTTGCTGTAGAAACACTGGCACTGGCTTCTCCTGCTCTGGTGAGCAGAGAAGCACCTCTTCTGCCTTTGTTAGATCGCATTCAGCATGTCACCAACGATATTGCTCTCGCGGTTGCTCTTCAAGCCCAGAAGGACGGTCTGGCCCCGGTCACTGAGTTGACTGATCTGGAACAAAAGATCAGAACAAAACGCTGGAGCCCCGAGTACCGTCGCATTCGGATGTCTTTCTGCTAGCATGCTCTTCTGCTGATAGCATCACCCTCTAATTGCACGTCGAAAGACGTGCAATCAATCTCTGTTTATCCCATTACTCTGCCTTTTATCGCCATCATAAGATTCCTGAAAGGCTGGATGCTCATTTCAAGGCCCAATCAGACCAGACTGATAACACTTTAAAAAAGCCGCTAAGAGGTAGTTATATCCACCAGATATTCAATATAAATCGAGAAATAGTGTTATAAATAGCGGGTTATTATCACTATTTATCCCTTTATTGATCTATATCAAACCTGCTTCGTGCCAAACAAACTTAAGCTGTAAAAGAAATCGGGGACTCCGGTTCAATTTTTTGATCGGTACAACCCTGCCGAAAAAACCCGGCGGGTCAGTTTAATTCCATAAGCGTTAAAAGAAATCGCTTGGGTTGCTCAGCAATAACACCTCCAAGAAAGTCTGATCTGACATGCCTCCCGCATAATTCTCTCTCGCATCACAAAGACAAGCGAACCAAGAGAGAGACGTGTTTGGTAACATAGGAAATAAATATGAAGCAGTGGATTCGACTTTCACTCACAGCCAAAGTGCTGATCGGCATGATGGCAGGTCTGGCTCTTGGCCTGATAATGCGTCAGTTTACAGGTAATACTTTTATTGAGCATTACTTGGTAAATGGCGTATTCAACGTCATAGGTCAAATATTTCTGACCGCTCTGAAAATGATAGTAGTACCTCTGGTATTCACCTCCATCGTGTGCGGTACCTGCTCCCTCAAAGACGTAACAGTTCTTGGTCGTCTAGGCGGAAAAACAGTCGCTTTCTACCTGCTTACGACCTGTATTGCCATCAGTCTGGCTATGGGTCTGGCTCTGCTTGTCAGCCCGGGTGAAGGTGCCAACCTGGAAAGCGCTTCTTCTTATGCAGCCTCCACCGCACCTTCGCTGTCTGAAGTCATCATCGGCATGTTCCCGGCTAACCCTATTGAAGCCATGGCCTCCGGTAACACACTGCAAATCATCGTATTTGCCCTGTTGTTCGGTATTGCCATTGCTGCTGCGGGTAAACCTGCTGAGCCTATCGTCAAGATTTTTGTGGCTCTGAACGAAGTCATGATGAAGCTGACTACTTTGATCATGAACCTGGCACCATACGGTGTGATGGGTCTGCTGGCCAAGCTGTTCTATTCAATTGACCTGGGTGCTATCGGTAACCTGATTCAGTATTTCCTGGTCGTCCTGGGAGGTCTGGCTCTGCAGCTGTTCATCACTTACTGTGGTCTGTTAAAAATCACTACAGGTCTGAGTCCGCGCATCTTCCTGAAGAAAATGCAGGATGCCTTCATGTTTGCCTTTACCACAGCCTCCAGTAACGCCACTATCCCGGTCACTATGGAAGGCGTAACTCGTCGTATGGGTGTCAGCAACAAGGTGGCCTCTTTCACCATCCCCCTGGGCAGCACCATCAACATGGACGGTACTGCTATCATGCAGGGTGCCGCGACGGTCTTTATCGCCCAGGCCTTTGGTGTTGACCTGAGCATGGGTGACTATCTGATGGTGATCGTCACAGCCACTCTGGCTTCTGTCGGTACTGCGGGTGTACCCGGAGTGGGTCTGGTTATGCTGGCGATGGTTCTGCAGCAGGTAGGCCTGCCTCTGGAAGGTATTGCCCTGATCATGGGTGTAGATCGCCTGCTGGATATGGTACGTACCGCTGTCAATATAACAGGCGACAGTGTTGTAACCTGTATCGTTGCCAAGAGCGAAGGCGAGATGGATCTGAAGGTTTATAACGATCTTGAAGCCGGTGAAAGCGATGAGAACATCGACTTCCACCACATCGGTGAGCAGCAGGTCCGGACTGCCTGATTGATGACTGACTACAACAGAGCGTAGCCTGGCGGCTGCGCTCTTCCTACCTTCTCAACTTACCTACCCCTATCCTTGCTGCACAGTTCAGCAATTCAGCGGCCAATCGCCTATAAGCCTGACTCATCAAAAGTACTGTTCGACAATAGAAATTCAGAGCATTTAACGAGCGGACATATAACAGTCGTCAGTCAGAAATAAGGAGATGATGGAATAGAGAGTTTTAGCGGAAAGCTATTGAATATAAAAATAAGCGGATTGGTTTACAGGCTGTGTGGATAATGGCTTTATTATCCTTCCGTGTATATCCGGATGCCCGCGTTGCTTCTGCAATTCTTCTCAGCTCCGGTTTCCCTGTTGGTTGCTACACCACAAAAAAACACCCTATAAACCAATCCGCTTGTACGGTCACCGACTTTTATTATTGTTATTATCAGTCGATTCATCTGCCTCATTATTGTTTTTATTTTCGGCAGTTTTTCTTGCTTTCGACCCTATATATACAATCGGCGTGCCAATTTTTTGAAAAATGCTCACACCCCCTGAAATACGTACAATCCGACACAAGACCCCATCACGATAGGTATTTTTATCCAGCCTGAATGTGTTACCTGTGGGAAGTAGTCCCGTAACAATGAGATATTGACGTAACGCTTACAGAATTTCACAAGCTGAGAATACCCCGGGCAACGCGGATTTTGCCCCCGGGAGATTTAAATTCGAGAGATTGCCCATATAGTGTCTTTTAATCGCACTTGGAATTTATCAGGAATAATCATGAATACAGATACCCATTTTGACTACCTGGTCATTGGTGGTGGTAGCGGCGGCATAGGTACTGCTAATCGGGCTGCCATGCACGGCGCAAATGTTGGCCTTATTGAAGCCAAACACCTCGGCGGCACCTGTGTAAACGTTGGCTGTGTTCCCAAGAAAGCCATGTGGTTTGCAGGACAGATTTCCGATGCCATCCACTATGGTCCGGATTACGGTTTTGATCTGAACCGTGAAGAAATCCTGAAAAACTTCAGCTGGAGCAAACTGGTTGCAAGTCGTGAGGCCTACATCAGCCGTATTCACCAGTCCTATGACCGGGTACTGGGTAACAACAAAGTAACCGTCATAAAAGGTTACGGTCGTTTTGTGGATGCCAACACCGTTGAAGTGAACGGTGTTCAATACACGGCTGATCACATTACCATCGCTACCGGTGGTGAGCCTGCTGTCCCAGCGATTCCTGGAGCAGAATTCGGCATTGACTCTGACGGCTTCTTCGAACTGACAGAACGCCCTGAGCGTGTTGCCGTTCTGGGGGCCGGGTACATTGCCGTCGAGCTGGCGGGTGTCCTTCATGCCCTGGGCAGTGAAACCCACCTGCTGGTTCGCAAGCACAAACCCTTGCGCAACTTCGACGACATGCTGTCCGATACTCTGGTTGAGATCATGGAAGCGGAAGGCCCGACCCTGCACACACATTCTGTACCCAAAGAGATCACCAGAAAAAGCAATGGCAGCCTGACCATTCATCTTGAAAATGGCAACAGCCTGACAGTTGATACGGTTATCTGGGCTGCAGGTCGTAAGCCACATACCCACTCCATCAATCTGGAAGCAGCGGGTGTAGAAACCGATGAGCGTGGCTACATTCCTGTCGATAAGTTCCAGAACACCAATGTGCCTGGTATTTATGCAGTAGGTGACAACATTGGCAAGATCGAACTGACACCGGTTGCAGTGGCAGCCGGACGTCGTCTGTCAGAAAGACTTTTCAACAACAAACCGGAAGAACACCTGAACTACGACAATGTTGCGACTGTCGTCTTCAGTCACCCCACCATTGGCACCGTTGGTCTGAGCGAAAGCGAAGCCATCGAACGTCACGGCCAGGAAAACGTAAAGGTTTACACCAGCGGCTTTACTGCCATGTACAGTGCGCTCACCAGTCACCGTCAGCCAAGCCGCATGAAGCTGGTTACCCTGGGTGAAGAAGAGAAAATTGTTGGCATTCACACCATCGGACATGGCTCCGATGAAATGCTGCAGGGTTTTGCAGTGGCGCTGAAAATGGGGGCAACCAAAGCGGACTTTGATAATACAGTGGCTATCCATCCGACCTCTGCGGAAGAGTTTGTCACTATGAGGTGACCCTTTTTCTTGCCTCGTCAGCAAAATCTGTGGGTCATTTCTGGTTCAGGCAGGTAGCCCAGTGCTTGATATAAAGCGACTTCTGCACATCTATAGGTTCTGAAACCTTATGATTTTCTCCAGTCAGGTAAGTTTTACCCGACTGGCAGCGTAAATCTTAAACAACTGGCAACATTTCAACGCCTGCCTGAACGGTTAAGCTGCTCCAATACACCAGTACACATCCTGGTCAGCCCGTTCATTAACGATATCAGTGGAAAGGTGGAGTTATAGGCTCCAAGATTTAACTGATCATCAATATTTAAAAAATTTTTCTCGCTTAGAAGCTTGCCAGCACCATAGGAATAGAGTGTTTCACTGAGGCGTTTATTATTTTTTACATGATTCAGGTAGCAGTCGGCCGGGTCATATTCACCCCCGGTGAGCTGATCAAAGCCTGACTCACAAGGCTGCAGCGCCGTCCAGTAGAGCACCTCCTGCGCTACCCGGCCCAGCCATTCCCGGTACTCCTGGTCTTCTCGACCCAGGAGGGATTGGAGGTGATTAAGTGTGGCAGGCAGAGGCATCAGTCCCGTCAGGAATTGATTGCAGGCTGATTCAATAAATGTGGCCGTTTCCTTAAGTGCCTGAGGGTTTTTGTAGTGATAGCCGTCATCTCTTTGGCGTAAACGTGACCGCACCAGAACCGCCGATACAATGATCTCACAAATGCTATTGGCCAGGGCAACACGCTGTGAAACTATGGGCGGATAACAGTGATCGAGGGTGTCTTTCTGCCGTAAACAGCTCTGGATATCGCCAAAGGTTTCATAATCGCCCAAGTCACGTATGCCGCAGTGCCCAAAGTCAATCTTGTCAGTCGCAAGAGTATTCCACGCCGCCAATTTGCCAGGGTGAATATTGTCATGCAGTCGATTCATGGCCGCATGCAAGGCGACCCAGCCCCGACCGTAATCTGTTTCGTGCAGGCACTGCAGCATACTGGTCGGCACCAGCCCCATGCTGGTCATGTAACCGGCATCGTGACAGGCTTTCAGGATGCCCTGCTCCGGGCGCTCCCGGGGGCAGTCACCGTCTGCTTCTGGCGAATGGGCATACCGGGCATAGGCGGCAGGTGCTGTATAGGAAAAGACATTGACATACTGTTGACCATGCCTTTCAACAATCTCCACACGATCATCAAACTGGCTAATCAAACACCGCAGACCTTCGCCCAGTGGGAGTTGCATAAAAGCCTGGTACTTTGGCAACTCGCTCTTGAATGCCAGCTCTGGAGTAGCAGCGATGACTTGATAAAGCAGCCCCTCCCTGGCCAATGTTTCAAGGGGTTCCCCGGCTCTCTGGAATTTAAAATATGCGGCCTGGCTACCGGCCTTCAGACATTGAATTGTCCGTCCACCGACAATCCGTGTTGCTGAGCCGTTTGCCGGACACAGTTCTTCAGGTATATCCTGCAGCCCAAACGATGAAGGCATATTCCCGGCAATGTATCGGTTGATGTTCTCCCCATCACCGGCCCTGGGCAGCGCAAATCCGGTGACCTGGTGAGCAGTTGAAATAAGAGGTAACAAAAACAGATTGGTACACCTGAATTGCAAAGGAGACTTCTGGCAAACCAGTGGTGCCGCTAATACCTGTTCCGGGAAGGTGTAACTCGGAGCATCTAATGATTCAATTAACCTGAGTTTTTCTTTTAGTGTCGAATCGGTATTCGACAAAAACATCAACTGAACATTGGTTGGCACATAAGGCATTTTGTTAAGCTTTATTAATCTTAACTGACATTTTTCCAGGCTTGCATCCGATGTATCCATCATCTCTTTTGTAACTGATGCTTTGAGACAACATTCAATAAAATTCAGGTTTTCCACAGGAACATATTTCAATACCGACACATCATGTTTTAATGCCTCATGAAGGATTGCTCCCTTTCTTATGTATTTGGGCACAAACTCCAGCGCATCAGGTGAGAGGCTCAGGGCTAAGGAATACAGTTCAAACACTTTATCATCTTCAACAAATTGTGAAAGTCTGATGTGTGCGGCACAGGCAAGAGGGGTGTTTACATGTTCCTTGCTGGTAAAGACTGACTTGAGGAACTCTTCGGTAATAAATTGCTTTGGAATATCATTCAATACTGTTATGCCAAAAGTACAGGCAGTACGATATATTTCCGTTCGTTGTGCTTGTGTTAGAAATTCGGGAAGCTTCTTGAGTACGCGATCACTTTTAGAGGCTGCCAGATACATTTCGAATGTTTTGACCGCTTCCGGGATGAATTCAAAAGCGTCGGCATTTTTATCAACGGCCATTTGGCATAATGCTGCAGTTTTCAGTTTTTCAGGAACGTACTTTAATGCTAACCCATTGCATCGACAGGCTAATTCACAAAGTTCTGCTGTTTTCTTATGGTCCGGGCAATACTGCAGGGACCCGAAGCGTTCGATTGCAATGGCTAACAGGTGATCACTAATGGGTTTATTTTTCGGGTAACTGCTCAGCGCAGTGGGCGATTTTCTGCAGGCTATTTCAAAATGGGCATCGGTTTTTGCGTCTCGGGGAATGTAACAAATAACGTCATCATCTTTTTCAAACAGCACGTCAAAAAAACCATCATCCAGCCATTGTCTTTTTATCTTCTCAGGCACGTAGTTAAGCGCATTAGATTCTTCAAGTGCCAGAGCCCGATAGAATTCATCGGTCTTAATCCTTTCAGGCACATACTGCAAATTCCCATAATTAAATTTCGTGCATGCCTGCACACACAAATCTGGTGTTAACTTTTCCTGGGGTACCTGCTCTATATAATAAGGATCTTCTTTAATTTTCAGGAGGTAATCTTCAGAATCAAGCTGATCAGGGTCAGCATTGGGCGGTAACTTCCCGAAGTACTTGATGAATGCTTTATAGTCACTGACCGGCAATGGTTGCCCTTTGCTCATACACTCTGCAAACCTTTTCAGAAACTCTTTTAATTCATGATCAAGATTGCCTTGTGGTAAGTCAGGTGTGGAAGCTGGGCAGGCTTGCACAGAAGACCATTCCATAGGATGTTCGTTAATGGCAGAAGGATGAGGCATACTTCCGACGGCTAAGTCGTCTTGTTCGCGCCCCTGCGAAACCTCTTTAACAAGGTATTTGCCCCAGGATTGAGCTGATGGATAGCTGGAATGATCCTCCTGCCGGGGATGAACCTTCCGGGCACCTTGAGAATTTTGATCAACAGGGGGAAAAAATGGGCTCTCCGAAACATTCATTTTGCTGACCTCCTTGTTACAAATAGTTATTTTCTAAATCTTCATTGATTCTTAGATTTGATTATCAAATCAGTAAAAAGTTCCAGACATCCGAGCTGAACCATGCAGGTAAGTGACAAGATTGCCCTCGGGACTCAGCCTTGTATGGAATTTCTGGCCATCGGCTCGCAGCTTTGAGCTCTTGTTCCCTCGCGCAGCCTTTCGTGAGGCTGTGCTTAGTGCAGAAAAGCACCACCCACAGGAGACTTTTGCCGCATCGCTCTATACAGCAGGTATTGAGTGACTTTTTGATATCTGCTGAAGGAGTACCCCCCGCCTGAAATATCAATTATCAAAAAATCACAAACGAAAGCAGAAAAAGGAGTTTTATCAAGAAATCCCTGCAAGATAATCAAACACCCGACACATATAATATTATAGTCGTATATTTTACCATCCTCCCAAAGAAAAAAAACATAAGCGGTTGTTTTTATTATAATAATCAAACAGAAAAATAATGCTATTCAGTGTCAACACTTCTCTCAGGCCGTGTAAAAAAACACCACTATTCACAAAATAAATAGCAAAGATAAAAACAACAGGATTGTCACAAATGTTCACAAATCACAGAATGCAGTCACCTGATCGGCACGTCTCTGACTAAAAATGCTGATCATCAAAACACGCTGATAACGTCGTGAAAACGGAAGGACTGATTATGTCAAACTACCTGAATGATATTGACGCAATTGCTTCACTGAAAGCTACTCAGGGCTCTTCCTGGGAAGCGATCAATCCCGAATACGCTGCTCGCATGAAAGCGCAGAACCGTTTCAAGACCGGTCTGGATATTGCCCGCTATACCGCCAAGATCATGCGCGAAGACATGGCGGCTTACGACGCTGACACGGCAAAATACACCCAGTCCCTGGGCTGCTGGCATGGATTCATTGGTCAGCAGAAAATGATTTCTATCAAGAAACATTTCAACAACACTGATCGTCGCTACCTTTACCTGTCTGGCTGGATGGTTGCTGCACTGCGCTCCGAGTTTGGTCCTCTGCCAGACCAGTCCATGCACGAGAAAACGTCTGTAGCTGGCCTGATTGAAGAACTCTACACTTTCCTGCGTCAGGCTGATGCCCGTGAACTGGGCGGCCTGTTCCGTGAACTCGACTCTGCCCGCAAGGCTGGCGATACCGCTAAAGAAGCAGATCTCCAGAGCCAGATCGATAATCACAAGACACACGTTGTACCCATCATTGCCGACATCGACGCTGGTTTCGGTAACGAAGAAGCCACTTACCTGCTGGCCAAGAAAATGATTGAAGCCGGTGCCTGCTGTATCCAGATCGAAAACCAGGTTTCCGACGAGAAGCAATGTGGTCACCAGGACGGCAAGGTAACCGTTCCTCACGAAGATTTCCTGGCCAAGATTCGTGCTGTTCGCTACGCCTTCCTGGAACTGGGTGTAGATGACGGGGTAATCGTTGCCCGTACCGACTCCCTGGGTGCTGGCCTGACCAAGCAGCTGGCAGTAACCAACCAGCCTGGTGACCTGGGTGACCAGTACAACAGCTTCCTGGATGTTGAAGAAGTCACTCCAGAGAACATGAAAAACGGTGATGTGATCATTAACCGTAACGGCAAGCTGGTTCGTCCCAAGCGTCTGCCCAGCAACCTGTTCCAATTCCGTCAGGGCACCGGTGTTGACCGTGTCGTTCTGGACTGCATCACTTCTCTGCAGAACGGCGCTGACCTGCTGTGGATTGAGACCGAAAAACCTCACGTTGGCCAGATCGCCGAGATGGTTAACAAGATTCGTGAGACCTGCCCGAACGCCAAGCTGGTTTACAACAATTCACCGTCCTTCAACTGGACTCTGAATTTCCGTCAGCAGGTATTCGATGCCTGGAGCGAACAAGGCAAAGACGTTTCTGCTTACGACCGTGCTCAACTGATGAGTGCAGAGTACGACGCAACCGAACTGGCCCAGGCGGCTGATGAGAAGATCCGTACCTTCCAGGCTGACGCAGCCCGTGAAGCAGGCATCTTCCACCACCTGATCACTCTGCCAACTTACCACACTGCCGCGCTGTCCACCGACAACCTGGCTAAAGAGTACTTTGGTGATCAGGGCATGCTGGGCTACGTTGCTAACGTTCAGCGCAAAGAAATCCGTCAGGGTATTGCCTGTGTTAAACACCAAAATATGGCTGGCTCAGACATGGGTGATGATCACAAAGAATACTTCTCTGGTGATGCTGCACTGAAAGCGGCTGGTGAAGACAATACTATGAACCAGTTCGGCTAAATAGTTCGCCTCCCCCGCGTGAAATATCACGCAACCCTTCAGGGCAGCTTCTGGCTGCCCTGATTTATTTTGACTAAGCAAAGCCCTGATTCATTGAGTAGACTTAGGATCAGCTCACCCCGGACAGTGTCCGTAGAAGCTGGACATTGAAATCAAACCTTAACACAACCTACCAAACTCTTACGCGAAACACCCTTTTTAAAAAGAAAATTTATTCATTATTTAGAATAAATTATCAAATATTCTCATTTCAAAGTTATCCATAACAACCTTCACACATCCACAGAGAATCTAACATGAATGCACGTAAAAACCGAAAACCCGAAAGATTTCTACACAGAAAACACACCACCCATATAGTTAATTACCCTTTTAACTTAAAATCACATACTATACGTGATCAGTACTCAAGTCCGAGTACCTCTCATGGATGAAGTCCGGATTGAGCCGGATCACAGAGGCCCAGGTTATGAAATAAGGGTCAGAAGAAACACAGTGTTCTGACAAGCGTCGACTCCCGTATAGACAGACAGCTTTTAGCCATTGTCGTGCTCTGTCCGGGTACGATGAAGAACGACGGTGAAGGCACAACTGCTGATCGGCAGCCCACGTCTGCCAGAACATTTTTATAGCCACACTTTATAGCTACACTAGGTGACCGACATGCGGATAGGGATCCCTGGAGAGATTCAGGAAAACGAAAACCGGGTAGCCGCTACGCCTGATACGATAGGCAAGCTGCAAAAGCTCGGTTATGACGTCATCATCGAGAGTGGAGCTGGTATCAAAGCCAGCTTTGATGATGCAGCTTTTAAAGAAGCTGGCGCTCAAATCGCAGAACGCTCAGAAGTCTGGAGTTCCGATATCGTCCTGAAAGTGAACGCACCTACAGACGACGAAATAGCTCTATTAAAAGACGGCGCTACCCTCGCCAGCTTTATCTGGCCCGGCCAGAATGAAGAGCTTATGAACAAACTCAGCCAGCGCAACATCAACGTGCTGGCTTTGGACAGCGTACCCCGCCTGTCCCGTTCCCAGTCACTGGATGCCCTGAGTTCCATGGCTAATATTGGCGGTTACCGGGCTGTTGTTGAGGCTTCACATCACTTTGGCCGCTTTTTTAATGGTCAGATTACCGCTGCTGGCAAAATACCACCTGCCAAGGTCATGGTCATTGGTGCCGGCGTTGCAGGTCTCGCTGCCCTGGGTGCTGCTGGCAGCATGGGTGCTATTGTTCGGGCTTTCGACACTCGTCCTGAAGTTAAGGAACAGGTAGAAAGCATGGGCGCTGAATTCCTTGAGCTGGATTACGAGGAGGAGCAAGACTCTTCCGACGGCTATGCCAAGGAAATGAGCCAGGCCTTTATTGATGCCGAGATGGCCCTGTTCATGGAACAGGCCAAAGAGGTCGACATCATTATCACCACCGCCCTGATTCCCGGTCGCCCGGCACCCAAGCTGATTCTGGAAGACATGGTTAAAGCCATGAAGCCGGGCAGTGTTATTGTCGATCTGGCTGCCCAGACCGGTGGTAACTGTGAATGCACAGAAAAAGACAAGGTTGTGGTCAAGCATGGCGTCACTGTTATCGGTTACACCGACCTGCCCAGCAGACTGCCAACCCAGTCATCGCAGTTATACGGCACCAACCTGGTGAATATGCTGAAACTGATGACACCTGAGAAAGACGGCAACCTGGTCATCGACTTTGAGGACGAAGTAGTCCGTGGTCTCACTGTCGTGAAAGAGGGCAACATTACCTGGCCTCCACCGCCTGTTAAAGTCAGTGCAGCTCCGGTAGCGAAACCGACTCCAAAGGTTGATGAAGTCAAGAAAGAGAAGCCTTCCCGCCCCTGGCTGAAACCTGCCCTGATCGCTGCAGGGGCCGCCATCTTCGGATGGGTTGCCCATTCAGCTCCGGCAAGCTTTCTGGAACACTTCACTGTATTCGTTCTGTCGTCCATTATCGGCTACTACGTCATCTGGAATGTTACTTCCGCCCTGCACACACCTCTGATGAGTGTGACCAACGCCATCAGCGGCATTATTGTTATCGGTGCCCTGATGCAAATGGGGAGTGACAACAATATTATTCTGGCTATGTCGGGCATCGCCCTGTTGGTGGCCATGATCAATATTGTAGGTGGTTTCGCTGTGACCCAGCGGATGCTCAAGATGTTCATCAGAGATAATTAATCGCAGCGGGAGTAAACAGGAATGTCACAAGGATTATTATCGTCCGCCTACCTGATGGCAGCGCTGCTGTTTGTCATGAGTCTGGCAGGCCTGAGTCGTCAGGAGTCTGCGAAAAGCGGCAGTCTCTATGGCATGGTCGGTATGGTCATCGCCGTTCTGGCCACACTGGGTTATGCACACCTCGAAGGCTTTACTTTTGTCACCATTATGATGATTGCGGGAACAGCCACAGGCCTCTTCCTGGCCAGGAAAGTGGAAATGACCGAAATGCCCCAGCTGGTCGCCATCCTGAATGGTTTTGGTGGGCTGGCAGCGGTATTGATCGGCTTTTCAAGCGCCATTGAATCTTCAGAATCACTGTTCAAGGCGACTTCTAAGCTGATGTCGTCTACTGATCAACTGATTCACAGCATTGAAATTTTCATCGGCATCATCATCGGTGCAATCACCTTCAGTGGTTCGGTTGTTGCCTGCCTGAAACTGAATGGAAACATCAACAGCCGCCCCGTATCATTGCCTGGTGGTCACTGGACCAACCTGGCTTTGATTGTTCTGGCTATTGTGATGGGGATTGTCTACGTACAGCAGCACAGCATTCTGGCTCTGATCATCATGACCGGTCTGGCCTTTATTTTTGGTATCACTCTGGTTATGGGCATCGGTGGTGCTGACATGCCGGTTGTGGTTTCCATGCTCAATGCTTACTCCGGCCTGGCCGCTGCTGCTACTGGTTTTATGCTGGGCAACAACCTGCTGATTATCACAGGTGCCATGGTGGGTTCTTCAGGCGCGATTCTCTCCTACCTGATGTGTACAGCCATGAACAGGTCCTTTATATCGGTAATTCTCGGTGGTTTTGGCACCGAAGGTGGTACTGTAGCGGAAGGTGAAGAACAGGGCGAATACACCGAGATCAATGTAGAAGAAGTCGCTGAAATGCTGAAAAACGCTTCCAGCGTGATCATCACTCCCGGATACGGAATGGCCGTCGCCCAGGCTCAGCACCCCCTGAGAGAACTGGTCAATAAGTTGCTGGCCCAGAACATTAAGGTACGCTTTGGTATTCATCCGGTGGCTGGTCGTCTGCCAGGTCATATGAACGTTTTGCTGGCCGAGGCAAAAGTGCCTTACGATATCGTTGAAGAGATGGATGAGATTAACGACAACTTTACTGAAACGGATGTTGTCCTGGTGATTGGTGCCAACGATACTGTAAACCCTGCGGCAGCTGAAGATCCGGGCAGCCCGATTGCAGGCATGCCCGTACTTCGTGTCTGGGAAGCAGAAAGAGTCGTGGTATTCAAACGCTCTATGGCTACAGGCTATGCAGGTGTCCAAAATCCTCTGTTCTTTAAAGACAATTCTCGTATGCTTTTCGGAGATGCTCACGGCACCGTCGAAGGTATTCTTAAACAGTTCTGATCGGTACGCCCGCCCGGATAGAAAGCCATTCTTCTATCCGGGTAAAAACAGACGTCGAAAGAGCAGGGTTTTTAATTGCCCGAAATCACGACCCGCAATAATTAATACTCATCATATTGCTCCCCGCGCTGGAGCTTCAGGCACTGGGGCTTCAGGCACTGGGGCTTCAGGCACTGGGGCTTCAGGCACTGGGGCTTCAGGCACTGGGGCTTCAGGCACTGGGGCTTCAGACACTGGGGCTTCAGACACTGGGGCTTCAGACACTGGGGCTTCAGACACTGGGGCTTCAGACACTGGGGCTTCAGAAACTAAGGTTTCAGGTGAGGCTTCGGGTACTGAGGCTTCGGGTACTGAGGCTTCGGGTGCTGAGCCTTCGGGTACTGAACCTTCAGGTACTGAACCTTCCGGTAGCGAAGATAACGGGTGTAAAGGCAGCGGGGACAGAACGATAGTCAGTCTGCTACTTTCTGCGAATGGCACATTATTAAAGAACGTGGGTGACCAGCTACTTTGACTGTCTGTTTTCACAGGACCGTACTCCCTGCCATCTACAGACAGTGTAATCAGGTATGGCTGTTCATCAGGATAATAAAATCTACCTCCTGCAAACACACTAAAAGTATAAGTAGGTTTATACACATCGGGACTGTCTAAAGACCAACCTACACTACCCATAGGATGCTTGGCATCAGTGGGATGAACATCATCATTTACATTCTGTAAACCGATAATGGTATTGACGGGAATGTAAACACCAGACTTTTCGACAGAATCCAGTGTGACCGACAAGCCATTCACCTTCCTGAAATGTGTCAGTGCACTGTATTCAAAGCCATCAGCTTTGGCACTGAAACCGTAACCGATCCCTACAGTTTCATCTCTGAACACCACATCTGCTGCAGACGCAAAACCGGAAAGAAATATACTAACGGGAACAACCAGTAAAACTTTCATGATTAAAAAAAGCCTCTTCTGATGTGATAACCCTGAAATATCATTAAGTCGCTTTAACCAGAATCAAGTTCGCATCAATAACACTGGCGCCATCGTTTATCGATCTGTATAAGAATAAACGAACGTCACATGTTTACTTCTTACCAGCTCATCTCCGTCTGACAACAGAACGTGTCAGTCGAAGAGCGGTAGAATGAGAAGCTCGACACTTTATGAAATTTCCGGATTAGACCACCGCTCAATTATAGATACTCATTTCTAGAACTGCTTTTTTTACCGTGAAAAATATTTTGATAAGCCACCTTTCAGTTGTGATTTGTCGTAACGGGATATAAGTCCAATCGCTGTCAACTGACACAGGAAGTATTCATGATGGATGGGTATATACAGGCAGGGTTCAGTCGGAGTAGACTTCAGATTTTAAAATTTAAGATCAAAAGTAATCATGCCTTACAGAAATATGATCGGTTTGGGGGTTGCCGGTAACTTTGCCGGTCACCTGGAACAGGCGGGGGAAGCCTCTGATTTTCAGGCATTAAAGGTCTCTGAAGACAATCAGCCCAAGGCGATTTTTCCTTTCTATGTCCCTTCTGAAAACTCCGGTTTTTTATCTACCTATCCATTGTCTAATGACAAAATCACTATGCCTGAAACCGAAGGCTGTCTTCAGATCGAACCAGAAGTGGCACTGATCTGCAACATCGAATACGCCCTTAATGAAAACACGGGTAACAGAGTGGTGGCGGATCTGATTCCAAAACAATTCGCAGCATACAACGACTGTTCTATTCGCAAACCCAATGCCCATAAAATCAGTGAAAAGAAAAACTGGGGTGCCCACACCAAAGGCATCGCAAGTACACTTCTTGAACTCGATACCCTGCAACAGGGCGGCACACTGGATCGCTTCCGTATCGCCAGCTACCACAAAAAAGATGGCAATATCTTTCGTTACGGTGAAGACAGCCCGACATTGGGCTATAGCTATTTTCACCAGAAGCTGCTGGACTGGATTATTGACCGCATGAATCACCAGCAGGATAACGGACCGGCAGAAGATATTGCCTCTCTTCTGGCCAAAGCTGAATATCCGGAACAGGCGCTGATCAGCATCGGAGCCACCCGTTACACTGAATATGGCGAATCCCATTTCCTGCAGTCAGGCGATACCAGCATTGTTGTCGTTTATGACGGTGAACTCTTCCACGAAGAAGAGATTCTGGAAATGGCTGCCCTGAGTGACTTCTCTGATACCGGCATTTCTGCCCTGATCCAGCGAGTCTGTTAACCAATTACCCTGGCACAGAATCCACCCGAAAGTCACAGGCCGCGAATATTTTCAGCTTCCAGCTCGGCAAAGTATTTCAGGGTCTTCACTCGCAGTTCCATGGTGGCATCTTCATCACAGACGATCATGGCTCTCGGGTGCATCTGCATGGCAGAGATGGTCCACAGATGGTTCACTGAACCTTCTACCGCAGCATGGAGGGCATAAGCCTTATCCGCACCGGTTACCAGAATCATGACTTCACGGGCATCCATCAGTGTGCCCACACCAATGGTCAGAGCCAGTTTGGGTACCTGATTGATGTCGTTTTCGAAGAAACGGGAATTGGCCTGACGGGTCCTGTCAGTCAGGGTCTTGATGCGGGTACGTGAAGACAGGGAAGATCCTGGCTCGTTAAAGGCAATATGGCCATCGTGACCGACTCCACCCATAAACAGATCAATGCCGCCAAAGGATTTGATCTTGTCTTCATAGCGCTGGCATTCGGCTTCCAGATCTTTCGGATTTCCATTGAGCAGATTGATGTTCCCTTGACGGATATCAATATGTTCAAAGAAATTCTTGAACATGAAGGTGCGGTAAGATTCTGGATGATCGGCGGGAATGCCCACGTATTCGTCCATATTGAAAGTCACTACATGCTCAAAGCTCACCTCGCCGGCACGGTTCATCTCAATCAGGTTCTTGTAGGTAGCCAGAGGTGTACTGCCTGTTGGCAGACCCAGAACAAAGGGTCTGTCAGCCGTTGGCTTGAACTTGTTGATCCGTCTGACAATGTGCCTGGCGGCCCATTTGCCCACGTCGGATTTAGCGGATAGAGGAATTAAGCGCATAGTTTAATCTTCCGGTTGTCGACCTTCTGAATTCTGTTTAGCCGGACGATGAACATTTGTCACCCTGTTTTCGGCATGATGTAACCGGTTACACTATCATTTCTACAGAGATCGGCCTATCTCACAGATCAATGTTTCGTCCAAAAGATACGAATTTCTCTGAAACAGTTCGAGCAGCAGGATACTTTACTTTCCCAAGCCACGAGCGCCCCCCCTAATAAAACTGACAGTCCTGACTCAAAAAGTATATTCTGTACAGTCCACCTCTCTTTCTGGTTAATCTTCAATACATGCGCATTCTCCACACCTCTGACTGGCACCTTGGCCAGCACTTCATAGGCAAGAGCCGAGAGCCTGAGCATCAGGCATTTATTCGCTGGCTGCTGGAAACCGTTGACGAGAATTCTGTGGATGCCATCATTGTTGCCGGTGATATTTTTGATACCGGAACGCCGCCCAGCTATGCCCGAACACTCTACAACCGGTTCATTGTCAACCTGCAGAAAACCTGCTGCCAGCAGCTGATTATTGTCGGTGGTAACCATGACTCGGTCTCAACCCTGAATGAGTCCAGAGATTTGTTGGCCTGCCTGAATACCCATGTTGTGGGTGGCGTTACAGAAAACCCGGAAGACCAGATAGTAACTTTGAAGAACCATCAGGGAGAACCCGGCGCAGTGGTATGCGCTATACCGTTTATCCGTCCCAGAGATGTTCTGGAAAGTCAGGCGGGTGACAGTGACACCGATAAACAACAGGCTCTGCAGAACGCGATTGCCAGACACTATCAGAAAGTCTTCGAACTGGCCTCTGACAAAAACCTGCCAACCGTGGCTACAGGGCACCTGACCACGGTCGGTGGACAAATGTCTGAGTCGGTGCGAGATATTTATATTGGCACCCTGTCGGCTTTTCCGGTCAGCGCCTTCCCTCCGGCAGACTACATAGCCCTGGGGCACCTTCACCGCGCCCAGAAGGTCTCGGATCAGGCACATATCCGTTACTCAGGCTCCCCTATTCCGCTCAGCTTTGATGAAACGTCCTGCCCTAAACAGGTCGTGCTGGTTGACCTTGAGCCTGGCACTGCGCCAGAAATCAAAGAACTGGAAGTGCCCACCTTTCGTTCCCTGAAAAGCCTGAAAGGCAGCCTGAAGACCATTCAGCAGGCGCTGGACAAGATCAATGACGACTCTCCACTCACCACCTGGCTGGAATTGGAAGTCAGCACTGACGACTACCTCACCGATCTGCAAAAGCCTATACAGATCATGCTGGAGGGCAGAAATCTGGAAGTATTAAGAGTCCGTCGAAAGCGTGAAATCAACAGTGCTGCTCTACAAAGCGAATGCAAAGAGACACTTGACGAACTTGATGTCGCTGAAGTGTTTGCCCGGCGACTGAACGACGAAGATCTTGATGAACAACGCACAGCCAGTCTCAACCGGGCGTTTAATGAAATCCTTGCCACTCTGGATGAACCGGATGATGACAACAAAACCGCCAGACTTGAGGACGAGAAGGAGTTGATAGCTTGAAAATCCTCAGTTTGCGTTTGAAGAACATCAACTCGCTCAAAGGTGAGTGGAAAATTGATTTCACCGAAGACAACTTCCGCAACAACGGTCTTTTTGCCATCACCGGTCCCACAGGTGCGGGAAAAACTACGCTACTGGATGCCATCTGCCTGGCTCTTTATCACCAGACACCCCGACTTAGCACGGTTTCTGCCAGCGATAACGAGTTGATGACACGTCATACGTCAGAATCACTGGCGGAAGTGGAGTTTGAAGTTCAGGGACAGGGTTATCGTTCTTTCTGGTCCCAGCGGCGGGCCAGAGGCAGGGCAGACGGTAAATTACAAAGCCCACAGGTAGAGTTGGCGAAACTGGATGGCGCCATCATTACCAGCCGCATCCAGGACAAACTAAAGATCGTCAGTGACATTACCGGCCTCGACTTTGGTCGTTTCACCAAGTCCATGATGTTGGCCCAGGGGGGATTTGCCGCTTTTCTCCAGGCCAGCGCCAATGACCGGGCCGAGCTTCTGGAAGAACTGACAGGCACGGATATCTACGGAGAAATTTCCCGCCGGGTGTTTGAGCGGGCACGGGCAGAGCAGGAAACACTCAACCTGCTTCAGGCCAGAACCGAAGGCGTTCAGCTGCTGGACGACAGTGTTCTGGAAAAGCTCGCTGAAGAACAGAGCGACCTGACGGAATTCAACCGTAAGATACAGAGCCAGATGGATGAACTGAACAGACAGCATACCTGGCTGGAAAAGAAAGCTGAGCTTGAGCAAGAAAAGCAAACATCCCGTCAGTTACACCTGCAAAATCTGGAACAGCGGGAAGCCAACCGTGAAACGCTGAAAAAGCTGGAGGAATCGATTCCTGCCTTGGAAATAAAGCCGGTCTATGATCAGTTATTGTCTCTGAAGGCAGCGGCGGCTCAGCGTCAAAAACAGGTGGATGAATTGCTTGAGAAAGAACAAACACTCAAGCAAACCCTGACAGAAAAAGAGCAGGCCAGCAAAAGTGCGCAGGAAAACCTCAGGCAGGTCAAACAGCAAAAAGTGGAAACCGAGCAACTGATCGCCGATCAGATCATTCCTCTGGATCTTAAAATAGCCGAGGCCCAACGCAATCAGGCCGAGCTGTATGAAGCACAGAAAGAGCTTGGTAAAGTGCTTCAGAGTCAGGAAGAGCAGCACTCAACACTGCAACAGAATCGCCAGCAGCTTCAGCAGTCTCTAAAACAGGCCTCTGAATATCTGGCTCAACATACTCATCATGAAAAGCTGGCAGAACAGCTGCCTCTCTGGCATTCGCAGTTTGAGCAGAGAAAGTCTCTGATAGAGCAGATTAATCAGCTTAAACACAGGCTGCAGGAACACCATACCCGGAACAAGCAGGACAGCACCCGGCACGAGCAGTTGCTGGAACAGCAAAAAGTCAGTAAGGAAAAGTTAGCCCAGTCTCAAGATCTGCTGGAGCAAAAACAGGCTCAGCGACAACACTGGCTTCAGGGTCAGAAAGAGCCTTTACTCAGGCAACAACAACACGCCCTGATGGAGAAAGTACCCTTATGCCAGCAGCTGAAAACTCTGCTTGAGCATCATCTGGAAGGCCAAACCAGCCTGCGTACAGAAAAAACGACACTGGACGAAAACAAACGGCGACTCACCACTGTTGAGGCAGAATTGAATCAGCAAAGGGACCTGTACAGAAAAGAAGCTCAACATCTGAAAGATCTGGAAACCCTGCTACTTCAAGAGCAAAAAATTGCTAGTCTCAGTGAACATCGTCAGCACCTGAAAGAAGGCGACGCCTGCCCACTCTGTGGTTCAACAGCACACCCTGCTGTGCAGCGTTATCAACTGGTAGACGTCGATTCCACTCAACATAGGCAGGAAGAAAAGAAGCGGCTTGTGGCAGAACTGGAACAACAGGGAACCCGGAAAAAGCAGCTGGAAGCAGAACTGAAAACGCTGTGCAACACTTCAGAAAAACGCATTCTCGAGTTACAGGACCGGCAGGCATCGACGCAGAAAGAGTGGCAGCAGCTTTGTCAGTCACTGCAAATTCAACTGAATATCTCTGACACTGAATCGGTTCATAGCTGGCTGGACAGCACCAGAAAGAGGCTGGTAGCCATTAATGACCAGGTCAAACAGTTGGACGCAATCAACCAGCAACTGCAAAGTGCCGAGAAGGTAGCTACCCGGGAACAGCAGCAGCTTGATCAGAAACAGTCGCAACTGGCTCTCTTGCAACAACAGCTGAGTCAAGTGTCAGAACAGATCAAAACACTAAGGCAGCAGCTCTCCCGGCACGAACAGGAACTGAACCAGCTGGAATCAGCCCTTCATCACTCAATGGAAACGGCGCTTCCGGCACTGGAAACCCAGGACAGCTGGCTTATGAGCCAGAAAGCGTTGAAAGATCGCTGGCAAACATGCCATCAGCAGAGCCTTGAACAACAGCAGGCAATGCAAACGCTCAATCATGAAATGCAAATGCTTGGGCACAATCTGCTTCAGTCCCGACAGCAGGCCGATCAATTAAACCGGCAACTGGATCAGATTGACAGAGAGCAGGCTGATCGCAAAGACATGCGGTTCACGCTGTTTGGCGAACTGAAGGTGACCGAGGAACGCAGCAGGATCGAGCAGGCCATAGTCACCGCTGAACAAAACCTTAAAAACGCAGAAACGGAATTGCAAACGGCAATGCGCGCTGACAGCGAGCTGTCCGGCTCTATCCGGCAACATCTCAATGACCAGAAAACTCACCGGTCAGAACTGGAGGAAAAAGAAGCACACTGGCAGACCACCCTGGAAGACAGCCCCTTTGATTCCAGCGAACAGTTTGAGCAGGCTCTGCTTGCTCCTGAACAACGTAGCGAACTGGAAACATTGAAAAGCACTCTGGACAGGGACATTGCCAGCAGTAGCGAACGTTTCAAGCTGGCAGAAACCTCTCTGGAAAAACTATTGAAAGAGGCCCTGACTGAACAAGCCTCTGAAGAGATCCTGACTTGTCTGAAACAACAGACAGCAGAGCTGAGCCTGAACAATCAACGACTGGGTGAAATTCGACAGGCACTCACCGAAGACCAGAAAAAACGTCAGCAGTTGTCTGAATGGGTAGATGAAATCAGCCAGCAGAGACAGCAGTTTGCCGTATGGGAACATCTCAATAGTCTGATCGGCTCGGCAAAAGGCGACAAGTTTCGTAAATTTGCCCAGGGACTGACACTCGACCATCTGATTTATCTGGCCAACCAGCAGTTACAAAGACTGCATGGTCGTTACCAGCTACACAGAAAGACGGGCGAAGCCCTCAGTATGGAAGTCATTGATACCTGGCAGGGGGATACCGCCCGGGATATCAAAACTCTCTCGGGAGGAGAGAGCTTTCTGGTCAGTCTGGCACTGGCACTGGCATTGTCCGATCTGGTCAGTCACAAAACCAGCATTGATTCCCTGTTTCTTGACGAAGGCTTCGGCACACTGGACCAGGAGACACTGGAAATAGCACTGGATGCCCTGGATAACCTGAACGCTTCAGGAAAGATGGTAGGGGTCATCTCACATATTGAATCACTGAAAGAAAGGATTCCCACACGTATTGAAGTGAGGAAAGAGACAGGGCTGGGGTACAGCTCTCTGGAGAAACATTATGCCGTCGTCTGATAGACGGCATTAGCCTTCGGCTAAGAGTCAGACATTAGCCTGAGAAAAGTCGTGGGAGGTATTGCCATTATTCCTGACCATAATTTACGGACTTCAATCTATCGACTAAAATATGACTATAGATATATGACTATAGGCAAAAATAATGAAAACTGAAGTTTCCAAATCAGTATTCAAAGCACAGGCTCTCGAAATTATGAGAGCAGTTGAGCAATCAGGTAATGAGGTTGTTATCACTTCTCACGGAAAGCCAACACTGGTTATCAAGCCTTATCAGGAAGATGCACCAAAAGATCCGAAAGAACTCTTGAAGGATAGTGTTATTTCTTTCGAGAACCCAACGGACTCAGTATCAGATGACTGGGAAGTGCTGCAATGATTGTTCTGGATACACACACTCTGGTCTGGTGGGTTTCAGACCATTCATCACTAAGCAGTAAAGCCAGAAAATGCATTGAGGCAGAGCAGAAGAAGAAAGGTGACATCGTTGTTTCATCTATCTCCGTGTGGGAAGTCGCCATGTTAACCACCAAGGGCCGTTTAACTCTGAGTATGGACATCGACATCTGGCTAAAATTAGTTGGAGAGATTGAAAGGGTCACTTATCTGCCCGTTAACAATAGGGTTGCTGTGGAATCTACCAGATTGCCGGGGGAATTCCACAAAGATCCTGCAGACAGAATCATCACTGCACAAGCCAGAGCCCTGGCGGCTCCCATAGTCACAGCGGACGAAAAAATCCTTAAATACAGTCATGTGAAAACTATATGGTGAGAGTTAAGGACTCACCAGCAGCTTCACTGTTTCAGCCTTAACCTGTCCTGACTCACCGGTTTCCAGCAATCGTATGCTTTGAACTCTGAGCCCTCTGGCATACATGTCCGCAAACCCGTTCACAAAGGATGCTACCGAGCCCTTCCTGATATAGATTTCAGCCTGCTGGGCATTGCCCTCTCTGACGCCAATCTGCAAACCGCTCTGGTCAGCCACCTGCTGCATCAGCACCTGCCAGTCTGCCAGATTAATAGGCTCTGCCTTTGGCATGGTCAGTTCTTCCGCCTGAAGCTGAGCTGTTTCCAACAGTTGGGTCAGCTCCGGAAGCGGACTGA
This sequence comes from Endozoicomonas sp. 8E, assembly GCF_032883915.1. Taxonomy (NCBI): domain Bacteria; kingdom Pseudomonadati; phylum Pseudomonadota; class Gammaproteobacteria; order Oceanospirillales; family Endozoicomonadaceae; genus Endozoicomonas; species Endozoicomonas sp. 8E. Next base: position 345,077 of record NZ_CP120717.1, on the reverse strand, counting down.
CAGGCTTTTCAACCGGTTTGAACTTCAGGTACAGGACAGTGGCTCCGGCCAGAACCAGAACAAACAATAGAATTTTTATGAAGATTTTATTCACGGAGTTTCCATTCACAGGAAGAAAAAAACAGTCAGTTTGAATGGCTGATACGATAAAACATCCTCACAACTGTGGCTCTGAAATGGTCGCAACCATGCTCAGCTATATTCATCACACAGTGTATGATGAATTTCATGACAACCCCTTCTGTGCTGAAAATTCCAGCCTGATGCTCTGAACATCAGGCGACCCTTGGCTCAATAGCTTTCAGACTATTGCCCAGTTCAGCTGTGGTGATTTTCAGGTCATAGGCCGTTTGCAGGTTTAGCCAGCTCTGTGCATCCCCACCAAAGTATCTCGCCAGCCTCAGGGCAGTATCAGGCGTTATTGCACGTCTTTCCAAAACAATATCATTAATCCTCGAGGCTGGTATTCTCAGCGCTATAGCAAGTGCGTTGGCACTCATACCCAGAGGATTAAGGTAATCTTCCCTGAGGATTTCACCAGGGTGTATAGGGCGCAGTTGGTTAGATGCCATTTTGAAATCCTCCTTAATGGTAATCAATAATTTCAACATCAAGCACATTCCCTCGATGCCATTTAAAGCAGACGCGCCATTGTTTGTTAATGCGAATACTATACAGACCTGCTCGATCGCCAGTCAGACGTTCCAGTTGGTTGCCGGGTGGGCTACGAAGAAAGTCAAGGCTTGCTGCACTATCCAATTGTTGCAACTTACGCTCGGCAACACTCTTAAAAACCCTAAAAGCCCTCGGGGACCCACCTTCAAACAACGACTTGGTCTGCTTACAGCTGAATGACTTAATCATAGGTTAAAAGTATACCGAGACTCGTTAAACGTCAAACAATTAGGACAAAAGGCGCTTAAGCTGCTGGTTGAGTTGCCAGGTTTCCTTATCGATGTTTGAAAACGTAATTGCAAAATCACTTACTCTTCATGGAGAGGTACAGGAATTGAGAAAATAGCCGCACTATGAAAAAGTGAATTAAATCCGCCCTCTGAATGTTAAAGGGAAGCGCCCCTGAGAATCCGGCCTACCCAGAAACCTCATTCCATCTTTCATGGTTTCCGGCAAAGCTTCACCTTCAGACACTTTCCCGTTCAATGAATAACTGCCGTTAAGATTAAATCTGAAAACGGCATCTGTTGTCAGAAACTCCGATGACTGGCTAATTTTACCTTCCAGAGTATTTCCCTTACAGGTGAGATCAGCATCTGCCTTACCCAGTCTCAATTCACCCAGAGGACTGCTGATCCGCCCTCTTTCCCATTCCATACGACCATCCAGCTCGACACACCGACCCTGTTCATAAACCAGGGAGTCTACCACCAGATTGATATTGCCTTTAGCTATTGCCGGAACTGGCATGGGTGCAAGCTGCTGTAACCACCCTGCCGAGGCGTCTGCTTCAAGGTCTTCAACCATCACACCCTGAGGACTGTAGGTTACTGTCGCCTGACCCACAACAGCAGAAAAGTTATCACCGACCTCAACGTCTGCGCTGACCTTTCCGGTCAGCAGTGCAGAAGGCTGGATATCCCAACTGACTTCCTGAAGCTCGATACCATTGATGGTTAGTTCCTGCGCTGAACCCGACCAGACTGAACCTGACAGACCTTCCAGCTCAATCTCCGACATATTGGGCACATGACGCCAGACAAAAGCGGCTGGCAACCCTGCCAGCAAAAAAACCGAGTAAGAAACAACGGCCAGTGCAGCCAGAGAAATGATTTTCTTCATAAGTCTTAACTCTCGCTGAAGGCTGTCTCTGCGCTGAAGCCTGTCTCCGCGCTGAAGGCTCTTTCTATTCTCAGAGCCTTTACGATCACATGACCGGGCTTTTCGGCAGCTTCTACCTCCAGCTCCCTGATCTCAACCCCGCCCTGCTGTTGAAGATTGACCAGCCATGCCAGTAAACGATCAAAGCCCACTGTATCAAGATCGACCTGCAATGAATCGCGAACGGTTCGCACCCCGGTGATGCGCAGATCAAAATCTTTTGCGGTTCTGCTCACCAACTGGTCCAGAGGTAAAACCAGATAGCGGCCCTTGTCTGGCTGACCCTGACGCCGACTGACAATCTCATTGGCCTGTTCCTGTATAGAAGCCAATAACTTCTGACTGGCCACCAGCTTCCGTTCGGCAGCTAACTGACGTTCTGACAAAGGGTTTAAAATACCCTGCCAAATGCTCCAGACAATGATAAATACCCCTGCCACCATACAGAGTTGCTGATCCCGTCGACTCAGGCCACGCCAGTAACTTTGGGCCTGTTGCCAGCGCTCATTGAAGCTTTCCACGATGTTATTCATGAATCACTCCCCCTGATGATCAGCGTACCATTGGCAATATCACCACGCTTCTCCAGTGTTTCAACCGTGATCACCAGTTGCTCACCCGACCCTTCCCGGAATGCCGTAAAAGTATCAAAATCCTTCGCAGTGGCTTCCACCCGCAGTGATTGCTGAAACTGGTTATACGACAAAGTAACTGGCTTGAGTTGCGGATACTGTTTAAACAGCGGGGCAGTCTGATCGAGCAGTTTCAGCAGACCCGAGTCATCGCTGTTGTTACTCTTCAATGCCGTGAGCTTCTGTCTCATCTGCGACTGCAGACGCACAATTCGCTCACCGGGAAACATGTCACTGTAGATCTTATGCGCCTGTGCCTGAAGCTGATCAGCCTGTCGTTCCAACTGTACCGACTTCAATACCGCCTGAGCAATAAACAGAGTGACGGTAAAAGCCAGCAGTCCGGCAGCCAGCCCCCAGGGTTTCAGGCTTTTGAAGACCGATGACTCAACCTGCCAGACACCCTGCAACAGGTTGGGACTGTTCTTCTGAGAGGTGGCACTGACCGCACCCGCTGCCAATACTTCCAGAGCAGGGCCTGAAGCTTCCTGATGCCATTCACCCGGAGGGTTCTCCGGTAGTTCGCTGAAACTGTTCACTTTCAGAGGCGTCTCTTGCGAATCGTCCTCTGCCAGATAGATGCTCAGCCAGGATGGATCGCAGGCAGCCCACTGCCAGCGGCCATCCCGGAGTATCCAGCGTCCATCTATGGCCAGTGCCGAGCACTCACCCTCGGTCCAGGGCAGAGCCAGGGCTTCCGGAATCAGGGTTTTGACTTTAAGACCAGACTGATTCAGTGCTTCGTACCAGAAAGCCATTTTCGAATGAGCGACCACGGACAGATACACCTGATCTCCTTCTCTGGCAATGACCGAAATATGAAGATCATCCACATCCTCAGCCAGATCATCTTCCAGACGAAAAGGCAGTGACTTTAATACCGCCTTGCTCAGCCTGCCTTCAACCTGTATACAATGAACACTGACCAGCTCCGTGGGAACCAGGGCAACAGTTTTGGTGTCAGGAAATGACTCAGCCAGTGCTCCCAGGTCTTTTACAGACGGCAGAATACCCGAGGTAGCTTTTTCCCCTTCGGTTGCCTGAATCACTGGCCCCTGCTCTACTGAATAGCATTGCCAGTGAACCGGCTGGCCGGGCTCTCCGGGCAGCCTGATGATAAGATGCTGGCTCACTCAAGCCCTCCAAACTCTCGGCGAATAACGCTGAACTTATTCTCTTCTTCCCGCCGCAGCAGGCTCTTTACCCGGACTTTGGAGTCCGCATAGGAAGCGGTTGCATTCATCACAAAATATTGACTGTCGACCGACATCAACTCATGGGTGTTTTCGGCACTGAAGTTGGAGAGAGAGGGTTGTTGAATAAACTCATCGACACTCTGCCAGCCATCCTCCGGCCTCTGTTCCAATACCTCTTTTGCCTGCTCTATGGGAAGCTCACCCAAATACAGGGCACTGAGCACCGACGCATGATCCGGCGACAGGGTATTGATATTAATGTTCATCTCGGCAGTCGGAAGTGCACAAAGATAAGGTTCAACCCTTCTCATAATTCTGGCATTGACGCCCTTTACCGCTCTCAATTCCGAAGCCGATCTCATACTGGTATTACTGGCCAGATAGGGCACTGGCAGAGACTGATAATAACTGTCTTCGGCTCCGGTACCTGACCCCTGGGTGTCGTCATTGTCTATCCAGTCTCTGGTTGATTGGGCAATCCTGTCCGCCAGGTAAGGCTCAATCCCCAGAACTTCCATTAGGGATTGAAACACTTTAACTTCAACCGAAGTCTGCCCTCCTTTGTCCGGTGCCTGCAAAGCATTGAGGTTTAAACAGGCCTGAGCGTCGGAAATTTCGCCCTTGATTGCCCCACCATCGACCGGGAAAGTCACTTCACCCGTGGCCCAGGTTTGACCGAGATTGACGGTTTCTTCGCTTTCATCAAACTCGTCCTGAAGCACCTTGACCGCCAGTTCTTCACCAGACAGGGCATACCAGCGGGCCTGTTCCATTTGCTGCAGGGAGGCTGTCCGGCGCATTTGCAGGAAAAATCCGAAAGTTATCTCTGCCGCTATCAGCACCATCAACGTCAATACGAACATAACAATTAGCAATGCGACACCAGACTGACGACGCTCAAAAGACGTTGTATTCTTTTTATCTGAAATCAGGCCCCTCATGACTCCTGCTCCTGAACTTCCCAGATCCCGGGAAGCACGTAACGCCGCTCGATGATCCCCAGATCATTCAGCTCAAAGGTAATCTTCAAGCCCTCGGGCAGAGTGTTACCGAGTTTTTCTAACCACTGGCCATTAATAAAGTACTGAAACTTGAGTGAGCGGACATCGGTTAACAGATCCCTGACCACGGGTTCTGCATTCTCCTCAGGGTCCAGCACATAAAAGTGCTGACGTTCCAGCACTCCGTCTTTGAGCCGATAGCTGACTTTCTGCAACTCGGAGCGGGGGAGTTTCTGTTGCGGATTGCGCCAGCCCAGACGAATAAAGACCGCTGCCTCGTCATCGGATTCCAGCATATCCTGACCGGCAAACAGACTCTGATTCGTCAGTTCACCATCAACTCGCACACCCCGGTCAATCATTTGCCGGAAGTCCTGCTCCATGACCATCATGGCGTAATCAATTTCCTGAATACGACTCTGATGATCGCTGGCAACATCGCGGGCACCCATAACACCCTGAAGAATCTGCCAGGCACTCATACTGACCAGTGCAAAAATGGTCAGAGCCACCAACATTTCCAGTAAGGTAAAACCACATTGGGTCGAGCGTTGCATGATGTTCAATGACTTCAAGACCGCTTCACCGTGTAAGTTTGCAGACTGGCCAGAGCGGCTTTCTTCTCATCGCGGTCCAGTCGGACTTCGACCTGGATGGCCCGAAAATTTTCATCCGCCGTACGCACACTCCGGTATCGGACATGCCAAGTTTGATCAGCCAGCTCACGGGTCTCTTTTTTCCAGGTCTGGGACGGCCATTGATCCTTCAGGTAGAGATCGACCAGTTCATTGTCGGCCACCCAGCGAGCCATGGTTTTGTTCTTCAGGTACTGGCTGTTATCCAGGCTTTCACTGCTGGTTCTGAGCACCGTGATACCGGCGATGGCCAGAATAGTCATGGCCATCAACACTTCTAACAAAGTGAAGCCCCTGACCTGCCGGGAACATTGTGAACAGCCTGAATGACGTTTCATTTATCAACCCCGACCACTTGTCTTGTCATACTCATCTGCACTGACCACGGTTATTTCTCCGGTTTCCCTGATCATCACGCTAAAAAAGCGACGACTGTCGCTGGCTGACTGAAACCGCACTTCAGCCGGGGTCAGGTCGCCGCTGGACCAGATATAGAGGTCAGGTTTTTTCTTGCTTGCTTCGTTTTCAAACAGCCCTGAGTCAGTAAAAAACGAGTCACTATCTTGCTGCTCTTGTGCATCCAGAGCAGCCTGCCAGATCGGCTCACCCGGCATAAAGTCCAGATTGATGGCTTCTGAAAGCTCTTTCTTTGTGAGCAATCGGTCACTCTGCATTAACTGCCACTTGTCTTCATACCACTCCATAAACTGATAGCCGTTGTCGGTCAACCTGACCCCAAGGTCTTTACCTTTAAGCAATGACTCTTCGTGGCCAGCTTTCACCAGAGCAGCAAATCGATCCGCAGCCGTTTTTAAACGCGCGGAACTGTCAGCCGGTTCCAGAGTAGGCAATACGACAGCGGTAGCAATGCCCAGCAGTACCAGAACCAGCATGATTTCAAGCAAGGTGAAGCCGGCACTTTTCATCAGGAATTCATGTTCCAGTTGCCGATGTCATCGTCAGAGCCCGCTTGGCCATCAGGTCCGGCAGAGAAGATATCGATATCACCAAATTCACCGGGAGACTGCATCAGATAGTCATTACCCCATGGGTCTTGGGGTAAACGACGGATGTAGCCATTGTCACGGTAATTTCTGGGTTGAGGGCTACCGGAAGGCTGTTCTACCAGAGCATTCAACCCCTGCTGAGTGGATGGGAAGTGATTATTGTCCAGCTTGTACATGTCCAGTGCGTTTTCCAGCGTCACTATGTCACTGACGGCTTTCTGCTGGTCTGCCTTTTCTTTGTTACCCAGAACATTCGGGGCCACCATACTGGCCAGGACACCGAGAATCACGATCACCACCATGATCTCAATCAGGGTAAAACCCTGCTGTTTTTGTCGATCTACCTTTTTCGTAGTCATTGGTTATTCACTCCTAATGTCACATGACCCGATCTGTGTCAGGCTCATGTTTTTACCTGAAAAACTCTCTACTGAAAGCCCCATGCTGCCTGTTAACCACCTGATACCAGTGAGTTAAGGTCCAGCATCGGGGTCAGAATCGCCATAACAATAAACAGCACCATGCCCGCCATGGAGACAATCAGCAAAGGGCCAAAAACACCCAGGGCAATATTCACCTGGTTTTCAAACTGTCGATCCTGACTGTCCGCTGCTCGAACCAGCATCTGTTCGAGCGCACCCGACTTTTCACCACTGGCAATAATATGAAGCATCATGGGTGGAAACAGTTGTGTCTGATCCAGCGCCATCCAGAGGCTGGAACCTTCCCTCACCCGCTCCGAAGCCTGTTCAAGAGATTTCCGGATAAAAGAGTTGGACATGACTTCTGCCGAGATTCTCATTCCTTCCAGAAGGGGCACTGAACTGCTGCTGAGAATACTCAGTGTCCGGGCAAAACGTGAGGTATCAACACCGGCACCCACTTCACCCATTACGGGCATTTTCAACAGCCATCGGTCGTGGGTCAGTCTCCGCCTGGGATTAACCAGCACACGCTGCCTGATAAATAACAAAGCGACAAGGCCAGCCAGTACACCGAAGCCGTAATCCCGAACAAAGTCACTCATGGCAATCAGGGCCCGGGTCATGGCTGGCAGGTCCTGTCCAAGATCCGCAAACTGTTCCACCACGGTGGGTACCACGGTTGCCAGCAAAATGGCGATGACCGAGACCGCCACAATGGTGAGAATGGCGGGATAGATCATGGCCTGAATCAGCTTGCCCCGGATCATCTGACGCTGTTCGGTATAATCCGCCAGCCGCTCCAGAACCGTATCCAGATGACCGGACTTTTCACCGGCCGCCACCATCGAGCAATACAGTGTATCGAAGGTTTTCGGGTAATTCGCCAGACTTTCTGCCAGCGTCCGGCCTTCCAGTACCTTGGCTCTGACGGTGGTGATCATGGCTTTCAGATGGGATTTCTGAACCTGACGAGACAAAGCCTGAAGACACTCTTCCAGAGGAATGGCAGCCGCAACCAGAGTGGCCAGCTGACGAGTCAACAGGGCGACTTCAGCCGGGCTGGCTTTTTTCTCGAACAGAGTAAACGACGCACGTTTACCACTGCTCTTTTGTTCGGATTCATTAATGGTCACCGGAGCCAGACCTTCCGAGCGCAATTGCTGACGAAGCTGGCGGGCAGAATCAGCCTCAAGCACCCCTTTGCGTTTTTTGCCCTTTTTATCCAGGGCTTCGTATGCAAATACGCCCATTATTCCTCCCTGGTTACCCGCAATACTTCTTCAATGGAAGTCATACCCGCAAGGACTTTACGGAAGCCATCTTTCTGGATACTTGGGCTGCTCTTGCGAATGATATCTTCCAGAGCCTGTTCACCGGCACCCTCATGAATCATCCTACGGACGTCATCGCTGACCAGAAACAGCTCATGAATGCCGGTTCGACCTTTATAGCCACTGCCATGACACTGGGAACAGCCTTCAGGGCTGGCTTCGTGAACGGGTCTGCTGTCAGAGTCCTCCATTCCCATCAGCCTGCGCTCGTGAGGCGTTGGTTCTCTGGCTACTTTGCAGGAAGGACAGAGGGTACGAACCAGACGCTGGGCCAGAACGCCCAGCAGACTGGAAGACAGCAGGAAAGGCTCAATGCCCATATCTCTCAAACGAGTGACAGCACCGATAGCCGTGTTGGTGTGCAGTGTACTCAATACCAGGTGACCGGTCAGGGAAGCCTGAATGGAAATTTCTGCAGTTTCCAGATCACGAATCTCACCCACCATCACCACGTCCGGGTCCTGACGCAGAATGGCACGCAGACCTCGGGCAAAAGTCATATCGACCTTGGGGTTGACCTGTGTCTGACCCACACCTTCCAAATCGTATTCCACAGGATCTTCAACGGTGAGAATATTGCGTTCGCTGTCGTTGATTTCTGTCAAACCAGCGTACAGTGTCGTACTCTTACCGGAACCGGTCGGGCCTGTGACCAGCAGAATGCCGTGAGGTTTATGCAGAGCCTCACGGATGTGCTGATGAATATCAGGTGTCATGCCTAAACTGGACATGTCCATACGGACACTGTTGCGATCCAGCAAACGCAATACGATCCGCTCACCATGACGGGAAGGCAGTGTTGATACCCGGACATCGACGGCACGACCACCCAGACGCAGAGAAATACGGCCATCCTGAGGTACCCGCTTCTCGGCAATATCCAGTTTGGCCATGACCTTGATACGGGATACCAGCAAAGCCGCCAGCTTACGCTGGGGTCGAAGAATTTCTCTCAATACACCATCGACACGAAAGCGAATGACCAGGCAGTTTTCGAAGGTTTCGATATGAATATCCGAAGCCCCTTCCTTGATCGCCTCACCTAACATAGCGTTGATCATTCGAATGATCGGGGCACCATCATCGGCATCTAAAAGGTCTTCGCTGTCAGGCAATTCCTCTGCCAGAGAGTGAAGACCTTCATCATTGCCGATATCGTTCATCAGCTGTCGGGCAGCCGATGAGTCTTTTTGATAGTAGGCCGAAAGTCTCGCTTCAAACTCGCCCTCAGACAGGGACTTGATGTCAATCGGGCCGGCAACAAAGCGGCGAACCTCAGTAATAGCGGCTCTGGAAGGTTGACCATTGACGTACAAACAGGGGTTGCCCCGCTGCTTGTGTTCCAGCAGGACACCAAAGTTACGGGCAAAGGCAAAGGGCAGCTCCAGAACAGCCGCAGGGGGATCTTGTAGGACTTCCTGCGCAAGGGCTTCGGTTTCCTGATCAACTGTTATCGCCGGACTCAGCATCGTTCTTCTCCGACTGTTTACTGGCTACCTTGTCATCGTCTTTGCTGTCGTTTTTTTCTTTCTCTTTTTCTTTCTGATCAGCTGCATCCAGTTTCTGGCGCGCTCTGTTCATCAGATCGGAGTTAGAAGGGTATTCCGGCAGGACCGGGGTTCTTGCATCAGGCATCAGCTGAACGCCCTGATCACGACGATCCAGCTGGCGGGCACGCATATAGCTGTATTTCTTACCGCTGATACTGGTCAGGATGTTATCGTCACGAATGATGGTAGGTCTCAGGAAGACCATCAGGTTACGCTTTTTCACCTCGCTGGAGGTGGAGCGGAAGAGCGCCCCCAGGTAGGGAATATCACCCAGCAGTGGCACTTTGGAAACACTTTCCTGCACGTCTTCGTCCAGCAGTCCGCCAATAACAATGGTGTCACCACTGCGTGCCATGATGGATGTTTTCACTTCACGTTTGGAGAAAGTGACGTCGACGGAAGTCGTACCATTCACACCGGACACTTCCTGGGTAATAGCCAGCATCACCGAATCGCCCTCATTGATCTGGGGCTTGACGGTCATCTTCACACCCACTTCCTTACGCTCTACGGTCTGGAAAGGATTGTCGTTGTTTGAACTGGAAGCAGACCCGGTGATAACAGGAACTTCGTCACCCACTATAAAAGAAGATTCTTCGTTATCCAGTGTCATCAGGCTGGGAGTCGCCAGAACATTGGATTTTGTTGAGCTGGTAACAGCCTGCAAAAGGGCTGTCCAGTCACCGGATGTAATACTGAATGCTGCACCGGAAACACCGGCCAGGGCATCATATAGCTTGGTATAGTCTCCCGGCTGATCAGGGTTGATAGTGGTGCCATCATCACTGATAACTGTTGAACCCGGCACGTCCTCGGCATCTTTCAGGCCTGCCATGATCTGGCCAATCGGTACTGTTCGACCATCATTAAACTGCATCATACTGCCGCTGTTAGCATTGGCCAGCTGGAAGGAGAGGTTAATGCCATCGCCATCAGCCACCTCAACGATAATGGCTTCTACCAGAACCTGGGCACGACGAATATCGAGCTGCTTGATGACACTTTCCAGGCTTTTCATAATGTCTGGCTGAGCGGTGACCACCAGAGCGTTGGTTTGCTCATGAACATTGATACTGAACTTCTGGTTATTACGAACAACTGTCTTACCGCTGTCTTTTTCTGCCTGAACCGTTTGACCCACGCCTTCCATGACTTCTTTCAGTTCTTCCGCCTTGGCATACCTCAAGTAGAAGACACGGGTATTACCGGAGGATTCCTGTTCGGCATCCAGTTGGTAGACAATACGATTTACTTTTTGCAGCTGTCTTGCCTGACCGGCAACAATCAGGCGGTTGCTGCGATCATCAGCAACCACGGTCACCTGAGAAGCACTGCCCTTGCCACCTTTTTCCTGCAGCAGAGAAGTGAGAATTCGCTGCATTTCTGAAGCAGAGGCGTATTCGAGCTGAATAACGGAGAAGTTTCGGTTGCCGGCCATATCCACTCGTCTGACAATCTCAACCAGACGCTTCACATTGGCCGCACGTCCGGTCATCAGAAGAATATTGGAGGGATCGTAATGAACCACATTGCCTGCTGTATCATTGAGCTGCCGCAATAACGGAGACAGTTCTCTCACCGGCACGTTCTGAACCGGGAGTACCCAGGTAACGAACTCATCACCCTGTCCCGGGTTTTGCCGGTCAGCCAGCGCAATAGACGACATTTTTGCGTTCTTGTCCTGAACAATTTTCAGAACATTATTTTCTTGTTCGATAACGGCAAAACCGTGGACTTCCAGAACGTTCAAAAACAGCTGATAGTATTGTTCAGCGTTGAGTTTGTCATAGGAACGGATCGTTACAGAGCCACGAACAGCGGGGTCCAGAATAATGGTTTTGTTCAGAGTAGCGCTGACCGTACTGGCAAATTCAGCAATATCGGCCTTCTCAAAACTGGCAGAATAGCGCTGATAGTCCGCTGAAGCCTGACTGGCAAAAACAGACGTTGAAACCAGTAAGAACACTGTCATCAGTGAACAGACCTGTCTGCGCAGCCGTCTTACAACATTCTGGTTCACACATTTCCGGGCAATAGCCCCATTAAACAGTTCAGGGAGTAATGATAAAATCCCTGTTTTTCCTCTAACACTCATAGTCTGACTTCTATTTCATAGAGACGACCACCTCGTTCAATGGTCATCGATAGCTGGGTGAGCTGTTTGATTTCCTGCAGCAGCTTCATTGTGTCGTTGCTGTCACTCAAGTCATATCCGTTAATAGACAGGGCTACATCATCAGGCTTCAGGCCTGACTCACGAAAAACGTCAGCAAACTTGCCGGGGGTTAACTGATACCCGATCAGCTGACCATCCTTCTGAGCCGCGGTGATCTGAAAAAAATCCGTAAAAGAGGCCGGATCAGCGATCAGTTGTTGATGCACTTCTGCCAGACGACTACTGTCTCTTTTTTCTACTTTTCGATCCGCTTCATTGGGGTAAAGCAACAGGGCTTCGAGCTTGCCGCGGTTCGATACAATCACCCGATCCTCATAAATATCTTTCACTTCAGCATTGGAACCCTGAAGCTTTTCACCGATTCGATAAGTGCGATCACGGCCACTGGAATGAATCACCGCAACGGAATCAGCAGGAACTGAACTGGCAACAATACCGGTGACTTTTGCAGACAGGCGGGATTTGGGAACAGCATTGGGGTCGATACCACGGTTATCGGTTTGTGTCAGCCTGATAGGCTCCTGACCAAACAGATGGAAATCATTCAGTGCGGGGTAGGCATCCTGTTCCGACTGACGACGATTTACCACTGTCGATTGTGGTTGCCACGACTGAATCATAGCGCTATCAGAACTCTCCATAAATTGCCAGGTAAGGCGGGCCAGCTGCTGAGTCAGAAGAATCACCAGCAGCACTTCACAGCCAACAATCAGTCGCCGCACCCCAGTCTGTGACAACATACTGGCAATGTTAAAGTCAGGCGAGGACAGAGGGCCAAAGGCTTTCAGTCTGTTGAGCAGGGTTGGTGACATGGTACAACTTATTCATCTAATTCGTTTATCAGTCCAATGCACATTAAGTCGGCATTAAAATTCTTGTTTTCTCAATTGCCACTGCTAGTGGTACATAAGTACAAAAAATTCACCATACGTGCAAATACTTACAAAAACAACGAATTATTCTTCATCCTGCAGTGCATACGGGCTGCAGCAAAACGGCCCTGACCTTGATCCAGATCAGATCGACCGATTTGATGATAATGGTTCACTGTTACACTCTCGTGAAGCCATCGGATCGCCTCTTTTGGTTCGAATGATAATGAGCAAACTCAGCTTCATCATCTGGCAATTCATTGATCCCTTCACTTTTTGAGTCATAAAAAATCCAAAACCGGGTGAGATAACAGCCTGAATATCGACCTGACTTTGCTGAAAAAGAACAAGGTTGGAAAAATCTGGTCTTATTCACTGGCTCCTTAGTGTAAGTTAGTAGGAAGCCCCCTCCCACTTGGCGTCAGGAATATTGCGCAGCAAAATCTGGTAGCGGGCTCAATAAATATAAAAAGTAATAAAAAAACAAGAGCATAAGGATCATGAAATTCAATAACGCAGCCTTTCTGTCAGCAGTACCTGTGGTGCTATCTGTTTTTTCAACGTCGGTCGTCGCACAACCCGAAAGTATTCATTTCAGCTACGGGCCGGATCTTTCCAGTAAAATAGAGGTTAAGGACACTCGCTTGGCCCTGAGATGGCCTTTCAGTGACGAAGGACTTCTCGAACATTCAGAATGGAATGACCGCTTTCTTCTCGATACTTCGGTTTCTTACTGGGATAATCAACTGGATGCCAGCCCCTCTCACAGCTCGAAAGGTGGCGATGATATCTATGGCTTTTTCGTGACTCCGGTATGGCAATTCAAAAGTCCCAGCGGACAGTATTACTTCGATGCCGGTCTGGGCGTTGGCTGGATCAGCGATACCCAGATTCGTTACAAAGGCGACCAGCCTTTAGAAAAAAGCACTCATTTACAATTTGAAACCATGCTGGGTGCAGGCGTTCTCCTGGGTTCCGAAAAAAATTTTGATCTGGGCGCCAAGTTGCTTCACTACTCCAATGCTTATATCAAACGGCCCAATATGGATTTGAATGTGATCCAGTTCTCGCTTGCGTATCATTTTTGAAATTAAATGCCCGGCAGTTGTCGGGCGTTTTGCTGATTAACAGACTCGCTCTTAATAAGCTCCTCTATTGCAAATCATAGGACTTGATAAAACAGCAAAATACTGAAATGAAGGTCTATCCTTTTCTTCCTTATCAGCAACAGCGACGGATCTACCCGCACTGATTCAAGGTGATGCACGCTCCAATTGAGCTTGCCTGGTGGGTGGTGGGTTTGATTCTGTATGCTGGTGTTATTATCGATTCCGTGCATCCCTGAATTCTCCAAAATGGGTATTGATCTTCTACCAGCAAGGACAGTCAGTGTTGATAACGCAAAGCTGGAGTCCGTTTTAGAATAAAAGTTCATAAAATGTTGTTAAGGGCAACTAACAGAGTTGCTGTCTTTCAGTGCAATTAAAATGGCGTCACTCAGTGACAGCAGACAATGAATTATTGCTTCTTAGTTCAGTGATTTTCACTGCGCCGTCGCTACTGGCGGTGACTACACGGCTGCCATCGGAGCTGAAGCTGGCTGATAAGACCCAGCCATTATGGGAAATACTGGCTTTTTCTACCCATGACCCATCGTCCTGTAGACCAATGATTTTCGCTGTTCCGTCTTTGCTGGCAGTCACCACATGGCGGCCATCAGGGCTGAAAGTGGCTGATAAGACTCCGTCTTTATGAACAATGCCGGCTTCTCCTTCCCATGTTCCATTGGCTTTCTGGCCATAGATTCTTACTGTGTAATCGTCGCTGGCCGTCACCACATAGCGGCCATCGGGGCTAAAGTTGGCTGAGTTAACATAGTCAATATGGCGAATGGTTGTTCTTGGTTTCCATGATCCATTGGCCTTTTGGTCATAGATTTTTGCCGTGTTATCCTTTCTGGCAGTCATCACATGGCTGCCATTGGGGCTGAAGATGGCTGATAAGACCCATCTATGACGCTCAATGCTGTTTTTTTCTAAACAGGATCTACCGTTCTTGAGGCCACAGATTTCTGCCGTTTTATCTTCACTACCGGTCAGTATATTGTGGGCAATGGGGTTGAAGGTGGCTAACTTGATCGGACCATTTTGGGGGATAGTGGCTTCACTTTTCCATGATCCATCGTCCTTGAGGCCGTAAATTTTTGCCGTTTTATCTTCACTGGCGGTCACCACATAGCGGCTATCGGCGCTAAAGGTGGCTGAGTAAACACAGTCAGTATGGGAAAAGCTGCCTACTGGTTTCCAGGACCCATCGCCCTTATGGCCGTAGATTATCACTGTGCCATCGACACTGGCAGACACTACGTAGCGACAATTGGGGCTGAAGGAAGCTGAATTGACCGAGCCGGTATGGGAAATGCTGGCTATTACTTCCCATGATCCGGCAGCCTTATGAACGTAGATTTTTGTCGTACCATCGTCACAGGCGATGACCAGATGGCGGCCATCGACACTGAGGCTGGCTGAGTTTACGCAGTGCTTTTCTTGAATAGTTTCCGTTGTAACTAATGTAAATGTTTCACATTGAGACATCAGCCTGGTCTTGGTGAAAAAAAACAGGGCAGGTACATAAATCCTGTCCGGTTTACGATCCGTGAGTGAATTCACTAACGCCTTATCATTCGTGAACGACTCAAACCAATCACGGAGTTGAATATCATTTTTTGTATTGATGGCTGTCCTTATTTGATACTGATGTGGTGAAGGAAACCGGCGATACCAAGCTTTTGCCAGAGCATTATCTTTGTGGATACCATCGCAAAGGCGGGTACATACCCGTTCTAAACTGACAATATCTCGAAGTTGCAAACGGCTGTAAATCATGGAACTTGATAAAATACAAAAATACTGAAATGAAGGTTTATCCTTTTCTTCTTTGTCAACAACAGCGACGCTTCTACACGTACTGAAACAAGATGATGCAATCCCCGGTTCAGTTTGCATGGGAGTTGGCGAGTTTGACTCTGAAATGCTGGTGTTATTATCTATGCTATACATCCCCGATTCCTCCTGGGTATTTATCTTCGATCGGCAAGGGCAGTCAATGTTGATGCTGTTTGGTTAGATTCGGTTCTAGGACGAAAGTTCATAACAAGTTGTTAAGCGCAACTAACAGAGTGTCTGTCTTTCAGCGCATGCAAAATGGCGTCACTCAATGACAGCAAGTGATGAATTGTTGCTCTGTAGTTCAGTGATTTTTACTACGCCGTTGTCGCTGGCAGTCACCAAATGGCAGCCATGAGGACTGAAATTGGCTGATAAGACTCCGTCTTTATGGACAATGTTGGCTTCTTTTCGTTCCCATGATCCATTGGCTGTCTGGCGATAGATTCTTACCGTGCCATCTTCATTCCCAGACAATCCTTTACCTTCCAGTCAGGGTAAGGGTTATCCTGTGCACAGTTTCCCTCAAAATCGATCTCGTGGAGAAACACCATGAAATCTCTTCAGATTCAGCTGGCTCTCTCCGGAGTCAACTGTGCCGGCTGTGTCGGCAAAATTGAAAAGGCTCTCAAAGGTGTGGCTGGCGTGAATGCAGCCAGTGTTAACTTTGCAGACAAAACGGCCATGGTCGAAGGCAGTGCCGACCCTTCCTCTCTGATTTCAGCCGTGAAAAACGCCGGATTCGAAGCCGAAGTAATGCCTTGCGATTCTGAACGACAATTTTCTATACCAACAATTCACTGTGCATCCTGCGTCAGCAAAATTGAGTCGGCTCTTCTGGAGGTTCCGGGTGTTGAGAGCGCATCGGTCAATCTGGCTGATAAAACCTGCTCTGTTCAGGGGCAGTCTGAAGTTGCCGTCATTCTGCAGACATTGGAAAATGCCGGGTATCCCGGCACCGTGCTGACACCTGACAGCGATCTTCGGCTAAAGCAGGAAGAGGAAGACAAAAAACAGTATCGCCACCTGCTAAAACATACCGCCATTGCTCTGGGTCTGGGCATTCCCCTGATGATCTGGGGTGTCGTCACCGGTGAAATGAGCGTGAATACACCCTTTCAGCAACTTGCCTGGGGGATTGTCGGCCTTGCCACTCTTTTTGTTCTGGTGTTCTCCGGTAAACACTACTTTACCGGCATGTGGAAAGCCCTGAAGCACGGCAACACCAATATGGATACCCTGATTGCCATAGGTACAGGCATAGCATGGCTTTACTCCATGGTCGTCGTATTGTTTCCTCACCTTCTACCGTCTGCCGCCCGCCATGTTTACTTTGAAGCCAGTGCCATGATCATTGGTCTTATCAATCTGGGCCATGCTCTGGAGTTAAGAGCCAAAGGCAAAACCAGTCAGGCGATTAAGCGTCTGCTGGGGCTTCAGGCAAAAACGGCCAGAATCGTACGCAATGGACAGGAAATAGATATACCCACAGACCAGGTTTTGAAAGGCGACATCGTCAGAGTCAGACCCGGTGAGAAAATCGCAGTAGACGGCATCGTCGTTGAAGGCACCAGTCTGGTGGACGAATCCATGCTCACAGGCGAACCACTGGCTGTGAAAAAAACACCAGACGACGAAGTTTCAGCAGGCACCCTGAATAAAAATGGCAGCTTGCTGTTCAGGGCAGAAAAGGTGGGCAGTGAAACCGCTCTGGCCCACATCATTGCTCTGGTAAAAAAAGCCCAGAGTTCAAAAATGCCCATTGCCCGGATGGCCGATCAGATTTCATCGGTATTTGTACCCGTTGTGATAGTCATTGCTGTTCTGGCAGCCACTGTCTGGCTCTTTTTCGGACCCGCGCCGGTATTGGCGCACGCATTGGTGGTAGCTACCACAGTTTTGATTATCGCCTGTCCCTGCGCCCTGGGTCTGGCCACTCCCATGTCAGTCATGGCCGGTATTGGCAAGGCCGCTGAGCTGGGAATGCTGATTCGCAAGGGAGACTCTTTGCAGCAGGCCAGTCAATTGACCACCATAGTGCTGGATAAAACAGGCACCATCACCGAAGGCCTACCCACAGTGACCGAACGGGTCAGCATCACAGCGGACACTGAGGAAGAAAAGAACAGAATTCTGCAGATTGCCGCCAGCATTGAGAGTGCATCTGAGCATCCCCTGGCCGACGCTATTGTCAATTCTGCCAGACAACAATCATTGTCACTGTCACCTGTATCCGATTTTTATGCGATAACCGGGCAAGGGGTGACCGGGCGTATTGAAGAAAAGTCTGTGCTGCTCGGTAATGAAAAGCTGATGGCAGCCAATGGTATTGATGTCATGCTACTGGCATCCACATCAGAGTCACTGGCCAATCAGGGTAAAACCCCCATGTATCTGGCTGTGGATAATCAACTGGCGGGGCTGATAGCGGTCGCTGACCCAATAAGAAAAGACTCCAAAGCAGCTATCAAAAGACTCCATAAACTGGGCATCAGGGTCTTGATGGTGACAGGTGATAACAGGCTGACTGCGGCAGCTGTCGCTCAACAGGTAGGCATTGATGACTTCAGAGCCGAAACCCTGCCAGAAGACAAGGAACTCTGCATCAGGCAGTTGCAGGAAAAAGGGTACAAGGTCGGTATGACAGGTGACGGTATAAACGACGCCCCGGCCCTTGCCCGTGCTGATGTTGGCTTTGCCATAGGCACAGGGACTGATGTTGCTATTGAATCGGCAGATATCACCCTGATTCGCTCTTCACTGCATGGACTGGCCGACGCCGTCGAGCTGTCCAGGGCAACCCTCGGAAACATTAAACAGAACCTGTTTGGCGCCTTTGTTTACAACTCTCTCGGCATTCCGATTGCTGCCGGAGTGCTATACCCTTTCACAGGGATGCTGCTTAACCCTGTTGTTGCAGGAGCAGCCATGGCTTTGTCATCGGTCACGGTGGTCAGCAACGCCAACCGTCTGAGACGTTTCGAGCCAACTGCCAGGAAGATCTGAATCATGAACATTTCCAAAGCAGCGCAGGCCACCGGGCTGACCGCCAAAACCATTCGTTACTATGAAAGTCTGAAACTGATCTCACCGGCCCACCGTCTCGATAACGGTTACCGTGATTATAATGAATCACATTTGCGAGAACTGTCTTTTATTAGCCACGCCAGAGAGCTGGGTTTTACGCTAAAAGAGTGCTCAGACCTTCTGGATCTCTACAACGACAAGCATCGTAAAAGTGCTGATGTAAAATCACTGGCCCTGAAAAAATTAGTCGATGTCGAGGCTAAGATCAGTCAACTGCAAGTGATTCGTGACAGCCTGCAACAACTCACCCAATGCTGTCATGGAGACAATATGCCGGACTGCCCTATCATTGACCGGCTGGCCAAGGGAAAGGAATTGGATCCTGATATAGATGGGTTATAAAGCTCCCGGTGATATGATGACTGTTAATACCTTCACGGTTTCACTGTCTGCCCTTATTGCTGCCAAGGCCACTATCAACAACGTGCAAAAGACCAAGCGCCACAAAAAAACCAGTCACTTTGAACGAAAGGCCTGAAAGCAGAGGCTCAACGTCCCCTTCAGCCTCATCTTGGGATTAGAAAATACTCATGCTGCGTCGGGTAGCGTAGCGAAGCCGCTGAACAGTCTATTTTAGTTGCTATGCTTGTTTTTTCAGGGGATAAGTACAATGAAAAAATATATTTTAATCATCGTAATATCAATATATTGCTCATTAATAACTCAGTATGCAAAGCCAGATACCCCTCCCCTAAAAACAGAGCATGGATTTAGCTCTTTGCAGACAGCAAGAAATATAGCCCTCAGAAGTTCAGATCCAGAGGATAATAAAGACAAAAGATCTAACATATTAATATTTTTTATAAAAAATATTAATTTTAATAAGCAACTTTATTATGGGTTAACATCAGGTATAATGGATGCTGGGCAACATCTGCTTGTGGCTTATTTCGTTTTTCGCCCTCTCTCATTAATACATGATCCGTACGATGAAACATTAAAACTTAGAGAACTTATTATAGGAGCTGTCTTTGAAGAGTTGATATTTAATGGTCACTTACTCCGTTTAGTTAATTTTTCTTTAGAATACGTAACTGATAGAAACAGCAATGACGATGAAATAATATTTATTTTGAGTAACATTATAAAATCTACAATTTTTGGACTTTTACACCTTACCAACCCGAACCCATCAATTTTACAAGTCACAATGTCATCGATAAATTCATTTAGCAGAGGGCAACTTTGTAAATATCATGGCTTACTTTCTGCGACAATATCTCATGTTACTTTAAACTCTATTGGCTATTTATTGATCCTTTATAGAGAACACTTTTTTAGCAATGAATCGGGATAGGGCAAAGCCTCACAACTCTGCTCCTCCCAAACCACGAGCCGAACGGATCAACTGGCATCGAAAAAAAAATAAGACACCCATAAAAAAAAATAAGACATCCATAAAAAAAATAAGACACCCATTAAATAAACAAGACATTTAAAAAAATAAAAAAAATAAGACACCCATTAAATAAACAAGACATTTAAAAAAATAAAAAAAAATAAGACACCCATAAAAAAAATAAAACACCCATTAAATAAATAAGACATTTAAAAACTGTATTCCTAAAAAAAATAAGACACCCATTAAATAAATAAGACATTTAAAAAAAAAAATTAGACACCCATTAAATAAATAAGACATTTAAAAACTGTATTCCAAAAAAGGATCTGAAAACCTATCTTCGAATAGCCTATCAGCGAGCCACACAGGAGCATCCCACGAACAGAGGCTGCTCAGGCCATGATTCAGACAACACAAACTTATTCCGACTTAAAGTCGAGGAGGGATAAAGAGAAAGTGTTTAATATCTTAAATAATTTCTACGCTAACCTGTCAGATACAAACGACTGCAGGCGTTTAAACCTCGAAGCCACTTCTGTCCGACTTCAAGTGCAAAGGCCTTCATCGCTTCCAGACGGCCAACTGCACGATAAAAACGATTATTCCATTGCATGGTTTTCAGCCACTCATCCGGATCAATGTCCAACCTTTGAAGAATAGGAGGGGTACACGACGGGATGGAACCTCTCTTATCTGTTCTGGCAATGCGGCCACTCCAGTCAACCAGTTCCAGATAGTCGTGAAGAAGGTAGGGAAGGGCAACATCCGTATTCTGGCCCTGCAAACAAAAAGGTTTCAGGGTCAGCGGCTGTTTTTTAGTCTCAGAATGTGTAACCTGCTCCACCCGTTCCTGAATCGACGTATAGTCTGATTCTTCCGGTGTTTCTACCTTTCCAGCCCGAATCGGATTCAAGTCAACGTAGGTCATACAGGTTAGTAACGCTGCTTCGTCCAGCAGTGCCTGGCTTTTAAAGCGACCTTCCCAGAAGCGTCCTTTACACTCATCTTCTTTATTGGCCTCACGAGCAAGATGTTCATTCAGGCAGCGCATAAACCAGCTGATATCCGTTAAACGACGCCGGTATTCCTCAGCATATTCATCAATACGGGCCAATTCAGCGCTGCCCAGTTTGTCAGCGGCCAGATGCCTTTGCACCAGAAGCGGACCTGCGAACAAGGTCGTCCATCGGTGAAGCACTTCGTCCCGTGACCAGCCTCTGGCAGATGACTGATTGATGTGCAAAACCACATGGTAATGATTCGACATGACAGCGTAAGCGCAGACTTCGACAGCGAAGACTGAAACCAGTTCCCGAAGTTTATCCACCACCCATTGGCGGCGATGCTCGTAGTTCTTGCCAGTCAGGTGGTTCTCTCCACAGAGGTAAGCCTGACGAACACATCTTGCCGTGCAGTGGTAATAAGGCGTTGCGCTGGGGTCAATCAGAGTATTGCGGGCCTGAGCCATGGACTCACCTGTCCTGGTAAAAAATCAGTGATGGGTGAAAAAGTAGACTAGGTGGGTGATAAAGCAAATTTATGGGTGTCTTTTTTCTTATGGGTGAAAAAGTAGACCAGGTGGATGGTAAAGCAAATTTATGGGTGTCTTTTTTTCTATGAAGAAAATTGAAAATGCAAAAATATATGTCAAACTGCGTACGTATTTCTCGCTATTTGTGATGGTGAGATGATCTTCTTGGACCTGGGTTATTGAGGTGAAGTATGAAGATTCGGAGTATTGATGAATGTCGGCTTGTGCAATCTATTGCAATGTTTCTTTTTTCCTGTTCAGTGTGTATGGCTGATCCTGTTCCAACATTGATTGACACAAATGCAACTGAACCGACGATTGATATTGAGTCATTTTCCCAGCTAGTGAATGATAAAAGTGCTGACGAGGTGCTAGAGTTAGCCGAGAAATATAATGTCCCCATTTATGAGGGGAAGATATCACTTGATGCGATGACAAACAATTTTTCATTAGAGACCACACCCTATGATATGAGTCTTGACTCACATGATGATAAAACAGATGAACCGCAGGGACCAGATAGAGAACGAAGATCTACCAATGGTAATAAGGAGTGTCATCTTGAAGATCTTAGATTCGATGTGTCGAAATTTAATTTTTTGAAGGGTGATATCAGAAAATTCTATAGCGCAAATGTAATAAACATTAAGCAGGCTGTTGGAAGTTGCTCTAATATAGATTCCCTGAAAAATGCTAAACAACACACTATCGCCAAGCAAAAATTATACGAGCAAAATTACCCTGTACAGCCTGCAAGGTGCGTAGCAACCAGTTTTAAAAAGCGAGCCTTCGTAGTCATGGGTAGCCAACCAAATATGTATGTTATAGTATTGGATAAATTTGTCGCAACTAGAGCTGGGTGTCGTTAGAAAAGGAACGCATATTAACCGAATTTTTCGGACAAGGCATAACAAAAAAATCCAGGTGACGCCATCGGTGCACCTGGTTTTGGCGTAAGCGCTCCTTAGAGGATGTCTTCAAAAATCATTAAGTGGTTATATGGCAGCAAGTTTGAAATATGCTAGTTTTCCATACTTGGCTAGCATAATCAGGTAACACTTAATGAAAAAAATTATTGTGCTCTTTTCTTTTATATTAATATTTACTTCAGAAGAAATATTGTGTGAATCAAATAGTAGAATTCCTCGATACACTAAGCCGGTTAGAAAAATAAATCCTGGTATGCTTCCATGGATAGCTGGTCTTAATAATGGTTGTACTACTGTGCTCATATCTGATAAGCATTTGTTGACTTCAGCTCACTGCATTGGTAAAAAATTAGACATAACTTTTCTT
Source organism: Endozoicomonas sp. 8E (assembly GCF_032883915.1). Taxonomy (NCBI): domain Bacteria; kingdom Pseudomonadati; phylum Pseudomonadota; class Gammaproteobacteria; order Oceanospirillales; family Endozoicomonadaceae; genus Endozoicomonas; species Endozoicomonas sp. 8E. Next base: position 322,215 of record NZ_CP120717.1, on the reverse strand, counting down.
AATACTAAAAACAAGATTAAAAGCAAAGTTACAAAGTATATAATAAATAATAATTTTTTTTCTGCCTCTGATAGGCCTAAATACGATATAGCAATACTCGAGTTAAACCAGCCTGTGTCAATTCCTCCTGCTGACATCGACTATGCCAAGTGTCCAGACCTTTATAATATTACTGACCTTATGGTTGCAGGTTATGCCAATCAGCAGTTATTGCAGCTTGCATCTGTAAGCTGGGTAGGCTCCTGTAATGATGAAGTATATTTCGTTTCATATCCCGGAGATTCCCAGCCTGGGGATTCAGGTTCTCCCTTATTTTACAGACAAAACAATTCATTTATCTTAGGAATACATGTTGGAAAATTCTATCAAGACAATTTGGCAATCCAGTATAAACTGTCATTAACGTTTAATCGTAATTTTATAGAGAAGTATGTGCGATTAGAAAAAAGCCATGATATATATTACCCAATAAAAGGAACTTCTCTAAATACACAAAGATGGAATTCCACTTCTGCTTCTGCTTCCACTTCAACTATGTTATGCATTTTAATAACACCATTAATTTTGGCAATGAATTTGCCTTAATCATACCTGAATCCCCGAGTTCACAACGCATAAATCAGCCTGAAAAGCCCGCATTTCAACCCTGTTACCCAAAGAAGCCCATGCCAGAGCTTCTTTGGGTCATGCCGTAATTAATGAGTGGCAAATACACTCATCTTTCCATCTCTACTGAAACCGATCACCTGATAAGGATCTTTACGGTCACCGTACTCCATACCTGGCGATCCCACAGGCATACCCGGAACAGCCAGACCGTTTACACCAGCAGGCTTTTCAGTCAGCAAACGCTTGATGTCTGCAGCCGGGACATGACCTTCAAAGGCATAATCGCCTATAAAGGCTGTATGGCAAGACTCCATTCCCTTCGGAATCCCGGCCTTGGCACGATAGCCAGCTGTGCTCGGCACATCGTGGGACATGACCTTAAAGCCATTCTCTTCCATGTGTTTCGCCCACTCTTTGCAACAACCACAGGCAGGGGTTTTGTAAAGCATGACTGTCGGTAATGACTCCTCAGCCTTGGTCAGCATAGACGACATTAAAACAGCAGTTCCCAGAAACAGGGCTTTCAGCTTTTTCATGGTTTCACTCTCCTTTTTCGAGTGCTTCATAATTCATTGATTGATCTGATTGGTCAGAGCCTTTTCCCGGCTGTGCCACAGAAAATAAACGGCAGGCACCAGCACGAGAGTCACCGCCAGTGAGCTGACAATGCCACCGATCATCGGGCCAGCAATGCGCTGCATGACCTCGGAGCCAGTGCCATTATTGAGCATGGCCGGTATAAGACCAAAAAGAATGGTGCAAACCGTCATCATAATGGGCCTGAGTCTCAGAACAGCGCCATCCAATACCGCCTGCTTGATTTCCTGTGCAGACAGGCTTCTTCCTGACCGGTTAAATTCAGCCAGAGATTGATTGAGATAAACCAGCATCATGATGGCATTGCCCACTGTGACACCGGCCAGAGCAATAAAACCAACACCCACTGCAACTGAGAGGTTGTAGTCCTGCAGATACATCAGCCAGATGCCGCCTATCAGGGCAAAAGGCAGGGTGCCCAGAATGGTGACCACCTCAAAAGTGCTTCTGAACGTCAGGAATAACACCACCGTTATGAACAGTAAAGTGGCAGGGATGATCACGCCCAACCGTTCGCTGGCCCTTTCCATGTATTCGTACTGCCCTGTCCATTCCAGGGCATAACCTGCGGGCAAATCGAGGTTCGCGGCCACCAGATTTTTTGCTTCTTCCACGTAAGATCCCAAATCCCTGTCAGCAATATCCACCAGCACACGTCCGGTGGGCCTGGCATTTTCTGACTGAACGGCTGCAGGACCTTCCTCAACGTAGATATTAGCGACGTCGCCAAGCGCTATGGTCTGGCCTGATGGTGTCACGACCGGCAGCACTTTCAGTTTTTCAACCGAGTTACGATAGTGCTGTGGATAACGAAGATTGACTGGATAGCGTTCCACACCTTCCACCGCCTGAGTTATATCCATACCTCCAATAGCGGAAGACGTCACCGACTGAATAGTACTGATACTCAAGCCGTATCGAGCGGCTCTGATACGATCAATATCAACCCGGATATAGCGTCCGCCTGCCACTCGCTCGGCATAAACAGAGAGTGTTCCTGCCACCGGTGTCAGCAGTTGTTCCAGCGCCTTGCCAATGTCTTCTATGGTGTCGAGATCAGGCCCGGTCACCTGAATCCCTACCGGGGTTTTAATACCCGTAGAAAGCATGTCGATTCGGGTTTTGATCGGCATCACCCAGGCATTGCTGACGCCAGGCAGTTTTACCCGTTCCTCAAGCTCAGTTTTCAGTTGTTCTGGCGTTAAACCTTCGCGCCACTCACTTCTGGGCTTGAGCTGGACAATGGTTTCGATCATGGTCAAAGGTGCCGGATCGGTTGCTGTTTCAGCACGCCCTGCCTTACCGAATACCGTCTCAACTTCTGGCACTGTTTTAATCAGACGATCAGTCTGCTGGAGCAACTCTCTGGCTTTGCCCGTCGAAATACCTGCGTAGGTAGTCGGCATGTACATCAGGTCACCTTCATCCAACGGTGGCATAAATTCACTGCCCAGCTTCGAAGCCGGTAATGTGCCCACAACCATAAGAACAATGGCACCCGCGACCAGAGCCTTAGGATGCTTCAGGGCAAAATGGATCAGAGGTCGATAAGCAGCCATCAAACCCTTGTTCACCGGGTTTTTATCTTCAGACATAATCTTGCCCCGGACCAAATAGCCGATCAGCACTGGCACCAGGGTTATGGTCAGCCCGGCCGCCACCACCATGGCGTATGACTTGGTAAAAGCCAGAGGAGAAAACATGCGCCCCTCCTGAGCCTGCAGACTGAAGACCGGCATAAAACTGATGGCCTCAATGAGCAGCGAGAAAAACAGCGGCGGCCCCACTTCAATTGACGACTGTCGCACAACCTGCCAGCGATTGGCAGCCGTTACCCTCACGCGCTGCATATGTTTGTGGAAGTTCTCTATCATGACGATGGCGCCGTCCACCATTGAACCTATGGCCACAGCAATGCCGCCCAGGGACATGATGTTGGCATTCAGCCCCTGGAGATACATGATCACAAAAGCACCCAGAATCCCCAGGGGCAGACTGATCACGATGACCAGGGAAGAACGGAAATGCAGAAGGAAAAGGGCACAGATGGCCACAACAATGATCAGCTGGGTCATCAGAGTGCTGTTCAGAGTCCGGACAGATTCATCGACCAGAGTGGAACGATCATAGGTCGTGATGATTTCCACACCTTCCGGCAAGCCACTGGCCAGCTCTTGCAGCCTGTTTTTTACTCCCTCAATGACCTCTCGGGCATTTTCGCCATAACGCATGACAATAATCCCCCCGACGACCTCGCCCTCACCATTCAGCTCGGCAATACCTCTTCTCATTTGCGGACCGGTGCGCACATCGGCGACATCGCCAACCGTCAGAGGTGTCCCTTCAGGGGTTATTTTCAAAGGCAGTTGTCTTATATCCTTCAATGAATCCAGGTAACCACTGACTCGAACCATATATTCAGCCTCGGCCATCTCAATAGCAGAAGCGCCGGATTCACTATTGCCTTCCTGCAGGGCCCGGCCTAATTCCCGGAGGGAAATACCATAGGCTCTCAGCTTGTCAGGATCAGCAACCGCCTGATACTGGCGAACCATGCCACCTACCGTTGCCACCTCACTCACCCCGGGCACTGATTGCAGCTGGAACTTGAGATACCAGTTTTGCAGGCTGGTCAGCTGGGCCAGATCGTGATCACCGCCTCGATCCACCAGGGCATAATTAAATACCCAGCCGACACCTGTCGCATCAGGTCCCAGTGCAGTCTTTGCTGAATCCGGAAGGCTGGACTGAACCTGATTCAAATACTCCAGCACCCGGGAACGAGCCCAGTACATATCTGTGCCATCTTCAAACAGGATGTAGACATAAGAAGTGCCAAACATTGAGACCCCCCTGACATCGACGGCCCCGGGCACAGCCATCATGGCGGTCGTCAGCGGATAGGTCACCTGATCTTCCACCACCTGAGGCGCCTGACCGGGATAATCGGTCTTGATGATCACCTGCACATCCGAGAGATCAGGCAGGGCATCCACAGGGGTTTTCTTTGTGATCCAGACACCGGCAAACAATAGCGCCAGTGCAGCCAGTAACACCAGGAAACGATTTCCCAGTGACCAGCGAATTATCGCAGTGATCATGGTTCGTTCCTCAGTGGCCCATCATGCTGTGATCCATAGCTGGCATCTGGTGCTGGCTATGTTCCATTTTATCCATTGGACGACTTTCGTCTTTCATATCGCTGGTCGACATACTGTGACCGGAGTGATCCATGTCCATGCCCGACATATCATGACCGGAGTGATCCATGTTCATGCCCGACATATCATGAACACTATGATCCGTGCTCCCTTCAATCCGACTCAGATCAGCATGAATACTGGACTCTGAATCCAGCAGGAACTGCGCAGAAGTCACGATACGATCAGCAGTCGTCAGGCCTTTCAGAACTTCGACTCGACCGTCAACCTCGCGTCCCAACTCGATTCTGGCCGAGCGAAACCGTCCTTCTCCCAGATCTTTCACCACACGGTCATGGGATTCCAGCCGCAGAACAGCTTCCAGGGGAATACTCAATGCTTTAAAGGCTTCCGGAAAGATGGTCACTTTCGAGAACATGTTGGGTTTCAGCTCACTACCGGGATTATCAAACCGAAGTCGTACACGCAGGCTTCGAGTCTGGGAATCAAGCTCCGGATAGATATAATCGACACTGCCCTGCCACTCCTTTCCGGTAATATAATCCACCGACATGACCGCCTTTTGACCGGCCTTGACCAGCTGTGACTGTCTTTCAAAGACCTCCGCTACCACCCAGATCGAATCCAGCGAGGCCAGTTCAAGTATCGTTTTGGACGGATTGACGTAGCCACCCTCCCGGGTATTCAGCTGAGAGAGGTAGCCGCTGACAGGCGCATAAAAAGACAATGTCTGCTCAACTTTTCTGTTTCGGATGATTCGTTGAATCACATGACCAGAGACACCCAGAGAGACAAGGCGATCTTTTGATGCCTGAATGAATCCCTGATTGCCAGAGCGGACAGCAGATAACAGCTCTTCCTGGGCACTCACCAGAGCCGGGGAATAGAGATCAAAAAGCTTGCTATCTTTATTAACAAACTCACCCCGGGAAGAGACCTGAAGGTTCCTGATCCAGCCTTCCACCCGACTGTTTACCTGACGAAGGCTGTCCTCGTCGAAGCCAACAAGGCCTACCGTAGTGATTCGGGGTTGAATCGTCTGCACTACAGCTGGTTCCGAGCGCACCCCGAGACTGTTTATAACTGCAGAAGAAACTGCAATCGTACCGGGTGTATCGTCTACCTTTTCCTTTTTATAGACCGGCACAAGATCCATACCCATGGGTGACTTTCCTGGTTTGTCCCTTTTGTAATCAGGGTCCATGGGGGCAACCCAATACAGTGGCTTTTGGTCACCGGAGTCAGCCACGCTTTCATCATGGCCGTCCAGCAGCAGCCCCCTGGCACCGATCCCTGCCGCAAATGCAACTGCGGAGACTGACGCCATCAAGATCCAGTTTCTCATTGTGCCTTCTCCTTCGGCATCAGGTAATCAAGCTTTGCTTTGCTCTTCAGGGTATCCGCCCGGAGCCTGAGCAATTCAATCTGCAGGTTCAGTTCTTCGATATAGGATTGCACGACAGAGCGAAAGTCACTGGCATCACTCTGGTAGGCATTGAGCGTCGACTCTGACTGTCGGTGGGCCTGTGGCAGAAGCGTCTGCTGATATTGCTCCAGTCTCCTCTCAAGACCCTGAAAACGGGCATATTCCTGTCGGGCTTCAGCCATCAATTTTCTTAACAGCTCACTTTTTTCAGCCGTAGCTGCTTCCCGCTGATAATGACTGGCTGCCAGCTGTCGATCCTGACGATTGCCGGTGAACAATGGAATATCCACCATCAGCATCAGGGAGTATTGATCACGGCTGTCAGAGCCCATACTGGAAGACAGGTCTGACATGGATCGACTGTATTTGACCTCGGCTCCCCATTGAGGTTTATAAGCTTCCCGGGCCAGTGCAACACCCTGCTCTGATTGCTGAATCAATAGCTCCCGGGTGTTGATCAGTGGGTGAATCTGTACAGCCTTCATTGAAGGTGCAGATATTCCATTCTGACTGGGTAGCTTATTGGACAGTTCCACACTCGAATCTTCACCTAACCATCGGTTAAGTATCACGCGGCTCTCATTCAGACGGCTTTCAGACGACAACACCCGATCATCAAGTCGGGCCAGTGCCAGCCCGGCACTGATCAGATCCTGCTGACTTTTCTTGCCTTGCCGGTACATGGACTCAGTAACACTGCGCAGACTTTCGAACAGGTAGCGATTTTCATCCAGCATGGCCAGTGTCTGCTGCCAGTACCAGCTGTCGAGCCAGGCCAGTCGAACCTCTCTCAGCACTTCCAGTTTGCGGTTTTCGGCTGCTGAATCTGATCCCCTGGCCTTCAGCTCAGTCTTCTTGCTCTTGATCTGATTGCTGTCTCCGCGGGGGAGCATCTGCTCTATTTTCAGCTCCAGCATCCCCTGACTGGCAGGGTCCGGATTGTCGCCCGGAAGGTTCATGGTGCCTATGGACACTCTGGGATCAGACCAGCTCTCGTCAGCGATAGCCAGCTCCCGATAACCTCTGGACTGTTTTTCATAGGCTTGAATCATTGGGTCAGCAGCCAGAGCTTTTTGCTCAGCTTCTGAGAGAGTCAGGCGGTCTGCAGTGACTCCTGCCGATACCAATAACAGCCATGCAGCGGATGCCATAGTCCGTTTCAGTTGCATGTTTGTCTCCACAGCAGTGCCAATCCCATACAAGGGGGCACTGCAAAATCAAGGTTTCACTCAGTTTTTTAAACGACGATGTTTATGGAGTGCTATTCCAGAAAGGAGACATTGGCCAGATAGATATAAGGCTGCGAGCGGTATACTGAAAATGGGGGGGCAGAAATCCAGTCCTGCGACGGTTCAGCGTCCAGCAAGATCAACTCTGCAACTACATAAAGCAGGGTAAAAGTCGGCTTACTGTCCGGGTGAGAAAACGGGATATAGCGATCCTCAGAATCGCAGTCTGGACAAACCTGGTTCGCTTTCTGCAGATGCTCTGCCGGGGAAGGCTTACAGCAGTCATGATCCATGGACAAATCATCCGCCATGCCGTAAGCATTGGCTGGCATCATCATGGGCATGTCTGACTGGTCAGCAACCATAGCCTGTGACGACTCCATCAGGCAAACCTGCAACAACAAAAACATCAGCAGAGCAATCATTGCTGTGCCAATATTCTGCCTTTGTTTCAGGTTCAGGTGAAGGATGGACATAGAATTCAGGAGATTATGGTTCAGCTTTTCAACTTAAACTATCCAGTAGCTGGAAGGTCAACCCTTGAAAAGCTGAATGGGTGATGATTCGAGACTATCTGTGCGCTTTAATCAGGCATTGTCTTCTTCTACTGCATCATAGAGGCGCTCCAAAATATCAGGGACTGCAGACATCACCCGATTCCAGCTGGGAATAAAGGGTCTTTCCATGGGGTTTTCCAGGAAGTGTTGCCCTGCTGCCATAATGTTTCTGGCAAAGAGTTCAACGGCTCGCTCTTCCGTATCACGATCGACATGCAGGCCATTCATCATCGCATCATCGTAATAGGACTCAATGAAGTCCAGTGCGACCCGGTAATAAGTCGCTTTGATCGTGCGGAAGGTTTCAGTATTGAACTGAACCCCGTTGGTCGCCAGCTTCCTGAACACAGCCTTGATAATATCGTGGCTCATTTTGGACAGACCGGCATTGCGATCTTCTTCCGAAAGAGGCTGATGTTTGTGATCGTAAACATCGGCAATATCAACCTGACACAGCCGTTTATTGGAATAGTTTCTCTTAACTTCTGACAGTACCCCTATTTCCAGACCCCAGTCGCTGGGAATCCGGATGTCATTGAAAACACTGGTTCGCATGGAAAACTCACCGGCCAGGGGATAACGGAAACTGTCGAGGTATTCCAGGTAATCCATTGGGCCGAGAATTTTTTTCAGGGCTCGCAACAGCGGCGTCACCAGCAGACGGCTGACCCTGCCATTGAGTTTGTTGTCCGCCACTCTTGCGTAATAGCCCTTGCAAAAATCATAACTGAACGCAGGATTCGCTACCGGATAGAGCAGTCTGGCCAGCAGATCTCTCTGGTAGGTCACTATGTCACAGTCGTGCAGAGCTACGGCTTCTGACTTGGCTGAAGCCAGCACATAACCATAGCAGTACCAGACGTTTCTTCCTTTTCCAGCCTCTTTAGGGGCCAATCCCTTACTTTCAAGCAGACGGTCAATTTCACGAAGTCCGGGACCATCCTGCCACAGAATCCGGTGATGCTGATTCAACTGGGCAAAAAAGTCTCTTGAATAGGCAAATTCTTTTTCGTTGGCTCTGTCCAGACCTATAACAATCTCGGAAAGATAACCCACCTGGCTAAGCTCCTGAACAATATTATTCAAGGCCGGCCCCTTCAGCTCAGAGAACAGCGAAGGCAAAACCAGAGACATAGGGCGCTGACGGGAAAAGGCCTGCAGCTCCTGCTCCATATCTTCAACCGAACGTACCCTCAAATTATGGAAATTGGTGATAGTGCCATTCTGGTAAAAATCGCCCATAAATACTTTCTCTTCTTCTCGTTAGCGTTTTATGCCTTGATCACACTCTGCAGTTCAGCTCACCCGTCTTGTAAAGAGCAGTCTTTTATAACGCTGTCTTGTGGAGAGCGTACTGGCTCATGACCTTCCTGAATAGAATCAAGAACTTCCAATACCGCTTCATTCCAACCTTCAGGCCCGACTGACTTTGTGTACTTAATATTAGACAGATGTTCTGTAATGGGCTGCTTACTTTTTTCAGAACGCACAAGAACAGGAATATCCACTACTTCCAGCATGGGCAGATCGTTGAAACTGTCGCCCAGACCCATAGATATCCACGTCCACTCCGGAAAGTTTTTCAGGTAGTGTTTGAACAGCTTCTTCGCCGCCGAACCTTTATCCCCCTTGCCGGATACGTGATAGAAACGCCCACCCCGTGTCAGTTGTAATCCTTCTTCAGAAAGCTGCTTTTCAAACTGCTCCAATGCCTTATCACTGTCTTCCCAGATCAGAGGTTCACTGGCTTTTCGGTCTGCTGCCAGTTTAGCCTCCTCCAGATCGAGCCCCGAGAGATCGGCTATTTCACTATGAGAGCAATCACCAAACCCTCTGAACCGGAAGCCATACTGCTCGCGAAACTGTTTCAGTACCCTGCGTATCGCCTTATAGGGTTGACCATGGAAGTAATGGGTATTCTTGTCAGTATCAGACGACTGAAAGTAGTGAGCAGGGATGGTGGTAATCATTCCGTTTTCGGTAATAAATGGATGATCCAGAGCCATCTCCAGTTGCAGAGACAGCACCTCACTGAGGGTTTTGCTGGTATTGAAAACAACCGGAATATTTTGCTCTCTCAACCGGTCCAAAGCGGGTTTTGCCGCCACCCAGCTGTAGCTGTCATGATCCAGCAGGGTGCCGTCAAGGTCGGAAAATATGACCAGCTTCGCCATCGCCTTTTTGCTGTTGAACATCGACTCAAACTCTGTCCAGACGTTTTTGGTAGATGGTATTGGTGGCCTCGACAAAACCACTGACACTGCCACAGTCAAAGCGCTCACCTTCAAACTTGCAGGCAATGACACAGCCTTGTCTGGCCTGAGTCAGAATGGCGTCGGTCAGCTGCACTTCTCCGTTTATTCCGGGTTCAGTGTTCTCAATGATGTCGAAAATATCCGGTGTCAGGACATAACGTCCAATCACTGCCAGATTACTGGGCGCTTCTGAGGGGGCTGGTTTTTCCACCATATCGGTCACACGGATCAGGTTATCACTCAGGGCTTCACCCGCAATCACACCGTATTTATCAACTTCGGATTCGGGCACCTCCTGAACAGCCACAATGGTACAGCGAAACTGTTTGTAGAGACTGACCAACTGCGACATAACCAACGGACCACTGTCGTTAATACAGAGATCATCGGCCAGCACCACACCAAAAGGCTGATCGCCCATCAGGGTTCTTCCGCAGAGAATAGCATGTCCCAGCCCCTGCATCTGGTTCTGACGAGTATAGGAAAAAGTACAGGCCGCCATCACTTCACGAATGGTCGACAATTTTTCTTCTTTGCCACTGCCGGCGATTTCCGCTTCCAGTTCATAGTTGATATCAAAATGATCCGGAATCGCCCGTTTGTTTCTGCCATTGACAAACCCCAGGTCAGTCAAACCTGCCAGCATGGCTTCTTCCACGCCATATTGAATCAGGGGTTTATCAACAATAGGCAGCATCTCCTTGGGCATGGATTTGGTGGCAGGTAGAAAGCGGGTTCCATACCCCGCAACAGGAAACAGACACTTTTTAATCATATTATTACTCGTCTTATTGAGAAGTTTTGCATCTCATCGTACCTCATCAGGCTATAAGCAGAAGTCGTGCCAATTCAGAAAACCACCCGCCGGGGTCAACATCATTTACAATGATTGAAGGTTTTATAAATACGGGAGTGGCATGACTCCTGCTGCGAAGAAGGAAAAGTACTAAAAAAACATTGCCAAAGGGGAAGATGTATCGTGCAAAGTTATCCTAAAGCCTTCCATGCTTTTCATCAGGCCATGACTCAGCTTCTGATTCTCCCTTATGGACAGGAAGCGGGCGAGATAGCGGCCAGAATTGTCCGTAGAGTTCAGTATCATCTCCATGAAAATCCTCCCAAAACAGTTGCTGGCTGGTCAGAGAAAGATATTTTTCTGATTACCTATGGCGATACCCTCCATGACAACAGCGAACAACCCCCTCTTCAGGTCTTGAAGTGTTTTCTTGATGGCTATCTGAACGAGGTTATCAGTACCCTTCACATTCTTCCCTACTTTCCCTATAGCTCGGATGATGGCTTTTCTGTGATTGATTACCTGTCGGTCAACGAACAGCTGGGAAGCTGGCAGGATATAGAAGCCATCGCCTCTGACTATCAGCTTATGTCGGATCTGGTGATTAACCATGTATCCCGGGAAAGTCTCTGGTTTGCCGACTTTGTCAGTGGCCACCAGCCCGGCCGGGATTACTTTATTGAAGAAGACCCGGAGACTGATCTCAGTGAAGTGACCCGCCCAAGAAACTCCCCCCTGCTGGTGCCTATTCATACAAGGCGAGGGCTGAAACACGTCTGGGCCACCTTCAGTGAAGATCAGATGGATCTGAACTTTAAAAACCCCGATGTGCTGATTCAGATGGTAGATGTCCTGCTCTTTTATCTGGCCCGCGGCACCATGGTAATCAGGCTGGATGCCGTCGCTTTTCTCTGGAAGAAACCTGGCACTCACTGCATAAACCTGCCCGAGACCCATGCCATCGTGAAACTGTTCCGCCTGATTATGGAGAGAGCCTGCCCTGGCAGCACACTGCTGACCGAAACCAATGTCCCCCATGAGGAGAACATCAGTTATTTCGGGGACCAGGATGAGGCCCACATGGTTTATCAATTTGCCCTGCCGCCTCTGATACTGCATGCACTCAATCGGGGCACAGAAAAATACCTTGTGCAATGGGCCCGTAACCTGCCCGATTACCCCGAGAGTTGTACCGTTCTGAACTTTACTGCCTCTCATGATGGCGTGGGCCTGCGCCCGTTGGCAGGAGTGATCCCGGAAAATGAAGTTTCGGAGCTGATCGACAGCATGCACCGTTTTGGGGGGTTCGTCAGCATGCGCACCCTTTCGGACAACACTGAGTCACCTTATGAGATCAATATTGCCCTGTTTGATGCCATGAAAGGGACAAGAAGGGGCGAGGACCAATGGCAAGTGCAGCGATTCCTCTGCTCCCAGCTCATCATGCTGGGGATGCGCGGAATACCTGCTTTTTACATACACAGCTTGTTTGCCACACATAATGATTTGGCAGGAGTCGAGAGTAGTGGCAGAACCCGCTCGATCAATCGCCGCAAGTGGTTACTGGAAGAATTATTGCCTGAGCTGGAAAACCCGGCTTCGACTCGGTCGCTGGTTTTCCATTCGTTGCTGAATCACATCAGAGTTCGCAAACAGGAGCCCTGCTTTCATCCCAATGCCTCCCAAACCATTCTGGATATGGCGCCCGGGATTTTTGCATTCTTGCGTACATCTCCCTGTGGCCGCCGGAAACTGGTGGCTATACACAACCTGACATCGGCTCATCAAACGTTGAACCAGCCAGACTATGTCGGCTGGTTCGATTTACTGGGCAACGGGGTCATACAGGACCTTCAACTCAAACCCTATCAGGTATTGTGGTTAGCAAAAACGCCGTAAACCCTCGCCCAATCGAGGGTATCGTAAAACTCCAACAACTCGTTACCAGGCTCCTGGCAACACTCTCTTTGTTGAGGGTGATATGTTTTGCCAGGCGCTCCGGGGCTAGCAAAAGACAACAATCGTCTAAATAAGTGACCGAAGTCATCCATCTGCCCATCGAGTGGCTCGTGATCACACTCTTGGGGCACAAAAAACGATAAGTACTTCTATGAGTTTTTAACAGAATCTCCTTGCCAGAAAGCACGCTTATTACCATGGTTTACACTCTCTCAACGGTAACCCAGGACGTAACAATAAAGTGAAACGCCCACTCTTTGCAGCTCTGCTGTTACTGTCTATCGCCTGCCAGGCGTCAATAAGACACTTTGTCATCGAGCTTGAACAGGATGCAGGTTTTCCAGACAAAAGCTTTTCTATCAAACAGCATGACCTGCATACTTTGCCGAACAACCCTTCAATCATTGCCAGCAATAACGGTCATTCAGACCAGGATTCCCCAACAAATGACACACCCTTCGGACCCGGCATTTTCGGGCTAAAAACGACCATTATTGAGTCGATTTCGTGGCATTTGCTTTACGCCTCCCAGTGGCTGGTTGCTTACGAACTGATCCTGACCAGCCATGACACCCAAAGCTCCAAAACTTATTCACGGCTACCTTTAGAGTCGTTTATCACTGTCGGCTTGCTTTTAAGCAGCTATTGGAACCCCGACTCACCGATGTTCAACCCGATTGGACAACAAGAGTTGAGCCAGGATTATCCGTTTGTGATCAACACTATGACGCTCAGCTCCGGAGATAACCAACAACAAGGCCAACTATCGGAATCATCGACCCGGCAAGCCTCAGTAACAACCACAGGGTTCAGAGGCACTATCACCAGCCACCAGCATTCTGACTCTGACGGCGGTGACGAAGTCCCTGAACACCACCAACATACCCTGGGTTTAAATTGTTTCGCAGATAACTGTAATGGCGTTTGTAAATTCCGACAATCAGGCGCAAGACCGAAACAAAGCTCAAGGCCCAATGAAGACTTCGATCGACAGAGCCCTCTCGTGCAACACATCTGTAAATTAACAGTGTTCGGGGAGGGTGGTCGGCAGCGAGCATGCGGGCAAATCTGCCAGAGTAATACAGCCCTGAAGGATCACAAAAGAAGAAACCACAGGCAACACACCTGTTACGTAACAGTGGCCATTTGCAATGGTCGACGGTGGCCATGCGGACTTGGCTTCAGGACTGCTCGGGGCCTGAGATGGCATAAAAGAATACATCAAAGGCGCAGGCCCGATAATCCGAACAACAATAATGGCGCCACAACAAAGCATGGAGGCTGATCGAGAATAGACTGCCGCTCACTCTTGAGACTGTCGCAAAAGTGCGGCGCTGGTATGGGGTTAAAAACGCCACCGGAGGTCTGCCGGTAGCCTTATATCTCTCCATCTGCGATGGAATCCCTGATGGTGTCTGCCTATGTGACGAAGCAGCCCTTCTTCACTCTCGAAGATCCTCCCGCATAGTTGCTGCGTCATTCGATTTAAGCGACCCTCGTTAACATTCACGTATACGACCACATCACAGAATACTGAGCCGGGAACCTGATGGCTTCTGTTGGGATCCGACCATCTAATGTCCATTTCGTCGTCATGGTATCTACTGTTGTGATCCTCCTGCTGTGGTAAATGAAGAACTTGCCCGCATAATTGCTGCTCACCATCTCCCCCGACCACTACCACATCACAGAACAGTGGCGCAGTGTGGTATCGCATTTTGTGTTCTGACAGCCTCTCCCTATTGCTGCAGCTCATCCCGCAGGGCGCCCGCTCACCATTCCACGTTTCCATCTGCACATCACAGACAAATCGCCCGGTGGGATCAGGATCTCCAGCGGTAGATCTACTGGCTGCCCCTGGCCTCGCCAGGATGTCAGGTCTCAGTTGTTCTTGCCGGAGGAGTTCCTCGTATGCAATTTCTGGGAGAGAATAAGACCTTGTTCCGAATGTTGCCATTGTGGGGTGGTTGGGTGATCGGAGTTTGCAAATACCGTGACAGGAACCAAAGTGACAATTGTAACCGAAAGTATGCTGTTGTGATTCAGGGTTTCTGTCATCGCCGTCAGAGCCACCAGGCGGGGAGCCGCTGGCATAACCTGTAATCCGGGTGCTGGTTGCCCCACCTGTGGCTTGCTGACCGGATGATGTTGATGGTGGGTTTTGTTGGTCATTTTTTTGTTGGCCATTCCCGGGAAGCATCATGGTGATGATTGCAAACCGGTCATCCTGACTGGCTTCCAGTTGATCCATTGCGATAAGCAGTGATGGATCGGAGTTCCAATAGTTTTTCAAAAGCCAGCCAAGAGCAACAAACGCACCTGCAGGTAACCATGAAAGGGGTTTGCCGCTCAGAGGGGTGTCATGAATGGACAAGATCGGTTCGTAAGTCGCCAGCAGATGAGTGGCGTAAATCAATGGCCACGAAATGGACTCAATATCTAACCCCGCATAGCCGTTTGTGTCGACCATGTCTGTCGAGGTATACGACAGAGTATTAAAGTCACATTTTACAGAAAAGCCCTGGATCGGAGAACCTGCATCGTCCTGTTGAAAATCGACAACAAAATGTCTTGTCGACGACTCAGCCTGACAGACGACAGATAACAACACCGGCAGTAAAAACAATGCCGCAAAGATTGAGTTGTTCATCATTCAATCGGTTTGCTTTGACTTGTAGGGAGTAAGGGTAGATTGAGAAAGTGATAGATCAAGAAAATAAGCGTTTTCTGAGCTTAATTGGTAGTTTTATCGAATGAGTGTAAAACCTCGTGCTTTGAGAGCGTGTCGCAAAACTCTGGTTCCCGTGCTTTCAGGCCATGTGGGTCCCGGCTTGGGAACGAGTTGACTCCCGTCATTCCCGGCATCATTCTCGTCATTTCCGGCTTTATTCTCGTCATTCCCGCGAAGGCGGGAATCCACACTGACTCACCACCAGAACCGTACTACCCGGTGCCCCCCCTGGCCTTGTCATCCCCGAGAAGGCAGATATCCATCGTTGGCGCTGGATTCCCGCCTTCGCGGGAATGACGACCTCAGAGCATTGGAACGAGTTGTAACTTCACCGGTTCCGCTGGTGTCTTATCCCAACAAGACTCCAGCGCATCAACCTCCTCGTCCGTCAGGCCGATGTCTCGCCCGGCATTGACCAGGGCATCACCCATCAACAGCCGATCCTCAGGTTAAAGAACCTCTTTGAGAATGTCCCGAACCTGGCAACCAGGCTCCGGTTATTTCGCTTAGCCCTCACGACCGTGGTCAGCGCCACCTTCAAGGCCTTTGTCCGTTATCACAATGCCGTGCAGGCCACTGATCAGTTCCCGCACTTTGACGGAATAGAAAAGGCGCAAGGTTAAGTGGATGGCAGGCCCAGTTTGTCGAAGAATGCTTTGTTCCTTTCCTTCACCGACTGTACCAGCCGGTTATAAGAAATAACTTCGATAAAGGCACCGTAACTTTTACTGTATCCAAAATACCCCATGTGGTCATGGGTTGGCGTGAGGTCGAAGATTCGGCAACGCTGCACAACTGATGGCGTTAAATCACAGATGACGTAGCAAAAGCCTGGTATATCCCGTGAATTGGGTATCAGCCTGCCACCCGCCGTTTTCGCCTGACCTTCACGAATACGATCCAGATAGCTCAAAGCCTGCTCGATAGGATCTTTATCTTCTCCCTCTCTGGCATCGTTTCGCATGGGCCGTTTGATCTCGACCACAGTAATGGATGCCAGCGGCAAGGCTTTTTTATCGGACACCAGAATAGGATTATTACAGACATTTAATGCACACAGGTCTGGCTCTTTTCCAGAAATGTCACCGGTAACAGGCATGGAACTCAAAGGCTTGTCCGAGGCCAGATAGTCATGAAACGCGAGTCGTTCATCAATCAGCCAGAGATTACAGGCATCAAACGGCGTCTGCGTAGAATCCATACGCATTGGCATAATCAACTGATGAATTAAATCCTCACGAGCGTACTTGTCGTCATCCAACCGCTCAATATACTTTTCCAGCAAATCGATGATTGTCCGGCGGTGAGTCACGTAGTTGGCCAGGTCTGACTGTTTGAAGTCCTGTGCTTTTCTCAGGTAGTCACTCAGTCGGCTCTGGTAATCTTCCAGATTGCTTTCTAGCGCTGGATTCATAATTTCATGCCCTTCTTCCATCAGGCTTTTTTCGGCCTCGTAGTAGTGCCTGTGGAGAAGGGACTCAAGCTCCTTGTCCGATATTCTGGGGTCAACCACAAGTTCACGCTCATCCATATGGCTCATAATTGAACGGTACCTTGGCGCTTTCTGAGCAACGAAGGTATTCACCCGCTCCTTGCCTGCTTTCATGTTCTCGTGGAGGTAATCGGAAAGGTATTCTCTGGTTTTCTCTACGACCACTTCACGGATTTCGCTGAGGGAAATCTCCTGGTCACTGATAAGATCTTCAATCGTTTCAGCGATATTAAATGCCGTTCTCTCGGAACGGACATGCTCATCAAGATAGTCTGAGGTGACATAGCAGGCGTAAGTAAACTCACCCGCATCATCGGATAGAGTGCCAAAGAGCCCGGGTACCTTTTTGCCAATGGACTCTTCTTTAACAACACGGTTAGCCGCACAAAGGAACATGGAGTGGTTTTTGTTCACTCCAACCCGAAACTTAATGTGAGTCAGCTCAAAAACATAGCCCTTCAGACTGACTTGTTGTGCCGTTGCTGCAGAGTGCATGCAGCGATCATAAATATTACTGAGAGAAATGTTTTTGGTACCATCCTTTACAACAATGTTTGGCGTTGCCGGGCTTCTGACGTAATACCACAGGCAATGTTCCAGCAGAGCCTCGGCAATACTCAACGGGGTTTTACGACAACTCGCATAATACTCTTTGTCAAGCCCGTCCAGTTTCAGCACCGTGCGTACTTCCTGGTCATGAACCGCCACCGGCGACTCTGTCTGAACACCCCGCCGGGATGAAAAAGAGAAGTTTCGCTGGTAAAGCTTTCCTTCTTGACAGAAAACGCTTTCCACTTCGGCGATGTCGAAGGCTTTCAACCACATCAAACGCCCGATGCCGCGGCAACCCTTACCGACCTTGTGATCTGAGTCCAGCGTTTCAAAGGACTCCATGTTGGCTGCGTTAAATCCAACTCCATTGTCGGTGATGGTAAAACCTTTGATGATTTCTTTTTCAGCCCCCTTTCCGGGGTGCATCTGTTGCTGAGGGTTACGAATAATCTCAAGAGTAATCTGACCTTCGGCCAACCCATCTGTTTCTTCAAGAGCCTGAATCGAGTTGACCACTGCTTCAAAAACCGGCAGCAGACCATGAGTTTTCGGCAGATTGGTATTACGTAATCTTCCGGCAAGGTTTGTATGAAGGCTCATTGGCACTCCCTTGGAAACAGCCCGCATTGTTGTTTCTCACTGATTGAAGATCGTATCAAACAAAGCGATTTTTCGCTCAATGAGAAAAAGATGGACAGTAAAATAAAAAACTCTTCTGCACCCATTGTTTGAGAAAGCAGTATAGACAGAGTTGCTGGAATGACTGTTAGAAAACATCTGAAAATGTCAGACAGGTAAGTACCTAACCAGTTGGTTTCGCATCTCGCCAGAATATGGGAAACCAACTGGCCAGGTACTTATCACTATTATATAAGTGGTGTAATTTGCTGGAGTCTGTGACACTCCCCGCCTTGTCGAGGGCGTCACAAAACCCTGTTAATTTTGGAAAAAGAATACAAGATTGATCCAAAAAAGTACCTGGTTGACTGAATAGCGCATTCAAATCCCCATCGCTACTCCCTCACGAC
Source organism: Endozoicomonas sp. 8E (assembly GCF_032883915.1). Lineage (NCBI taxonomy): Bacteria > Pseudomonadati > Pseudomonadota > Gammaproteobacteria > Oceanospirillales > Endozoicomonadaceae > Endozoicomonas > Endozoicomonas sp. 8E. Next base: position 303,823 of record NZ_CP120717.1, on the reverse strand, counting down.
GGGGGTCAGCGCCGCCTTCAAGGCCTTTGTCCGTGATCACAATGCCGTGCAGGCCACTGTTCAGATCCCGCACCTTGACGGAATAGCCGAGCTTTTCCAGTGCCGACTTCAGACGCTCTGCTTCGGTATTCTGCTCCAACTCATAAACACCAAAAGGGTTCAGCTTATGAGGCAGAGCAATGGCTTCCTGAATGTCCATTCCCCAGTCAATATGAGCGACCAGGGTTTTGGCAACATAGCTGATGATACGACTTCCGCCGGGTGAACCAAGCACCATATAAGGCTGTCCCTTTTTATCCATAACCATGGTGGGTGCCATAGAAGACCTTGGTCTTTTACCAGGCTCAACACGGTTGGCTATGGGCGTACCATTGTCATGGCTGGAAAAAGAGAAGTCCGTCATCTCATTGTTCAGCAGGAAACCGCCCACCATTAGACGGGAGCCAAAACCATTCTCAATAGTCGTCGTCATGGATAGCGCATTACCCTCGGCATCGACAATGGAAATATGGCTGGTAGAAGGCAGTTCAATAGACTGATCATCCGCCTGAAGCGAAGCATGCTGCCAGACGGGTTTGCCTGCTTTAACGGTCTTTAGAGCCTGATCAGACTGCAGCTGTCTGGCTCTGTTTGCCAGATATTGGCTGTCCAGAAGCCCCTGAACAGGTACGGGAACATAGTCACTGTCGGCCAGATAACGGGCCCTGTCGGCAAAAGCCAGCCTTGATGCACCGGCAAACAGACGCCAGGACTCCGGATTATCCGCCCCCAGGCTGGCCAGATCATAAGATTGCAGAATGCCCAGGATCTGTCCCACCGTGGTTGCGCCTGAGCTGGGAGGCCCCATGCCACAGACAGAGTATTGGCGATAGGCCGAACACACCGGCGTTCGCTCTTTTACCTGATAGTTTCTCAGGTCCTTCTTTGAAAGCACTCCGGGATTCCCCTCGGCCTCTTTGACGGTTTTGACAATCCTTTCCGCCAACTTCCCTTCATAGAAGGCTTTTGGGCCATCTCTGGCAATCAGCCTCAGTGTCCTGGCAAACTCAGGATTTTTCAGAACAGCGCCTGCCTGAAGCGGCTGTCCTTTTTCATCAAAGAAGTATTCACGGGTACCCGAATAACGGCTGAGTCTTTTTTGATCCATGGTAATCAGGCTGGCCAGCCTGGGAGAAACGATAAAACCTTCCTCAGCCAGTTTAATGGCGGGTTGGAAAAGCTCAGACCATGGACGTTTACCATAACGCTGGTGCATCTCTTCCAGCAGCTTGACGGTACCGGGTGTGCCGACTGAGCGTCCCCCCACTACAGCATCGTAGAATTGCAACGGCTTGCCATTGCTGTCCAGAAACAAGGTCGGTGTCGCCTCTACAGGGGCTGTTTCCCGGCCATCCAGAGTGATCAGACGGTTCTTTTTGGCATCGAAGTAAAGGCTGAAGGCTCCCCCGCCAATTCCGGAGGACTGGGGTTCAACCAGATTCAGTACCAACTGAACAGCAATCGCAGCATCCGCCGCCGAACCGCCTCTTCTGAGGACTTCGTCACCTGCCTGCACAGCCAAAGGGTTGGCTGCTACCACCATGTGTTTGCTGGCTTTTACCAGACTCTTTTGTTCAAATCCTGTCGCTGCTTCAGGCGCCAGATCATCACTCAGATTCACGACCTCTGCCTGCACCTTTATGCAAGCAGCCAACAGACTGGCGGTGATAACGCACCGCCTGGACATCCCCCCAGACATAGCAAGACTTCCTTTCAATTAATTTTTATAAGGTCGGACCATGGTTTCAGTCTTGGCTCAAATGTGCAATGACTTTTGGAATTGGGCAGTTTAAAAAGGTGCCTACCTGACCTCACACTTAAAAAAGATAAAGTTAGGCGTTGTGGATAACTTCTTATAGCTCTCGGCGCAGACAGACTTCATGCGCTCTGACGGTTTTCCTTCTGACAGGTGAGTGACGCACAGGTCTGCTGCAGCCAGACTCTCAAACCACTCCGTCAGTGAACGACGATAGAAGCTTACTTCAACAGGATGACCTACTGTATCCCACTCTTCCGTGATCAGTTCTTTTTGAAAATAATTGCCTGAAGGTGACACTTCAAAATCCACCATCGGGTGATGGGTAGAAAATATAAATTCGCCCCCCTGTTTCAGCAGGCGTTTAACATCACCGAACAGTAAACCGACGTCTTCAATGTAATGCACCGTCAGAGGACAGATAATGACATCATAGGTGGCCTCTTTTTCTGCTGGTAGCCCACGGGAAAGATCCTGTGTATAAGTTCTGACGTTGTCACCCAATTTCTCTTTGACAATCTCAACCATTTCCCGTGAGGCATCAATCGCAGTCACAGTTGCCCCCTGGTTGATCAGGTACTCTGCGTAGAGACCCGGCCCACACCCCAGATCAAGAACACTTTTTCCAGCGAGTTCAGGCAACATAGCGAATAAGGATGGACGCTCCAGATGGCCATTGTAGATATTATCGGTAATGGCTTTTTCATAGTCCCTGGCGAACTTTTCGTACATTTCGCTCATCCTGATACTCTCTCTGATGCTTATTTTCTGTGTCCAGGAGTGTATCAGGAACGGCTATTCCCACTATTCGAACAAACACCAATGCTTGCTGCTCAAACAGGAGATCTTGCAGACCCGATGCTTAACATCCGCAGCCACTGGCGAAATCCTTACAAGCCATAACTTCCGTCTTGCAGCAGTCAGCTTCTACACAGCACTCTTCCGGATTAAAGGCGTTGCACTCTCCTCCCTGTTCACAGCGGCCCAGAAGGGTTTCCTCAGAGAGATAAAAGCCTGTGAACTTTTCAACAAAGTCTTTGGAGACACTCTTTTCGGCCAGCCCGGTGGCCAGCAGACTTTTTTGCCAGGCTTTGGTTTTAGGATAAAAAGCCAGGAAGTCATAACCCCTGTTCTCCTGAATGATATGGGCACGATGCAATACGGGCAGCCAGGCCAAATCGACCATGCCCAGTGAATCACTGTTAAAGAATGGGTGCGCAGCCAATACCTTCTCCACTTTGGCAAAGGCGCTGGCCAGCTTCTTAGTGCGCTCGATCAGAGTCTGAGCATTCTGACTTCTCTGGGCAGAACACTGAACCAGATACTGTTTACTGCCCAGGTAGCTCCAGGCACGATCCAGTGCTTTCTGCTCTGCGCTCAAGCCGGGCTGCAATGGGGGATAAGCTTCTTCCAGGTATTCGGCGATGGCATCCGATTCAAACAAAGCTGTGCCATTCTCAGTGACCATGACAGGCACCTGGCCGTTTGGTGAAATATCCAGAAACCACCGGGGCTTTTCGCTCAGGTTGATGTACTCGATTTCATAAGGAATACTTTTGGCTTCCAGCATTCCAATAATGCGTTGCACAAATGGGCAGATTTTAAAGCTGATAACTTTCAGCATGGTCGATACCTCGATTCAGCGATGACCGGTCAGACCGGCCTGTTAGTGTCGCCTATAAAGACGCGAGGTATGGAAAAAGGACGCAAAAAATGTTTTTTTATCTTAAGCTTGCTTTCTTCGCTGATGGTTGTTCTCAGCAATTTCTACAACCGGATTTTTTAGGCCGATAGTCCGTAACACCGCCCCGGCCCACTTCAATATCACAGCAGGCAATAAAACTTTCTTTCAGCTGAACCCGACCACGCTGAATACGGCTCTTGGCACCGGACAGGGATAGACCCAGGGCTTTTGCCACCTGCTTTTGGCTCATGCCCTCCAGCTCTGACATCTGCAGAGGAATCCGGTACTTCTCGGGTAGCTCATCCATAAAAGGCACCAGGCAGCGGGCCAGCTCCTGATGAGCCCTCTCTGCTTCATCTTCTTCCCCGGCAGCAAGACTGTCTGGCAACTCGTCCCGGGGCTTCTGCTGGCGGTAGTAATCCATGACAGCATTTTGTGCAATCCGGTAGAGCCAGCCTCCTATTCTGTCTTCAGACTTGAGTGTCTGAATATGGGTATGCGCTTTGAGATAGACATTCTGCAAAATGTCATCCACAGCCGATGGTTCGCTCACTTCACGGGCTATATAACGTTGCAGCCGGGCTTTATGCTCCTGCCAGTGATTTTGCATAACAGTCTGCGCCTGTTGAAAGGGTTGGAATTGAAATAGGTGAAGATCCTTACCGGATCGAAGCCCATGATGGCAAAGAAGTTTACGGGGAAGATCGGTATATCACCATTGGTATCGATAAAGAGTTGGATACACTTTATGTATGTTAAACAATGAGAAGAAATGAAACCTCAACCAGGTTGATCTCGGTGAGGCTTGCTGAAAAGCACGAGCGCCGATTATATGAACGGTATAAATCATGGTGATCGCAATGGGAAAAACAGTCTCTGTAGACTATGTAAAAGGACAAAAACTTGATGTGTACAAAGATAAAAAAGCTCTCGATGAAATGACCGAAGAAGAACTTCATGAGGCTGCGTTGGAAGACCCTGATGCACAGCCTTTGTCCGAAGAACAACTCAAACGCTTTAAGCGGGTCAATCCAAATCTCCCTAAGAAAGAAGCTGGAAATGGGTAAAGAAATTGTTCGGTACTCTATATAAGGCACCCCGTTGCCGTATGAGCCAGTTAATCAAACCCTCAGCACATTCCAATCAGCTCAAGGTAATACCGGCCTGCCAAAAGATATTGTCCATTTTCACTTCGTAGTAGCGGGCGTCTGACTCGGCTTTCAGTTCTTTGGGGCAAGCGTCAAACTCGGCTCTCATGTCGGCCATTTTTTGCTTGAAGTGTGCCTGGTGCTGCAAGATGGCCTCTTGCATGATGAGCACGTCTTTCTTGCTAGCAGCCTGTCGGACTTAAGCGTCCGTAGCGAGGATTGCAAGAAATTGAGGATAAAAATCTCTGTTTCTGAGGAGAATAGCGAGCTATTTGACGAAGAAACAGGGATTTTTAGACCAATTTATTGCAACCGCACGACTGCATGGATGCAGGAGCTAGAGCAACGCAGGAGCAGTTGCCGTGTAGGACAGTCTTAAGTCCGACAGGCTGCTAGGGTTGTAGTCCGGGTCCAGGGAGGCACTGACTTTTGCCGCCAGCTCCTCACTGATACCGATGTTTTTCAGTTCGTTGAACAGCGTTTCCGACACACCCGGCTCCTGTTAACCGATGGAAGAGACACAAGCCTGGACCATGAATGACTTTAACAACAAACCGCCTGGCCAGATTGACCCTCCGGCCAGTGCCGAGGATCAACTGCCGCTCAAAACCCGGATGCGGCAGATTACCGGCAGTGCGACAGGGGTTGGGGCAGATCGGGCAGTAAGGGCAGTCGTTTGTAAGTCGTGCCTTTTATTACTCTGAGCCCAATATTTTTTGAACTTCCACCATAAAGCCGAGTCCAACAGATCTGATCCATTTTAAATGCCCTCCCCAAGCGGGGATAAATACTAACTTTGAAGTTATGGAGCAATCAGGGATGAACCCTACCTACAGCGATTCCGGCATACACAAACCACTCTCGCCAGCACCTGAGCAATCTCAATCGGAGGAGGCACCAACGGGTGTCAGTGCAGGTAGGGACGTTACTCTATATCACAACAATAACTCACCGTTTTTACATTTACCCGAATTAACACAATTAAAAATTATTCGCTGTTTGGGTTTTCGCGATATTACCCGTTTAGCAGAGGTATGCCGATATTTTCACGATCTTGTTCAAGAAAATAACGCTTTGGGAAGAGCATGGAATCGCCGGTTTCCTTCACCCTACCTGTATCAGCTAAAAACCACTATTAAGACAAAAGATGGGCAACAACTCCGTGATTGGTTTAAGCCAATGGCTAATACGGGCACTGTCGAGTCGCTCATTGAACGACGCAAGAATATTTATTTTCCTGTCCAGTTACTTTTCACCAACAGTAAACTGATGTCTCAAAGTAAAGAATTTGAGTTAGTGGAAAAAGCCGTAGTCAGACATGATAATACTATCTACTGTGCCACTTTCAGTCCCGATGGCCAGCATCTGGCAACCGCCAGTCGTGATCAATCAGCGAAAATCTACGCCCTGCAGACCAATGGATCATGGCAAAAAAAGGCCACCATTACCCATAATAATCCTGTTGGATCAGTCGTTTTTAGCCCCGATGGCCGCTATCTGGTCACAGCCGGTTGGGATGGCAAGGCAAAAATCTACGGTCTGGAAGACGATGGATCATGGGAAGAAAAAGCCTGCATTTTCCACGAGAATATGCTCAATTCAGCCAAATTCAGTGCCGATGGCCGCCGTGTGGTGACCGTCAGTTTAAGAGATTCGGTGAAAATCATCCACCGGGAAGACAATGGATCATGGCAGGTAGAGGACACTATTCATATCGAACGGGTCTATTCGGCCAAGCTCAGCTCCAATGGCCGTCACCTGGTAGTTTTCGGTTCTGCGACGGGTGCTGCTGTAGAAGTCTATGGCCAGTCAGCCGCCGGATCATGGGTAGTAACATCCACTATTAATCTCAGGTTTTATATCCGCTCGGGCAACTTGAGTGCCGATAGCTGCCATCTGGCCATCATAACTTACTCTTACACGGCGATAATCTTTGAGCTGCAGGCTGATGGATCATGGAAAAAAATGGGTTCGATTGAACATGATAAGTTGATCACATCTGCCAAATTCAGCCCCGACAGCCTCCATTTGATGACCACCAGTCAGGATGGTACGGCGAAAATCTATAGCCAGAATGCTGGATCATGGGAACAAAAAGCCTGCATTGTCCACCATGGGGTGGTCGAATCGGCATGCTTCAGTGCCGACTGCCAGCATGTCTTGACCATCGGTGCTGATGCCACAGCAAAAATCCATAGCCTGCAAACCGATGGCTCATGGCAACCAAAAGCAAACATTGTCCATCAGGATGAGATCCTCTCAGCTGCCTTCAGTCCCGACGCTTGTCATCTGGTGACGTACAGTAACGATGGTATGGTGAGAATTCTTGGCCACGAGGCCAATGGATCATGGCTGCAAAAAGCCGCCATTCGGAACAGTATACGATTCAGGGCAGCTTGCTTCAGCGCCGATAGTCGGAATGTGGCGGCCATCAGTCTCGACTTGCTGAGAATCACTGAACTATGGAAGAAGGATTGATGATCGTAAGAGCATATTTTTGCTTAGTTCAACTGATCGCAATGTTTTGAACTTCCATTGTAAAACCGAGTCTAAGCGATCGAATCCATTTTAAATATCCTTTCTAAGTGAGCATAAATACTAACTTTGAAGTTACGGAGCAATCAGGGATGAACCCTACCTACAGCGATTCCGGCATACACAAACCACTCTCGCCAGCACCTGAGCAATCTCAACCGGAGGAGGCGCCAACGGGTGTCAGTGCAGGTAGGGACGTTACTCTATATCACAACAATAACTCACCGTTTTTACATTTACCCGAATTAACACAATTAAAGATTATTCGCTGTTTGGGTTTTCGCGATATTACTCGTTTAGCAGAGGTATGCCGATATTTTCGCGATTTTGTTAATGAAACTAACGCTTTGGGAAGAGCATGGAATCGTCGGTTTCCTTCACCCTACCTGTATCAGCTAAAAACCAGTATTAAGACAAAAGATGAGCAACAACTCCGTGATTGGTTTAAGCCAATGGCTAATACGGGCACTGTCGAGTCGCTCATTGAAAGACGCAAGAATATTTATTTTCCTGTCCAGTTACTTTTCACCAACAGTAAACTGATGTCTCAAAGTAAAGAATTTGAGTTAGTGGAAAAAGCCGTAGTCAGACATGATAATACTATCTACTGTGCCAGTTTAAGTCTCGATGGCCAACATCTGGCAACTGCCAGTTATGATAAATCAGCGAAAATCTACGCCCTGGAGACCAATGGATCATGGCAAAAAAAGGCCACCATTACCCATAGTCGTCCTGTTAAATCAGTCGTTTTTAGCCCCGATGGCCGCTATCTGGTCACAGCCAGTTGGGATGGCAAGGCAAAAATCTATGGTCTGGAAGACGATGGATCATGGGAAGAAAAAGCCTGCATTTCCCACGGGGAGATGCTTTGTTCAGCCAAATTCAGTGCCGATGGCCGCCGTGTGGTGACCGTCAGTTTAAATGATTCGGTGAAAATCATCCACCGGGAAAACAATGGATCATGGCAGGTAGAGGACACTATTCTTCATAACGAACAGGTCTATTCGGCCAAGCTCAGCTCCGATGGCCATCACCTGGTAGTTTTCGGTTTTCTGGATAATGTTGTAGAAATCTATGGCCAGTCAGCCGCCGGATCATGGGTAGTAACATCCACTATTAAATCCAGGTTTAATATCCGCACGGGCAACTTGAGTGCCGATAGCTGCCATCTGGTCCTCACAACTTACGCTTACAAGGCGATAATCTTTGACCTGCAGGCTGATGGATCATGGAAAGAAATGGGTTCCATTGAACATGATCACTCGATCAAATCAGCTAACTTCAGCCCCGACAGCCTTCATTTGGCGACCGCCAGTGATGATGGTACGGCGAAAATCTATAGCCAGAATGCTGGATCATGGGAACAAAAAGCCTGCATTGTCCACCATGGGAGGGTCAAATCGGCAAGCTTCAGTGCCGACTGCCAGCATGTCTTGACCATCGGTGCTGATGCCATAGCAAAAATCCATAGCCTGCAAACCGATGGCTCATGGCAACCAAAAGCCAACATTGTCCATCAGGATAAGATCCTCTCAGCTGCCTTCAGTCCCGACGCTTGTCATCTGGTGACGTACAGTGACGATGGTACGGTGAGAATTCTTGGCCAGCAGGCCGATGGATCATGGCTGCAAAAAACTGCCGTTCATAACAGTATACGATTCAGGGCAGCCTGCTTCAGCGCCGATAGCCGAAATGTGGCGGCCATCGGTCACGAATACTCGCTGAGAATCACTGAACTATGGAAGAAGGATTGATGATCGGATGAGCTTATTTTTACTTAGTTCAACTGACCACAATGTTTTGAACTTCCATTGTAAAACCAAATCCAACGGATCGAATCCATTTTAAATGACCTTTTTAACTGAGCACAAATACTGACTTTGGAGCTATTAAGGAATCGGGCATGAACCCTGTTAAAAGCAGTTCGAGTACTGGCGGATCACTCTTGCCAACATCTGAACAACCACAACTGAAGAAAGCACCAACGGGTGTCAGTGCAGGTAGGGAAGTTACTCTATGTCACAACAATAACTCGCCATTCTTCGATTTGCCGACATTAATACAATTTAAAATTATTCGTTGTTTGGGTTTACGAGAGGTTACCCGTTTCGCAAAGGTATGCCGATATTTTCGCGATCTTGTTAAACAAGATAAAGCTCTGGAAAGAGCCTGGTATCGTCGTTTTCCTTCGGCGCACCTGCATCAACTAAGAACCACCCTTAAGACAAAAGATGAGCAACAACTCCGTGATTGGTTGGAGCCGTTTGCTAATACGGGCACTATCGAGCCCCTCATTGAACAACGAAAGAATACTTATTTTCCTGTTCAGTTACTTTTCACCAACAGTAAACTGATGTCTCTATGTAGAGAATTTGAGTTAGTGGAAAAACTCGAAATTACCCATAGTGATAATATCTACCATGCCACTTTCAGCTCCGATGGCCAACATCTGGTAACTGCCAGTGAGGATAAAACAGCGAAAATCTACGGTAAGGAGGACGATGGCTCATGGAAACCAAAAGGCATCATTTCCCATAATGGTTTGTTCTACATCGCCACATTCAGCCCCGATAGCCGCAATCTGGTGCTCGCCAGTCGCGCCAAGGGGGAAATCTATAGCAGGGAGGACAATGGATCATGGAAACCAAAAGCCACCATTTCCGATAATGGTCGGGTCCTCTTTGCTAGATTCACTGCTGATGGGCGCCAAATGTTGACCGCCAGCACCGATAAAACGCTGAGAATCTATGGCCTGGAGACTGATGGGTCATGGCAAGAAAAATACACTAATTACCATAATGGTTCGATCAGTTTTGCCCAGTTAAGCGACGACGGACGTCATTTATCGATCCTCAGGGCATCTGGCATTGTCACAATCTATGGTCAGAAGGATAATGGATCGTGGAAAGCAGAAGCCACCATGATTCATAACGGTAAGGGCATTTTGCCCAGATTCAGTCCCAATTACCGTTATGTAATGATCGGTGGTAAAGACAATACTGTGGAAATCTATGGTCAGGAAGCCAATGGGTCATGGGAAATAAATACCACCATACCCCATGATGTTCCTGTCGAATCAGCTGTTTTCAGTGACGATGGCCGCCATCTGGAAACCAGGGGTGTCCTTAGGAAGCTTAAAATATTTGACCTACAGGACGATGGTTCATGGAAAGAAACAGTCGCGATTTTTAATACGGGTGTCTTCTCAACCAGATTCAGCGCCAATGGCCGCCGCCTGCTGACCATCTCTATAAATAAAACGATGAAAATCTATGGCCTTGAGCTCCCCGGATCATGGGTAGAAGAAGCCATCCTTTCTCACAAAAGCGACATCATCTCAGCCGACTTCAGTGCCGATGGCCTCCGTTTGCTGACCACCAACGAGAATAAAAAGGCAAGAATCTATGGCCGGAAGGCTGACGGATCATGGGAAAAACAAACCACTATTGTCCATAAAGATTACGTCTGGTCAGCCAACTTTAGTGCCGATGGTTGCCTTGTAGTGACCGCCAGTAGCGATAAAACGGCGAAAGTTTATGGCCTGTGGACCGATGGTTCATGGGTAGAAAAAGCCACCATACGACACGAGCGTTGTGACCGATCAGCCACCTTCAGCGCCGATAGCCGACATGTGTTGACTGTCAGCGTAGATAACAAGGTGAGAATCACTGAACTTCGGAAGAAAGATTGATGATCGAATGAGCGTATTTTTGCAGTGGACTCTTAGTGAAGAGGTTTCTTTCCATCATTTTCCTGAATCAAGGTTCTGTTTTTTCCTGGTTTCACCGACCTCAATATTATGAACTTTCATCATAAAACCGAGTCCAACTGACTGAATCCATTTTAAATATCCTTTCCAAGTGAGGATAAATACTGACTTTACAGCTAAGGAGAGCAGTCAAGGATGAACCCTATCAAGAGCAATTCCAGCATACGCGAACCAGTCTTGCCAACACCTGTGCAACCCCAACTGGAGGAAGTACCAACAGGTGTCAGTGCAGATAGGGAAGTTTCTCCTTATTGCAACAATAACGCTCCATTCCTGAATTTGCCCGAATTAACTCATTTTAAAATTAAAACAAAGAAAGAGTTCTTATTTTCTTGTTCAGTTACTTTTCAGCAACAGTAAACTGATGTCTGAATGTAAAAGATTCAAGTTAGCGGAAAAAGCCAAAATCACTCATCCCTTCAATTTAAGCACAGCCACCTTCAGCGTCGATGGCCTCGGTGTGTTGACTGCCAGTAATTATAGGACGAAAATCCTTAGTCGGGGGGACGATGGATCATGGGCATTAGAAAGTACTATTGATATTGAACGTGGTAGTAGGGTCTCTTCGAACGTAATCAGCTCCAATGACCATCATCAATCACCAGCTGCCTGCTGCCAGGCATGGATCCTTACAAATATCTGGTTGATGTTCTACAGCGTATCAGCTTCCACCCGGCCCGTGATATCAGGGAATTGATACCGCGACTCTGGAAAGAGAAATTCGGGGCCAATCCATTAAAAGCCGATCTCGACAAGTAGGGGAGTCTGCACCCTGCCTGGACGCATACGGTTAGTCCATCGGAACAGCGTAAGGCCTTGACGGTTGAGCAGAAAAAAGACAAGCAAACCATCAGGAAACTCGAACGCGAGCTCAAGCAATCTGTTCTTCACACAAATACGCCCTGCGTACATTTCTCGGAAATTTTTTGTTAGCCATTATTACACATTTGTTAGCAATTATTTGGTACTAAAAAGATCTTTAGGGCTATGTTTTGCTAATGTGAGCATTTTAGATTCTTAACAGCCTAATAAGGGAAAAGGGAAGAGGGAAAAGGACATGTATCAAGTAGTAAAACCAATTGTACCGTCAGGGGCACATACTCTAACGCAGTCCAAAATGGAGCAAGAGAGTCCATCTGTAAAAAAGGATGATATAAAGTATCTTCCTTGCGCAGTAGAACACACAGGAAATTATTTTGGGACTAAGGATCTTTCATCAAGATGCATTTCTCCGGTTATGAAGGAAAAAGACAATGATGATTTCTACCTCCACCTTGCGAAAAACATCGTCTTCACTCTCGACCGAACTTATTTTGATTCAATTGATGAATTATCCTGGAGAAATATCGCTGATAGTTTAAAGTTTTCAGGCATAGATACATTAGAGAAAGCTACTGCTATGGATTTGAAGGTATGTCCTCCATGTCCAGTATTTCATACATGGGCAGCGCTGCATGGCACCACCATATTTGATGGCAAAAATAATCCTGAAAGATTTAACGGATTGAATTATGTCCAAAGAATATTGAAAGAAGGAACCGAACTCAGTAAAAATGATATCCCACTGTTTATAGTATTTTCTGACAAGGCGCTTAAAAAATCCCAAATCAATGAGATGAAAGCCAGTTTCAAAGATCATGATAATATCTTATGTATCTCTCTTGAAACAGACCTGCAGCTAAAATTTCCCAAGGAATTAGATTGGCATACTGCATATATGGGTTTCATGTTTATGGATTGCATCAGAATTGTTGTATCTCAACACATTACCAAGACTATAAACTTTTGTATAGATAAGGCTAAATCTGAAAACAAAATTAATCTGGCTAATCGTTTTGAAAAACTCGGAACCAATTTTTTGTTTTATTCAGACATTGATAATCAATGGCTATCGAAACCACCCTATATAATAGCTAGCCATGGCATGTTTACTCAACCAACATTGTCAGAGACCCTGCCACTCTACGGTATAAAAGATTGCGATGCAGATAAATTATTTGATGATGATAAATCGATTTTAACCAGACACAGGTCGTTTTTCTCTGACTTTCCTTACCATAATACAGGTAGAACAATAACATGGTCTTCAGACAAAGCGAAAAATCTATTTGACTATATTTTAAGTGGTGAAGCAGAATCTAATTTCAAACATCTATCAAACCAGATTGCACATATTTCATCTAAATTCAATTATCTATTACGCATTGACAAAGGAGTTTCCTGGAAAGGTGATAATAGTTGTTTTTTTGTAGCAGATCATTCTAAAGACGTTTTTTATAGGGGCGCTTCAAAGAGAGTCAGCATTATAGACCTCCATGAAAAGCCAGATGGTAAATGTGCTAATCCAGACCCATATTACAGAGAAGCACACAGTCTCGTTGGAATGCAATTACTCAGGTATTATTCTCATGGACATGATTTCACTTGGTGGCATTAAGCATTCAAGCAGGAGACCTCTACCTGGTTGTTTTGATCAGATTTTAACGGATCGGCCCCGAAATTTTCTTTCCAAATTCGTGAAATCAGCTCTTTGATCTATTGGCGCTCTGCGGTAAAGATTTCGCTGTGACACTCCCAGCCCTGTCAGGCGAGGGTTTACGGCGATTTTGCTAACTTTGGGGTTTTGAATGAGTCAGGCGTGAACCCTCTGAACAACAATTACAACAATGAGGGTTCACTCCCGCCACCACCCAGGGGAGCTCAACTGGAGGAAGGCGCAACGGGCGTCTGTGCAAGCATGGACGTCAATGTCTATAACCAATCGCCATTCCTCCGTTTACCCTACGAAACAAAATCGTTGATTATTCGCTATTTGGGTTTTCGAGAGATTACCCGTTTAGCAAAGGTATGCCGATATTTTCACGATCTTGTTAGACAAAATGCTGGCAGTGCAACATTTTTGTCTACGCTCGTATTCGTTTTTCTTATTAATGGCGAATTGAGATATGCATCGTTATTTAATTCATCCATTGAGATGGGTCTTTGTATCTGTTTTGTTATTCAGCGTGCAAGTGCTGGCTACCCCCTGCAAGCATTGCGGTAAAGAGAATGAGCCCGGTAAGGACGGGCAAACGTTCTGCCGAACCTGCGATTCCGGGAAGTCTGCCGGAGCAACCAACTCTGTGACGCCTTTTCCCGATGCTTATCCGCTCAACTATAGGGTCTTGTCGATGGTCAAGAATGAAAATGATAAGTGGATTAGTCGATATCAATTCAGAAGCTCGTTTATTGATACTATTGAGCGGGGAGATGGCGATGCAGCTGCCTGGGCATTGGCTGTGATCATTGCTCGTGAACTGGTAGAAAATGCCCGTCTCATGGGTTTGGCTTATCCGCTGGGATTTGAGTTCCAGGAGGAAGATCGTCTGCAAAAGCTACGGAAGATGGTAAAGCGAAAGCAAAAGCAGTTGCATTTTTTGCAAAAATTGCATTTAGCAGTACTCGATGCAGGAGCTGAACCGGCAATAATAATAAAGAATCCAATTCATGAAAGGGCAGTAGCTTTGACTCGTCAAAGAGCCGAGACAGTAGACCTGTCTCAATGGGCGGACCTGTCAGCTATGGGAATGCATCACCTGCTCACTGCTGAGTTTCACAACTCTGCAATGACGATGAATCTTACTCCTGTTTTTCAGGCTATTCGGGACGGGAATATGATACAGCTGATCGTTACTCAAACGGCGACAGATGAGGGCAATCAGGCTGCCGCTGCCACAGCCTCACCGGTAATGCTTGCCGCTATTATTCCAGCAGCCCTCACTACGTGTCCATACGAGCAGAAAGAGTCTACGGATATGCATCTGTTATTGGGAACCCTGCCACAGCCTATCAATCAACATCATTTAATGAATGCACTCACAGCCATTATGAATACAGTCGCTGAAAACGAGCAAAATGCCGATTTATCTTTACACTTTTTTATGACCCCCAATACGTATATTCAGCGTGACGACGATTTTCGATTATCCTGCTTGCATCACGCACATCGGGTTAATCGTAATCTTCCCGTCGGCGGATGGTCATCGATGCCGCAATAATAATCTCGTCTCCAATAAGTCACACAGCGAATCCAAATTCACAGTGCTCAAAAATTCCTAGGCAATTTTTGTCAACTCATCGGATGTGAGCACCAGAGCATTGCTGGCGTTGTTTGCCTGCTGCAACAAGCGGACATCCAACACGGGTTCCTGAAAACAGAAATAGCTCTTAATTTTACCCATAAAGCTCTGGAACGAGCCTGGTATCGTCGGTTTCCTTCAACGCATTTTCAGCACCTAAAAACCACCCTCACGACAAAAGATGAGCAACAACTCCGTGATTGGTTGCAGACATTTGCTAATAAGGGCACTGTCAAGTCGCTGATTGAACAACGAAAGAGTATTTATTTTCCTGTTCAGTTAATTTTCAACAACAGTAAACTGATGTCTCAAAGTAAAGAATTTGAGTTAGTGGAAAAACTCAAAATCACCCGTGATGATCTTATCTACCATGCCACTTTCAGTCTCGATGGCCAACATCTGGCAACCGCCAGTCGCGATAAAACAGCGAAAATCTACTACCGGGAGACCAATGGATCATGGCAAAAAAAAGCCACCATTACCCATAATCATCCTGTTTCTTCAGTCATTTTTAGCCCCGATGGCCGCTATCTGGTCACAGGCAGTTGGGATGGCAAGGCAAAAATCTGCGGTCTGGAAGACAATGGATCATGGGAAGAAAAAGCCTGCATTTCCCACGAGTATTCGATCGCTTCTGCCACCTTCAGTGCTGATAGCCTCTGTGTGGTGACCGTCGGCAGAAGTGATTCGGCGAAAATTATCCGTCGCAGGGACAATGGATTATGGGAAGTGGAGGACACTATCCATGCAAGTTTCATCAAATCGGCCAAGCTCAGCGCTGACGGCCGTCACCTGGCAATTTACAGCACTTCTCATGATGCTGTAGAAATCTATGGCCAGTCAGCTGCCGGATCCTGGGTAGTAACATCCACCATTAAATCCAGGTTTAATATCCGCAAGGGCAACTTCAGTGCCGATAGCTGCCATCTGATCATCATAACTAATGCTCACACGGCGATAATCTTTGACCTGCAGGCTGATGGATCATGGAAAAAAATGGGTTCGATTGAACATGATCAGTGGATCAAATCAGCCAACTTCAGTCCCGACAGCCTCCATTTGATGACCGCCAGTGATGATGGTACGGCGAAAATCTTTAGCCAGAATGCTGGATCATGGGCACAAAAAGCCTGCATAGTCCACCATGGGAAGGTCAAGTCGGCAAGCTTCAGTGCCGATTGCCAGCATTTGTTGACTATCGGTGCTGATGCCACAGCGAAAATCCATAGCCTGCAAACCGATGGCTCATGGCAACCTAAAGCCAACATCGTCCATCAGAACAAGATCCTCTCAGCCGCCTTCAGTCCCGACGCTTGCCATCTGGTGACCACCAGTGACGATGGTATGGTGAGAATTCTTGGCCAGCAGGCCGATGGATCATGGCTGCAAAAAACAGCCGTTGGCGACAGAATACGATTCACCAAAGCCAGCTTCAGTCACGACAGCCGAAATGTGATGACCGTCTGTAAAGTTGACGCGGTGAGGATCACTGAACTTCGCAAGAAGAATTGATGATCGAATGATTGGTATTAGCTCCACTGACCTCAATCTTTTTTGAACTTCCACTATAAAACCGACTCCAACAGATTGAATCCATTTTAAATATCCTTTCCAGGCGAGGATAAAGACTGACTTTGGAACTACGGAGCAATCAGGGATGAACCCAATTAACAGCCATTCCGGGATACAGGAACCACTTTCGCCAGCACCCAAGCGAAATCGACTGGAGGAAGCTGCAACGGTTGTCTATACAGGTAGGGACGTTACCCCTTATTACCACAATAACTCTCCGTTTTTAGATTTGCCGGAATTAATACAGTTAAAGATTATTCGCTGTCTGGGTTTACGAGAGATTACCCGTTTAGCAAAGGTATGCCGATATTTTCGCAATCTTGTTAAACAAGATAAAGCTCTGGAAAGAGCCTGGTATCGTCGTTTTCCTTCACCACAGCAATATCAACTAAGGTCCACCATTGAGACAAAAGATCAGCAACAACTCCGTGATTGGTTGGAGCCGTTTGCTGATAAGGGCACTATCGGGTTGCTCATGGAACAAGGAAAGAACATTCATTTTTCTGTTCAGCTCCTTTTCACCAACAGCAAACTGATGTCGCTATGTAAAGAATTTGAGTTAGTGGAAAAACTCGAAATTACCCATAGAGGTCGTGTCTACCAAGCCACTTTAAGCCCCGATGGCCAACATCTGGCAACCGCCAGTCGCGATACAACAGCGAAAATCTACAGCCGTGAGCCCAATGGCTCATGGGAAGAAAAAGCCGTTATTACCCATCAATATTGGTTGATATCAGCCACCTTCAGCCCCGATGGCCGCTATCTGATAATCGCCGCTCATCGTGGCACAGTGAAAATCTATGGTCTGGAGGACGATGGATCATGGGTAGAAAAAGCCCGCATTTCCCACGAGAGATACATCACTTCAGCCACCTTCTGTGCTGATGGCCGCCGTGTGATGACTGTCAGTTATGGTCATGATGCTTTGGTGAAAATTACAGGTCGGGGGGGCAATGGATCATGGGAATTGGAGGACACTTTTCAAAAAAGTTGGATCCATTCGGCCGAGCTCAGCCCCGATGGCCGTCACCTGATCATTCATACTCCCAAGGATCGCGTTATAGAAATCCAGAGTCAGTTGGCCGCTGGATTATGGGCAGTAACATCCTCCATTCAGCTAGAGGATGGAATCGACTGGGCCAAATTCAGCGCCGATAGCTGCCATCTGGTCATCAGCACATTTGCTCCCGCAGCGATAATCTATGACCTGCAGGCTGATGGAACATGGAAAGAAATGGGCAGGATTAAACATGATGCTGTGATCCCATCAGCCAACTTCAGCGCCGACTGCCTCCACCTGGTGACCGCCAGTAAGGATAATACGGCGAAGATCTATAGCCAGAGTGCTGGATCATGGAAACAAAAAGCCTGCATTGTCCACTCCGGGGAGGTGAGTTCGGCAAGCTTCAGTGCCGATTGCCAGCATGTGGTAAACAACAGTGACGATGCCACGGCGCAAATCAATAGCCTGCAGACCGATGGATCATGGGCACTAAAAGCCAGCATTGTCCACCAGCATGAGGTCCTCTCAGCCACCTTCAGTAGCGACGGTTGCCTTGTAGTGACCGCCAGTAGAGATCACACGGCAAAAGTTTATGGCCTGTGGACCGATGGTTCATGGGTAGAAAAAGCCACCATTCGACACGAGCGTTCTGTCAAATCAGCCACCTTCAGCACCGATAGCCGACATGTGTTGACTGTCAGCCTGGATAACAAGGTGAGAATCACTGAACTTCGGAGAAAGAATTGATGATCGAATGGGCGTACTTTTTTGCTGAGAACCGATTAAAAGAACAGCATTATATTAAAAACCCTATTGCAACTTTTACTCTGAGCTTTTAATGAAAAAGTTTCTTTCTTTTATTTTTCCGGATCAGGGCTCTTCCTTAAGTTAGCTCCACTGACCTCAATGTTTTTTGAACTTCCACTATAAAACCGACTCCAACAGATTGAATCCATTTTAAATATCCTTTCCAGGGGAGGATAAAGACTGACTTTGGAACTAAGGAGCAATCAGGGATGAACCCAATTAAAAGTCATTCCGGGATACAGGAACCACTCCCGCCAACACCCAGGCGAAATCGACTGAATGAAGCTGCAACGGTTGTCTGTTCAGGTAGGGAGGTTACTCCTTATTACCACAATAACTCTCCGCTTTTAGATTTGCCGGAATTAACACAGTTAAAGATTATTCGCTGTCTGGGTTTACGAGAGATTACCCGTTTAGCAAAAGTATGCCGATATTTTCGCTATCTTGTTAAACAAAATAACGCTTTGGGAAGAGCATGGAATCGCCGGTTTCCTTCACCACATCTCTATCAACTAAAGGCTGCCATTAAGACAAAAGATGAGCAACAGCTCCGTGATTGGTTGGCGCCTTTTGCTAATAAGGGCACCATCGAGTCGCTCATTGAACACCGAAAGAATATTCATTTCCCTGTTCAGTTACTTTTCACCAACAGTCAATTAATGTCTCTGTGCAGAGAATTTGAGTTAGTGGAAACACTCGAAATTACCCATGGTGAGAGAGTCTATGAAGGCAGTTTCAGCCCCGATGGCCTGCATCTGGTAACCGCCAGTAGCGATCACACAGCAAAAATCTACTGCTGGGAGGCCAATGGATCATGGCAAGAAAAAGCCACCATTACCCATGATCGTTTGGTCTATTCAGCTGGCTTCAGCCCCGATGGCCGCTATCTGGTCACTGCCTGTCACGATGGCACAGCGAAAATCTACGGTCTGGAGGACCATGGATCCTGGGAAGAAAAGGCCTGTATTTCCCATAAGGGTCCCATCATTTCAGCCACCTTCAGTGCTAATAGCCGCCGTGTGGTGATCAACAGTTTCTATAACACGTTGAAAATCATCGGTCAGAGAGACAATGGGTCATGGGAAGTAGAGGACACTTTTCATAGAAATTGGATCACTTCGGCCAAGCTCAGCCCCGATGGCCGTCACATGATAATTCTTAGTTCATTGGATCACGTTGTAGAAATTCATGGCCAGTTGGCTGCGGGATTGTGGGAAGTAACATCTACCATTCAACTAAAGGCCCCTGTCTTCCTGGCCGACTTCAGCGCCGATAGCTGCCATCTGGTCCTCAGCACTAATCGTAATCACGCGGCAATAATCTATAACCTGCAGGCTGATGGATTGTGGAAAGAAATGGACAGGATAGAACATGATAATTTGATCGAATCAGCCAACTTCAGCGCCGACTGCCGCCATGTGGTGACCGCCTGTAAAAATGGTATGGCAATAATCCATAGCCAGAATGCTGGATCATGGGAAGAAAAAGCCTGCATTGAACACTCTGAGAAGGTCACCTCAGCGAGCTTCAGTGCCGATTGCCAGCATGTGGTGACCACCAGTGATGCCATAGCGAAAATCAGCAGCCTGCAGGCCGATGGATCATGGGCTCTAAAAGCCCGCATTGTCCATCAGGATGAGGTCGTCTCAGCCACTTTCAGTGCCGATGCTTGCCATGTGTTGACCGCCAGTGTCGATGGTGTAGTGAAAATTTATGGTCTCGAGACCAACGGGTCATGGCTGAAAAAAGCCGTCATTCAAAAAGAGACAGAACTCACCGCAGCCAGTTTCAGTCCCGACAGCCGAAATGTGATGACCGTCTGTAAAGATGACACGGTGAGGATCACTGAACTTCGGAAGAAGAATTGATGATCGAATGATTGCTATTAGTTCCACTGACCTCAATCTTTTTTGAACTTCCAGTATAAAACCGACTCCAACAGATCGAATCCATTTTAACTATCCTTTCCAGGCGAGGATAAAGACTGACTTTGATGCTACGGAGCAATCAGGGATGAACCCTATCAACAGCGCTTCAGATATACACGAATCACTCTCGCCAAGACCTTTGCAACCTCAGCTTGAGGAAGCACCAACGGGTGTCATTGCAGGTAGGGACGTTGCTTTATATCACAACAATAACTCTCCGATTTTAGCTTTGCCCGAATTAACACAGTTAAAGATTATTCGCTGTCTGGGTTTTCGAGAGATTATCCGTTTAGCAAAGGTATGCCGATATTTTCGCGATTTTGTTAAACAAAACAGAGCTCTGGAAAGAGCGTGGGATCGCCGGTTTCCTTCACCACACCTATATCAACTAAAGGCCGCAATTAAGACAAAAGACGAGCAACAGCTCCGTGATTGGTTGCAGACGTTTGCGAATTCAGAAACTATCGATTCACTCATAAAACAACGAAAGAGCTCTTATTTTCCTGTTCAGTTACTTTTCAGCAACAGTAAACTGATGTCTGAATGTAAAAAATTCAAGTTAGCGGAAAAAGCCAAAATTACCCATTCCTTCCATTTCAACACAGCCACCTTCAGCGCCGATGGCCGCCATCTAGTCATCGTCGGTGAGGATAAAACAGTGAAAATCTTCGGCCAGAAGACCGATGGATCATGGGAGCTAAAAGGCATCATTTCCCAAAGTGATAACGTCTACTCAGCCAGCTTCAGTCCCAATGGTCGTCATTTGGCGACCGCCAATTGGGTTGGCCAGTCGAAAATATATGGTCAGGAGGATGATGGATCATGGAAACAGAAAGTCATCCTTTCCCATAGTGGTCCGGTCTATTCAGCCACCTTCAGTGCTGATGGCCGCCGTGTGGTAACTGCCAGTGCTGATAGGACGAAAATCTTTAGTCAGGGGGATGATGGATCATGGGCATTAGAGAGTACTATTGAACGTGGTAGTTCGGTCTCTTCGTCCGTAATCAGCTCCAATGGCCATCATCTGGCGCTCTGCAGTAAAGATTGCTCTGTAAAAATCTATGCTCAGGGGCCCGCTGGATCATGGGTAGAAAAAGCCAGCATTCAGCACAGTTTCGAAATCAAATCCGCCAACTTCAGCGCCGATAGCCTCCATGTGGTAACCGTCAGTGATGACAGAACGGCAAAAATCAATGGCCTGCAGGCCGATGGATCATGGAAAACAGTAGCCACGATTTCTAATAATCATTTGCTCTTCTCAGCCACCTTCAGCGCCGATAGCTGCCATCTGGTGTCCGCCAGTCGGAGCGGCAAGGCGAAAATCCATAGCAAGAGGGCCGATTCATCATGGCAAGAAAAAGCCAGCATTATCTATACCAGGCCGCTCACCTCAGCCAACTTCAGTGCCGATTGCCGCCATGTGGTGATCAGCAGCAAGGATAACACGGTAAAAATCATTACCCTTCAGGCTGATGGATCATGGCGAGAAGAGGCCATCATCATTATCCATCAGAACAGCGTCACCTCAGCTAACTTCAGTTCCGATGGCTGTCATATGGTAACCACCAGCCTGGATGGTACAGCGAAAATATGTGGCCAGGAGGCCGACGGGTCATGGCTGGAAAAAGCCACCATTCAACACGAAAGTCCAGTCAAGTCAGCCACTTTCAGCGCCGATAGCCGACTTGTTGTGACGGTTGCTCTTGACACGGCAAAAATCACTGAACTACTGAAGGATGATGATCCAATGAGTCTGACCCACCCTCAGCCTTAGGGTAGTTGTCACCTCTTTTGATCCATGACCTTGAAAAAAATTTCACGGACCAGGGCTCTGTTTTTTCCTGGTTTCACTGACTTCAATATTGTGAACTTTCATCATAAAACCGAGTCTGAACTGTTGAATCCATTTTGGATGTCTTTTTTTTCATACTCACTTTGGCGTTTTGAAGGAGTCAGGCGTGAACCCTCTGAACAACAATTCCAGCAATGACGATTCACTCCCGCCAGCACCCAAGCGACCTCGACTGGAGGAAGCGGCAACGGTTGTCTGTGCAGGCAGAGACGTTAATGTATATCACCAAAATCAATCGCCATTGCTCTGTTTACCCTGCGAAACAAAATCAATGATTATTCGCTGTTTGGGTCTTCGCGAAATTACCCGTTTAGCAAAGGTATGCAGGCAGCTTCGCGATCTTGTTGAAAACGATAAAGCACTGGAAAGAGCATGGGATCGCCGGTTTCCTTCACCACACCTATATCAGCTAAAGGCCGCAATTAAGACAAAAGACGAGCAACAGCTCCGGGATTGGTTAGCGCCTTTTGCTAATAAGGGCACTGTCGAGTCACTCATTGAAAACCGAAAGAATATTCATTTCCCTGTTGAGTTACTTTTCACCAACAGTAAATTGATGTCTCTATGTAAAAAATTCAGGTTAGTGGAAAAAATCAGGATTACTCATAATGGTCCTGTCTCCGAAGCCACTTTCAGTCCCGATGGCCACTTCCTGGCAACCGCCAGTTATGATAAGACAGCAAAAATCTACCGCCGGGAGGCCAATGGATCATGGGAAGAAAAAGCCACTATCAGCCATAATCGTCTGGTCTTGTCAGCCAGCTTTAGCCCCGATGGCCGTTATCTGGTCACTGCCTGTCACGATGGCACAGCGAAAATCTGTGGTCTGAAGGATGATGGATCATGGGAAGAAAAAGCCATTATTCACCATATTGATCATGTCAGTTCAGCCAGCTTCAGTGCTGATAGTCGCCGTGTGGTGACTGCCAGTCTGGATCATACGGTGAAAATCTTTGGTCAGGGGGGCGATGGATCATGGCAACCGGAGGGCATTATTGACCATAGTAGTGCGGTCTGTTCGGCCAAGCTCAGCGCCAATGGCCATAATCTGGTGATCTGGGATGAAGGTTATGCTGTAAAAATCTACACTCAGGGGGTCGCTGGATCATGGGTAGAAAAAGCCACCATCCGACACGAGAAAGCAATCTCCTCAGCCGACTTCAGCGCCGATAGCTGCCATCTGGTAACCGCCAGTTTTGATTGCACGGCGAGAATCTGTGGCCTGCAGGCCGATGGATCTTGGAAAGAAATAACTGCGATCCATCATGGCGACGTGATCTGCTCAGCCAACTTCAGCGCCGATTGCCGTCATGTGGTGACCGCCAGTTGGGATGGCAAGGCGAAAATCTATAGCCAGAAGGCCGCTGCATCATGGCAAGAAAAAGCCTGCATTTCCCACACCAGGGAGGTCAGCTCAGCCAACTTCAGCAGCGATTGCCTCCATGTGGTGACCGCCGGTGGTGACAACACGGCAAAAATCAGTGGCCTGCAGGCCGATGGATCATGGAAAGAAATAACTGCGATTCATCATGGTGACATGATCGTCTCAGCCACCTTCAGTGCCGATGGTTGTCATATGGTAACCGCCAGTTTGGATCGCACAGCGAAAATTTGTGGCCAGGAGGCCGACGGGTCATGGCTGGAAAAAGCCGCCATCCAACACGAGGATGCAGATGCAGTTGGCTGGGCCACTTTCAGTGCCGATAGCCGACATGTGGTAACCGTCACCGAGAACGCAGCGAAAATCACTGAGCTATGGAAGAATGATTGATGATCGAATGAGCATATTTTTGCTGAGAACCGATCGCAATTTTTACACTGGGCTCCCAATGAAAAGTTTCTTTCTGTCATTTTCCCGGATCGCGGCGCTTCTTTTTCTTATTTCCACTGACCTCAATATTTTGAACTTCCGTTACAAAACCGACTCTAATGGATCAAATCGATTTCTAGGAGCCTGACCGAGAATAGCGCCCGTCGCGAGGACGGCAGAAAATTGAGGATGAAAATTCGGTTTTGTAAGGAGAATAGCGAGCTATTTGACGAACAAAAGCGGATTTTCAGACCAATTTGCTGCCGCCGCAGTAGGGCAGTCTATTCTCGGTCAGGCTCCTAGATGTCTTTTCCAGGCCAGGGTAAGCACTGACTTTTGAACTCAGGAGGAGCCAGACATGAACCCTTTGAACAACAATTCCGGCAATGGCGATTCACTCCCGCCAGCACCCAAGCGACCTCGACTGGAGGAAGCGGAAACGGGTGTCTGTGCAGGCAGAGAAGTTAATGTATATCACCAAAATCAATCGCCATTCCTCTGTTTACCCTGCGAAACAAAATCAATGATTATTCGCTGTTTGGGTCTTCGCGAAATTACCCGTTTAGCAAAGGTATGCAGGCAGCTTCGCGATCTTGTTGAAAACGATAAAGCACTGGAAAGAGCATGGTATCGCCGGTTTCCTTCTCAACACCAATATCAACTAAAGGCCACGATAACGAGAAAAGATGAGCAACAACTCCGTGACTGGTTGGCGCCGTTTGCGGATAAGGACATTGTTGAGTCACTTTTCAAACAACGAGAAAGTACTTACTTTCCTGTTCAGCTCCTTTTCACCAACAGTAAACTGATGTCTCAATGTAAAAAATTCAAACTGGCAGAAAAAGCCGAAATTACCCACGCTTCTTATGTCACCACAGCCACCTTCAGCATCGACAGCCGCCGTGTGGTGACCGCCAGTGTGGATCATAAGTTGAAAATCTATGGCCAGGAGAATGGTGGTACCTGGGAAGAAAAAAACACTATTACCCATGATGGTTCAGTCATGACGGCCAGCTTTAGCTCTGATGGCCGTCATGTGTTAGCCATCGGTTATGATAAGACATTCATTGTCTACAGTCAGGCGGACAATGGATCCTGGGAAGCAAAAGCCACCCTTCCCTATGTTCCCACTGTCAATTCAGTCACCTTCACTGCCGATGGTCGCCGTTTAGTGACTGTCGGTACAGATCACACGGTGAAAATCTTTGGCCAGGGAGACAATGGATCATGGGAATTAGAGCACACCATTGACCATACCAGTCCGATCGAATCGGCCAGGTTCAGCGTCGATGAGAGTCTTCTGGCGATCCACGATACACATTTCGTTGTTACAACCTATGGCAAGGGGGCCGCTGGAAAATGGGTGGAGAAAGCCACCCTTCAAGGCACCCATATCGAAATTGCCGATATCAGCGCCGATAACTGTCACCTGTTAACCAAAGATTCAGGTTACAAGGCAAGTATCTTTAACCTGCAGGCCGATGGATCATGGAAAAAAGCGGCCACGATTTCCCATGATTATATACTCGCCACAGCCACCTTCAGCGCCGATAGCTGCCATGTGGTGACCGCCAGTTGGGATTACAAGGCGAAAATCTATAGCCGAAGAGCCGACTCATCATGGCAAGAAAAAGCCTGCATTACCCACAAGTACGAAGTCTTATCAGCCACCTTCAGTGCCGATTGCCTTCATGTGGTGACTATCAGTAAAGATAACACGGCAAAAATCAGTGGCCTGCAGGCCGATGGATCATGGCGAAAACAAGCCAGCATTACCCATAAGGACAAAATCCTCTCAGCCACCTTCAGTGCCGATGGTCGTCTTGTGGTGACCGCCAGTGCAGATGGTACGGCGAAAGTTTTTGGTTTGCAGACCGAAGGGGCGTGGCTGGAAAAAGCCACCATCCGACACGAGAATGGATTCCTCTCAGCCGACTTCAGTCCCGATGACCGATATGTGGTGACCATCAGTAGTGATTGCAGTGCGAGAATCATTGAACTGTGGAAGGACGATAATGATCTAATGAGCCTGACCCAACGCCTGCCCGAGGTTAGTTGTCTCCTCTTTTGATCCATGACCTTGAAAGATTTTCCCGGATCAGGGTTCTGTTTTTCCTGGTTTCACTGACCCCAATATTGTGAACTTTCATCACAAAACCGAGTCCAACCTGTCGAATCCATTTTGAATGTCCTTTTCATACATTCAGTCTTCCAGTTGCTTAACAGTGATACCCAGAGCTTGCGCCACACGGGACAGGGTTCGTTCGGTTGGCGATTCCGTGTTCTCAATTTGGGCCATAGCCGACTGGCTGATACCGAGCCGGTCAGCCAGTTGTGTCTGGGTCAGTTTTTTATACTTGCGCCACGCAGTAATCAGGCTCAAACCCTGTAGCTGGAACCCGACCACTTCATGGGGGAAATAGGCTTCAGTGGCCTGACCAGTGAGTTGCAGCCATTGGTCATAGGGAATCACAGCAAAAGCGGGTTTACCAGAATGGGTAATGATCTGAACGTCAGTAGGTATGTTCATTTATACGTTTAACCTCTTCTATGGTGACGATACGAACAGCACCGTCGAAGTTGAAAAAGACTCTGAAGCGTCCCACTCGTAAACGATATTCATACTGATGGTTCGTGAGTTTCTTTATGTTCTGACACGCCGGAAAGCACTCAAGAGCCAACACTCCTTCATGTATTTTTTTGGCCTCTTTGTTAGGCAGTTTAAGAAGCTGCTTACGGGCTTTGTTAGACCAGCTTATAATATTCATGACTTATATTATAAGTCAATTCATTACAATTGCAGTTTAACAACCGTCAGTTTGGATGCATCCTCTTTTGATCTATGACCTTGAAAAATTTTCCCGGATCAGGGCTCTGTTTTTTCCTGGTTTCACTGACCTCAATATTGTGAACTTTCATCCTGAAACCGAGTCTAATCCCTTTTGAATGTCTTTTTCATACAAAGATAAATACCCACTTTGGAGTTTTGAAGGAGCCAGACATGGGCCCTGTTAACAGCAATTCGGGCATTGACTCACCCTCGCCAACACCTGGACCACTTCAACTTGAGGAAGCATCAACGGTTGTCAGTGCAGGCAGGGAGGTGAGTGTATACAACCAAAATCAATCGCCATTCCTCTGTTTACCCTGCGAAACAAAATCAATGATTATTCGCTGTTTGGGTCTTCGCGAAATTACCCGTTTAGCCAAGGTATGCAGGCAGCTTCGCGATCTTGTTGAAAACGATAAAGCACTGGAAAGAGCATGGTTTCGCCGGTTTCCTTCACAATATCAATATCAACTAAAGGCCATGATAACGAGAAAAGATGAGCAGCAACTTCGTGACTGGCTGGCGCCGTTTGCGGATGAGGACACTATCGAGTCACTTTTAAAAGAACGAGAAAGTACTTACTTTCCTGCTCAGCTCCTTTTCACCAACAGTAAACTGATGTCTCAATGTAAAAAATTCACGCTGGTAGAAAAAACCGAAATTCCCCATGACTCTATCAGGACAGCCACCTTCAGTGCCGACAGCCGCCGTGTGGTGACCGCCAGTTGGGATCATAAGTTGAAAATCTATGGCCAGGAGAATGATGGAACCTGGGAAGAAAAAAACACTATTACCCATGATGGTCCAGTCAGGTCGGCCTGCTTTAGCTCTGATGGCCGTCATGTGTTAGCCGCCGGTTATGAAGGGGCATTCACTATCTACAGTCAGGCGGACAATGGATCCTGGCAAGCAAAAGCCACCATTCCAGATGTTATTAATGTCACATCAGCCACCTTCACTGCTGATGGCTGCCGTTTGGTGACTGTCGGTCGAGATCACACGGTGAAAATCTTTGCTCAGGGAGACAATGGATCATGGGAATTAGAGGAAACCATTTGCCATACCAGTCCGATCAAATCGGCCAGGTTCAGCGCCAATGAGAGTCTTTTGGCGATCCAGGATACAGAATGCGTTGTTTCAATCTACGGCAAGGAAGCCTCTGGATCATGGGTGGAAAAAGCCACCATTGAAGAAAACCCGATCGTAATTGTCGATATCAGCGCCGATAGCTGCCACCTGTTAACCATAGATTCAGATCACGAGGCAATTATCTTTAACCTGCAAGCCGATGGATCATGGAAAAAAGCAGCCACGATTTCCCATGATGATATAATCATCTCAGCCACCTTCAGCGCCGATAGCTGCCATGTGGTGACCACCGGTTGGGATCTCAAGGCGAAAATCTACAGCCAGAGGGCTGATTCATCATGGCAGGAAAAAGCCTGCATCACCCACAATAACGGGATCACCTCAGCCACCTTCACTGCCGATTGCCTTCATGTGGTGACCACCAGTAGAGATAACACGGCAAAAATCAGTAGTCTTCAGGCCGATGGATCATGGCAAGAAAAAGCCTGCATTAGCCATAAGAAAAGCGTCTACTCAGCCACCCTCAGTGCCGATGCTTGTCATGTGGTAACCGCCAGTATGGATGGTACGGCGAAAGTTTTTGGTCTGCAGACCGATGGGTCATGGCTGGAAAAAGCCATCATCCGACACGATATAGGAGTCATCTCAGCCAACTTCAGTCCCGATGACCGACATGTGGTGACCGTCAGTTTTGATTCCAGTGCGAGAATCACTGAACTATCGAAGGCCGATGATGATCGAATGTGCGTAACCCACCTCTTGTCTCAGGCTGAATGCATCCTCTTTTGATCTATGACCTTGAAAAAAATTTCCCGAACCAGGGCTCTGTTTTTTCCTGGTTTCACTGACCTCAATATTGTGAACTTTCATCCTGAAACCGAGTCCAAGCTGTTGAATCCATTTTGAATGTTCTTTTCATACAAAAAAGATAAATCTTTCTGCATCCCCATCATTTGTTTTCGATACTGACGGTTCTCCCTGGCATCAATGGCCGAATTGACCAGCTCAAAACCACGGGCAAAGCACCCGGCAAAGGCATCTGTGCTTTGGTAATTCATTTTGCTTCCCTTCTGTTATTTGCCTAGCAGCCTGTCGGACTTAAGCGCCCGTAGCGAGGATTGCGAGAAATTGAGGATAAAAATTTCTGCTTCTGAGGAGAATAGCGGGGCTATTTGACGAAGAGGCAGGAATTTTTAGACCAATTTATCGCAACCGCAGTAGGGCAGACTTAAGTCCGACAGGCTGCTAGAGTGGTAGGGCAATGGAGGTATTTTTTTCAACAGGTATCCAGTTGAGGTAAAAGGATGAATAGCTTATATAACACTGATTATCATCAATGGCTGAGTCAGCAAGTAACCCTATTGAAAACTCAAAACTTTAATCAGTTGGATTTAGAAAACCTGATTGAGGATTTAGAGTTGAGCATTAAGCAAGACCTTCGCGAGTTAGAGAACCGCCTGTCAACTTTGCTAACTCATCTTCTTAAATGTAATTATCAGACCAGTGTACTAAGGGAGTCTACATCGACAGGTAGAGTGCTTAAAGGTTGGATGGAAACCATAGTTAGATCAAGAATTAAGATTAATAAACTGGTGAAAGAGAATCCTAGTTTAACGTCGAGGATCGAAGACTCCCTTAAACAAGCGTATGTTGATGGTAAAAAAGGTGCCATCAAAGAAATGAATATTTATGTCCTTAAAAAACTGGACAACAATAGCTTTCCTGACGAATGTCCCTGGAGCTATGAGCAAATAATGACTGAAGACTGGTATCCACTCAACGGTGTTTGAGTGGTCGGGCAGTGGAGGTATTTTATGAAAAACTTGTATGACACTGATTACCACCGATGGCTGAGCCAACAGCAGGATCTGCTTGCCAAACGACAGTTTGACCAGCTTGACATAGAGAAAATGACCGAATGAGCGTAACCTAGCCCCTGCCTCAGTTTGGATGCATCCTCTTTTGATCCATGACCTCTGTAGGGGACAATTTCGAGACAAAGCTTGATATGAAAGGCTGAATAGGTGGTCGGCAGCAGGTATTTTGCAGGCCCATTACCTCAAGCAGCCACCTTTCGTGCAACACACCCATTCACTGGCAAAGCCTCTTAAAACCTCTCCTGGCTGGCATCAATCCCGTATTGACTTTATTGCGCTGGTTATTTTTGGCCTCATCCAGATGGGTTCAGCAACCTGTCCAGTATCGCCCGAACTATGGGGCACGGTACCGGAATCGACTCCAGGCGTAAACGTCTCAAGCGCTTCTTCGCCAGTAGGAGGTCGTCATTCCCGCGCCAACAGTGGGTCTCCGCCTTCTCGGGGATGACAAAGCCAGGGTGGGGCACCGGGCAGTTTGGTTCTGGTGGAGAGTCAGTGTGGATTCCCGCCTTCGAAGGTGTCGCAAAACTCCAACAGCTTGTTCCCATGCTCTGAGGTCGTCATTCCCGCGAAGGCGGGAATCCAGCGCCAACGGTGGATCTCTGCCTTCTCGGGGATGACAGGGCCAAGGGGGCATCGGGCAGTATGGTTCTGGTGGTGAGTCAGTGTGGATTCCCGCCTTCGAAGGTGTCGCAAAACTCCAACAGCTTGTTCCCATGCTCTGAGGTCGTCATTCCCGCGAAGGCGGGAATCCAGCGCCAACGGTGGATCTCTGCCTTCTCGGGGATGACAGGGCCAAGGGGGCATCGGGCAGTATGGTTCTGGTGGTGAGTCAGTGTGGATTCCCGCCTTCGCGGGAATGACGAGAATGAAGT
This sequence comes from Endozoicomonas sp. 8E, assembly GCF_032883915.1. NCBI lineage: Bacteria > Pseudomonadati > Pseudomonadota > Gammaproteobacteria > Oceanospirillales > Endozoicomonadaceae > Endozoicomonas > Endozoicomonas sp. 8E. The sequence continues at coordinate 273,131 of NZ_CP120717.1, read as the reverse complement.
CGGGAATGACGGGAGTGAAGCCGGAAGACGGGAGTGAAGTCGGGAATCATTCAGCTTGAGTTCATAAGCTTGCAGTTATACCTGCTGGTGAGTAACCACTCTCCCCTTTGTATCAAGATTCGTTTCGAAATTGCCCCCTACAGAGACCCATGACCTTGAAAAATTTTCCCGGATCAGGGCTCTGTTTTTTCCTGGTTTCACTGATCTCAATATTGTGAACTTTCATCCTGAAACCGAGTCCAACCTTCTGAATCCATTTTGAATGTCCTTTATCATATAAGGATAAATACCCACTTTGGAGTTTTAAAGGAGTCAGGCATGGACCCTGTTAACAGCAATTCAGGTATTGACTTACCCTCGCCAACACCTGGACAACCTCAACTTGAGGAGGCATCAACGGTTGTCAGTGCAGGCAGGGAGGTGAGTGTATACATCCAAAATCAATCGCCATTCCTCTGTTTACCCTACGAAATAAAATCGATGATTATTCGCTATTTGGGTTTTCGCGAGATTACCCGTTTAGCCAAGGTATGCAGGCATCTTCGCGATCTTGTTGAAAACGATAAAGCGGTGGCAAGAGCATGGTATCGCCGGTTTCCTTCACCACACCAATATCAACTCAAGGCCATGATAGCGAAAAAAGATGAGCAACAACTTCGTGACTGGCTGGCGCCGTTTGCGAATAAGGACACTGTCGAGTCACTTTTAAAACAACGAGAAAGTACTTACTTTCCTGCTCAACTCCTTTTCACCAACAGTAAACTGATGTCTCAATGTAAAAAATTCAAGTTAGTGAAAAAAACTGAAATTACCCACCTTGATCAAGTCAACGCAGCTACCTTAAGCATCGATGGCCGCCATCTGGTAACGGCCAGTGATACAACAGCGAAAATCTTCGGCCAGGAGGCCGATGGATCATGGGAATTACAAGGCACCATTTCCCATAATAATTGGGTCATATCAGCCAGCTTCAGTCTTGATGGCCGTCATGTGGTGACTGCCAGTCTGGATCACACGGCGAAAATCTATGGTCAGGAGGATAATGGATCATGGAAAGAAAAAGCCATCATTCCCCATATTGAGCAGGTCACTTCAGCCACCTTTAGCGCTGATGGCCGCCGTTTGATGACTGTCGGTCCAGATCACAGGGTGAAATTCTTTGGTCAGGGGGACAATGGATCATGGGAATTAGAGGATACTATTTACCATACCAGTCAGGTCAATTCGGCCAGATTCAGCTTCGATGAGAGTCTTCTGGCGATCCACGATATAAATGCCGTTGTTACAATCTACGGCAAGGGGACCGTTGGATCATGGGTGAAAAAAACCACCCTTCAAGGCATCCAGTTCGCAATTGCCGATATCAGCGCCGATAACTGCCATCTGGTGACCACCAATTGGGATGGCAGTGCAAAAATCTATAGCCAGAAGGCCTCTGCATCATGGCAGGAAACAGCCTGTATATCCCACGTTAGATGGCTCACCTCAGCCAACTTTAGTGCCGATTGCCTCCATGTGGTGATCACCAGTAACGATAATACGGCAAAAATCAGTCGTCTCCAGGCCGACGGATCATGGCAGAAAGAAGCCAGCATTCCCCATAAGCGCAGAGTCCTCTCAGCCACCTTCAGTGCCGATGGTCGTCTTGTGGTGACCGCCAGTGAGGATGGTACGGCGAAAGTTTTTGGTCTGCAGACCGATGGCGCATGGCTGGAAAAAGCTACCATCCGACACAAGAAAGGAGTCCTCTCAGCCGACTTCAGTCCCGATGACCGATATGTGGTGACCGTCGGTAATGATTACAGTGCAAGAATCACTGAGCTGTGGAAGGACGATGATGATCGAATGCGTGTAACCCGACGCCTGCCTGAGGTTAGTTGTCTCCTCTCTTGATCCATGACCTTGAAAAATTTTCCCGGATCAGGGCTCTGCTTTTTCCTGGTTTCACTGACCCCAATATTGTGAACTTTCATCCTGAAACCGAGTCGAATCCCTTTTGAATGTCTTTTTCACACAAAGATAAATAGCAACTTTGAAGTTTTGAAGGAGTCGGGCATGAGCCCTGTTAACAGCAATTCGGGTATTGACTCGCCAACACCTGGACAACCTCAACTTGAGGAGGCATCAACGGCTGTCAGTGCAGGCAGGGAGGTGAGTGTATACATCCAAAATCAATCGCCATTCCTCTGTTTACCCTACGAAACAAAATCGATGATTATTCGCTATTTGGGTTTTCGCGAGATTACCCGTTTAGTAAAGGTATGCAGGCATCTTCGCGATCTTGTTGAACACGATAAAGCTCTGGAAAGAGCCTGGTATCGGCGGTTTCCTTCACCACACCAATATCAACTAAAGGCCATGATAACGAAAAAAGATGAGCAGCAACTTCGTGACTGGCTGGCGCCGTTTGCGGATGAGGACACTGTCGAGTCACTTTTAAAACAACGAGAAAGTACTTACTTTCCTGCTCAGCTCCTTTTCACCAACAGTAAACTGATGTCTCAATGTAAAAAATTCAAGCTGGCAGAAAAAGCCAGAATTCCCCTTGCTGACGGTATCAATACAGCCACCTTCAGTGCCATCAGCCGCCGTGTGGTGGTCGCCAGCGTGGATCATAAGTTGAAAATCTATGGCCAGGAGAATGGTGGAACCTGGGAAGAAAAAAACACTATTGCCCATAATGGTGCAGTCATGTCGGCCTGCTTTAGCTCTGATGGCCGTCATGTTTTAGCCGCCGGTTATGACAAGACAGTCACTATCTACAGTCAGGCGGACAATGGATCCTGGGAAGAAACAGCCAGCATTCCCCATGTTCTCAATGTCAGATCATTCACCTTCACTGCTGATGGCCGCCGTTTGATGACTTTCGGTCCAGATCATACGGTGAAATTCTTTGGTCAGGGGGACAATGGATCATGGGAATTAAAGGACATTATTTACCATACCAGTCCGGTCATTTCGGCCAGGTTCAGCGTCGATGAGAGTCTTCTGGCGATCCACGATATAAATTCCGTTGTTACAATCTACGGCAAGGGGGCCGCTGGATCATGGGCGGAAAAAGCCACCCTTCAAGGCACCCAGAAATCAATTAAAGATATCAGCGCCGATAACTGCCACCTGTTAACCAGAACAGGTTTCGAGATAAATATTTTTAACCTGCAGGCCGATGGATCATGGAAAAAAGCGGCCACGATTTCTCATAATTTTGCACCCATCTCAGCCACCTTCAGCGCCGATAGCTGCCACGTGGTCAGTGCCAGTAGGTATTTCAAGGCGAAAATCTATAGCCGGAGAGCCGATTCATCATGGCAGGAAAAAGCCTGCATTACCCACAATGACGAACTCTTCTCAGCCACCTTCAGTGCCGATTGCCTCCATGTGGCTACCACCAGTAGTGATAAGACGGCAAAAATCCATGGCCTGCAGGCCAATGGATCATGGCGAGAAGAAGCCAACATTGGCCATAAGAGCAGCGTCATCTCAGCCACCTTCAGTGCAGATGGTTGTCATGTAATAACCACTAGTGTGGATGGTACGGCGAAAATTTATGGCCAGGAGGCCGATGGGTCATGGCTGGAAAAAGCCACCATCCGACACGAGAGAGGAGTCACCTTAGCCAAATTCAGTCCCGATGATCGATATGTGATGACCCTCGGTGTTGATTGCAGTGCGAGAATCACTGAGCTGCGGAAGGACGATGATGATCGAATGAGCACAACCCAGCACCTGCCTGAGGCTGGTTGTCTTCTCTCTTGATCCATGACCTTGAAAAATTTTCCCGGATCAGAGCTCTGCTTTTTCCTGGTTTCACTGACCCCAATATTTTGAACTTTCATCCTGAAACCGAGTCGAATCCCTTTTGAATGTCTTTTTCACACAAAGATAAATGGCAACTTTGAAGTTTTGAAGGAGTCGGGCATGAGCCCTGTTAACAGCAATTCGAGTATTGACTCGCCAACACCTAAACAACCTCAACTTGAGGAAGCATCAACGGCTGTCAGTGCAGGCAGGGAGGTGAGTGTATACATCCAAAATCAATCGCCATTCCTCTGTTTACCCTACGAAACAAAATCGATGATTATTCGCTATTTGGGTTTTCGCGAGATTACCCGTTTAGTAAAGGTATGCAGGCATCTTCGCGATCTTGTTGAAAACGATAAAGCGGTGGCAAGAGCATGGTTTCGCCGGTTTCCTTCACCACACCAATATCAACTAAAGGCCATGATAGCGAAAAAAGATGAGCAACAACTTCGTGACTGGCTGGCGCCGTTTGCGGATGAGGACATTGTCGAGTCACTTTTAAAACAACGAGAAAGTACTTACTTTCCTGCTCAGCTCCTTTTCACCCACAGTAAACTGATGTCTCAATGTAAAACATTCAGCCTGGTGGAAAAAACCGAAATCAACCATTCCAACCGTATCAGCACAGCCACCTTCAGCGCCGACAGCCGCCATGTGATGACCGCCAGTGTGGATCATAAGTTGAAAATCTATGGCCAGGAGAATGGTGGAATCTGGGAAGAAAAAAACACTATTACCCATAACGATGCAGTCATGTCGGCCAGCTTTAGCTCTGATGGCCGTCATGTTTTAGCCGTGATAGCCTTCGGTTACCATCATACATTCAATATCTACGGTCAGGCAGACAATGGATCCTGGGAAGCAAAAGCCTCCATTCCTCATGTTCTCAATGTCAATTCAGTCACCTTCAATGCTGATGGCCGCCGTTTGCTGACTGTCGGTCCAGATCACACGGTGAAATTCTTTGGTCAGGGGGGCATCGGATCATGGGAATTAGAAGAGACTGTTTATCATTCCAGTCTGGTCCATTCGGCCAGGTTCAGTGTCGACGAGAGCCTTCTGGCGATCCTCGATATAAATTACGTTGTTACAATCTATGGCAAGGGGGCCGATGGATCATGGGTAGAAAAAGCCACCCTTGAAGGCATCGCAGAAATCGCCAATTTCAGCGCCGATAGCTGCCACCTGTTAGCCTACAGTTTAGGTCGCACGGCAAATATCTATGACCTGCAGGCCGATGGATCATGGAAAAAAGCAGCCTCGATTTGTCATGATGATTTGCTCATCACAGCCACCTTCAGCACCGATAGCTGCCATGTGGTGACCGCCAGTTGGGACGGCAAGGCAAAAATCTATAGCCAGAAAGCCTCTATATCATGGCAGGAAAAAGCCTGTATCTCCCACACTAGTAGAGTCGTCTCAGCCACCTTCAGTGCCGATTGCCTCCATGTGGTGACCACCAGTGACGATAATACGGCAAAAATCAGTGGTCTCCAGGCCGATGGATCATGGCAGGAAGAAGCCAGCATTCCCCATAAGCACAGAATCTTCTCAGCCACCTTCAGTGCCGATGGTCGTCTTGTGGTGACCGCCAGTTTGGATGGTACGGCGAAAGTTTTTGGTCTGCAGACCGATGGATCATGGCTGGAAAAAACCACCATCCGACACCAGAAAGGAGTCATCTCAGCCGACTTCAGTCCCGATGACCGACATGTGCTGACCGTCAGTAATGATTACAGTGCGAAAATCACTGAGCTGTGGAAGGGCGACGATGATCGAATGAGCATAACCCAACTCCCGCCTGAGGTTGGTTGTCTCCTCTTTTGATCCATGACCTTGAAAAATTTTCCCGGATCAGGGCTCTGTTTTTCCTGGTTTCACTGGCCTCAATATTCTGAACTTTCAGCATAAAGCCGAGTCGAATGCATTTTGAATGTCTTTTTCATACAAAGATAAATACCCACTTTGGAGTTTTGAAGGAGCCAGACATGGGCCCTGTTAACAGCAATTCGGGTATTGACTCGCCAACACCTGGACAACCTCAACTTGAGGAAGCATCAACGGCTGTCAGTGCAGGCAGGGAGGTGAGTGTATACATCCAAAATCAATCGCCATTCCTCTGTTTACCCTACGAAACAAAATCGATGATTATTCGCTATTTGGGTTTTCGCGAGATTACCCGTTTAGTAAAGGTATGCAGGCATCTTCGCGATCTTGTTGAAAACGATAAAGCGCTGGCAAGAGCATGGTTTCGCAGGTTTCCTTCACCACACCAATATCAGCTAAAGGCCATGATAGCGAAAAAAGATGAGCAGCAACTTCGTGACTGGCTGGCGCCGTTTGCGGATGAGGACATTGTCGAGTCACTTTTAAAACAACGAGAAAGTACTTACTTTCCTGCTCAGCTCCTTTTCACCAACAGTAAACTCATGTCTCAATGTGAAAAATTCAAGTTAGTGGAAAAAATCGAAATTACCCATGATAAAAGAGTCAGAGCAGTCAATTTCAGCCCCGATGATCGCCATCTGGCATCCGCCAGTGAAGATAAAACAGTGAAAATATGCAGCCAGATGACCGATGGATCATGGGAACCAAAAGCCATCTTTTTCCATAATCACAGGGTTGTTTTAGCCAACTTCAGCCCCGACGGCCGCTATCTGGTAACTGCCAGTCACGATAACACAGCGAGAATCTATGTTCAGGAGGACGATGGATCATGGGAACCACAAGCCACCTTTACCCACGATAATTGGCTTGCATCAGCCACCTTCAGCCCAGATGGCCGCCATCTGCTAACCGCCAGTCATGATCACACAGCGAAAATCTACGGTCAGGGGGACGATGGATCATGGGAGGTAAAAACCATCATTTTCCATGATCGTATGATTCTTTCCGCCACCTTCAGCGCTGATAGTCGGCATGTGATGAGCGTCGGCTTTGATAACACAGTGAAGATCCGTAGTCAGGGAGACGATGGATCATGGGAAGAGGAGGACACTATTCATGAAAGTGTTGTCACTTCAGCCAGGCTCAGTCCCGATGACCGTCATCTGGCGATCATCTGTGTTGATTACGCTCTAAAAGTTTATGGTCGGGGGGACGATGGATCATGGGTAAAAAAAGCCCCCCTTCAACACAGGAGCACAATTATTTCTGCCAACTTCAGCGCCGATAGCTGCCATCTGGTAACCGCCAGTTTTGATGACACGGCAAAAATCTTTGACCTGCAAGCCGATGGATCGTGGAAAGAAATAGTCACGATTCCTCATGATTGCGATGTTCGCTCAGCCGAATTCAGTGCCGATAGCCTACATGTGGTGACTGCCAGTGATGATAAGACCGCGAAAATATATACCCGGAAGGCCCCTGGATTATGGGTAGAAACAGCCTGCATTACCCATAAGAAGGTGGTCAACTCAGCCAAATTCAGCGCCGATTGCCTTCATGTGGTGACCACCAGTGATGATAACACGGCGAAAATCCTTGGTCTGCAGGCCGATGGATCATGGCTGGAAAAAGCCATCACCAGGCACAAGAAAGCGGTCACCTCAGCCAACTTCAGTACCGATGGCCGAAACCTGGTGACGGTCAGTAGAGATATCAGCGTAAGAATCACCGAACTACGCAAGAAGGATTGATGATCGAATGAGCGTATTTTTGCTTAGAACCGATTAAAAAACAGTGTTAGGTGTCTTTGTGGCAGTCTCTGCTATGCTGATCCTCTTTGACATTTTATCGAGGAGTAACCCATGAGTGCGAAACCCAAACCCAAACCTCAGCCGACAGAGATTAATCATATCCGTAACACCCTGGCGGACTTAATTGACGGCCTTGGTCAAACCCGTAGTGAGATGCACCAGAGATTTGACCAGCAAGATAAGCGTTTTGACCAGCAAGATAAGCGTTTTGACCAGCAAGATAAGCGTTTTGACCAGCAAGATAAGCGTTTTGATCAGCAAAGCAAAGAAATCAGAGAACGATTTGATCAGCAGGATAAGCGCCTTGACCAGCAAAGTAGGCACCTTGACCAGCAAGGTTCTGATATTGCCACTATCAAAGAAATGCTCCAAGTCTTACTCTCCCGCCAATAACCACGCCACCTAACAATAAAACCCAGTGGATTGCCTGTTGTCGGCAACCACTGATTTAAAGGATTAGAAGGCAATTTCTACACCGGGCTCTCAACGGAAAAATACCTTTCTATCATTGTCACGAATCAGGACTCTGTTTTTTGTCAGTTTCGCTGGCCTTAATGTTATGAACCTTCATTATAAAACCGACTCCAACTCCAACAGGATCAAATAAATTTTAATTGCTCTTTCAAGGAGGCTTGGAGAAACCCGGTATGAACCCTTTGAAAAACCATTCCAACAATGACGTTCCACTCTTGCCAGCACCTGGGCAACCTGCGCTGGAAGAAGCACCAACGAGTGTCAGTGCAGGCAGGGAAGTGACTGTCTATGAGAAATGTGAATGTTCATTCTCTAATTTGCCCTACGTAGCTCAGTCCCTGATTATTCGCTACTTGGGTTTTCGCGAGATTACCCGTTTAAAAAGGGTATGCAAATATTTTTGCAATCTTGTTGAAAATGATAAAACTCTGGAAAGAGCGTGGATTCGCAAGTTTACTTCACCCTACCATTATCAACCAAAGACCATCGTCAGGACAAAAGATAAGCAACAACTCCGTCATTGGTTGGGGGCGTTTACGGATATGGACACTATCAGGTCACTGATGGAACATCAAAAGCATCTTTATTTTCCTGCTCAGTTACTTTTCATCAACAGTAAACTGATGTCTCAATGTAAAAAATTCAAGTTAGTGGAAAAAATCGAAATTACCCATTGTAACGAAGTCAACATGGTCAATTTGAGCCCCGATGATCGCTACCTGGTATCCGCCAGTAAAGATAAAACAGTGAAAATCTGCAGCCAGAAGACCGATGGATCGTGGGAACCAACAGCCGCTATTTCCAATAAGAAGGAGGTCGTCACAGCCAAATTCAGCCCCTGTGGCCGTCATCTGATGACTGCCACTGAATTTGCGGCGAAAATCTATGCTCAGGATGACGATGGATCATGGAAAGAAAAAATCACCATTTCCAACCGTAGTGGCTGGCCCAATTCAACCAACTTCAGCCCTGATGGCCAATATCTGGCAACCGCCGCTGACGATAACACAGTGAAAATCTTTGGCCTGGACGAAGAGGGTCAATGGGGAGTAAAAAACACCATTCCCCATAAAGGAACAACCCTTTCAGTCACCTTCAGCGCTGATGGGTGCAATCTGGTGATCTTCGGTAATGATGTGAAAATCTGTAGTCGGGTGGACGATGGATCATGGATAGTAGAGGGCACTGTTCATGAAAGCCTTAGCATTTCGGCCAAGCTCAGCTGCAATCGCCGTCATCTGGTGATCTCTAGTCTATTTGCTGCACATATCTATGGTCAGGGGGATGGATCATGGGTAAAAAAAGCAACCGTTCAACACAAGGACGTGATCAGCACTTGCCGCTTCAGCGCCGACAGCTGCCATCTGGTAACTGCGAGTACGGATAGCACAGCGAAAATCTGTAACCTGCAGGACGATGGATCATGGCAAGAAATAACCACAATTGCGCATGATCATTGGGTCATTGCAGCCGACTTCAGTGCCAATTGCCACCACCTGGTGACCGCCAGTAAAGATAACACGGCGAAAATCTATACCCGTAAGGCCGCTGGAAAATGGGAACAACAAGCTTGCATTACCCACACGGGGGTGGTCAACTCAGCCAAATTTAGCGCCGATTGCTTCCATGTGGTGACCGCCAGTGATGACAACACGGTGAAGATCAGTGGCCTGCAACTCGATGGATCGTGGCTGGAAAAAGCCACCATTCAACACAACAGTAAAGTCACCTCAGCTCACTTCAGCACCGATAGCCGACATGTGGTAACTGTCACTATAGATAACAAGGTGAGAATCACTGAACTACAGAAGGACGTTTGATGATCGAATGAGCGGCATTTTTGTTAAGAATCGATTAAAAAAACAGTGTTATATCGAGAGCATAATGGCAATTTTTGCACTTGACTCTCAATGAAAAACTTTCTTTCCATTCTTTACCCGAATCAAGGTTCTTCTTTTTCTTAATTATTTTGAACTTCCATTATAAAACCGAGTCTAATGGATCGATTTAATTTCGAACGCGCTTGCCAAGCGGAAATAAATACAGCCTTTGGGCTTTGAAGGAACCCGATATGAACCCTTTGGACAACAATTCCAGAAATGAGGGTACAGTCTCGCCAACACCCAAGCGACCTCGACTGGAAGCAGTCCCAACGGGTGTCACTGCAGGCAGGGACGTTACTGCGTACAACCAAAATCAATCTTCATTCCTCTGTTTGCCCGACGAACCAAAATCTGTGATTATTCGCTATCTGGGCCTTCGCGAGATTGCCCGTTTGGCAAGGGTATGCAAATATCTTGGCGATTTTGTTGAAAACTCTAAAGCCCTGGAAAGAGCATGGTATCGTCGATTTCCTTCACAACACAGATATCAACTGAAGACCATCTTTAAGGCAAAAACGAATCAAGAACTCCGTGATTGGTTGAGGCCGTTTGCGAATAATGACACTGTCGAGTCACTTGTAGAACGACGAGATAATGCTTATTTCCCTGCTCTGTTCCTATTCACCAATAGTAAATTGATGTCTCTGTGTGAAAAATTTAACCTGGAGACAAAAACCGAAATCATCCATTCCAACTGGATCCACAAAGCCACTTTAAGTGACGATAGCCGCCACCTGGTGACCGCCTGTGTGGATAATATATTGAAAATCTCTAGCCGTGAGAACGATGGATCATGGAAAGTTAAAGCCAACATTTCCCATAACGTCACATCAGCCACCTTCAGTTCCGATGGCCGCCATCTGCTAACCGCCAGTCGTGTTAATGCGATCATCTATGGTATGGAGGAAGATGGATCATGGAAAGTAAAAGTCACAATTTTCCATGAAGATGATGTCTGCTCAGCCACCTTCTCTGCAGATGGCCGTCATGTGTTGACCTCCGGTTTTGATAAAAAGTTGAAAATCTATGGACTGGAGAACGATGGATCATGGCAAGCAAAAGCCACTATAAACCATAATTCTCAAGTCGGTCTGGCCAGCTTCAGCATCGATGGCCATCATTTGATGGCCTACGGTACATACTCTGTGACAATCTATGGTAAGCAGGCCAATGACTCCTGGAACGCAAAAGGCACCATTAACCATAGTGGTTGGGTGATGACGGCCCAATTCAGCGCCGATGGCAGCTATGTGGTAACTGCCAGCAAGGATGGCAAGGCAAAAATATATGGCCAGCAAGACGATGGATCATGGAAAAAAATAGACGAGATTCTGCATGATGGCTCGGTCTATTCAGCCAAGTTCAGCACCGATGGCACTCAGGTGGTGACCGCCAGTGAAGATAAAACGACGAAAATCTATGGCCTGCAGGCCGGATCATGGATAAAAAAAGCCATCATTCCACACGAGAGGCCGGTTCACTCAGCCATCTTCAGCGCCGATAGTCGCCATCTGTTGACCACCATTACTAACAACACGGCAAAAATCTATCGCCTGGAGACCGATGGATCATGGGTGGAAAAAACCACCATTTCTCACAAAGACATGATCTATTCAGCCACCTTCAGTACCGATGGTTGTCTTGCAGTGACTGACAGTAAGGACAAAACGTCGAAAATTTATGGTCTTGGGGCCGATGGATCATGGCTACAAAAAGCTATTATTCCCCACAGGGCTTTTGTCGGCTCAGCCGCCTTCGGCTTCGATGGTCGACATGTGGTGGCCTTCAGCTATAACTCTGCAAAAATCATTGAACTACAGAAGGACGTTTGATGATCGAATGAGCGGCATTTTTGTTAAGAATCGATTAAAAAACAGTGTTATATCGAGAGCACAATGGCAATTTTTGCACTTGGCTCTCAATGAAAAACTTTCTTTCCATTCTTTACCCGAATCAGGGTTCTTCTTTTTCTTAATTATTTTGAACTTCCATTATAAAACCGAGTCTAAAGGATCGATTTAATTTCGAACGCGCTTTCCAAGCGGAAATAAATACTGCCTTTGGGCTTTGAAGGAACCCGATATGAACCCTTTGGACAACAATTCCAGAAATGAGGGTACAGTCTCGCCAACACCCAAGCGACCTCGACTGGAAGCAGTCCCAACGGGTGTCACTGCAGGCAGGGACGTTACTGCGTACAACCAAAATCAATCTTCATTCCTCTGTTTGCCCGACGAACCAAAATCTGTGATTATTCGCTATCTGGGCCTTCGCGAGATTGCCCGTCTGGCAAGGGTATGCAAATATCTTGGCGATTTTGTTGAAAACTCTAAAGCCCTGGAAAGAGCATGGTATCGTCGATTTCCTTCACAACACAGACATCAACTGAAGACCATCTTTAAAGCAAAAACGAATCAAGAACTCCGTGATTGGTTGAGGCCGTTTGCGAATAATGACACTGTCGAGTCACTTGTAGAACGACGAGATAATGCTTATTTCCCTGCTCTGTTCCTATTCACCAATAGTAAATTGATGTCTCTGTGTGAAAAATTTAACCTGGAGACAAAAACCGAAATCATCCATTCCAACTGGATCCACAAAGCCACTTTAAGTGACGATAGCCGCCACCTGGTGACCGCCGGCTTGGATAATATGTTGAAAATCTCTAGCCGTGAGAATGATGGATCATGGAAAGTTAAAGCCAACATTATTGCTCATCACGTCACATCAGCCACCTTCAGTCCCAATGGCTGCCGTCTGTTGGTCGTATGTAATGGTAATGCGATAATCTATGGTATGGAGGATGACGGATCATGGAAAGTAAAAATCACAATTTCTCATGAAAATGCGGTCTGCTCAGCCACCTTCTCTGCAGATGGCCGTCATGTTGTGACCTCCGGTTTGGATAGTAAGTTGAAAATCTATGGACTGGAGAACGATGGATCATGGCAAGCAAAAGCCACTATTGACCATAATTCTCCCGGTATGGCCAGCTTCAGCATCGATGGCCGTCATTTGATGGCCTACTCTACATACTCTGTGACAATCTATGGTAAGCAGGCCAATGACTCATGGAACGCAAAAGGCACCATTAACCATAGTGGTTGGGTGATGTCGGCCCAATTCAGCGCCGATGGCAGCTATGTGGTAACTGCCAGCAGGGATGGCAAGGCAAAAATATATGGCCAGCAAGACGATGGATCATGGGAAAAAATAGACGAGATTCTGCATGATGGCAGGGTCTATTCAGCCAAGTTCAGCACCGATGGCACTCAGTTGGTGACCGCCAGTGAAGATAAAACGACGAAAATCTATGGCCTGCAGGCCGGAACATGGGTAAATACAGCCATCATTCCTCACGAGAGCCCGGTCCACTCAGCCATCTTCAGCGCCGATAGTCGCCATCTGCTGACCAGCATTGATAATAATACGGCAAAAATCTATCGTCAGGAGGCCGATGGATCATGGGTAGAAAAAGCCACCATTTCTCACACAGACAGGATCTATACAACCACCTTCAGTGCCGATGGTTGTCTTGTAGTGACCGCCAGTAAGGACGAAACGGCGAAAATTTATGGTCTTGGGGCCGATGGATCATGGCTTCAAAAAGCTATCATTTCCCACAGGGGTAATCTCGGTCTCGGCACAGCCGCCTTCGGCGTCGATGGCCGACATGTGGTGACCTTCAGTGATAACACGGCAAGAATCACTGAACTACAGAAGGACGTTTGATGATCGAATGTTCGTCAACGGTGCCGCTGGCAGCAATCACTTAATCTTCAACATCTCATCCGGAACTCGGCAACGCCAGTAAGTACCTGGCCAGTTGGTTTCGCATATTCTGGTGAGTGGATTTTTTCATCCTTCAAAGCGCAGCGACGGGCGCGTAGCCATAGCTACGCAACCAGAGTTGGAACGCAGAAGGGTGGAAAAAGCCGCCGTCCAGAATATGCGAAACCAACTGGTTAGGTACTTAAACCCGGGGTTAACCTCTTAATCGCTTAAAGCATTGTCACTGTAGCTGTCATTTATGTCAGGGATTTATTTTTATTATTAATCCAAGTTTAAAGGGTGATGTTTCTGAAAAGGTTTGGATACATTTTTTGTTATGCCCTGGTAAGGAAGATACAAATATTACAAAAGAGGAGCCAAGAAAAAACATGAATGTTACAGAGCTTAATTCAGGACTTTCTAGTAAAGACCTGACAAGGTTTTTAAATGAGCCTGAATCAAAAGGTAGCCCAAGCTTTAAGAACAGAACCATCAAAATTGTTGTTGCTACCCGGCAGTACATGAGCGATACCATTTTAGAGAGGGGCTATGGTGATATTGCATCCGGGGTAAGGGAGTTGGGTTATGTCAGGAAACTCTTTCCTGAAGCAACTTGCTCATTTGTCTTTGAACACCATGCCGCTGACATTGATGAGCTGAATCGATTAAGATGCATTGCCACCTTTGACGACGTTAAAACCTTCATTCTGGATGGTCGCCATCAACAAATATCCCGGCCACCTGAACAGCAGCAGTTAACCGCAGAGCATCAGGAAGAGGAAGTCTGTCAATTGCTGCATGAGGCCAATTTTATCTTGCATGGCCCGAGTGGTTTGATAGCGCCCTTGGCAAACAGCAATGGTAAATTTGCCAGCAAAACTGTGGGTGTTAGTGAATATGAACTCAAAAGCGGACGTTATAGTAACAAAGGACATCATGGAATAGAAGAGATTGCTATGGGCTTTAGCTGTCAGCGTTTATACCTGATGGAAAATACATACCCTGACACTGTATTCAAGGACGATTTACTGCGTAAGTATTGCGCTAATCCACTGAGCAAAAGCAGTGATGGGAATGACCAGAGCGTATTTTATTTTGCCTATGGTCATGCTAAATATTTTCTTGCTCAGGCGCTGAGAATTCTGGTGCTGATGGAAGCAAACAACGACAGAGATGTGGTGTTAGTCAGCTCTCGGCAGCTTAATCCGGGCCACGTCAGCGAGTATTTCTCTAAACAGCGGCCGGACTTTTTTCCCTATAAGTCTGTTAAGGTATTTAAAATCAACAGTGATGATAAAAAAGATTTGATCATAACTTTTCAAAATCCCGATGGTGAGCAGGAAAAAAATATACACATTATTACCCCTGGTCGAATAGTAAATAGTGACTTTGATCTTTTACAACAAGGTTCTGTAATCAATTGGAGTTCCGGTGATATCAGCCTCTCCGATGTTCTTGCCAAAGGAAAAATCCCAATCGTTGAGCCCTATAAAAAAGAGGATCTAATTTGGGGAATGTTGGATGAAATGAAAAAATTTTGTGCAATTCCGGGAAATGAGCAATATAACTCTTTGATGGGCCCTTGGAGAACGGCTTGTGCGAGCTTAGATTATTACGCCGGGAATAGTTCTCTCACGAAAAGCCTGGCCAGGAGAGTCTCGTTGCAACGACTGCTTGGCTCGCAATGGCAAATGTTCGAACATGACTTCACGGACTGGTTAAAAAAGAACAATCAAACCGAATCATTTATCCGGGAAAAAGCAGAAGCGATTATCCGGAAAACCCTCTTTGCTGAAAAACGATGACAATTCCAGCAATGACAGTTCACTCTTCCCAACAACTCAGCAACCTCAGCTGGAGAAAGCACCTGCGGGTTTCAGTGCAGGCAGGGAGTGACTGTCTATGAGAAAACTCACAAAGACAGGATCTATAAGTACTCAACCACCTTCAGTGCCGATGGTTGTCTTGCAGTGACCGTCTGGAACTCGGCAACGTCTGTAAGGGTTAACCTCTTAATCGCTTAAAGCATTGTCACTGTAGCTGTCATTTATGTCAGGGATTTATTTTTATTATTAATCCAAGTTTAAAGCGTGATGTTTCTGAAAAGGTTTGGATACATTTTTTATTATGCCCTGGTAAGGAAGATACAAATATTACAAAAGAGGAGCCAAGAAAAAAACATGGATGTTACAGAGTTAAATTCAGGACTTTTTAGTAAAGACCTGACAAGGTTTTTAAATGAGCCTGAATCAAAAGGTAGCCCGAGCTTTAAGAACAGAACCATCAAAATTGTTGTTGCTACCCGGCAGTACATGGGCGATACCATTT
The DNA here is from genome assembly GCF_032883915.1 of Endozoicomonas sp. 8E. Taxonomy (NCBI): domain Bacteria; kingdom Pseudomonadati; phylum Pseudomonadota; class Gammaproteobacteria; order Oceanospirillales; family Endozoicomonadaceae; genus Endozoicomonas; species Endozoicomonas sp. 8E. Next base: position 257,176 of record NZ_CP120717.1, on the reverse strand, counting down.
TAGATAGGGGGTATGGTGATATTGCATCCGGGGTAAGGGAGTTAGGTTATGTCAGGAAACTCTTTCCTGAAGCAACTTGCTCATTTGTCTTTGAACACCATGCCGCTGACATTGATGAGCTGAATCGATTAAGATGCATTGCCACCTTTGACGACGTTAAAACCTTCATTCTGAATGGTCGCCATCAACAAAGATTCCGGCCATCTGAACAGCAGCAGTTAACCGCAGTGCATCAGGAAGAGGAAGTCTGTCAATTGCTGCATGAGGCCAATTTTATCTTGCATGGCCCGAGTGGTTTGATAGCGCCGTTGGCAAACAGCAATGGTAAATTTGCCAGCAAAACTGTGGGTCTTAGTGAATATGAAATCAAAAGCGGACAATATAGTTATACAGACCGTCATGGAATAGAAGAGATTGGTATGGGCTTTAGCTGTCAGCGTTTATACCTGATGGAAAATACATACCCTGACACTGTATTCAAGGACGATTTACTGCGTAAGTATTGCGCTAATCCACTGAGCAAAAGCAGTGATGGGAATGACCAGAGCGTATTTTATTTTGTCTATGGTCATGATGAATATTTTCTTGCTCAGGCGCTGAGAACTCTGGTACTGATGGAAGGAAACAACGACAGAGATGTGGTGTTAGTCAGCTCTCGGCAGCTTAATCCGGGCTACCTAAGCGAGTTTTCCTCTGAACAGCAGCCGGACTTTTTTCCCTATAGGTCTGTTAATTTATTTAAAATCAACAGTGATGATAATAAAGGTGTGATCATGACTTTCCAAAATCCCGATGGTCAGCAGGAAAAAAATATAAACATTATTACCCCTGGTCGAATAGTAAATAGTGACTTTGATCTTTTACAACAAGGTTCTGTAATCAATTGGAGTTCCGGTGATATCAGCCTCTCCGATGTTCTTGCCAAAGGAAAAATCCCAATCGTTGATCACTATAAAAAAGGAGGGGTTCTATTTCGGAAAATGGTGAGAGCAATGGAAAAATTTTGTGCAATTCCGGGAAATGAGCAATATGGTTCTTTGATGGCCCCTTGGAAAACGGCTGGTGCGAACTTACCTGATAACACCATAGGTTCTCTCATGAACAACCCAGATAAAAGAGTCTCATTGCAACAACTGCTTGGCTCGCAATGGCAAGCATTCGAACGTGACTTCACGGATTGGTTAAAAAAGAACAATCAAACCGAATCGTTTATCCGGGAAAAAGCAGAAGCGATTATCCGGAAAACCCTCTTTGCTGAAAAACGATGACAATTCCAGCAATGACAGTTCACTCTCGCCAACACCTCAGCTGGAGAAAGCACCTGCGGGTCTCAGTGCAGGCAGGAAAGTGACTGTCTATGAGAAAAGTAAATATTCAATTGCCGGTTGCCGAAAGTTTACACTCAAAAATAGATAAGCACATTCAGTCGATTCCGGTCAACAGATGCTCTGTAAATCAGTTTGTTTTCTTCTAATAAAGCAACTGCTTCCAAGAATAATGCATTACCTTCTTCAACACCCTTTTCAAGATCCATATAGGCATCTATATACTGCTGTTTAATATTTGTGAGGTATTCAAGGGCATGACTATCCACATAGCTGATACGGGCATTATAGCCTTTAACATTCTGTTTTTTCTTAACTTGCATTTTCTCTTTCGCTGTATTGTAAATAACCTCTGCCAGATTAAGAACCGCTGTATCATAGTCGTGCCTCAAGGTCAGTTTGAACTCCCCGGGTGCCTGATAGAGTGTATCCAGGTGCACGGAAGCTGACATCGGATTAATGCCTTTGGCTAACAGATAATCATGATATCCTTCATACATTGTGTACCTTCTGATTGACTGCTCATCAGCGAAATCACGCAACCAACGGATATTATCACCTGTCAGAAAGCAGCTTCGATGATAGGAAGCGGTTTCCAGAATATCGTCCAAAGCCCAGGGAAAAGCTTCCACGACTTCACGAACAATCTCTAATGCAGGGCGGCGGCGGACGGGTAAAGTGTCATAGTAATGATCAAGGTCAATCAAAGCGACCTTGTATTGAGTATTGCCATTGTTATCCACTGTTTGAAAAGGAGGAATATTATCGTAACGAATACGCTCTCCTGTCAGCATTCCATTAATGGTAAAGTCAGGAATTTCCCTCATGCAGGCCAGCGCCGTCAGATCCTTAATAGCATCACCATAACCTTTGCGGTTCAGACTGAACTCCATATAGTGTGCAAAACTATCTGTTGGTATATTGACCCGCTCTGTAAGCAACATCTCCTCACCACCTACGATCACTGGGAGCATTTGTGGAACAAACAGGTGTTTCAAGCCAAAAGCCTCAAAAAATGACCAGGCAGAGGTCACTCGACCTAAATTTCCCCGGTCGATTTTCAGGATATAACCAGGGTACTGATCAATGGAGTAAATGGGGCCGCGCCCGCCAGTCAGACGCCTGACTTTTTGATAGTTCACAGGTTCTGGCCTTGAGTTCAACTCCGCAAGCACAGCGTCAATACTCGCTTCAGAACTGGCAATAGCGCTTGAAACAAAGCAGAACAGTGAGCCGACCAGATATTTTCTTACGCCGGATGGTTTCCATGTCTTTTTCATTTTTTTCACCTTCGAAATTTGGATAATTCAGGACATGTAATTTAGACATGGCAGAAAAGAAAATGTTCCCGGGAATGTGCGGCATTTTTTAATGTACCGGAACTGCATTCCAGTGATAGATAAATAAAGGCATTCAGGTAAAAAATATTAACAGACGACTTGACCGGAGCAAGGGCACTTTTTTACCTGGCTAAACGATGATGTCTCTATCCGGTTGTTAGAAAGTGAGCGGAACTACCGGCCTGCAACAGCGGATAAAATTCGTGATGTCGTTGCTCTAACTGTGCTGAATTATCGTCACTTTGTATCAACTGACCAATACCTTTATTCCGATAGAGAAGTTCGCAAGCGGTGTGGGATCATCCGGCAAAACTGGTGCCGGGACTTTGCGGTCTGGAAGCATTTATACCTCGACAGGTGTGATCAGTTGGATAGAGTCGTGCTGACGGTGATTGCAGATGCCCGTAAGCGTCATGGGTTGATTGATTTGTGAATGGTGCTGTTTATGTATATCTTGATGCGGTGAAGTCAGCACCCCAGACACACCAAGGTTCTATAGCAAAAAGTTATAGGTTGTCATGTTCTCATTAACTGTATGAATCAAAAGGATTTTTTGCTACTCAGTTTTCTGCGCAAAGGGGGTTGGGGATTTTTTATTTGCGCAATGGTTGATGTTTACATATATATAAACATATAGTTCGCCTCGGATATGGATGAGCTTGATAAGTACGTAGGTACACATTACACGATAGTGTACTGTAAGGGTGCAAAGGAAAGTCTTGATGAAGTTCTTGCCAAGCATGCACCGCAGCCGATGAAAAGCAACAAATTAAAGGCACAGATGCGGTCTCTACTGGTGAGATTGGCTGATGGCCACAGAATGACCAAGGAGAACTTTCCAAAAGAAGGCGATCTTCCTGATGGTTCTAAATTTCGTGCTATTAAGAAGATTCCGCTGCGAGCGTATTTATGGCGATCGAAGAAGTATCCAGGCAAGTGTTTTATAAGCCACTTTATTTACAAGGATTTTCAAAAGCTAAAGGCGCAAGATATCACTAAGGTTTGTAATAATTGGCGGGAAATTGAAGAAGGTGATGGGTTATGAGTAGCTTTTTTGAAGATTGGGCTAATGAGTCAGAGAGTAATAAAAAAGCTTGCGCTCAGGAAGATCTGATCATGAATGTAACAGAAGATATTCTGGTCATAATGGAAGATAAAGGCATCAGTAAGGCAGAATTGGCAAGAAAATTATCAAAATCCAGGTCTTATGTTAGCCAAGTGCTAGATGGCGCAAGAAACATGACATTGCGTTCCCTCGCTGACATCTGCTATGCGCTGGATATAAAGCCTACAGTCATGATCAATGATGCCAAAACAGGGCTGCGGCTTAATGCTCCTGTTCCCCATCATGACTGGTGTGGCTCTGATAGTGTTAACGTAATCTATTTTCCTGCATCTGCCAGAAAGCGTGAGACTGTTCCCGTCAATGGCGATAATGAATTGAAATTTGCATAATCTATGAACCAGAAATTGCTCAACGAGGCAGGTAGCCAGCTAAAGTTTGTCGCGGTTTTTTTGAGGAAAGGACATGTCTTTTTCCATGAGGATATTGAGTCACCCGAACTCTCTGACAAGTTTAAAGTGCAGTCCTTTAAAGGTGTAAGAAGTTATACCGTTAAGGAGCTTGAAGCTGAGTCCAGTAACCATTTCTTATACGATTTTGAGTATAGCGTTGGTCTGAGGGCCGCTGATCTGAGGTTCGATGAAGATCAGGATGACTTTTTAAAGGCAGAGATTATTGCTACCTATTCAGTCCGTTATAAATCGGATAATGAAGTTCGCCGAGAGTGCATTGAGGAGTTTCTAAAGAATAATGTTGGCTATCATGTATGGCCGTTTTGGCGAGAACATGTACAAAGCTCATGTATGAAAGCCGGTGTAGGCTTACTTCCTGTACCGTTGTATACAGATTTCCAGAAAAAGATTGATACTGAGTCTGACGATTGATGACAGTGAAATTGTTCAAACTTTGACTTTTGATGACGCTTTTGGGATGTTTTTTCCAAGGTGACACTCCCCGCCTTGTCAGGCGAGGCTTCTGACTTCACAGGCTACAGCCAGCCTATAGCGACTGGACTTACACAGAAGCCTCCATCAGCAGTAACCGGGTGCCCCTCGGTTATTTATTGGTCTTTTGTTTGATTTGCCGCAGCCTTAACGGGTCACTCAGGTATGGGCTCGTCTGGTTCTTCAAGGGCGGTTGGGCAGTTGTCTCTGCCTTAATTTTTTGTTAACAGTGCTTGGTTTTCGTCACCGTGAGTCTCTGCATAGAGACAGACCGATGGAAAATATAACCAACTACGTACAAATACTCAACCGGAACGCTCTGCGTTCCCGTCTTATATCCCCGCCCGATTGAGGCTGTCGCAAAACTCCAACAGCTCGTTCCCATGCTCTGAGGTCGTCATTCCCGCGAAGGCGGGAATCCAGGGCCAACAGTTGGTCTCTGCCTTCTCGGGGATGACAAGGCCAGGGGGGCACCGGGCAGTATGGTTTTGGCGGAGAGTCAGTGTGGATTCCCGCCTTCGCGGGAATGACGAGAATGAAGTCGGGAATGACGAGAATGAAGTCGGGAATGACGGGAGTCAACTCGTTCCCACGCTGGAGAGAGTTTTGCGACACCCTCGATTGGGCGAGGGTTTACGACGATTTTGCTAAGCAAGCCTCACCTCTCTTTTGAACAAAGTGGCGTGGGGTTTTTTATTGCCTGAAATTTTCCCCTGTGCAGAAAGCCAGAGGGGATGCAAATATTTTCGCGATCTTGTTGAAAATAATAAAACTCTGGAAAGAGCATGGATTCGCCAGTTTCCTTCACCCCTTCAATCGCAACTAAAGACCATCGTCAGGACAAAAGATGAGCAACAACTTCGTAATTGGTTGCAGACTTTTATGGATATGAGCACTGTCGAGTCACTCATGGAACAACAAAAGAATATTTATTTTCCTGCTCAGTTATTTTTCATCAACAGTAAACTGATGTCTCAATGTGAAACATTCAAGTGAGTGGAAAAAATCGAAATTACCCATGATGAAAAAGTCAAAGCAGTCAACTTCAGCCGCGATGAACGCCGTCTGGCAACCGCCAGTGACGATAAAACAGCGACAATCTATGGCCTGGACGAAGATGAACAATGGGAAGTAAAAAACACTATTTCCCATAATGGAATGATCGTTTCAGCCACCTTCAGCGCTGATGGGTGTAATCTGGTGACCGTCAGTGTGGATAGTGTGAAAATCTGTAGTCAGTTGGACGATGGCTCATGGGCAGTAGAGGACACTGTTCATGACGGATATATGGCTTCGGCCAGGCTCAGCTACGATGGCCGTCATCTGGTGACCACCGGTATAGGTGCAGTTGCAAAAATCTATGGTCAGGGGGCCGCTGGATCATGGGTAAAAAAAGCCACTTTTAGTCACAGGGGCCTGATCAACTCTACCAGCTTCAGCGCCGATTGCCTTCATGTGGTGACCGTCACTAAAGATAACAAGGTGAGAATCACTGAACTGATAATCGAATAAGCGTATTGAATCAGGGCTGTTCTTTTTCTTAATTTCACTGACCTCACTATTTTGAACTTCCGTTATAAATCCGGGTCAAACAGATCGAATCAATTTCGAATGTCCTTTCCAAGTGGGGATAAGTACTGACTTTGGAGCTTAAGAGAAATCAGGCATGAACACAATAAACAGCAATGCCAGCATTGACAATTCACTCTTGCCAACACCCGGGCAACCTCAGCGGGAGGAAGCACCAACAGGTTTCAGTGCAGGTTGGGAAGTTACTGTCTACGAGAAAAGTCAAAGTTCATTCCTGAATTTACCGGAAATAACACAGCGTATAATTATTCGCTATCTGGGCTTTCGCGAGATTACCCGTTTAAAAAAGGTCTGCAAACAGCTTCGCGACCTTGTTGAAAACGATAAAGTTCAGGAAAGAGCCTGGTATCGCCAGTTTCCTTCACCCTACCAATTTCAACTAAAGGCGATCCTCAGGGCAAAGAACGAACCACAACTCCGTAATTGGTTGAAGCCGTTTGTGGACAGGGGCATTGTCGAGTCACTCATAAAACAACAAAAGAGTCTTTATTTTCCTGCTCAGTTACTTTTTATCAACAGTAAACTGATGTCTCAGTGTGAGAGATTCAAGTTAGTGGATAAAGCCGAAATCTCCCATAGATCCCAAGTCAAGACGCCCACCTTCAGCCCCGATGGCCGCCATCTGGTCACTGCCAGTTTCGATAAAACAGTGAAAATCTATGTTCAGAAGGACGATGGATCATGGGAATCCAAAGTCGCCATTTCCCATGATCATAGAGTCCTCTTAGCCAACGTCAGCCCCGATGGCCGCTATCTGGTGACCGCCAATCTCGATGATAGAATAACAAGAATTTATGGTCTGGAGGACGATGGAACATCGAAAGTAAAAGCCACCTTTACCAATACTCGCCGGATCAATAGAGCCACCTTCAGCGCCGATGGCCGTCATCTGCTCACCGCCGGTAACGATAAAGCAGCGAAAATCTATGGTCTGGAGGAGGATGGATCATGGGAAATAAAAGCCACCATTCCCCTCACTCACTGGCTCCTTTCAGCCAGCTTCAGTGCTGATGGCCGTCATGTGGTGACCATCGCTGGGGATAACAGGGTGAACATCCTTAGTCAGGTTGGCGATGGATCATGGGAACTGGAGGACACTATTCATGCAAGTCGTCCAAGTCATGCAATATCTATCATTATGGCCAAGCTCAGCCCCGATGGCCGTCATCTGATGATCTTATATAGTCAATTTGTTCTAAAAATCTATGGTCAGGGGGCTGCCGGATCATGGGTAGAAAAACTCACCCTACAACACAAGAGCCTCATCACTACCAAATTCAGTGCCGATAGCTGTCACCTGGCAACTGCCAGTTTTGATCGCACAGTGAAAATCTGTAACCTGCAGGACGATGGATCATGGCAAGAAATAACCACAATGGTTCATGACGATTGTGTCTGCTCAGCCACATTCAGCGCCGATAGTCGCTATCTGGTCACCGCCAGCAATGATAACACGGCGAAAATCTGTAACCTGCAGGCCGATGGATCATGGCAAGAAACAGCCACAATTGTTCATGACGATTCTGTCCGCTCAGCCACATTCAGCCCCGATGTTCTTCATGTTGTGACCGCCAGCAATGATAGCACGGCAAAAATCAGTGGCCTGCAACGGGGTGGATCATGGCGGGTAAAAGCCATCATTCAACACGATGATGCGGTCATCTCAGCCATCTTCAGCGCCGATAGCCGATATGTGGCGACCGTCAGTGACCATCACAAGGTGAGAATCACTGAACTATGGAAGAACGATTGATGACCGAATGAGCGTATAGCTCACTCTTTTGAACTTCCATTATAAAACCGGGTCAAAGAGATCGAATCAATTTCGAATGTCCTTTCCAGGCAGGGATAATTAATAACTCTGGAGCTTAAGAGAAATCAGGCATGGACCCAATAAACAGCAATGCCAGCATTGACAATTCATTCTCGCCAACACTTGGGCAACCTCGGCTGGAAGAAGCACCAACAGGTTTCAGTGCAGGTAAGGAAGTGACTGTCTACGTGGAAAGTCAAAGTTCATTCCTGAATTTACCGGAAATAACACAACGTGTAATCATTCGCTATCTGGGCTTTCGCGAGATTACCCGTTTAAAACAGGTGTGCAAACATCTTCGCGATCTGGTTGAAAATGATAAAACTCAGGAAAGAGCCTGGTATCGCCAGATTCCTTCGCCGTACCAATTTCAACTAAAGGCCATCCTCAGGGCAAAAGATGAGCAGCAACTCCGTCATTGGTTGGAGCCGTTTGCGGACAGGGGCACTCTCGAGTCACTCATAGAACAACAAAAGAGTCTTTATTTTCCTGCTCAGTTACTTTTCATCAACAGTAAACTGATGTCCCAATGTAAAAAATTCAAGTTAGTTGATAAAGCCGAAATCCCCTATAGAGACAAAGTCAAGACGGCCACCTTCAGCCCCGATGACCGCCATCTGGTGACCACCGGTCACGATGCCCCCTACCTGATAAACCGTCGCGATAGAACAGTGAAAATCTATGTTCAGAAAGACGATGGATCATGGGAACCAAAAGTCACCATTTCCCATGATCGTAGTGTCCTCTTTGCCAACGTCAGCCGCGATGGCCACCATCTGGTGACCGCCAATGTCGATAAAACAGCAAGAATCTATGGTCTGGAAGACGATGGAACATCGAAAATAACAGCCACCATTACCCACACTGGCAAGATCAATACAGCCACCTTCAGTGACGATGGCCGTCTTCTGGTCACCGCCAGTAACGATAAAACAGCGAAAATCTATGGTCTGGAGGAGGATGGATCATGGGAAATAAAAACCACCATTACCCATACTATCCCGGTCCTTTCAGCCACCTTCAGTACTGATGGCCGTCATGCGGTGACCACCGGAAGTGATGAGGTGAAAATCCTTAGCCAGGGGGACGATGGATCATGGGAAGTAGAGGACACTGTTCATCAAAGATTTATCAGATCGGCCAATCTCAGCCCCAATGGCCGTCATCTGGTGATCTTCGGTCAAGATACCGTTCAAAAAATCTATGTTCAGGGGGCTGCTGGATCATGGGTAGAAAAAAACACCCGTGTATACAGTACCATCGCCTCTACCAAATTCAGTGCCGACAGCTGCCACCTGGCGACCGCCGGCGGGGATGGCAGAGTGAAAATCTTTAGCCTGCAAGACGATGGATCATGGAAGAAAATAGTCACAATTGATCATCACCGATATGTTATCTCAGCCACCTTCAGCGCCGATAGCCGCCATCTGGTCACCGCCAGTCATGATAACACGGCGAAAATCTGTAACCTGCAGGCCGATGGATCATGGCAAGAAATAGCCACAATTGTTCATGACGATATTGTCCGCTCAGCCACATTCAGCACCGATGGCCTCCATGTTGTGACCACCAGTGATGATGACACAGCGAAAATCAGTGGTCTGCAACCGGGTGGATCATGGCTGGAAAAAGTCATCATTCAACACGATTATGCAGTCACCTCAGCAAACTTCAGCGCCGATAGTCGACATGTGGTGACCGTCAGTGACGACGACAAGGTGAGAATCACTGAACTATGGAAGAACGATTGATGATCGAATGAGCGTGTAGCTCACTCTTTTGAACTTCCATCATAAAACCGGGTCAAACAGATCAAATCAATTTCGGATGTCCTTTCCAGACCGGGATAAGTACTGACTTTGAAGCTTAAGAGAAATCAGGCATGGACCCAATAAACAGCAATGCCAGCATTGACAGTTCACTCTCGCCAACACCTGGGCAACCCCAGCTGAACCAGGCACCAACAGGTTTCAGAGCAGGTAAGGAAGTGACTGCCTACGTGGAAAGTCAAAGTTCATTCCTGAATTTACCCGAATTAACACAGCGTATAATTATTCGCTATCTGGGCTTTCGCGAGATTACTCGTTTAAAAAAGGTATGCAAACAGCTTCGCGATCTTGTTGAAAACGATAAAGCTCAGGAAAGAGCCTGGTATCGCCAGTTTCCTTCACCCTACCAATATCACCCAAAGACCATTATCAAGACAAAAGACGAGCAACAACTCCGTGATTGGTTGAAGCCGTTTGCGGATAGGGACACTGTCGAGTCACTCTTAAAACAACAAAAAAGTATTTACTTTCCTGCTCAGTTACTTTTTATCAACAGTAAGCTGATGTCTCAATGCGAAAAATTCGAGTTAGTGGAAAAACTCGAAATTATCCATCACAGAGAAGTCAGAATAGTCAATTTCAGCCCCGATGATTGCCATCTGGCAACCGCCAGTAACGATAAAACAGCGAAAATTTATGCTCAGCAAGACAATGGATCATGGGAACCAGTAGCCACCATTTTCCATCGGGACAAGGTCCTTGCAGCCAAATTCAGTCCCGATGGCCGCCACCTGGTAACCTTCAGTTACGATAATATAGCGAACATCTGTCGTCTGGCCGACGATGGATCATGGGAAGAAAAAACCGCCATTCCCCATTGTGGCTTTGGCAATGCAGTCAACTTCAGTCCCGATGGCCGACATCTGATAACCATGAGTGATTGTGACACAGCAAAAATCTATGGTCTGAACGAAGACGGACAATGGGAAATAAAAAACACCATTTCCCATGACTGGATGATCTTTTCAGCCACCTTCAGCGCTGATGGATACAATCTGGTGACCTTCGATGGGGCTAGTGTGAAAATCTCCAGTCAGGTGGATGATGGCTCATGGGTAGTAAAAGACACTGTTTATGACGGAAAAATCACTTCGGCCAAGCTCAGCTCCGATGGCCATCATCTGGTGATCTCCGATCTAGATGGAGTTGTGAAAATCTATGGTAAGGGGTCCGCTGGATCATGGGTAAAAAAAGGCACTCTCCGGCACAAGAAACTGGTCGACTCTGCCGACTTCAGCACCGACAGCTGCCATCTGGTAACCGTCGGTTTAGATCGCACGGTGAACATCTGTCACCTGGAGGACGATGGATCATGGAAAGAAATAACCAGGATTTGTCATGACGGTCGGGTCTTCTCAGCCAACTTCAGCGCCGATTGCCAACATGTGGTGACCGCCAGTGAAGATAACACGGCCAAAATCTACAGCCTGCAGGACGATGGATCATGGCAAGAACGAGCCTGTATTACCCACAGGGGGGCGGTCAACTCAGCCAACTTCAGCGCCGATGACCTCCATGTGGTCACCGCCAGTGATGATAACACGGCCAAAATCATTGGCCTGCAGGCCGGTGGATTCTGGCTGGAAAAAGTCATTATTCAACATGATTGTGCAGTCACCTCAGCCATGTTCAGCGCCGATAGTCGACATGTGGTGACCGTCACTGAAGATAACATCACGAAAATCACTGAACTGCGGAAGAAGGATTGATGATCGAATCATTCCACTGACCTCACTCTTTTGAACTTCCATTATAAAACCGGGTCAAACAGATCGAATCAATTTTAAATGCCCTTTCCAGGCAGAGATAAATAGCGACTCTGGAGCTTATGAGAAATCAGGCATGGACCCAATAAACAGCAATGCCAGCATTGACAATTCACTCTCGCCAAAACCTGAGCAACCTCAGCTAGAGGAAGCAGCATCAGGTTTCAGTGCAGGTAAGGAAGTGACTGTCTACGTGAAAAGTCAAAGTTCATTCCTGAATTTACCCGAATTAACACAGCGTATAATTATTCGCTATCTGGGCTTTCGCGAGATTACCCGTTTAAAAAAGGTATGCAAATATCTTCGCGATCTTGTTGAAAACGATAAATCTCAGGAAAGAGCCTGGTATCGCCAGTTTCCTTCACCCTATCAATATCAACCAAAGACCATCGTAAGAACAAAAGATGAGCAACAACTCCGTAATTGGTTGAAGCCTTTTGTGGACAGGGGCACTGTCGAGTCACTCCTGAAACAACAAAAGAGTCTTTATTTTCCTGCTCAGTTACTTTTCATCAACAGTAAACTGATGTCTCAATGTAAAAAATTCAAGTTAGTGGATAAAGCCGAAATCCTCCACAGAGACAGAGTCAAAAAGGCCACCTTCAGCCCCGATGACCGCCATCTGATAACTGCCAGTTTCGATAAAACAGTGAAAATCTGTGTTCAGGAGGACGATGGATCATGGCAACCAAAAGTCGCCATTTCCCATGATCATGGTGTCCTCTTCGCCAACATCAGCCGCGATGGCCGCCATCTGGTGACCGCCAATGTCCATGGAACAGCAAGAATCTATGGTCTGGAGGACGATGGATCATCGAAAATAAAAGCCACCATTACCCATGCTCGCCGAGTCAATTCAGCCAACTTCAGCGCCGACGGCCGTCATCTGGTCACCACCAGTCACGATAGAACAGCGAAAATCTATGGTCTGGAGGAGGATGGATCATGGGAAATAAAAACCACCATTACCCATACTTGCTGGGTCCTTCCAGCCAACTTCACTGCTGATTGCCGCCATGTGGTGACCGTCGGTAGCGATCATAAGGTGAAAATCCTTAGTCAGGGGGACGATGGATCATGGGAAGTAGAGGACACTATTCGTGAAAGATCTATCATTTGGGCCAGGCTCAGCCCCGATGGCCGTCATCTGGTGATCTTCGTTAAAGATTTTGTTCTAAAAATCTATGGTCAGGGGGCTGCTGGACCATGGGTAGAAAAAAACACCCTTCAATACGAGAACTTTGCCTCTGTCAAATTCAGTGCCGATAGCCGCCACTTGGCAACCGCCGGTTGGGACGGCAAAGTGAAAATCTGTAATCTGCAGGACGATGGATCATGGCAAGAAATAACCACAATTGTTCATGACGATTCTGTCCGCTCAGCCACATTCAGCACCGATAGCCACCATCTAATCACTGCAAGCGATGATAACACGGCGAAAATCTGTGACCTGCAGGCTGATGGATCATGGAAAGAAACAGCCACAATTGTTCATGACGATTCTGTCCACTCAGCCACATTCAGCACCGATGGTCTCCATGTTGTGACCGCCAGTGCTGATAACACGGCGAAAATCAGTGGCCTGCAAGCGGGTGGATCATGGCTGGAAAAAGCCACCATTCAACATAATAATGCAGTCACTTCAGCCATCTTCAGCGCCGATAGCCGACATGTGGTGACCGTCAGTGATGATAACAAGGTGAGAATCACTGAACTATGGAAGAACGATTGATGATCGTATAGCTCACTCTTTTGAACTTCCATTATAAAACCGGGTCAAACAGATCAAATCAATTTCAAATGCCCTTTCCAGGCAGGGATAAGCAGTGACTCTGGAGCTTAAGAGAAATCGGGCATGGACCCAATAAACAGCAATGCCAGCATTGACAATTCACTTTTGCCAACACCCGGGCAACCTCAGCTGGAGGAAGCACCAACAGGTTTCAGTGCAGGTAAGGAAGTGACTGTCTACGGGAAAAGTCAAAGTTCATTCCTGAATTTGCCCGAATTAACACAGCGTATGATTATTCGCTATCTGGGTTTTCGCGAGATTACCCGTTTAAGAAAGGTATGCAAATTTCTTCGCAATCTTGTTGACAACGATAAAGCTCTGGAAAGAGCATGGTATCGCCAGTTTCCTTCACCCTACCAATATCAGCCAAAGACCATTGTCAGGACAAAAGATGAGCAGCAGCTCCGTGATTGGTTGAAGCCGTTTGCCGATAGGGTCACTGTCGAATCACTTTTAAAACAACAAAAGAGTATTTATTTTCCTGCCCAGTTAATTTTCACGAACAGTAAACTGATGTCTCAGTGTGAAAAATTTAAGTTTGTGGATAAAACCGAAATCACCCACGCTGGAAAAATCAAGACCGCCACCTTCAGCCCCGATGACCGCCATCTGCTGACTGCCAGTGCCGATAAAACAGCGAAAATTTATGCTCAGGAAAACGATGGATCATGGCAATCAAAAACCACCATTACCCATGGCGACTGGCTTGTCTCAGCCAACTTCAGCGCCGATGGCCGCCACCTGATGACCGCCAGTGCCGATAAAACAGCGAAAGTGTATTTTCAGGAAGACGATGGATCATGGGAATTAAAAACCACCATTACCCATAATAATTGGGTCATTTCAGCCACCTTCAGCGCCGATGGCCGCCATCTGCTAACCGCCAGTCACGATAAAACAGCAAAGATCTATGATCTGGAGGACGATGGATCATGGAAGGTAAGAGCCACCATTTCTCATGATAAATTGATTCATTTTGCCAACTTCAGTACTGAAGGCCACCATGTGGTGACCGTCAGTGGCGATAGAACGGTGAAGACCCATAGTCAGGGGGATGATAGCTCATGGAAACTGGAGGGCACTGTTCATGAAAGTTATGTCACTTCGGCCAGGCTCAGTCCCGATGGCCGACACCTGGTGATCCTCGGTATAGATTACGCTCTAAAAATTTATGCCCGGGGGGCCGCTGGATCATGGGTAAAAAAAGCCCCGCTTCAACACAAGAGCACAATCACCTGTGTCAACTTCAGCACCGATAGCTGCCATCTGGTGACCGCCAGTTTAGATAGCACGGCAAAAATCTGTGACCTGCAAGCCGATGGATCATGGCAAGAAATAACCAGGATTCATCATGATGGTGCGGTCCGCGCAGCCAGCTTCAGTGCTGATGGCCGCCATGTGGTGACCGCCAGTGCTGATAACACGGCAAAAATCTATAGCCACAAGCTCAATGCATCGTGGGAAGAAAAAGCCTGCATTCACCACAACAGGACGGTCAACTCTGCCAACTTCAGCGCCGATTGCCTTCATGTAGTTACCACCAGCGATGATAACACGGCGAAAATCAGTGGCCTGCAGGTTGGTGGATCATGGCGGGAAAAAGCCATCATTCCTCACAACGGGGAGGTTGTCTCAGCCACCTTCAGCGCCGATGCCCGAAATGTGATGACCGTTTCCAGAGATAACAAAGCAAGAATCACAGAACTACTGAAGAATGATTGGTGATTGAATGAACGTATTTTTGCTGAGAACCGATTAAAAAACAGCCTTATATCGAGAGCACAATTGCAACGTTTAAACCGTGCTCTCAATAAAAAAATGCCTTTCTATCATTTTCCCGGATCAGGGCTCTGTTTTTTCTTAGTTTCACTGACCTTAATGTTATGAACTTCCATTATAAAATCGACTCCAACTGCAACAGAATCTAATCAATTTTGAATGCTTTTTCCAAGCAAGGATAAATACTGACTTTGGCCTTTGGAGGTACCCGATATGAACCCTTTGAAAAACAATTCCAGCAATGACGGTCCATTCTCGTCAATACCTGAGCAACCTCCAATGGAAGGAACGTCGACAGCTGTCAGTGCAGGCAGGGACGTTAGTGTCTATCGCCAAAATGAATCTTTATTCTTCTGTTTACCCGACGAACAAAAATCTATGATTGTTCGCTATTTAGGTTTTCGCGAGATTACCCGTTTAGCAAAGACATGCAAATATCTTCACGATCTTGTTAAAGAAGAAAAAGCTCTGGAAAAATCATGGTACCGCCGGTTTCCTTCAGCATACCAAAATCCACTGAAGACTCTCGTCAGGACAAAAGACGAACAACAACTCCGTGATTGGTTGAAGACATTTGCGGATAAGGACACCATCGAGTCACTTTTAAAACAAAAAGAAAGTACTTTTTTTCCTCATCAGCTCTTTTTCACCAGCAGTAAACTGATGTCTCAATGTAAAACATTCAACCTGGTAAAAAAAGTTGAAATCCCCCATACCGAGGACATCAATGCAGCCTCCTTCAGCCCTGATAGCTGTCATGTAGTGACTGTCGGCTTTGGTGAGGCAGTGAAAATAACTGGCCAGAAGACCGATAGATCATGGGAAGCAAAACTCGACCTGCCTGATGAAGGTGTTGTCTTCTCAGCCACCTTCAGCGCCGATGGTTATCAAATGGCGACCACTGGTGCCAGCCGCCACACGAAAATCTGTGTTCTGGAGGACGATGGATCGTGGAAAGTAAAAACCACCCTTTCTCATAAATATACGTTCAGCTCAACCAACTTCAGCGCTGATGGCCGCTACTTATTGAGCGCCAGTTTCGATAAAACATTGAAAATCTATGGCCAGAAAACCGATGGATCATGGGAAGCAAAATACACTATCTGGCATAATTCACCGGTCCAATGGGCCAGCTTCAGCCCCGATAGCAGTCATTTGTCGGCCTCAGGTGCAGACAAGACTGTGACAATCTATGGTCAGGAGGACGATGGCTCATGGAAAGTAAAAGCCACCATTCCCCATAACGAATCACTTGCAGTCGTGAAGGCCACCTTCAGCCCCGATGGCAGTCATGTGGTGACCGCTGGTGCCGATTGCGAGGCAAAAATCTATGGCCTGCAGGCCGATGGATCATGGGACAAAATAGCCATCATTCCCCATGATAATTTGGTCGAATCCGCCACCTTCAGCCCCGATGGCGGCCATGTTGTGACCATCAGTGGCAAGACGGTAAAAATCCACGGCCTGCAAACCGATGGTTCATGGAAAGAAGAGTACACCTTTGCCCATAACGCCCGGATCATATCGGCCAGCTTCAGCCCTGATAGCAACCATATGGTAACCACCAGTGCGGATAACACGGCAAAAATCCATAGCCTGCAGGCCAATGGATCATGGGATGTAAAAACCACTATTTGCCACCAGGATCATGTCCTGTCAGCCGCCTTCAGTCCCGATAGTTGCCTTGTAGTGACCGCCAGTGATGACAAAACAGCGAAAATTTATGGTCTGGGGCTCAAAGGATCATGGGAGAAAAAAGCCATCATTTCTCACAGGGAAGGGATCTCCTTAGCTGCCTTCAGCCCCGATGGCCGGAATGTATTGACCGTAAGTGCAGATCACACGGCGACAATCACTGAACTAATGGAAGAACGATTGATGATCGAATGAGCGTCTTTTTGCCGAGAACCGATAAAAAAACAGCGTTATATCATTTTCCCGGATCAGGGCTCTGTTTTTTCTTAGTTTCACTGACCTTAATGTTATGAACTTCCATCATAAAATCGACTCCAACTGCAACAGAATCTAATCAATTTTGAATGCTTTTTCCAGGCAAGGATAAATACTGTCTTTGGCCTTTGGAGGTACCCGATATGAACCCTTTGAAAAACAATTCCAGCAATGACGGTCCATTCTCGTCAATACCTGAGCAACCTCCAATGGAAGGAACGTCGACGGCTGTCAGTGCAGGCAGGGACGTTAGTGTCTATCACCAAAATGAATCTTTATTTTTCTGTTTACCCGACGAACAAAAATCTATGATTGTTCGCTATTTAGATTTTCGCGAGATTACCCGTTTAGCAAAGACATGCAAATATCTTCACGATCTTGTTAAAGAAGAAAAAGCTCTGGAAAAATCATGGTACCGCCGGTTTCCTTCAGCATACCAAAAACCACTGAAGACTCTCGTCAGGACAAAAGACGAGCAACAACTCCGTGATTGGTTGAAGACATTTGCGGATAAGGACACCATCGACTCACTTTTAAAACAAAAAGAAAGTACTTTTTTTCCTCATCAGCTCTTTTTCACCAGCAGTAAACTGATGTCTCAATGTAAAACATTCAGCCCGGTGAAAAAAATCGAAATCTTCCATACCGGGGCTATCGAAAAAGCCTCCTTCAGCCCTGATAGCTACCATGTGGTGACTGCCACCTTTCGTGATGCAGTCAAAATAACTGGCCAGAAGTCCGATGGATCATGGGAAGCAAAACTTGCCATTCCTAATGAAGGTTTTGTCTTCTCAGCCAGCTTCAGTGCCGATGGTCATCAAATGGTGGCAGCTAGCGACCACCAAGCGAAAATCTGTGTTCTGGAAGACGATGGATCGTGGAAAGTAAAAGCCACCATTCATCATGATTTCATGGTCAGTTCAGCCACCTTCAGCACCGATGACCGCTACTTATTGACCGCCAGTTTGGATGACACGTTGAAAATCTGTGGCCAGAAAACCGATGGATCATGGGAAGCAAAATACACTATCTGGCATAATTCACCGGTCCAATGGGCCAGCTTCAGCCCCGATAGCAGTCATTTGTCGGCCTCAGGTGGAGATAGGACTGTGACAATCTATGGTCAGGAGGACGATGGCTCATGGAAAGTAAAAACCACCATTCCCCATAACAAATCAATTACAGTCGTGAAGGCCACCTTCAGCCCCGATGGCAGTCATGTGGTGACCGCTGGTGCCGATTGCGAGGCAAAAATCTATGGCCTGCAGGCCGATGGATCATGGGACAAAATAGCCATCATTCCCCATGATAATTTGGTCGAATCCGCCACCTTCAGCCCCGATGGCGGCCATGTTGTGACCATCAGTGGCAAGACGGTAAAAATCCACGGCCTGCAAACCGATGGTTCATGGAAAGAAGAGTACACCTTTGCCCATAACGCCCGGATCATATCGGCCAGCTTCAGCCCTGATAGCAACCATATGGTAACCACCAGTGCGGATAACACGGCAAAAATCCATAGCCTGCAGGCTGATGGATCATGGAAAGTAAAAGCCACTATTTACCACCAGGATCATGTCCTGTCAGCCGCCTTCAGTCCCGATAGTTGCCTTGTAGTGACCGCCAGTGATGACAAAACAGCGAAAATTTATGGTCTGGGGCTCAAAGGATCATGGGAGAAAAAAGCCATCATTTCTCACAGGGAAGGGATCTCCTTAGCTGCCTTCAGCCCCGATGGCCGAAATGTGTTGACCATAAGTAATGATCGCACGGCGACAATCACTGAACTACAGAAGAACGATTGATGATCGAATGAGCGTCTTTTTGCTGAGAACCGATTAAAAAAACAGCGTTATATCATTTTCCCGGATCAGGGCTCTGTTTTTTCTCAGTTTCACTGACCTTAATGTTATGAACTTCCATTATAAAAATCGACTCTAACTGAAACTGAATCTAATCAGGTTTGAATGCTTTTTCCAAGCAAGGATAAATTCTGATTTTGGAGCTTTGGAGGAAGCCGATATGAACCCTTTGAAAAACAATTCCAACGATGAGGGTACATTCCCGCCAACGCCCAACCGACCTCGACTGGAAGGAGTGCCAGCGGGTGTCTCGGCGGGCAGGGACGTTACTGTCTATTACCAGAATAAATCTTCGTTCTTCCGTTTGCCTGACGAATCAAAATCTATGATTATGCGCTATTTAGGTTTTCGCGAGGTTACCCGTTTAGCAAAGACATGCAAATATCTTCACGATCTTGTTAAAGAAGATAAAGCTCTGGAAAGAGCGTGGTACCGCCGGTTTCCTTCAGAATACCAAAATCCACTGAAGACTCTCGTCAGGACAAAAGATGAGCAACAACTCCGTGATTGGTTGATACCGTTTGCGAATAAGGACACTATCGATTCACTTCTAACACAAAAAGAAAGTACTTTTTTTCCTGCTCAGCTCTTTTTCACCAACAGTAAACTGATGTCTCAATGTGAAACATTCAAGCCGGTGAAAAAAATCGAAATCCCCCATAATGACACTATTAAAACAGCTACCTTCAGCGCCGATAGCTGCCATGTGGCGACCGCCAGCTTTGATAAAACAGCGAAAATCTCTGGCCAGAAGACGGATGGTTCCTGGGAAGTAAAAACCACCATTCCCCATAAATATCTTGTTTTCGAAGCCCCCTTCAGCCCCGATTGTCATCAAGTGGTGACCTCCAGTTGGGACTGGCAAGCGAAAATCTGTGTTCAGGAGGACGATGGATCGTGGAAAATAAAAGCCACCATTCCCCATGAATCTGCGATCAGCTCAGCCAACTTCAGCCTTGATGGCCGCTACTTATTGACCACCAGTATGAATAGTACGGTGAAAATCTGGACCCGGGAGACCAAAGGATCCTGGGAAGCAAAATACACTATCAGGCATATTTCTCCGATCCTATCGGCCAGCTTCAGCGCCGATAGCAGCCATTTATTGGTCTCAAGTGGAGATAACACTGTGACAATCTATGGTCAGGAAGACGATGGCTCATGGGAGGTAAAAGGCACCATTTCCCATGAGAATTTCACGCTGGCCACCTTCAGCGCCGATGGCAGCTATGTGGTAACTGCCAGTAAGGATGGCAAGGCAAAAATCTATGGCCTGCAGGCCAATGGATCATGGGACAAAATGGCCATCATTCCCCATGATAATGAGGTTAAATCCGCCACCTTCAGCCCCGATGGCAGCCATGTGGTGACCATCAGTGGCAAGACGGTAAAAATCCACGGCCTGCAAACCGATGGTTCATGGAAAGAAAAATACACCTTTAAGTACAACTCCTGGGTCTCGTCGGCCAGCTTCAGCCCTGATAGCAACCATATGGTGACCACCAGTGAGGATAAGACGGCAAAAATCCATGCCCTGCAGGCTGATGGATCATGGGATATAACAGCCACCATTTACCACGAAAAGGAGGTCAACTTTGCCACCTTCAGTCCCGACAGCTGCCTGGTAGTGACCGCCAGTGATGACAAAACAGCGAAAATTTATGGTCTGGAACCCACAGGGTCATGGGGGGAAAAAGCCATCATTTCTCACAGGAGTGCGGTCTACTTAGTCATCTTCAGCCCCGATGGCCGAAGTGTGTTGACCATAAGTAATGATCACACGGCGACAATCACTGAACTACAGAAGAACGATTGATGATCGAATGAGCGTCTTTTTGCTGAGAACCGATTAAAAAACAGCCTTATATCGAGAGCACGATGGCAATTTTTGCAGTGGGCTCTCAATGAAAAAGTTTCTTTCTATCCTTTTCCCGGGTCAGGGCTCTTCTTTTTCTTAATGTCATTGACCTCAATATTTTGAACTTCCATTACAAAACCGACTCTATTTAGACCGAAGCCATTTTGAATGTCCTTTTCTATGTGAGGATAAATATTGACTCTGGAGCTCTGGAGGAACCAGGCATGAATCCTTTGAACAACAATCCCGGCAATGACGGTTCACTCTTGTCGGCACCTGAGTGCCCCCCACCGGAAGAAGCGTCCATGGCTGTCAGTGCAGGCAGGGACGTTAGTGTCTATCACCAAAATGAATCTTTATTCTTCTGTTTGCCCAACGAGCAAAAATCTATGATTGTTCGCTATTTGGGTTTTCGCGAGATTACCCGTTTAGCAAAGACATGCAAATACCTTCGCGATCTTGTTAAAGAAGAAAAAGCTCTGGAAAGAGCATGGTACCGCCGATTTCCTTCAGAATACCAAAATCCACTGAAGACTCTCGTCAGGACAAAAGATGAGCAACAACTCCGTGATTGGTTGATGCCGTTTGCGGAGAAGGACACTATCGAGTCACTTTTAACACAAAAAGAAAGTATTTTTTTTCCTGCTCAACTCTTTTTCACCAACAGTAAACTGATGTCTCGATGTGAAAAATTCAAGTTAGTGGAAAAAATCAAAATCACCCATGGTGCAACAGTCAACTCGGCCACCTTCAGCAACGATGGTCGCCACCTGGTGACCGGAAGTGATGATAATACCGCGAAAGTTTATGGTCAGGAGGACGATGGATCATGGGAACCAAAAACCACCATTTTCCATAATGATGCGGTTCTCTTAGCTAATTTCAGCCCCAATGGCCGCCATCTGGTAACCGCCAGTAAAGATCACACAGCGAAAATCTACGCCCTGAAGGATGATGGATCATGGGAAGAAAAAGCCACCATTACCTATGAGTACTGGGTCATTTCAGCCGCCTTCAGCCCCGATGGCCGCCATCTGTTAACCGCCAGTCTAAAACAAACAGCGAGAATCCATGGCTTGGAGGACGATGGGTCATGGGAACTGAAGGCCTGCATTTTCCATGAAATATCAATCATTTCAGCCGACTTCAGCGCTGATGGGCGCCATGTGTTCACCTTCGGCGATGGTGTGTTGCGGATCCATAGTCAGTCGGACGATGGATCATGGGAAATAGAGGGCACTATCCATGAGAGACTTATCGTTGTGACCAGGTTCAGCCCCGATGGCCGTCATCTGGCGGTTTACATTATAGGAGACGGTCTAAGAATCTACAGCCTGGGGGCCGCCGGATCATGGGTAAAAAATGACTCTACTCTACACATAGGCACGGTCGAGTCTGCCAACTTCAGCGCCGATAGCTGCCACCTGGCAACTGCCAGTAGAGATTGCACGGCGAAAATCTACGGCCTGCAGGACGATGGATCATGGAAAAAAACAGCCGTGATTAAGCATGATAATGTGGTCTTCTCAGCCAACTTCAGCGCCGATAGCCGCCATGTGGTAACCATCGATGGTGATAATACGGCAAAAATCTATACCCGTAAGTTCGCTGAAACATGGTTAGAAAAAGCCAGCATTACCTTCACACAGCCGATCAATTCGGCTAACTTCAGCGCCGATAGCCGACATCTGGCAATCATCAATATGGATCACACAGCAAAAATCTATGGCCTGCAGGAAGATGGATCATGGCTAATAAAAGCCACCATTGTCCACATAGGTTATATCCTGTCAGCCAACTTTAGTGCCGATGGTTGCCTTGTGGTGACCGCCAGTCATGACAGAAAGGCAAAAATTTATGGCCTGAGAAGGGATGGAACATGGGCAGAAAAAGCCACCATTCAACACAATGCAAGCCTCTTCTCAGCCACCTTGAGCGCCGATAGCCGACATGTATTGACCGCCAGTGAAGAAGATTACAAGGTGAAAATCACTGAACTACAGGGGAACGATTGATGATCGAATGAGCGTATTTTTGCTGAGAACCGATTAAAACAACAGCGTTATATCGAGAGCACGAAGACAATGTTTAAACCGGACTCTCAATAAAAAAATGTCTTTCTGTTATTTTCCCTGACAGGGTTCTTCTTTTTCTTAGCTCAACTGCCCTGATATTTTTGAACTTCCGTTATAAAACCGACTCTAAAAGGTTTAATCAATTTTGAATGCCCTTTCCAAGTGAGAATAAAAACTGACTTAGGAGCTTTGGAAGAAGCCGATATGAACCCTTTAAACAACCATTCCAGCAATGAAAGTTCACTCTTGTCGACACCTGAGTGCCCCCCACCGGAAGAAGCGTCCATGGCTGTCAGTGCAGGCAGGGACGTTAGTGTCTATCACCAAGATGAATCTTTATTCTTCTGTTTACCCGACGAACAAAAATCTATGATTGTTCGCTATTTGGGTTTTCGCGAGATTACCCGTTTAGCAAAGACATGCAAATATCTTCACGATCTTGTTAAAGAAGAAAAAGCTCTGGAAAGAGCATGGTACCGCCGGTTTCCTTCAGCATACCAAAATCCACTGAAGACTCTCGTCAGGACAAAAGATGAACAACAACTCCGTGATTGGTTGAAGGCATTTGCGGATAAGGACACTATCGAGTCACTTTTAACACAAAAAGAAAGTACTTTTTTTCCTCATCAGCTCTTTTTCACCTGCAGTAAACTGATGTCTCAATGTAAAACATTCAAGCCGGTGAAAAAAATCGAAATCTCCCATCCCCACTCTATCAAAAGAGCCTCCTTCAGCCCTGATAGCTGCCATGTGGTGACCTCCAGCTGTTATAGAACAGCAAAAATCACTGGCCAGAAAACCGATGGATCATGGGAAGCAAAAACCACCATTCCCCATGAAAGTCTTACCATGTCACCCACTTTCAGCCCCGATGGTCATCAAATAGTGACCGTCAGTTACGACTGCCATGCGAAAATCTTTGCTCAGGAGGACGATGGCTCGTGGAAAGTAAAAGCCGCCATTCCCCGTGAATTTGCGATCACCTTATCCAACTCCCTCAGTTTTTTGACCACGTCAGCCACCTTCAGCACTGATGGTCGCTACTTATTGACCACCTGCATGGATGGGACGGTGAAAATCTATGGCCAGGAGGCCGATGGATCATGGGAAGCAAAATACACTATCCGGCATCATTCTCCGATCCGGTCAGCCAGCTTCAGCGCCGATGGCAGTCATTTGTTATTCTCAAGTCTTGATAACACTGTGGCAATCTATGGTCAGGAGGACGATGGCTCATGGGAAATAAAAGCCACTATTAACCATGATAAATCAGTCATGTCCGCCAGCTTTAGCAACAATGGCCTTCATGTGGTAACCGCCAGCGAAGATGGTAAGGCAAAAGTCTGCAACCGGCAGTTGGATGGATCATGGGAAAAAATAACCATCATTACCTGTAATACCGGGGTGAGGTCAGCCACCTTCAGCCAAGATGCCGACCATCTGTTAACCATCATTGGCAAGACGGTAAAAATCCACGGCCTGCAGACCGAAGGTTCATGGAAAGAAAAATACACCTTTGACCATAACGCCCGGGCCATATCGGCCAGCTTCAGCCCTGATAGCAACTATATGGTGACCACCAGTGAGGATAACACGGCAAAAATCCATGGCCTGCAGACTGATGGATCATGGAAAGTAAAAGCCACTCTTTGCCACGAAGATCTTGTCCTGTCAGCCGACTTCAGTCCCGATAGTTGTCATGTGGTAACTGCCAGTCTGGATTGTAAAGCGAAAATTTATGGCCTGATGCCCAAAGGATCATGGGAGAAAAAAGCCATCATTTCTGACAGTGTTGGGTTCATCTCAGCCATCTTCAGCCCCGATGGCCGAAATGTGTTGACCATAAGTAAAGATTGCACTGCGAAAATCATTGAACTACAGAAGCACGACTGATGATCGAATGAGCGTATTTTTGCTGGGAACTGATTAAAAAACAGCCTAATACAGAGAGCACGATTGCAGTTTTTAAACTGGATTCTCAATAAAAAAATGTCTTTCTGTTATTTTCCCGAATCAGGGCTCTGTTTTTCCTGGTTCCACTTAAGTACTCAACCATAAAACCGAGTCTAATCGGTCTAATCAATTTTTAATGTCCTTTCCAAGCAAGGATAAATACTGAATCTGGATTTTTGAAGGATCCGAGAATGAGCCCTCTTAACAACAATTCCGGCATTGACGGTCTACCCTCGACAACACCGAATCAACCTCAACTGGAAGCCGCGCCAACGGCTATCAGTGCAGGCAGGGACGTTACTGTCTATAACCAACATCAATCTTTCTTCTTCTGTTTGCCCGACGAAACAAAAACGATGATTATTCGCTATCTGGGTTTTCGAGAGATTACTCATTTAGTAAAGGTATGCAGATATCTTCGCGATCTTGTTAAAAATGATAAAACTATGGAAAGTGCATGGTATCGCCGGTTTCCTTCATCACAGCAATATCAATTAAAAGCTATGATCACGACAAAAGATGAGCAACAGCTCCGTGATTGGTTGAAACCGTTTGCGAATAAGGACACTGTCGAGTCACTTTTAAAACAACAAGAAAGTACTTACTTTCCTCTTCAGCTCCTTTTCATCAACAGTAAACTGATGTCTGAATGTAAAAAATTCAAGTTAGCGGAAAAAGCCAGAATTACTCATTCCTACAACATCGAAACAGCCGCCTTCAGTGCCGATAGCCGCCATCTGTTAACCGCCAGTTTGGACATGACGCTGAAAATCTATAGCCAGCAGACTGGTGGGACATGGAAAGAAACCGCCAACATTACCCATAATGGTTCAGTCAGGTCGGCCTGCTTCAGCTCCGATGGCCATCATGTGCTGGCCACCATTTATGATAAGACAGTGAATATCTATGGTCGGGAGGACGACGGATCATGGAAAGCAAAAGCCATCATTCCCCATGTTGTCGGTGTCAATTCAGCCAACTTCAGTGCAGATGGGCGCCGTGTGGTGATTGTCAGTGAAGATCATACAGCGAAAATCTTTGCTCAGGTGGACAATGTCTCATGGGAATTGGAGGACACTATTGACCTCATTAGTCAGAACGTTTCGGCCAGTTTCAGCCCCAATGGCCGTTATCTGGCGATCTACGGTTTAAATTTCGCTCTTGATATCTATAGTCAGTCAGACGCTGGATCATGGGTAGTAAAAGCCGCCATTCCACACGATAGCCCAATCGACTCAGCCAGCTTCAGCGCCGATAGCTGCCATCTGGTAACCACCAGTTTCGATGACACGGCGAATATCTTTAACCTGCAGGTCGATGGATCATGGAAAAAAACAGCCACGATTCATCATGGTGAATTTATCACCTCAGCCAACTTCAGCGCCGATTGCCTCCATCTGGTGACCGCAAGCCGGGATTTCACGGCAAAAATCTATGGCCTGAAGTCCGATGGATCATGGGAAAAAATGACCACCATTACCCATAATGATTGGATCTACTCAGCTATCTTCAGTGCCGATGGTTGCCATCTGGTAACCGCCAGTGCCGATCATAGGGCGAAAATTTATGGTCTGATGACCGATGGAGCCTGGGCAAAAAAAGCCGACATTACCCATGGGGACGTTGTCCTTTCAGCCACCTTCAGTGCCGATGGTTGTCATATGGTAACCGCCAGTCGGGACCGTAAAGCAAAAATTTGTGGTCTGGAGGCCGATGGGTCATGGCTGGAAAAAGCCACCATTGTACACGCGCGAACAGTTGAATCAGCTAACTTCAGCCCCGATGTCCGAAATGTGGTGACCAACTGCAATGATAACACGGCAAGAATTACTGAACTCCAGAAGAACGGTTGATCATAGAATAAAAAAATGTCTTTCTGTCATTTTCCCGAATCAGGGCTCTGTTTTTCGTTAGTTTCACTGGCCTTAATGTTATGAACTTCCATTATAAAACCCACTCCAAAAGATCGAATCAATTTTGAATGTCCTTCCCAGGCGAGGATAAATACGAACCTAAGAACTACGGAGAAATCAGGCATGGACGCCACGAAAAGCCATTCCAGCAACGACGGCCCCCTCTCGCCAACGCCCAAGCGACCTCGACTGGAGGGAATTCCAACGGGTGTCAGTGCCGGCAGACAGGTTACCGTAAATGACAAAAAAACACCTTCATTCCTCGATTTGTCCGACCTGACACATTCCATGATTATAAGCTGTTTGGGTTTTCGAGAGATTACCCGTTTAGCAAAGGTATGCAGATATCTTCACCATCTCATAAAAAAAGATAAGGCTTTGGAAAGAGCATGGTATCGCCGATTTCCTTCACCACATCAATATCAACTGAAAACAATCTTTGCAGCAAAAGATGATCAACAACTCGGCGATTGGTTGAAGCCGTTTGCGAATAAGGGCACTGTAAAGTCGCTCGTAAAAAAACGGAATAATGCTTATTTTCCGGCGCTGTTCCTTTTCACCAACAGTAAACAAATGGCTCGATGTGAAACATTTAAGCCCGTGACAAAAACCAAAATTAAACACCTTGACGATGTCAACACGGCCAACTTTAGTGCCGATAGCCGACATTTCGCGACCGCAAGTCTGGATAATACGGTGCGAATCTGTAACCAGAAGACCAATGGATCATGGAAAAAAAAAGCCATCATTAACCATTATAATTGGGTCGTATCAGCTACCTTCAGTGTCGATGGCCGTCATCTGGTGACCGCCAGTCGTGATCACACAGCGAAAATCTGTGGTCGGGCGGACGATGGGTCATGGGAAGTAAAAAAAACCATTTTCCATAATAGAAGGGTCAACTCAGCCACCTTCAGTGCTAATGGCCACCGCCTGGTAACCACCAGTGAGGATTGCACGGCGAAAATCTGTGCTCAGGCGGACGATGGGTCATGGGAAGAAGAGGCCATTATTCACCATTATGCTGTGGCCGATTGGGCCAGCTTCAGCTCCGATGGCAGTCATTTGTTGGTCTGTGGAGATAACGATGTAGCAATCTACGGTCAGCAGGCCAATGGATTATGGGAAGTAAAAGCCACTATTACCCATACTCTCACGGTCTTCTCAGCCACCTTCAGTGCTGATGGCCGCCATGTGGTAACCGCCAGTGGAGATAAGACGGCAAAAATCCTGAGCCTGCGGACCAGTGGGTCATGGGAAGAAATAGCCACCATTTCCCACGATAATGCGGTTTACTCAGCCAACTTCAGCGCCGATGGCCTGTATCTGGTGACCACCAGCCAAGATAACACGGCAAAAATCCATGGCCTGCAGAGCGATGGATCATGGCGAGAAGAAATCACCATTCAACACGAGGGGGCAGTCATTACAGCCACTTTCAGCGCTGATGGCTGCCATGTGGTGACCGCCAGTGCTGACAATACGTCGAAAATCTATGGCCTCAGGGCCGATGGGTCATGGGTAGAAAAACTTACCATCACCCACGACGATTGGGTCCTGTCAGCCAGTTTCAGCGCCGATGGGTGCCTCGTGGTGACCGCGAGTTGCGACAAAACGGCGAAAATTTATGGTCTGGGGAGCAGTGGGTCATGGGTAGAAAAAGCCACCATTCAACACAAGTGTGCAGTCACCTCAGCCAACTTCAGCATGGATAGCCGACATGTGGTGACCGCCAGTAAAGATAAAACGGCGAGAATCACTGAACTGGTGAAGAGTGATTGATGACTGAATGAATGTCTTTTTGCTCACAACCGATTAGCAAACAGCGTTATATCAAAAGCCCGATGGCAATTTTTGCACTGGGCTCTCAATAGAAAAATGTCTTTCTATTCTTTTCCCGAATCAGGGCTCTTCTTTTTTTAATGCCACTGACCTCAACAGTTTGAACTTCCATGACAAAACCGACTCTATATACATCGAATCCATTTTGAATGTCCTTTTCTATGCGCGGACAAATATTGACTCTGAAGCTCCGGAGGAGCTGCTCATGACCCCTTTGAACAATAATTCCAGTAATGACGGTTCACTCTCACCAACACCCAAACAGCCTCGACTCGAGCCAGCGCCAACGGGCATCGTTGCAGGCTGGGAAGTTACTGCATATAACCAAAATCAATCTTCATTCTTTTGTTTGCCCGACGAATCAAAAACCATGATTATTCGCTATCTGGGTTTTCGGGAGATTACCCGTTTAGTAAAGGTATGCAAATATTTTCGCGATCTTGTTGAAAACCATAAAGCTCTGGAAAAAACCTGGTACCGACGGTTTCCTTCACCAAACCAGTATCAACTAAAGACCATCGTTACCACAAAAGATGAGCAACAACTCCGTGACTGGTTGAACCCGTTTGCGAATAAGGACACTGTCGAGTCGCTCGTAAAAAAACATCAGAGTACTTATTTTCCTGCTCTGCTCCTTTTCAACAACAGTAAGCTGATGTCTCAATGTGAAACATTTAACTTAGAGACAAAAACCGAAATCACCCATCCTGACAAAATCTTAATAGCCACCTTAAGCGCCGATAGCCGCCACTTATTGGCCGTCAGTTTCGATTATACAGTGAAGATCTGTAGTCAGGAGACCGATGGATCATGGAAAGTAAAAGCCTCCACTCACGGGAAGGGTTGGGTCAGAGCAGCCAATTTCAGCCCCGATAACCGGCATGTGTTGGTCGTCCGTCGTTACAGGGCGGAAATCCATAGTATGAAGGAGGATGGATCATGGGAAGCAAAAGACACCATTTCCCATGATCATTCAGCCTTCTCAGCCACCTTCAGTGCTGATGGTCGCCATGTATTGACCGCCGGTCTTGATAATACAATGAAAATCTATGGCCAGAATACCGATGGATCATGGGAAGCAAAATACATTATTAACTGTGATGCTTCGATCAGGTTGGCCAGTTTCAGCGCCGATGGCCGTCGTCTGTTGGTCCTCGCTACATCTGTCGCTCCGATAATCTATGGTCAGAAGGACGACGGATCATGGGAAGTAAAAGCTACCCTTGCTGATGAGAGTCGTGTCAGTTGGGCCTGCCTCAGCTCCGATGGACGTCATGCGTTGATCTGCGTTAGACATAACACTTTGAAAATCTACGGTCAGGTGGCCATTGGGTCATGGGAAGTAAAAGCCACCATTAACCATAATAATTTTGTCAGCTCATACTCCTTCAGCGACGATTGCCGCCATCTCGCAACCGCCAGTTCCGATAAAACAGCGAAAATATGTGACCTGCAGGACGATGGATCATGGAAAGAAATAACCACGGTTTCTCATAATCCTTTTGCCTACTCTGTCAGGTTCAGCGCCGATGGTCGCCATCTGGTGACCAGAAGTGATGATAACACGGCGAAAATCTATGGTCAGGAGACCCCCGGATCATGGGTACAAGAAGCCACCATTGAACACAATGGGAGTATCACCACAGCCAGGTTCAGCGCCGATGGCCGCCATTTCGTGACCGCCAGTGATGATAACACGGCGAAAATCTATGGCCTTGAGGCCGGTGGATTGTGGGTAAAAAAAACCACCATTGTCCACAAAGATTGTGTCCGATCAGCCACTTTCAGTGCCGATGGTTGCCTTGTGGTGACCGCCAGTAAGGATAACACGGCGCAAATTTATGGTCTGGGGAAAGATGGATTATGGGTAAAAAAAGCCACCGTTGTTCACAACAGTGCAGTCATCTCAGCCACCTTCTGCATTGATGGCCGACACGTGGTGACCACCAGTGAAGATTACAAGGTGAGAATCACTGAACTATGGAAGAACAGTAGTTTGAACTTCCATGACAAAATCGAGTCTATATAGATCGAATCAGTTTTGGATGTCGTCTCTAAGTCATTCTGAGAGTGTCGCAAAACTCTGACAGCTCGTTCCCATGCTCTGAGGTCGTCATTCCCGCGAAGGCGGGAATCCAGCGCCAACGGTGGATCTCTGCCTTCTCGGGGATGACAAGGCCAGGGGGGCACCGGGCAGTAGGGTTCTGGTGGTGAGTCAGTGTGGATTCCCGCCTTCGCGGGAATGACGAGAATGAAGCCGGGAATGACGAGAATGAAGCCGGGAATGACGCTAGTCAACTCGTTCCCACGCTGGGACCCACAGGGCCTGAAAGCATGGGAACCAGATTTATTCATTTTAAATATCCTTTTTCTATGCGGGGATAAATATTAACTCCGAAGCTCCGGAGGAGCTGCTCATGACGCCTTTGAACAATAATTCCAGTAATGACGGTTCACTCTCGCCAACACCTGAGCAGCCTCGACTCGAGCCAGCGCCAACGGGCACGGTTGCAGGCAGGGATGTTACTGCCTATAACCAAAATCAATCTTCATTCTTTTGTTTGCCCGACGAATCAAAAACCATGATTATTCGCTATCTGGGTTTTCGGGAGATTACCCGTTTAGTAAAGGTATGCAAATATTTTCGCGATCTTGTTGAAAACCATAAAGCTCTGGAAAGAGCCTGGTGTCGCCGGTTTCCCTCACCACACCAGTATCAACTGAAGACCATCGCTACGACAAAAGCTGAACAACAACTCCGTGACTGGTTGAAACCGTTTACGAATATGGACGCTGTCGAGTCACTCGTAAAACAACAAAAGAGTACTTATTTTCCTGCTCTGCTCTTTTTCAACAACAGTAAACTGATGTCTCAATGTGAAACGTTTGACTTAGAGACAAAGACCGAAATTTTCCATCCTAATGATATCTTTGCAGTCACCTTAAGCGGCGATGGCCGCCACTTAGTGACTGCCAGTTTGGATAATTCATTGAAGATCTGTAGCCAGGAGACCGATGGATCATGGGAAGTAAAAGCCTCCACTTCCGACAATGGTTGGGTCAAAGAAGCCATTTTCAGCGCCGATAATCGTCATGTGTTGGTCGTCAGTACTTTCAGGGCGGGAATCTACAGCATGAATGAGGATGGATTCTGGGAAGCAAAAGCCACCATTTCCCATAATAGTACGGTCATTTCACCCACATTCAGTGCTGATGGTTGCCATGTGTTAACCGCCAGTTTCAATAATACGCTGAAAATCTACGGCCAGAAGACCGATGGATCATGGGAAGTAAAATACAATATCAACTGTGATCTTTCGATCTGGTTGGCCAGCTTCAGCGCCGATGGCCGTCGTCTGTTGGTCCTTACTTCATCTGGCGCTCCGATAATCTACGGTCAGAATGACGATGGATCATGGGAAGTAAAAGCTACCCTTGCTGATAAGAGTCGTGTCGGCGGGGCCTGCCTCAGCTCCGATGGCCGTCATGCGTTGATCCGCGTTGAACCTGACACTTTGAAAATCTACGGTCAGGAAGTCCTTGGATCATGGGAAGTCAAAGCCACCATTACCCATAATCATACTGTCAGCTCAACCACCTTCAGCGACGATTGCCGCCATCTTGCAACCGACTGTTTCGATAATACAGCGAAAATATGTGACCTGCAGGACGATGGATCATGGAAAGAAATAGCCACGGTTTCTCATTATAGTTCTATCTGCTCAGTCAAGTTCAGCGCCAATGGTCGCCATTTGGTGGCCCAAGGTGATCGTATGACGGCGCAAGTCTACGGTCAGGAGACCCCCGGATCATGGGTAAAAAAAGCCACCATTGAACACAATGGGTTGATCACCACAACCAGGTTCAGCGACGATGGCTGCCATTTAGTGACTGCCAGTTTTGATAAAACAGCGAAAATCTATGGCCGTAAGGCCGATGGAACCTGGGTAAAAAAAGCCACCATAACCCACAAAGATAAGGTCCGATCCGCCACCTTCAGTGCCGATGGTTGCCTTGTGGTGACCGCCAGTATGGATCACACGGCGCAAATTTATGGTCTGGGGAAAGATGGATTATGGGTAAAAAAAGCCACCGTTCTACACAATGAAGCAGTCATCTCAGCCACCTTCTGCGCCGATGGCCGACATGTGGTGACCACCGGTGAAGATCACAAGGTGAGAATCACTGAGCTACGGAAGGACAGTAGTTTGAACTTCCATGACAAAATCGAGTCTATATAGATCGAATCAGTTTTGGATGTCGTCTCTAAGTCATTCTGAGGGTGTCGCAAAACTCCAACAACTCGTTCCCACGCTCTGAGGGTGTCGCAAAAATCCAACAGCTCGTTCCCATGCTCTGAGGTCGTCATTCCCGCGAAGGCGGGAATCCAGCGCCAACGGTGGATCTCTGCCTTCTCGGGGATGACAAGGCCAGGGGGGCACCGGGCAGTAGGGTTCTGGTGGTGAGTCAGTGTGGATTCCCGCCTTCGCGGGAATGACGAGAATGAAGCCGGGAATGACGCTAGTCAACTCGTTCCCACGCTGGGACCCACAGGGCCTGAAAGCATGGGAACCAGATTTATTCATTTTAAATATCCTTTTTCTATGCGGGGATAAATATTAACTCTGAAGCTCTGGAGGAGCTGCTCATGACCCCTTTGAACAATAATTCCGGTAATGACGGTTCACTCTCGCCAACACCTGAGCAGCCTCGACTCGAGCCAGCGCCAACGGGCATCGTTGCAGGCAGGGATGTTACTGCCTATAACCAAAATCAATCTTCATTCTTTTGTTTGCCCGACGAATCAAAAACCATGATTATTCGCTATCTGGGTTTTCGGGAGATTACCCGTTTAGCAAAGGTATGCAAATATTTTCGCGATCTTGTTGAAAACCATAACGCTCTGGAAAGAGCCTGGTATCGCCAGTTTCCTTCACCACATCAATATCAACTGAAAACCATCGCTAACGCAAAAGATGAGCAACAACTCCATGACTGGTTGAAACCGTTTGCGAATAAGGACGCTGTTGAGTCACTCGTAAAACAACAAAAGAGTACTTATTTTCCTGCTCTGCTCTTTTTCAACAACAGTAAACTGATGTCTCAATGTGAAACATTTAACTTAGAGACAAAGACCGAATTTACCCATCCTAATGATATCTTTGTAGTCACCTTAAGCGCCGATAGCCGTAACTTAGTGACCGCCAGTTTTGATGGTACAGTAAAAATCTGCAGTCAGGAGACCGATGGATCGTGGCAAGTAAAAGCCTCCATTCCCAGAAATGGTTGGGTCAAAGAAGCTTTTTTCAGCGCCGATAACCGGCATGCGTTGGTCGTCAATCGTTTCAGGGTGGAAATCTATGGTGCGAAGGAGGATGGATCATGGGAAGCAAAAGCCAACATTTCCCATAATAATTCGGTCATTTCAGCCACCTTCAGTGCCGATGGTCACCGTGCGATGATCGCCAGTTTCAATAATACGCTGAAAATCTACGGCCAGAAGACCGATGGATCATGGGAAGTAAAATACAATATTAACTACGACCTTTCGATCTGGTTGGCCAGCTTCAGCGCCGATGGCCGTCGTCTGTTGGTCCTTACTTCATCTGACACTCCGATAATCTATGGTCAGAAAGACGATGGATCATGGGAAGTCAAAGCCAACCTTACTGATGAGAGTAATGTCAATTGGGCCTGCCTCAGCTCCGATGGCCGTCATGCGTTGATCCGCGTTGGACATAACACTTTGAAAATCTACGGTCAGGAAGCCATTGGATCATGGGAAGTCAAAACCACCATTACCCATAATCATATTGTCAGCTCAACCACCTTTAGCGACGATTGCCGCCATCTTGCAACCGTCTGTTTCGATAATACAGCGAAAATATGTGACCTGCAGGACGATGGATCATGGAAAGAAATAGCCACGGTTTCTCATGATAGTTCTATCTACTCAGTCAAGTTCAGCGCCAATGGTCGCCATCTGGTGACCCGAAGTGATGATAAAACGGCGAAAGTCTATGGTCAGGAGACCCCTGGATCATGGGTAAAAAAAACCACCATTGAACACAATGGAAATATCACCGCGGCCAGGTTCAGCGACGATGGTCGCCATTTAGTGACTAGCAGTCATGATAAAACAGCGAAAATCTATGGCCGTGAGGCCGGTGGATCCTGGGTAAAAAAAACCACCATTGTCCACCAAGATTGGGTCCAATCAGCCACCTTCAGTGCCGATGGTTGCCTTGTGGTGACCGCCAGTAAGGATAACACGGCGCAAATTTATGGTCTGAGGAAAGATGGATCATGGGTAAAAAAAGCCACCGTTCTACACAATGAAGCAGTCATCTCAGCCACCTTCTGCGCCGATGGCCGACATGTGGTGACCACCGGTGAAGATCACAAGGTGAGAATCACTGAGCTGTGGAAGGACAGTAGTTTGAACTTCCATGACAAAATCGAGTCTATATAGATCGAATCAGTTTTGGATGTCGTCTCTAAGTCATTCTGAGGGTGTCGCAAAACTCTAACAACTCGTTCCCACGCTCTGAGGGTGTCGCAAAACTCCAACAGCTCGTTCCCATGCCCTGAGGTCGTCATTCCCGCGAAGGCGGGAATCCAGGGCCAACAGTGGGTCTCTGCCTTCTCGGGTATGACAAGGCCAGGGGGCACCGGACAGTATGGTTCTGGTGGTGAGTCAGTGTGGATTCCCGCCTTCGCGGGAATGACGAGAATGAAGCCGGGAATGACGAGAATGAAGCCGGGAATGACGAGAATGAAGCCGGGAATGACGAGAATGAAGCCGGGAATGACGAGAATGAAGCCGGGAATGACGCTAGTCAACTCGTTCCCACGCTGGAACCCACAGGGCCTGAAAGCATGGGAACCAGATTTATTCATTTTAAATATCCTTTTTCTGTGCGGGGACAAATATTAACTCTGAAGCTCTGGAGGAGCTGCTCATGATCCCTTTGAACCAAAGTTCCAGCAATGACGGTTCACTCTCGCCAACACCTGAGCAGCCTCGACTCGAGCAAGCGCCAACGGGTTTCAGCGCAGGCAGGGACGTTACTGCATATAACCAAAATCAATCTTCATTCTTTTCTTTGCCCGACGAATCAAAAACCATGATTATTCGCTATCTGGGTTTTCGGGAGATTACCCGTTTAGCAAAGGTATGCAGATATCTTCGCGATCTTGTTGAAAACCATAAGTCTCTGGAAAGAGCCTGGTATCGCCGGTTTTCTTCACCACACCAATATCAACTGAAAACCATCGCTACCGCAAAAGATGAGCAACAACTCCGTGACTGGTTGAAACCGTTTGCGAATAAGGACGCTTTCGAATCACTCGTAAAACAACAAAAGAGTACTTATTTTCCTGCTCTGCTCTTTTTCAACAACAGTAAACTGATGTCTCAATGTGAAACATTTAACTTAGAGACAAAGACCGAATTTACCCATCCTAATGATATCTTTGCAGTCACCTTGAGCGCTGATGGCCGCCACTTAGTGACCGCCAGTTTGGATAATACAGTGAAGATCTGTAGCCAGGAGAGCGATGGATCATGGAAAGTAAAAGCCTCCACTCAGGATAATGGTTGGTTCAAAGAAGCCATTTTCAGCGCCGATAGCCGCCATCTGTTGGTCGTCAATCGTTTAGGGGCGGATATCTATGGTATGAACGAGGATGGATCATGTGAAGTCAAAGCCACCATTACCGATAATCGTTCGATCATTTCAGCCACCTGCAGTGCTGATGGTCGCCATGTGTTGATCGCCAGTTGCGATAATACACTGAAAATCTACGGCCAGAAGACCGATGGATCATGGGAAGCAAAATATATTATTAACTATGATGCTTCGATCAGGTTGGCCAGCTTCAGCGCCGATGGCCGTCATCTGTTGGTTGTCAATACATCTGACGTTGCGACAATCTATGATGAGCAGGACGATGGATCATGGCAAGTAACAGCCACCATTACTGATCCGAGTGGTGTCAGCAGGGCCTGCCTCAGCTCCGATGGCCGTCATGCGTTGATAGGCTTTGAACATAACACTTTTAGAATCTACGGTCAGGAGGCCATTGGGTCATGGGAAGTCAAGGCCACCATTAACCATAATAATTTTGTCGCATCGTACGCCTTCAGCGACGATTGCCGCCATCTTGTAACCGCCAGTTTCGATAATACGGCGAAAATATTTGATCTGCAGGACGATGGATCATGGAAAGAAATAACCACGGTTTCTCATGATCGTTATGTCTACTCAGTCCAGTTCAGCGCCGATGGTCGCCATCTGGTGACCAGAAGTGCTGATAATACGGCGAAAGTCTACGGTCAGGAGACCCCTGGATCATGGGTAAATAAAACCACCATTGAACACAATGAAAATATCACCGTAGCCAGGTTCAGCGCCGATGGCCGCCACTTGGTGACTGCCAGTCATGATAAAACGGCGAAAATCTATGGCCGTGAGGCCGGTGGATCTTGGGTAAAAAAAACCACCATTGTCCACAAAGACTGGGTCCGATCGGCCACCTTCAGTGCCGATGGCTGCCTTGTGGTGACCGCCAGTAAGGATAACACGGCGCAAATTTATGGTCTGAGTAAGGATGGATTCTGGGTAAAAAAAACCACCATTCAACACAATGACAAAGTCATTTCAGCCAACTTCTGCGCCGATGGCCGACATGTGGTGACCACCAGTGAAGATGACAAAGTAAGAATCACAGAACTATGGAAGAACGATTGATGATCGAATGAACGTATTATCAAAAAGCCCGATGGCAATTTTTGCACTGTGCTCTCAATAAAAAAATGTCTTTCTATCCTTTTCCCGGATCAGGGCACTTCTTTTTCTTGATGCCACTGACCTCAATAGTTTGAACTTCCATGACAAAATCGACTCTATTGTAGATCGAATTCATTTTGAATGTCCTTTTCTATGTTTTTGTGCGGGGACAAATATTGACTCTGGAGCTCAGGGAGGAGCTGCTCATGAACCCTTTGAACAACAATTCCAGGTATGACGGTTCACTCTTGCCAATCAGGCAACTTCGGCTTGAAGCAGCGCCAAAGGGTGTCAGTGCAGGCAGGGACGTTACTTTGTATAACCAAAAGCAATCTTCATTCTTCCGTTTGCCCGACGAAACAAAAAACATGATTATCCGCTATTTGGGTTTTCGGGAGATTACCTGTTTAACCAGGGTATGCAAATACCTTCGCGATCTTGTTGAGAACCATGAGACTCTGGAAAGAGCCTGGTATCAACGGTTTCCTTCACGACACCTCTATCAACTAAAGACCATCGTTACCACAAAAGATGAGCAACAACTCCGTGACTGGTTGAAGCCGTTTGCGAATATGGACACTGTCGAGTCACTCGTACAAAAACATGGGAGTACTTACTTTCCTGCTTTGCTCCTTTTCAACAACAGTAAGCTGATGTCTCAATGTGAAACATTTGACTTGAAGACAAAAATCGAAATTACCCATGCTGACAAAATCTTAAAAGCCACCTTAAGCGCCGATAGTCGCCACTTAGTGACTGCCTGTTCAGATGATACATTGAAGATCTGTAGCCAGGAGACCGATGGATCATGGAAAGTAAAAGCCTCCATTCCCAGGAATGGTTGGGTCAATGAAGCCTTTTTCAGCGCCGATAACCGGCATGTGATGGTCGTCAATCGTTTCACGGCGGAAATCTACAGTATGAACGAGGATGGTTCCTGGGAAGCAAAAGACACCATTTCCCATAATCGTGCGACCTGCTCAGCCACCTTCAGTGCTGATAGTCGCCATGTGTTGACCGCCGGTTTGAATAATGTGGATATTGTGGATAATACGCTGAAAATCTATGGCCAGAATAACGATAGATCATGGGAAGTAAAATACATTATTAACTGTGATACTCCGAACAGGTTGGCCAGCTTCAGCGACGATGGCCGTCATCTGTTGGTTGTCAACACATCTGGCGTTGCGACAATCTATGGTCAGGAGGACGATGGATCATGGGAAGTAGAAGCCACCCTTCCTGATGAGGGTAGTGACAGCTGGGCCTGCCTCAGCTCCAATGGCCGTCATGCGTTGTTCTGCGATGGATGGGTGACTTTAAAAATCTATAGTCAGGAGGCCGGGTCATGGGAAGTAAAAGCCACCACTACCCATAATAGTGGTCTCAGCTCAATCTCTTTTAGCGAAGATTGCCGCCATCTTGCAACCGGCAGTTGCGATAATACAGTAAAAATATGTGACCTGCAGGACGATGGATCATGGAAAGAAATAACCAGGATTTCTCATCACAGCCTTGTCCTCTCTGTCGAGTTCAGCGTCGATGGCTGCCATCTGGTGACCAAAAGTTATGATAACAAGGCGAAAGTCTGTAGTCAGGAGACCCCTGGATCATGGGTAGAAGAAGCCACCGTTGAACACAATGGGTATATCACCGCAGCCATGTTCAGCGCCGATGGCTGCCATTTAGTGACTGCCAGTCATGATAAAACGGCAAAAATCTATGGCCGTAAGGCCGATGGAACCTGGGTAAAAAAAGCCACCATAACCCACAAAGATAAGGTCCTATCCGCCACCTTCAGTGCCGATGGTTGCCTTGTGGTGACCGCCAGTGAGGATAATACCGCGCAAATTTATGGTCTGAGCAAGGATGGATCATGGGTAAAAAAAGCCACCGTTATACACGATAAAGCCCTCATCTCAGCCACCTTCTGCGTCGATGGCCGACACCTGGTGACCGCCAGTAAAGATTACACGGTGAGAATCACTGAACTATGGAAGAACAGTAGTTTGAACTTCCATGACAAAATCGAGTCTATATAGATCGAATCAGTTTTGGATGTCCTCTCTAAGTCATCAGGTGAGGTATGCATTCCCACGCAGAGCGAGGGTGTCGCAAAACTCCAACAGCTTGTTCCCATGCTCTGAGGTCGTCATTCCCGCGAAGGCGGGAATCCAGCGCCAACGGTGGATCTCTGCCTTCTCAGGGATGACGAGGCCAGGGGGGCACCGGGCAGTAAGGTTCTGGTGGTGAGTCATTGTGGATTCCCGCCTTCGCGGGAATGACGAGAATGAAGGCGGGAATGACGAGAATGAAGGCGGGAATGACGAGAATGAAGGCGGGAATGACGAGAATGAAGGCGGGAATGACGAGAATGAAGCCGGGAATGACGGGAGTCAACTCGTTCCAACGCTGGGACCCACAGGGCCTGAAAGCGTGGGAACCAGAGGTTATCCATTTTGAATGTCCTTTTCTATGTGAGGATAAATATTGACTCTGAGGCTCTGGAGGAGCTGCTCATGACCCCATTGAACAATAATTCCAGCAATGACGGTTCACTCTCACCAACACCTGTGCAGTCTCGACTCGAACAAGTGCCAACGGGCATCGTTGCAGGCAGGAATGTTACTGCATATAACCAAAATCAATCTTCATTCTTCCGTTTGCCTGATGAAATAAAAACCAAGATTATTCACTATCTGGGTTTTCGGGAGATTACCCGTTTAGCAAAGGTATGCAAATATCTTTGCGATCTTTTAGAAAACCATAAAACTCTGGAAAGAGAATGGTATCGCCGGTTTCCTTCCCCACGCCAATATCTACTAAAGACCGTAGCTACTGCAAAAGATGAGCAACAACTCCGTGACTGGTTGAAGCCGTTTGCGAATAAGGACTCTGTCGAATCACTCGTAAAACAACAAAAGAGTACTTGTTTTCCTGCTCTACTCCTTTTTTACAACAGTAAACTGATGTCTCAATGTGAAACATTCAACTTAGAGGCAAAAAACGAAATTACCCATCCCAGCATGATCTCAGTCGTCACCTTAAGCGCCGATGGCGGTCACTTAGTGACCGCCAGTATGGATGGTACAGTGAAGATTTGTAGGCAGGAAACCAATGGATCATGGAAAGTGAAAGCCTCCACTCCCAATAATGGTTGGGCCAAAGATGCCATTTTCAGCACCGATAGCCGCCATCTGTTGGTCGTCAGTCGTCTCAGGGCGGGAATCTATGGTATGAAGGAGGATGGATCATGGGAAGCAAAAGCCACCATTTCCCATAATCGTTGGGTCCTTTCAGCCGCATTCAGTGATGATGGTCGCTATGCGTTGACCACCAGTTTGGATAATACGCTGAAAATCTATGGCCAGAATACCGATAGATCATGGGAAGCAAAATACATTATCAACTGTGATACTCCGATCAGGCTCGCCAACTTCACCGCCGATGGCCGTCATCTGTTGGTTGTCAATGCATCTGACGTTGCGACAATCTATGGTCTGGAGGACGATGGATCATTGCAAGCAAAAGCCACCATTACTGATCCGGGTGGTGTCAATTGGGCCTGCCTCAGCTCCGATGGCCGTCATGCGTTGATACGCGTTGGACATAACACTGTGAAAATCTGCAGTCAGGAGGCCATTGGGTCATGGGAAGTCAAAGCCACCATTAACCATAATAATTTTGTCCACTCACACTCCTTCAGCGACGATTGCCGCCATCTTGCAACCACCAGTTTCGATAAGACAGCGAAAATATGTGACCTGCAGGACGATGGATCATGGAAAGAAATAACCACGATTTCTCATGATCGTTTTGTCCACTCTGTCAAGTTCAGCGCCGATGGTCGTCATCTGGTGACCATAGGTGATGATAAAACGGCGAAAATCTATAGTCAGGAAACTCCTGGATCATGGGTAGAAAAAGCCGCCATTGAACACAATGACTCTATTAACTCAGCCGAGTTCAGCGCCGATGGCCGCCATTTGGTGACCGCCAGTTATGATAAAACAGCGAAAATTTATGGCCTTAAGGCCGATGGAACCTGGGTAAAAAAAGCCACCATAGCCCACAAAGATAAGGTCCGATCCGCCACCTTCAGTGCCGATGGTTGCCTTGTGATGACCGCCAGTAAGGATAACACCGCGCAAATTTATGGCCTTAGGAAGGATGGATCATGGGTGAAAAAAGCCACCGTTGTACACAATAAAGCCCTCCTCTCAGCCACCTTCTGCGTCGATGGCCGACATGTGGTGACCGCCAGTGAAGATTACAAGGTGAGAATCACTGAACTATGGAAGAACAGTAGTTTGAACTTCCATGACAAAATCGAGTCTATATAGATCGAATCAGTTTTGGATGTCCCCTCTAAGTCCTCTAAGTCATTCTGAGGGTGTCGCAAAACTCCAACAGCTCGTTCCCATGCTCTGAGGTCGTCATTCCCGCGAAGGCGGGAATCCAGCGCTAACGGTGGATTTCTGCCTTCTCGAGGATGACAAGGCCAGGGGTGCACCGGGCAGTAGGGTTCTGGTGGTGAGTCATTGTGGATTCCCGCCTTCGCGGGAATGACGAGAATGAAGCCGGGAATGACGAGAATGAAGCCGGGAATGACGAGAATGAAGCCGGGAATGACGGGAGTCAACTCGTTCCCACGCTGAGACCCACAGGGCCTGAAAGCATGGGAACCAGATTTATTCATTTTAAATATCCTTTTTTATGCGGGGATAAATATTAACTCTAAAGCTCTCGAGGAGCTGCTCTTGATCCCTTTGAACCAAAGTTCCAGCAATGACGGTTTACTCTCGCCAACAACTGAGCAGTCTCGACTCGAGCAAGCGCCAACGGGTGTCAGCGCAGGCAGGGACGTTAGTGTGTATAACCAAAATCAGTCTTCATTCTTCTGTTTGCCCGATGAATCAAAAACCATGATTATTCGCTATTTGGGTTTTCGGGAGATTACCCGTTTAGCAAAGGTATGCAAATATTTTCGCGATCTTGTTGAAAACCATAACGCTCTGGAAAGAGCCTGGTATCGACGGTTTCCTTCACCACACCAATATCAACTGAAGACCATCGCTACGACAAAAGATGAGCAACAACTCCGTGACTGGTTGAAACCGTTTGCGAATAAGGACACTGTCGAATCACTCGTAAAACAACAAAAGAGTACTTCTTTTCCTGCTCTGCTCTTTTTCAACAACAGTAAACTGATGTCTCAATGTGAAATATTTAACTTAGAGACAAAGACCGAAATTACCCATCCTGACCATATCTTGATAGCCACCTTAAGCGCCGATAGCCGCCACTTAGTAACCGCCAGTTTGGATGGTATAGTGAAGATCTGCAGCCAGGAGACCGATGGATCATGGAAAGTAAAAGCCTCCACTCCCGATAATGGTTGGGTCCAAAAAGCCATTTTCAGTACCGATAACCGCCATGTGTTGGTCGTCAGTCGTCTCAGGGCGGGAATCTATGGTATGAATGAGGATGGATCATGGGAAGCAAAAGCCAACATTTCCCATAATCCCTGGCTCATCTCAGCCACATTCAGTGCTGATGGTCGTCATGTGGTGACCGCCAGTTTGGATAATACGCTGAAAATCTATGGCCAGAAGATCGATGGATCATGGGAAGCAAAATACATTGTTAACTGTGATGCTTCGACCAGATTGACCAGTTTCAGCGCCGATCGCCGTCATCTGTTGGTTGTCAATACATCTGATGTTGCGACAATCTATGGTCTGGAGGACGATGGATCATTGCAAGCAAAAGCCATCATTGCTGATCCGGGTGGTGTCAATTGGGCCTGCCTCAGCTCCGATGGCTGCCATGCGTTGATCCGCTTTAGACCTAACACTTTGAAAATCTACGGTCAGGAGGCCATTGGGTCATGGAAAGTAAAAGCCACCATTAACCATAACAATTTTGCCAACTCACACTCCTTCAGCGACGATTGCCGCCATTTTGCAACCGCCAGTTCCGATAATACAGCGAAAATATTTGACCTGCAGGATGATGGATCATGGAAAGAAATAACCACGGTTTCTCATGATCATTTTTTCTACTCTCTCAAGTTCAGCGCTGATTGTCGCCGTCTGATGACCGGAAGTGATGATATTACTGTGAAAGTCTATGGTCAGGAGACCCCTGGATCATGGGTAGAAGAAGCCACCATTAAACACAATGAGAGGATCATCTCAACCGAGTTCAGCGCCGATAGCCGCCATCTGGTGACCGCCAGTTATGATAAAACAGCGAAAATATATGGCCGTGAGGCCGGTGGATCCTGGGTAAAAAAAGCCACCATAGCCCACAAAGATAAGGTCCGATCAGCCACCTTCAGTGCCGATGGTTGCCTTGTGGTGACCGCGAGTAAGGATAACACGGCACAAATTTATGGCCTTAGGAAGGATGGATCATGGGTGAAAAAAGCCACCCTTGTACACAACAGGGCAGTCATCTCGGCCACCTTCTGCGTCGATGGCCGACATGTGGTGACCACCTGTGAAGATTACAAGGTGAGAATCACTGAACTATGGAAGAACAGAAGTTTGAACTTCCACGACAAAATCGAGTCTATATAGATCGAATCAGTTTTGGATGTCCCCTCTAAGTCACTCTAAGTCATTCTGAGGGTGTCGCAAAACTCCAACAGCTCGTTCCCACGCTCTGAGGTCGTCATTCCCGCGAAGGCGGGAATCCAGCGCTAACGGTGGATTTCTGCCTTCTCGGGGATGACAAGGCCAGGGGTGCACCGGGCAGTAGGGTTCTGGTGGTGAGTCAGTGTGGATTCCCGCCTTCGCGGGAATGACGAGAATGAAGCCGGGAATGACGAGAATGAAGCCGGGAATGACGA
This sequence comes from Endozoicomonas sp. 8E, assembly GCF_032883915.1. Classification (NCBI taxonomy): domain Bacteria; kingdom Pseudomonadati; phylum Pseudomonadota; class Gammaproteobacteria; order Oceanospirillales; family Endozoicomonadaceae; genus Endozoicomonas; species Endozoicomonas sp. 8E. The sequence goes on along the minus strand of NZ_CP120717.1, from coordinate 212,834 downwards.
GAATGAAGTCGGGAATGACGAGAATGAAGTCGGGAATGACAAGAATGAAGTCGGGAATGACGGTAATCAACTCGTTCCCACCCTGAGACCGACAGGGCCTGAAAGCATGGGAACCAGATTTATTCATTTTAAATATCCTTTTTCTATGCGGGGATAAATATTAACTCTAAAGCTCTGTAGGAGCTGCTCATGACCCCTTTGAACCAAAGTTCCAGCAATGACGGTTTACTCTCGCCAACAACTGAGCAGTCTCGACTCGAGCAAGCGCCAACGGGTGTCAGCGCAGGCAGGGACGTTAGTGTGTATAACCAAAATCAGTCTTCATTCTTCTGTTTGCCCGACGAATCAAAAACCATGATTATTCGCTATCTGGGTTTTCGGGAGATTACCCGTTTAGCAAAGGTATGCAAATATTTTCGCGATCTTGTTGAAAACCATAAATCTCTGGAAAGAGCCTGGTATCGCCGGTTTCCTTCACCACACCAGTATCAACTGAAGAGCATCGCTACGACAAAAGCTGAGCATCAACTCCGTGATTGGTTGAAGCCGTTTGCGAATAAAGACACTGTCGAGTCACTCGTAAAACAACAAAAGAGTACTTATTTTCCTGCTCTGCTCCTTTTCAACAACAGTAAACTGATGTCTCAATGTGAAACATTTAACTTAAAGACAAAAAACGAAATTACCCATCCCAGCAATATCTTTGTAGTCACCTTAAGCGCCGATAGCCGTCACTTAGTGACCGCCAGTTTTGATGGTACAGTGAAGATCTGTAGTCAGGAGACCGATGGATCATGGAAAGTAAAAGCCTCCATTCCCAGAAATGGTTGGGTCTATGAAGCCTTTTTCAGCGCCGATAACCGGCATGTGTTGGTCGTCAGTGGTTTCAGGGTGGAAATCTATGGTACGAAGGAGGATGGATCATGGGAAGCAAAAGCCAACATTTCCCATAATAATTCGGTCATTTCAGCCACCTTCAGTGCTGATGGTCGCCATGCGATCACCGCCAGCTTCGATAATACGTTGAAAATCTACGGCCAGAAGACCGATGGATCATGGGAAGCAAAATACATTATTAACTGTGATACTCCAATCAAATTGGCCAGCTTCAGCGCCGATGGCTGTCCTCTGTTGGTAGTCAATACATCTGACGTTGCGACAATCTATGGTCTGGAGGACGATGGATCATTGCAAGCAAAAGCCACCATTACTGATCCGGGTGGTGTCAATTGGGCCTGCCTCAGCTCCGATGGCCGTCATGCGTTGATACGCGTTGGACATAACACTATGAAAATCTGCAGTCAGGAGGCCATTGGGTCATGGGAAGTCAAAGCCACCATTAACCATAATAATTTTGTCCACTCACACTTCTTCAGCGACGATTGCCGCCATCTTGCAACCGTCAGTTCCGATAAGAAAACGAAAATATGTGACCTGCAGGACGATGGATCATGGAAAGAAATAACCACGATTTCTCATGATATTTTTTTCTACTCTGTCAAGTTCAGCGCCGATGGTCGCCATCTGGTGACCGGAAGAGATGATAATACGGCGCAAGTCTACAGTCAGGAGACCCCTGGATCATGGGTAAAAAAAACCACCATTGAACACAATGGGGATATCATGTCAGCCAGGTTCAGCGCCGATGGCCGCCATTTAGTGACCGCCAGTCATGATAAAACAGCGAAAATCTATGGCCGTGAGGCCGGTGGGTCCTGGGTAAAAAAAGCCACCATAACCCACAATGACAGGGTCCTGTCCGCCACCTTCAGTGCCGATGGTTGCCTTGTGGTGACCGCCAGTGAAGATTGCACCGCGCAAATTTATGGTCTGGGGAAGGATGGCTCATGGGTAAAAAAAGCCACCGTTCCACACGGTGAAGTAGTCCTCTCAGCCACCCTCTGCGTCGACGGCCGACATGTGGTGACCACCTGTGAAGATTACAAGGTGAGAATCACTGAACTATGGAAGAACAGTAGTTTGAACTTCCACGACAAAATCGAGTCTATATAGATCGAATCAGTTTTGGATGTCCCCTCTAAGTCACTCCAAGTCATTCTGAGGGTGTCGCAAAACTCCAACAGCTCGTTCCCGTGCTCTGAGGTCGTCATTCCCGCGAAGGCGGGAATCCAGCGCTAACGGTGGATTTCTGCCTTCTCGGGGATGACAAGGCCAGGGGTGCACCGGGCAGTAGGGTTCTGGTGGTGAGTCAGTGTGGATTCCCGCCTTCGCAGGAATGACGAGAATGAAGCCGGGAATGACGGTAATCAACTCGTTCCCACGCTGAGACCCACAGGGCCTGAAAGCATGGGAACCAGATTTATTCATTTTAAATATCCTTTTTCTATGCGGGGATAAATATTAACTCTAAAGCTCTCGAGGAGCTGCTCTTGATCCCTTTGAACCAAAGTTCCAGCAATGACGGTTTACTCTCGCCAACACCTGAGCAGTCTCGACTCGAGCAAGCGCCAACGGGTGTCAGCGCAGGCAGGGACGTTAGTGTGTATAACCAAAATCAGTCTTCATTCTTCTGTTTGCCCGACGAATCAAAAACCATGATTATTCGCTATCTGGGTTTTCGGGAGATTACCCGTTTAGCAAAGGTATGCAAATATTTTCGCGATCTTGTTGAAAACCATAAATCTCTGGAAAGAGCCTGGTATCGCCGGTTTCCTTCACCACACCAGTATCAACTGAAGAGCATCGCTACGACAAAAGCTGAGCATCAACTCCGTGATTGGTTGAAGCCGTTTGCGAATAAAGACACTGTCGAGTCACTCGTAAAACAACAAAAGAGTACTTATTTTCCTGCTCTGCTCCTTTTCAACAACAGTAAACTGATGTCTCAATGTGAAACATTTAACTTAAAGACAAAAAACGAAATTACCCATCCCAGCAATATCTTTGTAGTCACCTTAAGCGCCGATAGCCGTCACTTAGTGACCGCCAGCTTTGATGGTACAGTGAAGATCTGTAGTCAGGAGACCGATGGATCATGGAAAGTAAAAGCCTCCATTCCCAGAAATGGTTGGGTCTATGAAGCCTTTTTCAGCGCCGATAACCGGCATGTGTTGGTCGTCAGTGGTTTCAGGGTGGAAATCTATGGTACGAAGGAGGATGGATCATGGGAAGCAAAAGCCAACATTTCCCATAATAATTCGGTCATTTCAGCCACCTTCAGTGCTGATGGTCGCCATGCGATCACCGCCAGCTTCGATAATACGTTGAAAATCTACGGCCAGAAGACCGATGGATCATGGGAAGCAAAATACATTATTAACTGTGATACTCCAATCAAATTGGCCAGCTTCAGCGCCGATGGCTGTCCTCTGTTGGTAGTCAATACATCTGACGTTGCGACAATCTATGGTCTGGAGGACGATGGATCATTGCAAGCAAAAGCCACCATTACTGATCCGGGTGGTGTCAATTGGGCCTGCCTCAGCTCCGATGGCCGTCATGCGTTGATACGCGTTGGACATAACACTATGAAAATCTGCAGTCAGGAGGCCATTGGGTCATGGGAAGTCAAAGCCACCATTAACCATAATAATTTTGTCCACTCACACTTCTTCAGCGACGATTGCCGCCATCTTGCAACCGTCAGTTCCGATAAGAAAACGAAAATATGTGACCTGCAGGACGATGGATCATGGAAAGAAATAACCACGATTTCTCATGATATTTTTTTCTACTCTGTCAAGTTCAGCGCCGATGGTCGCCATCTGGTGACCGGAAGAGATGATAATACGGCGCAAGTCTACAGTCAGGAGACCCCTGGATCATGGGTAAAAAAAACCACCATTGAACACAATGGGGATATCATGTCAGCCAGGTTCAGCGCCGATGGCCGCCATTTAGTGACCGCCAGTCATGATAAAACAGCGAAAATCTATGGCCGTGAGGCCGGTGGATCCTGGGTAAAAAAAGCCACCATAACCCACAATGGCAGGGTCCTATCCGCCACCTTCAGTGCCGATGGTTGCCTTGTGGCGACCGCCAGTGAAGATTGCACTGCACAAATTTATGGTCTGGGGAAGGATGGCTCATGGGTAAAAAAAGCCACCGTTCTACACGATGAAGTAGTCCTCTCAGCTACCTTCTGCATCGATGGCCGACACCTGGTGACCGCCAGTACAGATCACAAGGTGAGAATCACCGAACTATGGAAGAACGATTGATGATCGAATGAATGTATTTTTTCTCAGAACCGATCAGCAAACAGCGTTATATCAAACGCCCGATGGCAATTTTTGCAGTGGGCTCTTAATGAAATGTTTCTTTCTATCATTTCCCGAAATCAGGACTCTGTTTTTTTTGCGTCGAACTCAGGTTTTCTTAGCAGCCTGTCGGACTTAAGACTGTCCTACACGGCAACTGCTCCTGCGTTGCTCTAGCTCCTGCATCCATGCAGTCGTGCGGTTGCAATAAATTGGTCTAAAAATCCCTGTTTCTTCGTCAAATAGCTCGCTATTCTCCTCAGAAACAGAGATTTTTATCCTCAATTTCTTGCAATCCTCGCTACGGACGCTTAAGTCCGACAGGCTGCTTAGTTTCACTGACCTCAATGTTATGAACTCCCATTACAAAACCAACTCTAAATATCGAATCCATTTTGAAAGTCTTTTTCTATGCAAGGATAAATAAGTACCTGGCCAGTTGGTTTCGCATATTCTGGCGAGAGGATTTTTTCATCCTTCAAGGCGCAACGACGGGCGCGTAGCCATAGCTACGCAACCAGAGTTGGAACGCAGAAGGATGGAAAAAGCCGCCGTCCAGAATATGCGAAACCAACTGGTTAGGTACTTAATGACTTTGGAACCAGGGAGGAATCGGGTATGGACCCCATGAACAGCAATTCCAGCATCGGCGTTTCAAAACCACCAACACCGGGACAACCTCGACCGGAGGAAGCGCCAACGGGTGTCAGTGCAGGAAGGGACGTTACTGTATATGACCAAAATCAATCTATATTCTTCTGTTTGCCCGACGAAAAAAAATCTATGATTATCAGCTATTTGGGCTTTCGCGAGATTACCCGCCTGAAAAAGGTATGCAGATATTTTCGCGATCTTGTTGAAAACCATAAACTTTTGGAAAAAGCCTGGTATCGCCGATTTTCTTCACCACACCAACATCAACTAAAGACCATTGTTAAAACAAAAGATGAGCAACAACTCCGTGATTGGTTGAGTCCTTTTGCACCTCAGGGCACTGTCGAGTCAATGGTAAAACAACGACTGAGTACTTATTTTCCTGCTCTGCTTCTTTTTAACAACAGCAGACTGATGTCTGAATGTGAACAATTCAAGTTAGTGAAAAAAAACGAAATCTCCCATTTTGACGAGGTCTACACAGCCAGCTTCAGCGCTGATGCCAGCTTTATCATGGCCAGTGACGATGGCTCGTTGACAATCTGTGTCCGGAAGACCGATGGATCATGGGAAGCAGAAGACACTATTAACCTTGATGGTGCAGTCTTTGCGGCCAGCTTCAGCTCTGATACCTGTCATTTTCTTACTTCCGATGGAGATAACTCTGAGACTGCGAAAATCCATGCTCAGGGGAAAGATGGATCATGGGAAGTAAAAGCTACCATCACCCATGAGGGTGGTATCATTTCAGCCACCTTCAGCCCGGATGACCGCTATCTGTTGACCGTCAGTCAATATAATTGGGTGAAAATCCATGGCCAGAAGACCGATGGATTATGGGAAGAAAAAGCCGCTTTAAAACATGATAATACGATCATGTCGTTCAGCTTCAGCTCAGACAGTCGTCATTTGTTGATCGCCAGTTCATATAACACAGTGACAATCTATGGTCTGGAGGACGATGGATCCTGGGATGTAAAAGCCACCATTACCCATGAGGGTAAGATCTTCTCAGCCACCTTCAGCGCCGATAACCGCCGTCTGGTCACCACCGCTGATGATCGCACGGCAAAAATCTGTGACCTGCAGGACGATGGGTCATGGAGAGAAACAGCCACAATTGCTCATGACGATACTGTCTTCTCAACCATATTAAGCCACGATAGCTGCTATTTGGTGACCATCACCCAAAGAAAAGTCAGAATTTTTCATGATAATGCGATCTACTCAGCCAGCTTCATCGCCGATAGCCGCCATCTGGTAAGCGCCAGTGAAGATAACTCGGCAAAAGCCCATAGCCATAAGGCGGCTGGATCATGGGTGAAAAATGCCACCATTTCTCACAAGAAGGGCATCCACTCAGCCACCCTTAGCCCCGATGGCCAGCATCTGGCGATCAACGGCACTGATAACAAGGTAATAATCTATGGCCTGGGGGAAGATGGATCATGGAAGAAAGAAACCGTCATTTGCCACAAAGGTCATTTCTCAGAAGCCACCTTCAGTCCTGATGGTACCCATCTGGTGACGTGGGCCGATAATGACAAAACGGCAAAAATTTATGGTCTGGGTCCCGAGGGAACATGGCTAAAAAAAGCCATCATTGCTCACGAGGAGGGCATCTCCTCAGCTACCTTCAGCCCCGATGGCCGACATGTGTTGACCATCAGTAATGATCACAAGGTAAGAATCACTGAACTGCAGAAACTTTGATGAGCTAATGAGTGTAAAACCCATTGACTGCAGACGGCTATCAGACAGAAATGCTTTTTGCAGAAATGAATTTTCCCGGACCAGGACTCTTCATTTTCTTAATTCCACTGACTTCAATATTTTGAACTTCCATTACAAAACCGACTCTAATAGAACTAATACATTTTAAATGTCCTTTTCTATGCAAGGATAAATAATGACCTGAACCAGGGAGGAATCGGGCATGAAGACTATGAACAGTAATTCCTACATCGACGTTTCACACCCGCCAATACCCAAGCAACATCGACTGGAGGAAGGACCAACAGGTGTCAGTGCAGGCAGGGACGTTACCGCATGTGACCAAAATAAATCTTTATTCTTCTATTTGCCCAACGAAACAAAATCTATGATTATTCGCTATTTGGGTTTTCGCGAAATTACCCATTTAAAAAAGGTATGCAGATATTTTCGCGATCTTATTGAAAAAGATAAACTTCTGGAAAGAGCCTGGTATCGCCAATTTTCTTCACCACACCAATATCAACTAGAGACCATCGTTAAAGCAAAAGATGAGCAACAACTCCGTGACTGGTTGAGCCCTTTTGCACCTCAGGGCATTGTCGAGCCAATCATAAAACAACGACTGAGTACTTATTTTCCTGCTCTGCTCCTTTTCAACAACAGTAAACTGATGTCTGAATGTGAACAATTTAAGTCGGTTAATAAAATCAAAACCACCCATTTCAGAAAGATCACCATAGCCAGCTTCAACGCCGATGGCCGCTTTATGATGACCGCCAGTTGTGATTTTACGTTGAAAATCTGTGGCCAGAAGACCGATGGCTCCTGGGAAGCAAAAGACACTATTAACCTTAATGGTCTGGTCTTATCAGCCAGCTTCAGCTCCGATACCCGGCATTTTCTGATTTCCGATGGAAATAACCTTAAAGTTGCGAAAATCCATGTTCAGCAGGGTGATGGATCATGGGAAGTAAAATCCACCATTTCCCATGAGGCTCCGATCTTAGCCACCTTCAGCCCCGATGGCCGCTATCTGTTGACTGCCAGTCATTATGAATCGGTGAAAATCCATGGTCAGGAGACCAGTGGAGCCTGGGAAGAAAAGGCCGCTTTTAAACATGAGGGTACGATCAAGTTAGACAGCTTCAGCTCAGATAGCCGCCATTTGTTGATAGTGAGTTCAAATAACACGGTGACAATCTATGGCCAGGAGGAGGATGGATCCTGGGGCGTAAAAGCCACCATTAGCCATGAGGGCATGGTCTTCTCAGCCAGCTTCAGTGCCGATAGCCGCCGCCTGGTCACCACCGCTGAAGATCGTACGGCGAAAATCTGTGACCTGCAGGACGATGGATCATGGAGAGAAACAGCCACAATTGTTCATGACAATACTGTCCTCTCAGCCTCATTCAGCCCCGATAGCTGCTATTTGGTGACCGTCATCAGTGGCTATAAAGTCAGAATTTTTCATGATGATGCGATCTACTCAGCCAGCCTCATCGCCGATAGCCGCCATCTGGTAAGCGCCAGTGAAGATAACACGGCAAAAGCCCATAACCAGAAGGCCGCCGGATCATGGGTGAGAAAAGCCGGCATTTCTCGCAAGAAGCGCAAGAAGGGCATGCACTCAGCCACCTTCAGCCCCGATGGCCGCCATCTGGCGATTAAAGGAACTGATAACAAGGTATTCATCTATGGCCTGCGGGAAGATGGATCATGGGAGAGAAAAAACATTATTCGCCAGAAAGGTTGGAGCTCAGAAGCCATTTTCAGTCCTGATGGTACCCATCTGATAACCTGGGCCGATAATGACAAAAAGGTAAAAATTTATGGTCTGGGTCCCGATGGAACATGGGTAAAAAAAGCCATCATTAATCACGAGGAGGACATCTCCTTAGCTACCTTCAGCCCCGATGGCCGACATGTGTTGACAGTCAGTTATGATCACAAGGCAAGAATCACTGAACTGCGGAAACTTTGATGAGCTGATGAGTGTAAAACCCGTTGATTGCAGTCGGCTATCAGACAGAAATGCTTTTTGCAGGAATGAATTTTCCCGGACCAGGACTCTTCTTTTTCTTAATTCCACTGACTTCAATATTTTGAACTTCCATTTCAAAACCGACTCTAACAGACCTGATCCATTTTGAGCCTCCTTTTCTATGGGAGGATAAATATTGACTTTGAAGCCGTTGAGGAATCGGGCATGGACCCAATGAACAGCCATTTAAGCACCGACGTTTCAAACCCGCCAACACCCAGGCAGCCCGAACCGGAGGAAGCACCAATGGGTGTCAGTGCAGGAAGGGACGTTACTGTATATGACCAAAATCAATCTTTATTCTTCTGTTTGCCCGACGAAACAAAATCTATGGTTATTCGCTATTTGGGTCTTAGAGAGATTACCCGTTTAGTAACGGTATGCAAATATCTTCGCGATCTTGTTGAAGACGATAAAGCTCTGGAAAGAGCATGGATTCGCCGATTTCCTTCACCATACCAATATCAACTAAAGACCCTCGTTACGGCAAAAGATGAGCAACAACTCCGTGATTGGTTGAAGTCGTCTGCGAATGAAGACACTGTCGAGTCACTCATAAAACATCGAGATAGCGCTTATTTTCACGCTCTGGTCCTTTTTAACAAGAGTAAACTGATGTCTCAATGTAAAAAATTCCACCTGGTGAAAAAAGCAACCATTATCCATCGTCACGATGTGGAGACAGCCACTCTAAGCGCCGATAACCGCCATTTAGTGACCGCCAGTTTGGATAGTACTGTGAAAATCTGTGGCCGAGAGGCCAATGGATCATGGAAAGAAAAAACGTCCATTTCCCATAATAGTTGGGTCAAATCAGCCACCTTAAGTGCCGATGGCTGTCAATTGGTGACCGCCAGTCGTGATCACACAGCGAAAATCTGCAGTCAAAGAGATGATGGATCATGGGAAGTAAAAACCACCATTTCCCATAATAGTTGGGTCTACTCATCCAGCTTCAGTGCTGATGACAGCCATGTGGTGACTGCCAGTCACGATCACACGGCAAAAATCTGTGGTCGGGGCGACGATGGATCATGGTCAGTAAAAGCCACTATTCAACATGATGGTCCGGTCAATTCGGCCAGCTTCAGCTCCGATGGTTGTCATGTGCTGACCGCAAGTGAAGATCACATGGCAAAAATCTATGTCCGGGAAGCCAATGGGTCATGGGAAGAAAAGACCACTATTTCCCATGAAAGTGGAGTCTTCTCAGCCTGCTTCAGCGCCGATGGTCGATATGTGGCGACCGCGAGTGAAGATCACACGGCAAAAATCTACGGCCTGCAGGATGATAGTTCATGGGAAGAAAAAGCCACCATTAGTCATAAGGGTGGAGTCTTCTTAGACTCATTCAGCCTCGATGGCCTCCATGTAGTCACTGCCAGTAAAGATAACACGGCAAAAGTCTATGGCCTGAAGACGGTGTTTTTCAAGATAGTTGTCCCGATAACCAAGTTTTATGCTGCTATTTTGATACAGTCAGCAGCCCCTGATTCCCGTTCCGGGTTTAACGCAACAGAACCAACTGGTTCCCAGTTTCTGCACTTGCCAGACCAACGCAACGGATTTTTCTCACGTGCTTTCTTGTACACCCGTTTTCGCTGCTCCAGTATCGCTTTGTCACGTCCATCATGACGCTGTTCTGGTGTCACAAAGCGAATAGAGCTATGGCGGTGCTCTTGGTTGTAAAACCTGACAAACGACAGCATCCAATTTCTGCTTTCTTCCAGTGTCAGAAAACCTTGGGACGGCCATTGCGGACAGTACTTCAATGTCTTAAACACGGACTCTGCAAAAGCGTTATCATTACTCACTCTTGGTCGGCTATGCGACGGTATGATGCCAAGGTATGCCAGTTTTGATTGGAATGTATGCGACGTCATTGGTGCTCCGTTGTCAGAGTGCAGAACCATCGGCTTGTTAACACATCGCTCAGCGACTACAGCCCTGTTAATCAAGCTACTAGCCAGTTCCCCTGACTCTTTGTCGTGTACTTCCCACGCAACAATTTTACGGCTGTATATATCCAGGATGAGGTATAGATACCAAAACTGACCGCGCACCTTCGACGGAAAGTAGCTAATGTCCCAACACCACACTTGGTTAGGGCCAGAAGCTACATACGTGGTCGGCTTACTGCTTTTTGATCGCCTCTTTGATCGTCCTCTATGATGATGCTGGTCATGTTTTTTTAGTACCCGGTAGAAGCTCGATTCTGAAGCAATATATTCACCCTTATCTGCCAGCATCGGCACAATTTGCGAGGGTGGCAAGCTGGCATTTTCTGGCTTATTGCACACTGTTAGAATACGCTGCTCCTCCTCTTCTGTCAGCTTATTAGACGGTGATAATCGTAAGGCTCCAGGCCGTTTGTCAGGAATTACCTGGCCCGTGTTGTCACGCCATCGATTCAATGTTTTTAAAGACACCAGTAGTTGTTCTGCAGCCTTCCAGCGGGGCGCCCCGTTTGCTGTGGCCTCATCAAACCATGTCAGCAATTTCAGGCGTTCATCAAGGGGAGTCAGTTGTCCTCGTTGTCTATCCCGTAGAAGGCATCGAGCTTTTTTGACAGTACCAAAAGAGCAGCAGTTTCGGCTAACGCCTTATCTTTACGGCGAAGCTCGCTCTCAAGTTTCAGAATACGCTTTCGATCCTGTTGAGCTTGTTTTTTCTCTTGTCTGGCCTGTTGTCCAGACTGTTCTGCACCAGAAATACAGGCTTGCTTCCACTCGTGCACCTGTTCTGGGTAAAGCCCTTTTTTACGGCAATACTCACTCAGCTCTGCTTCAGAAAGTGCAGCAGTTTCAACGACTACGGCAAAGCGGGCTTCAGCAGACCACTGCTCTGAATTATGTTCATTCCCTGGCACGGGCAACCCTTTATCTCTTAACTGTCTGCGCCAATTGTACAGGGTCTGCTCGCTAATGCCCTCTTCTTTGGCGACGTCAGGAACAGAGCGATTAACGGGTGGCAAAAGCTTTTTCAATACAGCAGCTTTACGTTCTTCAGAATAACGAGGCACGATAACCTGTCTACCGCCCACTGTTTTATTAGTTGGTTAATTATTAACCGGGACAACAATCCTGACACAGTGGGAAGACCTCTGGATCATGGGAAGAAGAAGCCACCATTAACCACATCAGGGCAGCCACCTTAGCCACCTTTAGCCCCGATGGCCGCCATGTGGTGACCGCCAGTTGTGATCACACAGCAAAGATCCATGGCCTGCAGGTCGATGGATCATGGGTGGAAAAAGCCATCATTTACCACAAAGATTGGCTCCGATCTGTCACCTTCAGTCCTGATGGCTGTCATTTGGTGACCGCCAGTAGCGATAAAAAGGCGAAAATTTATGGTCTGAGCCACAATGGATCATGGGTAATAAAAGCCATCATTTCTCACAAGAGGCCGATCACCTCAGCCACCTTCAGCGCCGATGGCCGCTATATAGTGACCGCCAGTGAAGATTACACGGCTAGAATCACTGAACTACGTGGGAGCAATTGATTACCGAATTAGCCTGAAGGATTCATTCTGCCGTTGCAGAGTCGCCCATCCTTTACTGTTAAGGAGAGTCTTATGTCGTTTTCTGTCAAAGATAAAGTCGTGTTGGTGACAGGTGCCAATCGAGGGATTGGAGAAGGTTTTGTAAAGATTTTATTGGAACAGGGGGCTAAAACCATTTATGCCGCTGCTCGTGATCTGGATAATTTGACGTCAGTCATTGCCCTTGACCCCCGGGTGATTAAGCCCATCCATTTGGATGTAACGAATAACGAGCATGTGACCAACGTGAGGGAGTCCATACCAGAGCTGGATATTCTTATTAACAATGCGGGGATTGCCACAGGAATCCACACCACCGAGCCCGAAGCCGTTGAGGTGGCACGCAAAGAAATGGAAGTGAATTTGTTGGGTCCAATGGCGCTGACCCATGCTTTACTGCCGAAATTAAAAGCGTCTGATCAGGCAGCCATAATTAATATTTCGTCCATTGCGGCCATAAGTAATTTCCCATCTTTAGGGCCTTATTCAGCCACAAAAGCAGCATTGCACTCTTATACCCAGGGGTTGCGAGCAGATTTAAGCAGGTTTGGGATACGGGTTTTAGGGGTCTATCCCGGCCCAACGGACACTCGCCTGGCTGAAGGCATTGAGATGGATAAACCTGCTCCTGAAGAGGTGGCAATCAGAACGTTCGAAAGTTTAGATGCCGGGGTTAGCGATGTATTTCCTGATGATTTTGCCTGTCAAATGTATTCTATCTTTTTAGATAAACCTCAAAAATTAGAAGCATTTTTTGCTGAAATGACCGCGCAAAGTGAATAATAGTTTCTTGCTCGGACTGTTTCTAAATGAACAGTAATTAAGCTTATTTTTGGTGAGAACCAATTAAAAAATAGCGTTATATCGAAAACCCGGTGGCAATTTTTGCACCGGGCTCTTAATGAAAAAATTTCTTCCTGCCATTTTCCCGGATCAGGGCTGTTCTTTTTCTTGGTTACACTACCCTCAGTATTTTGAACTTTCATTATAAAACCGACTCTAACTGATCGAATCCATTTTGAATGACCTTTTTAAGCAAGGATAAATACTGACATTGGAGCTCTGGAGAAGCCCGGCATGAATCCTTTGAACAACACTTCCAGCAATGACGGTTCACTCTCGCCAACACCCAAGAGACCTCGACTGGAGGGAGCACCCACAGGTGTCAGTGTCGGCAGGGACGTTGCTGTATATAACCAAAATCAATCTTCATTCTTCTGTTTGCCCGACGAAACAAAATCTATGATCATTCGCTATTTGGGTCTTCGAGAGATTACCCGTTTAGTAAGGGTATGCAAATATCTTCGTGATCATGTTGAAAATAATAAGGCTCTGGAAAGAGCATGGATTCGCCGGTTTCCTTCAGCACACCAATATGAACTAAAGACCATCGTTACAGCAAAAGATAAGCAACAACTCAGTAATTGGTTGCAGCCGTTAGCGAATAAAGGCACGATCAAGTCACTCATAAAACAACGAAAGAGCAGTTATTTTCCTGCTCAGTTACTTTTCACCAACAGTAAACTGATGTCTCAATGTGAAAAATTTCACATGGTGACCAGAAAAAAAACTAACCATGATTACGGTATCACCACAGCCACCTTCAGTCCCGATGGTTGCCACTTGGTAACCGCCAGTATGGGTAAGGTGAGAATCTATGGCCGGAAGACCGATGGATCATGGAAAACAAAAGCCACCATTTCCCATGAGGATTGGGTTAGATCAGCCTCCTTCAGTCCAGACAGCAGGCATCTGGTGACCGCCAGTTATGATCGCACATCGAGAATCTGTAGTCTGGGAGACGATGGCTTATGGGAAGTAAAGACCATCATTTCCCATAAATTTTCGGTCAGATCGGCCAACTTCAGTGCTGATGGCCGCCATCTGGTGACTGCCAGTATGGATGAGACGATGAAAATTTATGGTCTGAAGACCGATGGATCATGGGAAGAAAAAGCCACAATCAAACATAATGGTCCGGTTTCCTCAGCCAGCTTGAGCGGCGATTGCCGTCATGTGCTGGTCGACGATTTTGGTAGAAATGCCACAGTCTATGGTCAGGAGGAAGATGGATCATGGAAAGTAAAAGGCACCATTACTCATAGGGGTATTGTCTACTCAGCCACCTTCAGCGCCGATGAGCGTCATCTGGTAACCGCCAGTGAAGATTGTTCGGCCAAAATCTATGCCCTGCAGGCCGATGGATCATGGAAAGAAATAGTCAAAATTTCTCATGATAATGTGGTCTACTCAGCCAGGTTCAGCGCCAATGGCAGTCATCTGGTGACCGCCAGTGAAGATGATACGGCAAAAATCTATGGTCAAGAGACTCCCGGGTCATGGGTAGAAGAAGCCACCATTAAACACAAACGGTCAGTCATCTCAGCCAACTTTAGTCCCGATGGCCGTCACCTGGTGACCACCAGTAAAGATCGCAGGGCAAAAATCTATGGCCAGGAGACCCGGGGATCATGGACAAAAAAAGCCACCATTGCCCACAAAGGTTGGGTTCGACCAGCCGCCTTTAGTGCTGATGGTTGCCATGTCGTAACGACCGCCATAGGTGACAAAAAGGCAAAAATTTATGGTCCAGGGGCCAATGGATCATGGGTAAAAAAAGCCACTATTCGACACAAGGAGAAGCTCAAATTCGCCACCATCAGCGCCGATGGCCGACATGTGTTGACCGTCGATGAATATACCACGACGAAAATGACTGAACTACGGAAGAAGGAATAACCCGTTCAATATTTTGAACTTCCATCACCAAACCGACTCTAATAGACCAAATCAATTTCGAATGTCCTTACCAAGCGAGGATGAATACCAACTATAGAGCTATGGAGGATTCAGGCATGGAGCCCATGGAAAGCCATTCCGGCATTGACGGATCACTCTCGCCAACATCTGAACAACTTCCACTGGATGAAACACCAGCAGGTGTCAGTGCCGGCAGGGGCGTTAGTGTATATAACCAATATCAATCTTCATTCTTCTATTTGCCTAACGAAACAAAATCTATGATTATTCGCTATTTGAGTTTTCGAGAGATTACCCGTTTAGCAAGAGTATGCAAATATCTTCGCGATTTTGTTGAAAGAGAGAAAACTCTGGAAAGAGCATGGTACCGCCGGTTTCCTTCACCACGCCAGGATCAACTAAGGACCATCGCTACGACGAAAGATGGACAACAGCTCCGTGATTGGTTGAAGCCGTTTGCCAATGAGGACACTGTCGAGTCACTCATAAAACATCGAGATAAGGCTTATTTTCCTGCTCTGCTTCTTTTCAACAACAGTAAACTGATGTCTCAATGTAAAGAATTTGACCTGGTGAAAACAGCCGAAATGAGCAAACGTCACACTGTCATTTCGGCCACCTTCAGCGCTGATTGTCGCCATGCACTGATTGCCACTGTTGCTGAAGAAGTCGAAATCCATGGCCGGGAGAACGACGGATCATGGAAACTAAAAGCCACTATTAACCATAACAAAACGGTCAGATCAGCCGCCTTCAGTTCCGATGGCCGTCATGTGGTGACCGCCAGTAACGATTGCACAGTGAAAATCTATGGTCTGGAGGACGATGGATCATGGGAAATAAAAGCCAACATTCTCCATAAAATTTCAGTCAAGTGGGCGGCCTTCAGTGCTAATGGTCGCCATGTGGTGACTAACGGTTATGATGCCATAATGAAAATCTGTAGCCAGAAAGACGATGGATCATGGGAAGAAAAAGAATCTGTTAAGCATAATTGTCCAGCCAGGTCGGCCAGCTTAAGCTACGATGGCCGTTATGTGTTGATTGTCGATACAAATAACAATGCGACAATCTACGGTCAGGGGGACGACGGATTCTGGGAAATAAAGTCTACCATTTCCCATAATTATTTTGTCACCTCAGCCACTTTCAGCGCCGATGGTCGCCATATGGCAACCACCAGTGAAGATGGCACGGCAAAAATCTGTGTCCTACAGGCCAATGGGTCATGGAAAGAAATACTCAGGATTTCTCACTATGAGGTGGTCTACTCAGCCAACTTCAGCGCCGATGGCAGTCATATGGTGACCGTCAGCAGAGATGGTACGGCAGAGGTCTATGGCCAGAGGGTCCCTGGATTATGGGTAAAAGAGACCACCATTGTACACAATGAGTCAGTCAACTCAGCCGACTTCAGCGCCGATGGACGCCACCTGGTGACCACCAGCGACGATCACACGGCAAAAATCTATGGCCTGGAGGCCACTGAGTCCTGGGTAAAAAAAGCCACCATTCACCACAAAGGTCCGGTTCAACGAGCCGCTTTTAGTGGCGATGGATGCCATGTTATAACAACCGCCAGTGATGACAATATGGCGAACATTTATAGTCTTGGGGTCGATGGATCCTGGGTAAAAAAAGCCACTGTTCAACACGAGATAGCGTCCAGACCAGCCAACATCAGCGCCGATGGCCGACATGTATTGACCTTCAGTGACCTTAACCAAGTGGAAATCACTGAACTTCGAAAGAAGGATTGATGATCAAACGAGCCTGACCTCACAGTCAGGCTCCCGCCACAACAAGATAGGTTCGCTGAGACTCGCCATTACTGATTAAAGGTGCCGGTGATTTCGCCAAAGAGCTTTTGTGGTTACCAGTCATCAGCTAATACAGCAATTATGCGTTTTTCTGCCACTTTTTTCTCATCATTACTTCTTTTAAAGTCTATATCTTCACATTGATGAACCAACCCCTTCCTGTTAGTAAAGATAAAACCGCAATTTCTTTTATAACGATGTGTTTCTTTCGTACCTTTATCTGGCGAGGCAACAGCAAACTCAGGGCTTAAAGACTGGCCAATATTAAGCCCACCGCCTGAATATTCAAGCTCACAATCGTTGTCATTCAACTGTACGACCAGACTTGCCAGCCCTTTGTCGCGATGCCAAGGCATATCCACAACGTTCCGGGGAGTGAAGAAGAATCCTTCAAAACTGTCAGGATTGATTGAGGGATAGCGAATTATCCAAAACTTTATCTTTTCAACCTTTTTACCTGACCAATCTAATGAATCAG
This sequence comes from Endozoicomonas sp. 8E, assembly GCF_032883915.1. Classification (NCBI taxonomy): domain Bacteria; kingdom Pseudomonadati; phylum Pseudomonadota; class Gammaproteobacteria; order Oceanospirillales; family Endozoicomonadaceae; genus Endozoicomonas; species Endozoicomonas sp. 8E. The sequence continues at coordinate 195,599 of NZ_CP120717.1, read as the reverse complement.
CCATTTTTTCTAATGCCTGACAGCATAGCTCTTTAACGGCTTCTGAACGAGTATGAATAATATTTTTCTTGAACGCTTCTTTTTCTTTTATCTTGCCATTTTCATCAAAATGACTGATTAAGTTTTGGTTCCTGGAATGCAAAAGCGTTGAGTGTCGTATGTTACTCCCCTGAAAGCTCACCAAGATACGATCAAAAATATCATTCTTTGGTATTTCAAATTCACAAGACGGGGATTTATCAATCTCGCTTTTCAGAAAATCGGCATCAAACAATCGGCGATCTTTGTCTACTTCTTCGTTGACCTTTTTTAAAAGATCTTCATCAAATAAGTGGTTTACCATTATAAATTTATCACCGTATTTTATATGTTTATTAACTGTCCTTTCACCTAAAACCAATGGAGTGGCGACATGGCTACTAGCGATTATGCCACTATCTACTCCAGCTTCTGAAACATCCTGCCTGTGCAGTCTGTTGCGGAGAGACGGTTTACCAGCTTCTGCCACCTCTTTGAAATTATGTGTCAATGATCTTAAAAAAGCGGGCACTGCCGGGCGTTTCGATAATTGTGTCGTCGGCTCACGAACATTTGACAGGCTGTTTTTAAAGGAGTTGCTCTGTTGAGGTGATGGGGTTGAGCCAAAGTTAGACGACCTTGCCAGATAGGTATTCGTGGAGTGATAGAACAAGTGACCGGTTCCCATTTGAAGTAGTGACATCAGCTCATTGATATGATCTTGCCTCCAGATTTTTTGCGACGAAATCCCCGTAGCCAGTCTATCTGATGTCGTACTGAGAGCCAGTGAAAACAGATTCTCTGAATGCTGACTCGAGTCAGTGAGCAGTAAAAAGCCCGGATGATGGGTAAAAAGATCATGATCAGAGTAAACCAGTCGTGATACCGGGTTATTCTGGCGACTACTCAGGCCGATCACCGCAGCGCCTTTTTGACTTTTTAAAACATCGGTTAAAGGTGGGGAAAAAACATCCCTTTCAGCGCTATTGCCTGACATTGCGTTTTCAATGGCCCGGTTAACAGCCTTTAAGGTTTGTCCATGAAAGAGGCTGTAAACCTTATCCCCTGCAAAGTGTGAGCAGAGGGTTGTCATTGTCTCTAAGTCCCATTGAACATCCGCTTCAGCGTCAATAAGCAGGTTTATTTCCTCAGAAACCTGATCGCCACTCATCATAAGTTTTAATAGGTTATTATTGATCCCCTGAATTTGGATAGTCAGTTTATCCATACGGTTGTCAGAAAGCGTTTGATATAAATTGACCCATTCCGGAATGTCTTCAGGCGGATTGATGTCAGCACTGTTTCCCGTATCATTCAGAACATTGATTTCCAGGAAAGGCTTTTGATCTTCGGGGAATACAACCTGCTGATAATAATGACTGGCCAGCCAGGGGTGTTCAGGATAGACAGGCATAATGCCTTTGCGGGGAAGATGTGCGTCACAGGCAAGGATTTTGTTTTCCCTATCCACATATTCAGACACCGTACTGGTCAGATAGTTAAAATAAAATTTCAGGTTGATCAGTATAAAAAATGTCCTGATCTGAGACTCCAATGTCATTGCAGATACTGCGAAGAGATCGGTTATATATGAGTGGCTGCCTCCTGACGGGTGCCTGAGAACAACCTCGCCGACGGCGGATATGTAGTAGGGTAAAAATGCGACCCCCACAAAAGATGCAGAAGTGCTCAGTGTTGCCAGCACCTGCTGTGCTATTGTGTAGGAATCCTGCTGTACCAGAAGGTGGGTCTGTGCTTTTAATAAATGAGGTACTCCCTGACTCGTAATAGCAGTACCTACCGGATTTTCATTGACAGTAATGAGTGTTTCAGTATTTCCACTTGCAGCGAATGGAAATGCAGTCAAAATTAAAATTAATGCTATCCACCTGGCTAAGTTATTCATTTTTAAATGGCTCCAAATTTTCTATTTATTATTAATAAACTTCAGCTAACAGCTAAAGTAAGTCCCTTCTTCATGTTTTCAGACAGATTGCAACGGATTACCATTTGATTCGCTGCAATGTTTTAGCAATGCTTCGCCAACCCAGCATTGAACTAAGGTCATAATTCAACCCATAGCGATATAATACTGAACAACTGGGCAAGGAGGTTTCTTAGAAACATGACGGAACTGCATACCAGTCTACGGGGCGTGTTTTTTACACATCTAAATTCTTCTGTTTTCAGCTTTCTCTATAATTTAGATCAGCATCGAAGCATAGCTGTAAAAAAGAAGAAGTGCTTAATTTTTTCATAATTAATTTTAAGGGTCTCAATGTAGGGTATTTTTTTGCACGAAAACAATACAGAAAAACAACAGAGAACAGTGCAGACTGTCAAAACCGATTGAGAATCATGGGGATTCAGCGAGTGATTGTCACTGCTCATCTGTTAATGGAAAACCTTCATTTGCAGGCTCTTCTCTAAGAACTGTGCCAGATTGTGGTGGAGCCTGAGCTAAGTCTACCTGTGGTTTTTTAGCCGTTAATTGTGACTTTTGTTCCAAAATATTTATAGATAATTTGCACAACCCTTTCATGAGGGTTTGTAAGGGAAAGCCGTTGCTGTGTGCAAGCCCAATATTATGATTTTTGCCATGGCAGTTAGCAAATAGTAAGAAGTTACTTTTTTCCTTTGCCGTTTTCATGATCTCAGGATCAGGCCTTTCATTTCGCTCCAAATGTTCGCAGACGTTCAGATTTCTGTGATCATGCCTTGAATTATAAAAGGCATCAGTCATCTCATACGGCTGCATAGCTAACCAATAGACTATTTCTAATGAAGCTCTATTCAACCATTGTTCAAACTCTGTATTATCCACTCCAAGAGCTTGCTGCACGGTTATTGTATTGCTTGAATAATACCCTCGTACAAAGTGTTCCAGGATATCTCGGATAAATCTATTGACTTCTTCAACAGCTATAGGATTTTTGTAATGAAACTCAGGATTTAAACGTTTTCCATGAGCATAAACAACAACCATGGCAACGAAATTATCCATAAGCGCATTAAAATAAGCTAATAAGTTCCCGACTTTCGGGAAGAATTTTACATTCAAAACATTTTTAGGGTCCAGGCTGTGCAATGTGGTTTCAAATATTTGGCTGTCACCAAGGTCTCTCAGTCCGGACCATGATAAATCTGAGCGCTCAGTGTCTTCTATCCAATTAGCAATTGAGCCAGTAAAACAGTCTGCATTTTTACAAAAATAACTCGATAGTTGTGTCAAAGACATCCATTTTGGGAAGCCCTCCCATTGACCAAAAATATCTTTAGTGTGCTGTGATTTAATAAGGCTATCAAAAGTCAAGCCATATCTCGCATACTTTCCTAAATCAACAGCTGCTTTTTTTAATCCTTCTTCGGATCTGAGATATGGTTTTTGAGTATTTGATGGATCCGGCTGGCATGCATAGTTCACATAATCGCTTGATGCTGCAAAACAATATCCGTTTAGATAACCTTTAGAAATTTCGAGATTGTCTTCCAATGTTTTAATAATTTTATACACTGGCATAAAAGAAAAACTTTTAACTAGCGTTATTGAAAACAAACCTTTACTTAAAGGTATTTCGCTGGAAAACTCGTAATCAGTAAATAAATCGTGTAAGACGTTGTGCATTTTAATTTCTCGGATAAACTCATTCCATGATTCCCCTTTTCGTTGAAATTTCAGGTATAGTGCTTGGTTGTCCGCAAAGGTTAGCTGGATGGATCGTCCACCGCAATTTTTTTTAGTGATGGTTTTATCTAATAGCATTGACTCTATTTCCAGATTGAACTGGCTTGAGCCCTCTTCAGGTTGTTGATTTTTTATTTCTTTTTCGATTTTGTGACCAATTTCAATATCCGGGGGTAAAAAACCGCTGTTTCTGTAACAGGCTATGATAAGTTCAGAAAAATATGGATTATGTGCATTGTCGTCCAAACTTGCTGTAGCGTATAAAAGCTCTGCTGCAGCACAGGGTTGCAAGGGGTGATTGTTTTTTGCCGATTCGATAATCTCTATCAGACTTGCAGTCGGGAATAGAGACTGGACTTCCTTTGCAGCATCATACAGTTTAGAGCGTCTTTTTAAGTGCGAATGATGAACTCTATCTTCAATTTTGTATCTCAATGCTTGTAATCTTGCTATTTTATTCAAAAAACTCTCTTTATCTACTGTGCCAAATTCCTGTTGGAGCATTGCCAGTTTTTTTTCACTAATAACCCTCTTGCCCATTTTTATTATCAGATAGAGCCAGTCATCGTCACTGAAATGTTGGGTATTTCCGTGCAGGTAATCTTTCATTAATGCTATTTTGTATTCAGTGCCAACAGTGAAATAGCCTTCTGGCTTTGTCAGGGTTGTAATCCTTTTTGTTTTTTTCGAGATCAGACTTTCCCGACAGGACGTATCTGCTCTGATGGGTTGCTCCTGATCAAACATATGATTTACCGCTATGAGTTTATCTCCATGTTTTACAGGTTCATCAATTGCACTCTCCCCTGAAGTAGGTGTCGCAAAAGCCAATGGAGTAGAAAAATGTCGACTACCGACCATGTTACTGTCCGCTTTATCTGCTGAAACATCCTCCTCTGAGTATTTTGCGGCCTGCCCTGGAGACCCTGTCTGATCCAGAGGTTTTTTTTTCAGTTGGTTAGCACTATCAACCGACGGCTCAAGCATGAAGAGAGAAACTGAGTTTAAAAATTTTTCATTCAGCCTGTACAGCTTGTTATGGAGAGACGATTGACCCGCCTCTACCATCTCTTTGAATCTATGTGCCGATGATCTCAAAAGAACAGGGACTTGCCAGCGTTTTGTTAATGGTGTTTGTTCTCGAACATTTGACAGACTGTCTTTGAAGGAACGGCTCTTTTGAGGTGATGGGGTAGATGCAAAGTTTGACGACCTTGCCAGATGGGCATTCATGGAATGATAGAATAACTGCCCGGTTCCCATTTGAAGTAACGACATAAAGCCGTTGATATGATTTTTCCTCCAGATTTTTTGTGCCGAAATATCCATTGCCAGTTTATCTGATGTCGTACTGAGAGCCAGTGAAAATAGATCCTTTGAATGCCACCTTGAGTCTGTGAGCAGTAAAAAGCCCTGATGTTTGCTAAAAAGATCGTGATCAGAGTAAACCAGTCGTGATACCGGATTATTCCGGCTATTATCGAGGCTGATAACCGCAGCGCCTTGCTGACTTTTTAAAACATGGGTTAAATGTGGGGAAAAAACAACCTTTTCAGTCGTATTACCCGACATTGATTTTTCAATGGCCCTGTTAATAGCCTTTAAGGTTTGTCCATGAAAAAGGCTGTAAACCTTATCATTTTCAAATAGTGAGCAGGTGGTTGTGATCATCTCAAAATCCCACTTAATATCTGTTTCAGCATCAATAAACAGGTCTGTTTCCTCAGAAGCCTGATCACCTCTGATCACAAGTTTTAGCCGATTAGGGTTGTTCTCCGGAACCTGGATAGTCAGTTTATCTATACGGTTGAAGGAAAGCGTTTGATATAAATTAACCCATTCTGGAATCTCGTCAGGCAGACCGCTGTCATCGCTGCTTCCCATATCATTCAGTACATTTATTTCCAGGAATGGTTTTTGACTTTCAGGGAATACAACCTGCTGATAATAATGACTGGCCAGCCAGGGGTGCTCAGGGTAAACAGGCATGATCCCCCTGCGGGGAAGATGCGAGTCACAGGCAAGGATTTTGTTTTCCCTGTCGCCATATTCAGACGCAGTACTGGTCAGATAGTTAAAATAAAAATTCAGGTTGAGTAGGGTAAAGAATACCCTGATCTGAGACTCCAATGTCATTGCAGATACTGCCAAAAAATCGGTTATGTAAGAGCGGGCTCCCCCTGATCGATGTTTGATAACAACTTCTCTGGCGGCGGCTACGTAGTAAGGTAAAAATGAGAGAGCAACAAAAGATGCAGAAGTGCTCAATGAATCTAACACCCGTCGTATGATCGTATAAGAGTCTTGTTGTACCAGGAGGTGGGTCTGTGCTTTTAATAAATGGGGTATTCCCTGACTCGAAACAGTAGCACCTATTGGATTTTCATTAACATTGAGGAGTGTTTCAGTATTTCCATTTTCGGCTAATGAAAGTACAGTTAGAAATAAAATCAATGTCACTAATCTAGCTAGACTATTCATGTTTAATGGTTCCAAATTACTATCTTTCTGCTTCTCGCCCTCCTGCTCCTTAGCGCATTACAATCGGTTACCATTTTATACGCTTCTATGTGTCAGCAATAATTCATCAGTTAAGATATTAAACTGAGGATTTAAATCAAGCCATGACGATAGAATACTGGAAAGTTGCGTGCTGATTTTTTTTGTCATAACTAAAAACCGTCCGGAATGACCCATAAGACCAACAGGGTAACGTTGGACGGTTTCAGTATGAGACTTGATTACTCACCCACGACAACTGTCGGAGAACATTAAAGTTTGAACTTTTTGAGAGGTGATCACTTTCAACAGCCTACAATTCGTGACAATAAAAGATGATGGGTTAGGAGTGATTTATAACCAAAGATACGATGAGAACGCCCCTCTGATGGGAGGTCTCTGACGGTTAGCCAAGGCTTGTACTCTTTGCCTCGACCCGCCCCCCGGCCTTCATTTATCCATCGCCGGTTCTTTGCCTCTGAGTTACCGTACTGTTTTTTTTGCCATAACAAAAATCACCCAGCTTTACCCGGAAGCAACAGGATAACTCTGGGCGGTTTTAGTTTCCAACTTTATTACTCTCCCACAACAACTGTGGGCAATACAACCAGACTCACTCCACCGTCACAGACTTGGCCAGATTGCGAGGCTGATCGACATCCGTTCCCTTGATAATGGCCACGTAGTAGGACAACAGTTGCAGAGGTACAGTGTAGAGAATGGGAGCAACGACTTCCGGTGCAGTCTCTAATGGCAATACCTTAATTCCGTCGCCTGCTACCAGACGGGCATGGCGGTCTGCAAAGACAAACAGCTGGCCACCTCTGGCGCGTACTTCTTCCATATTGGATTTAAGCTTTTCCAACAGGTCATTGTTGGGTGCCACCACAATCACGGGCATATCGTTATCAATCAGAGCCAATGGACCGTGTTTCAATTCGCCTGCCGCATATGCTTCTGCATGAATGTAGGAGATTTCTTTCAGCTTCAGCGCACCTTCCATGGCAATCGGGTATTGAGTACCGCGACCCAGGAAAAGGCTGTGATGTTTGTCGGCAAAATCTTCGGCGACCGCTTCAATTTCACTGCTCATTTCCAGCGTACTGCTGATGATATGAGGCAGTTCTCTCAGGGCTTTAACCACTTCGGCTTCCTGATCTGAGGTCATTCCGGTGTGGCGACCAATGGCCGTTACCAACATCAGTAGAGCGGCCAGCTGAGTCGTGAAGGCTTTGGTTGACGCAACACCGATTTCGGCTCCGGCTCGGGTCATCAAGGCCATATCAGACTCACGAACCATGGACGAACCCGGAACATTACAAATACTCAGGGAAGCCATATAACCCATCTCTTTAGCCAGTTTGAGAGCTGCCAGAGTATCGGCCGTTTCTCCTGACTGGGAAAGGGTGACGAACAGACAGTCTTCAGGCACAAAGAATTTGCGATAACGGAACTCTGAGGCAATTTCTACACGACAGGGGATTCCGGCCAGCTCCTCAAACCAATAACGGGCTACCATACCGGCATGGTAACTGGTGCCACAGGCAACAATCTGTATAGCTTTGGTTTTATTGAGAAGTTCGATACCGTTTTTACCCAGTATATCGAGGTTCAACTTTGTCTCACCCAGTCGGCCTTCCAGAGTGTTGGCAATGGCATCGGGTTGCTCATGAATTTCTTTGAGCATGTAGTGCCGGTACGGCCCCTTGTCACCGGCATCGTGCTCAAGATTACTTTCTCTGGCGGCACGGGTTACGCTTTTGCCATCCGTATCAAAGACAGACACCTCTGTACGGGTCACTTCAGCCACATCACCTTCTTCCAGGAAAATAAAGCGACGGGTCACCGGAAACAGCGCCAACTGATCGGAGGCAATGAAGTTTTCATCCAGCCCCAGACCAATGACCAGTGGGCTGCCAGAACGGGCAACCACCAGCCGCTCTGGATCTTTGCGGTCCATAATAACCATGCCATAGGCACCTTCCAGCCGGGGCACAGCCGCTTGAACGGCGGCGATCAGGCTGTCAGTATTTTTCAGTTCGTGGCTGACCAGGTGGGCAATAACTTCTGTGTCTGTGTCAGAAAAAAACGTGTAGCCCTCCTGCTCCAGATAGTTTCTCAGCAGCTCGTGGTTCTCAATAATACCGTTATGAACCACGGCGATATCTTCACCGGAGACATGGGGGTGAGCATTGCGCTCGTTGGGCTCACCATGGGTCGCCCAGCGTGTGTGGGCAATACCAGTCCCACCAGGCACCTGAGACTCATTGATCGCTTCGCTTAATTCGGAGACCTTTCCGGTTCTGCGAAGTCGTTGAAGTTCGCCGTTGGTACCCACAATGGCGACACCTGCAGAGTCATATCCGCGATATTCCAGACGACGCAAACCTTCTAACAGAATGGGCGCTACATCCCTTTGTGCTACAGCACCGACAATGCCACACATAATTTTCTACCTTTGATTTGTGTTCTGCCTGATATTCAGTTCTTGTTGGTAGGACGCTGCCAGCCGTCAATGTTTTTCTGACGACTCCGGGCTACCCCCAGCTGGTCTTCGTCCAGGTTACGGGTAATCACTGAACCCGCCGCAGTGGTGGCACCTTTACCAACAGTGACCGGTGCAACCAGTGAACTGTTGGTGCCGATGAAGGCGTTATCTTCAATCACGGTTTTGTGTTTGTTAACTCCATCATAGTTACAGGTCACGGTACCCGCTCCGACATTGACACCTATGCCTATTTCAGCGTCGCCTATATAGGTCAGATGATTGACCTTGCTGCCCTCACCGATGGATGCCTTTTTGATTTCGACAAAGTTGCCCACTTTGGCATTTTCTGCCAGTTGAGTACCCGGACGCAGTCGTGCAAAAGGACCTACTTCACAGTTTGCGGCGACTTTTGCATCCTCAAGAATCGAGTGGGCTTTTATAACAGTACCTTCACCGATTCTGGAATTGCGAATGATGCAACCTGCCTCGATCACCACGTTATCGGCAATCTCGACATCGCCTTCCAGGATCACGTTGATATCCAGCAGGATATCCTTGCCGACTTTGACATCACCTCGAATATCCAGACGGGCAGGATCAATAATGGTGACACCGCTGGTCATCATGGCGTTAGCCAGCTGTTGCTGGAAAGCCCGCTCAAGTTCTGTCAGCTGAACCCGGCTGTTGACTCCCTCGACTTCCGTAGCCTTTTGCGGTTGAACGTGCACCACGGCGGTCCCTTCAGACACCGCTTTAGAAACGACATCTGTCAGATAATATTCCTGCTGGGCATTGTTGTTATCCAGCCCCATGACCCATTCACCCAGCTTGCCGCCGGGAATGGCCATGATACCGGTGTTCACCTCGTTTATAGCCAGCTGCTCAGGTGTCGCGTCTTTATCTTCAACAATAGCCTGCACGCTGCCAGCATCATCCCGAACAATACGACCATAGCCTGATGGGTTAGCCAGATTGATGGTCAGCAAACCCAGACGCTCGCCGTTACTGGCTGCCAGCAAAGATTGCAGGGTAGAGGAGTGTATCAGCGGCACATCACCGTAGAGCACCAGCACGACATCGGCACCTTCGCAGCCAGGTACAACCTGCTGAACAGCATGACCTGTCCCGAGCTGCTCAGTCTGTTCAACCCAATTCAGGTCATAGTGCCCCAGGGCACTTTTTACCTTGTCAGCACCGTGACCAATCACGACATGAATTTCACCCTTGCCGATCACTTGCTGGGTTTGCAGGGCACTGAGAATCACATGCTCCAGCATCGGCTTACCGGCAATGGGGTGAAGAACCTTGGGAAGGTTGGATTTCATACGGCTGCCTTGACCAGCAGCAAGAATGACGATATCAGCTCTCATGGTTAGCTCTTGATTAATGGTCTCTTGATTATTCAGGTTTCTTTCTGTGTCGCCTGCCAGGGAAAACAAAAGCAAAAAACCATGGTAAAACAACACGGTTTACCGCCCCTGGAAAAATCTTTAAATCTCTTAGCCTGGGCGCAATGGTTTTCAATGAACTCATGAAGACAGCAGTCAGGGCAAATAACAGCAGGAAACATCAGAAAAGGGTGCCGCTTTCCTTATAAGCCATGTCATAAGAAAAGGTGACACTTTTCTATGGTATTGAATTTAGCTTATCCTATACGAACTAAAACACAACTGTGTTTGTCATTGGAAAATTGACAATATGAATCTGGACACACTGAAACAGCTGGGACTGGACCAGAAGGAAATCAAGCTTTATCTGGCTCTGTTAAAGCTGGGAACCGCCTCTATCCGTGATATTGCGGCCGAAGCTGATATTAATCGCGGCACCACTTATGAGACCCTGAAAGGTCTGGCGGGTAAGGGTATTGTCAGTTACTTCCCGAAAGGAAAAAGACGGGTTTTCTGTGCAGAACCTCCCGAAAAGCTTCTGGATCTGGCAGAAGAGAAAAAGCAGTCTCTGGAACAGAGCATTGAAGAGATGAAACAAAAGCTGATCCCGCAACTGAATCAGCTTAAACCTGACTTCAATACCGGAAACGTCCGCTTTTATGAGGGAGACAGCGGTATCGAGTTCGTTCTTAAGGATATACTGAACACGGTTGCCAAAAAGGATGATAAAAACTATTCCATTTTTTCATCCAAGCCGATCCGGCAGCATCTCTATCGCCCCTTTCCAAACTATACCCAGCAGCGAATCCGCAAGAGTATCAATGTCCGGGTCATTGCCATTGGTGAAGGCGGTGAGGATGCCGAGCTTTCTGAGCGCAAATGGATCAATGCCACCGGTAAAATTGATGCCAGCTATATTGCTATTTATCCTCCAAAAGTCGCCATGATCTCCCTGGCCTCCATGGACTACCCCGTTGCTGTCGTCATCGATTCCATTGAGATCGCCAACACTCAGCAAATCATCTTTGATACGCTTTGGAACACTTTGTAAAGGCATGAAAAACATTAATACGTGGCTTCTGTATGGCAGTTCCACTGCTTGTTAGTCTACCTGACAGCCCTGTCAGTGTAATTCTCCACCCCATCTGGAAGAATCCTTTGTGATGCTCACGAAGCCCTGCTCACCAGCGGGGTCATATATCTCAAGGAGGAATGACTATGGTAACATCAGGAGAAATTTTAAAAGGGATCTGTATTCTTACATCCAGACTCGCCAGTGTACCCGGCAGAGTTATTGGCCATTTCGGTGGACGTGCTGTGGGTGCCGTGGGTGGTGCTGCTATCGTTGGCGGAGCCAAGCTTTCCAACACCTTGTTCAGGACAGCTTTTGAGCCCCAGTCTGTCAATCAATACTCTAAAGAATCCGCTCTGCTCGCCAGAGTATTGGGTGGTTTCGCCTCCAAGGCAATCGTTGCCGTTTCTACGGGCCCGATGCTGGCTATACCCGTTGCTCTGGGCACTGTTTTTGATCTGGAGAATACAGGTAAAGCAATAAAGCGTTGCAGCGATGATCAAACTTTCCTGGGCGGCTTTCCCGGGCGGCCTACCAGCCGTAGATGAGGATGTGCATCCATTAAATCAGAGCCTGGATGAATTGTTAACAAACCATCAGCGGCCACAGGGTTGCTGATGGTTTTTTATGATGCTCAGACTGGAACAACCAGGATCAGTCTCCCAACAGCACAGAATCCAGAGCCAACACAATCATTTCGTTCAAGGATATCTGCCTGTCTTCCGGAGACATGGCCTCACCCTTACGAATGTGATCACTGACAGTGCAGATAGCCAGACCTTTGGCACCATACTCAGCACATACACCGTAAAGACCTGCGGTCTCCATTTCAACACCCAGGATACCGTGCTTTTCCATGATGTCGAACATATGTGTCTCCGGGCTGTAGAAAAGATCCGAAGTGAAAATGTTGCCTACTTTTACCGGCATCTTTTTGTCACGGGCACTCTTAACCACATTTTCCAGCAAGCCAAAGTCTGCAATAGCTGCAAAGTCATGGTTATTAAAGCGGATACGGTTCACTTTGGAGTCGGTGCACGCCCCCATACCAATCACTATGTCGCGCAGCTTTACATCGGCAGAGATAGCACCACAGGAACCAATACGAATCAGCTTGTTCACACCGTACTCAGTAATCAGTTCCTTGTAGTAAATGGAAGCCGAAGGAATGCCCATCCCGGACCCCATCACTGATACACGACGGCCTTTATATGTTCCGGTATAACCAAACATATTACGAACGTCGTTTACCAGTTCAGCACCTTCCAGAAAGTTCCCGGCAATGTAACTGGCACGCAGTGGATCACCGGGCATCAGGCAGACATCGGCAAAAGCACCGGGTTTGGCATGAATATGAGGGGTCATTTTATTCCTCTTGAGAGCTTTTCAAAAAGCGGGCCATGGGGCAGGGTATGTGTTAACAGTCAGCTCTGTTTATGACAGAAAGCTGGTCCCGTAATCCATGGGCTCCAAATCAAAGAAACTGGCCAGACTCTGGCCGATATCTGCGAAGGTTTCCCGTTCACCCAGAGAAACCGGTTGAACCTTTTTGCCGTAGACCAGTACCGGTATGTGTTCCCGGGTATGATCGGTACCGTGCCAGGTGGGATCGCAGCCATGGTCAGCACTGATGATCAGCACATCGTCTTTTTGCATGGCGTTGAGCAGTCTCGGTATCATGGCGTCCAGCTCCTCCAGAGCCCTGGCATAACCCGCCACATCACGACGATGGCCAAAGGATGAATCAAAATCGACGAAGTTGGTGAAGATCAGGGAGCGATCTCCGGCTGACTCCAGCGCCTGCATAGTGGTTTCAAACAAAGCAGGAATACCGGTCGCTTTCAATGTTCTGGTAATGCCCTGATGGGCAAAGATATCCGCTATCTTTCCGACACTGACCACTTCGCCACCGCCGCCCACCAGCTTATCCAGCAGCGTGGCAGCAGGAGGCAGAACCGAGTAGTCCCGACGATTTCCTGTTCTCTGGAAGTCACCAGCATCATCACCTGTGAAAGGACGGGCAATGACACGGCCAATATTGTACGGGTCGAGCAGCTCTCGGGCGATTTCACAGACTTCATAGAGTCTTTCCAGACCAAAAGTCTCTTCATGACAGGCAATCTGAAAAACGCTGTCAGTCGATGTATAAACAATAGGCCTGCCAGTGCGCATGTGTTCTTCACCGAGAATTTCCAGAATGGTGGTTCCTGAGGCGTGACAATTACCAATGACGCCGGGCAGGCTGGCTTTTTCGACCAGCTGATCCAGCAGCGCCTGTGGAAAACTGTTTTCCTCTTCTTTGAAGTAGCCCCAGTCAAACAACACCGGAGCACCCATCATTTCCCAATGGCCACTGGGAGTATCCTTGCCACTGGAAACCTCCCTGGCGTAGCCGTGGGCACCGATCAGCTTTACATCGGTGTTCATGCCAGCGGGAAAAGCTCCTGAAGAATCTTTAGCCGCGTGCAACAGACCAAGACTGGCCAGCATTGGCAATTCAAGTATACCCCGTCGACCAATGTCTGCCTCGCCCTGTGCGCAGGCCCTGGCGATGTGGCCAATCGTATTAGAGCCTGCATCACCAAACTGGTCGGCATCAGCACTGGCGCCAATCCCGAACGAATCCATCACCAGGACAATTGCTCGTTTCATATGAGATACCTTACCAACTCCTTGCGAGTCCCCTAATTATTACTCAGAAAAATACGGAGCAGCACAGTGATTAATACCTAATCCCATGCACACGCTCAACCCATACTCAACTACGCAAGGCGCTGAACATCATGCGCTGCTGCAATCCGCGGAATACTTTATCAGGACATTCAGAAACTTCGAAAGGCGCTTAGGCAAAACAACCGCATTCTTTAATCACAATACCGCTCCCTCCCGTGACTCACGCAGAAGAGGGTGTCGCAAAACTCCAACAGCTCGTTCCCATGCTCTGAGGTCGTCATTCCCGCGAAGGCGGGAATCCAGCGCCAACGGTGGATCTCTGCCTTCTCGGGCATGACAAGGCCAGGGGGGGCACCGGGCAGTATGGTTCTGGTGGTGAGTCAGTGTGGATTCCCGCCTTCGCGGGAATGACGAGAATGAAGCCGGGAATGACGGGAGTCAAATCGTTCCCACGCTGGAGAGAGTTTTGCGACACCCTCAGAAGTAAGTGCCATGAAGAGCACGAAGCTCTGCGCTCCCGGTAATTCCTTGTGCTAAAAAACGGAGTTGGCTGTGCGATCAGGCCGTTACCGCCTATCGGTTAAAATTGAGCACTGCTGCAATTCGTAGACTACTTTATCAGGGGCGTCCATAAATAAAGAAGGCAGATGTTGATGAGTAACTCCATTTCTCGATTTCCCGGAACAGAAAAGCAATTGCTATTTTCCCATCGCGACAGGGCGAGTCAGTGGGTTGCTGCTACCCTCGGCCTCATCACTATGGCCTGCCCATGTTCAAAGCTACTGGCAGAAAGTCCTCTACCAACGCCGGGGGGTGAGGTATCTGTTGGCTATAAAACGACAAAAGATTCTAGCTTACTGGACAACTTCATTAACCATTATTCTATTTTGGGGGAAGTCCCTCCAACTGCTCTCAGCACGGATATGACCCATCTTGTTTTTGCCATGAACTATGAAAATGAGCAAGGCGAAATAAAGAATGAGAATTCAGCAGAGTCGGAGGGAGCTGCAGAACCACCGCAGCAGCAGTCATTAATCGAGATTTCGCTCCCGCTAATGACCCATTCCCAAATTTCCAACATTATTCAAGGTATGAATACAGGCCTTAATATCAACACCACGAACGTTATGCTGGAGAGCATCCCGGAGACCCCTCCCGTTCACGGCCAGACAATTGCGAACATGATCCAGCATTTGATAGAAACACTTAATATAAATGTCAACGAAGTCCAGAATGGTTTGATTAGTGCTCTGTATGATATCCATGGCAGTGAATCTCCTGTTGATATAACCAAACCACAACAGGAACAGAGCCTTGCGATGTTGATAGTGAGTTACTACACAGCCCTCAATTCCAATGGAACATCTCCTCAAACAACTCAGGTTTTTTTTAGCTCATTTTTGCTTCACGCTGTCGGCTTGTCCGGTATCGGGAGACTTCATGCCAAAAAAGGTGACCTTTTAGGTGTAAAAGAACCCATAGAAGATTCCGAAGTTTTAAAAGCAAATGTTAAAGAATCCACTGCAGTCTTTTCTGCCCTGAAATTGTTGGAAGAAGCGCGCCGTGATTTTTTGCTACAACTCGATAATTACTCAGAGGTTGAAAGCACTAATGCACTTCTTGATCCAATGCTAAAAGCCGCTATCAGTCTGCTCAACTATCGTGTTGAAAAGAACGGGATACCGCTTTATAAACGTAATAAAAATTCACACGAGCGAATGTTGAAACTAATAGGGGCACATGGTGAAAGCAACCCTAAGCTAGTTGCCTGGAACAGTCAATTTATGACTTTGATTCATGCTATAAGCATGCTTCTTGATCCTTTCGTTATGCAATTTGCAAATACGCATGTTGACAACCTGTCGAGTTATTTTTCTGCATTAAAATGGGACCACCCTGTTACGGACTCTGAAGGCAAAGAGCGGAGCATATTTGAAGTATTCAAAGAGGTTTTAGACGACGCAGAAGTAAACCCTGGAAATGAAAATCCTGAATTATTTAAAAAATTACTTCATGCCCTGCGAGAGTATATAGAAAAAGAATTACAAAAAGCATTCACTGAAGATGAATTCAAAGTCGTAATGGTAACCCTCGGTACAGGATTTGCGGATCTTCTGGAACAATCAAATGATATGTTAGAAATATTTGATAAGCAGATTGCTGGAGCCAAAGATGACAAGGCAGCAGAAGGACAAGAAGGACAGAAGCTCAGCGAAGAAGAGAAGAAGAGGAAACATTTGGGGCAAAGGATTAACTACTTGCAAGATTTCGTCATGTGGCTCAGATCTAACTATGATTTTGACATGACGTCTTCTTATGACTCTTACAACGATGACTCCCACGTTGAAAACTCTCAAAATAATGATGCTGACAGAAGTAGTAATGATGTTGACAGAAATAGCAATGATGCCGACGGAAGTAGTAATGATGCTGACAGAAGCAGTAATGGTGATGAAAGAGGCAGTCCTGAAGGGAGTTAAACTCTGATCGATCCTCATACTGACCGAGTGCTACCAGGCTTCCCAGAGTTCTGCCAGCTTCTGAAGTGGCTGTGGTTTCGGTCAGTTTATTTCTGCCATATCAGTGGCACTGCCTTGTTGTTTTTCCGTCTTCTGCTGATCGAACCTCACCCACGGATTTCTAGCAGCCTGTCGGACTTAAGACTGTCCTACTGCGGTTGCAATAAATTGGTCTAAAAATCCCTGTTTCTTCGTCAAATAGCTAGCTATTCTCCTCAGAAACAGAGATTTTTATCCTCAATTTCTTGCAATCCTCGCTACGGACGCTTAAGTCCGACAGGCTGCTAGCCTGCGTTCTGCCTGCCTCGTCTTATGCAAAAGTCTTGAACAGCGATTGAATCACAAGGCTCTATGCCCTCTGAATTCCTGGCGTCTGGAGAACGGAATTGGCTGATCAGGCTGGGACCGGCAGACGATTAAAATTGTGCACTGCTGTAGCCCTTGGACTATTTTGTCAAAGCATTCATTATCTGAAGAAGGAAAATGTTGATGGTTAACTCGATTTCGCGATTAACTGAAACGACAAAACAATCGACAATTTTCCGTCGTTACAAGGCTAATCAGTCAGTTGCTGCTTCCATTGGCCTCATCGTTATGGTTTTCTTCTATTCAAAACTGATGGCAGAAAATACTTTATCAACGACAGTGGAGGAGAGATTTATTGAAGATAAAAGCTCAAAATCGTTTGGTTTCCTTGATCACTTGATTAGCCATAATGCCTACATGGGAAGCGTCACTCCTTTTGCTCTCAATCCGAATTCGACCCATCTTATCTTTGCAATGAACAATGAAAATGAGCGAGGCAAAAAAAAGGATGAGCTTTCAAAAGAATCAGAGGGAGCCGGAGCACCGCAGCCACGGCCTTTAATGGAAATTCCGCTCCCGCCTATGACCAGGGCAAATGTTAGTGCCATTATCCGTGGGTTGAATACAGGCATTGATGAAGTCGCCTTAAACACTATGTTGAGCTACATCCCCAAACGCCTGCCCAATGAGAGCCTGACAATTAACAGCATGCTTCGGAAATTGATACGAACTCTGGGCATTGTGTTTGATGATAACCAGATGATGATAAAAATAGTTCTATCTTCGATCCAAGGTACCACAACACCTGTCGATATGACCAAACCACAACAACAACAGAGCCTTGCGATATTAATGTTGGCCTACTACACAGCCATCAATTCAAATGGGATATCCCCAGAAATAGCTCATGTTTTTTTTAACTCATTCTTGCTGCACGCCACTGGCTTGTCTGGTATCGGGAAACTATATGCCAAAAAAGGTGTTCTTTTAGGTACAAATGCACCGATAGAAGACAACGAAGTTTTAAGAGCCAATATTAAAAAATCTGCCACAGTCTTCTCTGGTCTGGTAGCGTTGGAGAGAACGCGTCTTAAGTTTTTGCGACAAATGGAGAATCACCGGGAAGCTGAAGAAACCGGAGCATCAGCCAACCCACTGCAAATAGCTACTTTCTCTCTGCTCAATTATGATGTTAATAAAAACGAAATACCATTTTATCTTAGTAATATAAAATCAGCTCAAAGAATGTTAAGACTGATAAAAGAGTATGGTGAAAAAAAACCTGAATTAGTTGCCGCGAATGATCAGTTCATGCGTTTGATTCATATTATAAGCCTGACTCTTAACCCTTCAGTTGCACGACTTGCAAGCCCACATGTTAACAACATATCGAATTATTTTAGACAATCAAATTGGGATCAAACCATTACTGACTCCAAAGGCAAAGAGCAGAAACTATTTGAAATCTTCAAAGAGGTAGTATTTGACGCAAATGTAAACTCTGGAAATGAAAATCCTGCCTTATTTCGAAAACTGCTTCTAGGTCTAGAGAAATATATAGAGCAACAATTACAGAAAACGTTTATTGATCCTGATTACCAAGCCATAATGGTAACCCTCAGCACAGGATTTGAAAATTTGCTGAAACAATCACACATAATATTGGCAACGCTTAAATCAACTTTTGACACCGATACCAGTGAGCAAGTTGATGGAGCCAAACTGGACAAGGCAGCAAAAGGAAAAGAACTGAGTAAAGAAGAGAAGAAAAAGAAAGAATATCTGGAACAACGGATAAAATATTTGGAGGATTTCGTCGAGTTACTCAGGTCTCAATATGGTTTTTCATTGAAGAAGCCTAATGACTCTGACAACAGTGATTCTGAATGAAGCAATGCTGGCAAATTTAGTCTTGATGGAGCTTATTTTGAAGCTTCTTCCTGCTATTTTAAGCCGAGTGCAGGTTTCTTACAGAACTGCTGGCTGCAATTTTCAAAGTTGAGGAAAAACTCATCATTCACCTTTTCCAGTTAGAAAAAGGAGTTGGCAGGTTGATCGGCTGGTGCTTAAATTGGGCATTGCTTCAATGCTTGGGCTACTTTATCTGAGCATTTATTACCTGAAGAAGGCAGATTTCATGATTAACCCTATTTCTGCATTACCTGAAACAACAAAGAAATCAATATTTTTCCATCGTGACAAGGCTAATCAGTCGGTTGCTGCTTCTCTCGGCCTCATCATTCTGGCTTGTCCCTGTTCAAAACTACTGGCAGAACATACTTTACTGACGCCAATGAATGAGAGATTTGTTAAAGAAAAAACGACAAAAGAATCTAATTACCTGGACGATTTGATTCACCATAACACTTATTTAATCTCTCCCCATCTTTTTTTTCTCAAACCGAATTCAACCCATCTTATCTTTGCCATGAACTATGAAAATGAGCGAGGCGAAAAAACAGATGGGCATTCGGGAGAATCGGAAGGAGCTGGAGCGCAGCAACCACAGCCTTTAACACACATTCCGCTCCCACCAATGAACCATGCACAAATTACTGCCATGATCCAGATCTTGAATTCAGATCTTGATGAAGACTCCTTGCCTCCCCTGAACACTATGTTGAGCTACGTCCCGGTAACACTCACCAATGAGAACCTGACCCTTGCAAACATGATTCAACAAATCACACAAACACTCGACATTTTACCTAACTATAACCAGGATGAGCTAATAAATGCTCTATATTCTATCCAAAGTACCCAATCTCCTATAGATATAACCAAACTACAACAACAACAGAGCCTCGCGATGTTGATGGTCGCTTACTATACGGCCATCAATTCAAGTGGCGCTAAACGTCAAGACGCTCATGTTTTTTTTAACTCATTCCTGCTTCACGCTGCTTGCTTGTCTGGTATCGAAAGACTCTATACCAAAAAAGATGACCTTTTAGGTACAAAAGAACCCATAGAAGATCGCGAAGTCTTAAATGAAAATATTAAAGAATCTGCTTCAGTCTTCACTGCTCTGAAATCGCTGGAAAAAATGCGCCTCGCGTTTTCGCAAGAATTGGAGGATTCCTTAGAAGCTGATGAATCCGGGGCATCAGTTAATCCACTGCTGATAGCCGCTTTCTCACTGCTCAACCATGAAGTTAATATAAATGAAATGTTTATCTGTGAGCGTAATATAAGATCGTATAAACGAATGTTAAGGCTGATAAGAGAATATGATGGAAAAAAGCCTGAATTAATTGCCTCGAACAATCAGATCCTTTGTTTCATTCATGCCATAAGCCTGACTCTTGATCCTTTCGTTATACAATCTGCAAATGAATATGTTGACAGCCTAACGAGTTATCTCAGTACCTCTAATAGGAGTCTAACCACTACTGAGTCTGCAGACAAAGAAAGCAAAGAGCAGAAATTGTTTAAAATATTCAAAAAGGTACTATCCGACGCAAAAGACAACCCGGGGAATGAGAACCCCGAATTATTTAAAGATTTGCTTCTGTTCATAGCAGAATACATATCGCAACAATCACAAAATACCTTTATTGATCGAAATGATTACCAGGCCATGATGGTAACCCTCGGAACAGGATTTGAGGACCTGCTGGAACAGTCACACAAGATGTTGCTATTTCTTGAGGCAACTATTGTCACCGATGCCAATGATCAGGTTAATGCAGCCAAATATAACGAGGCAGCAAAGGCACAAAAGGGAAAAGAACTCAGCGAAGAAGAGAAGAAGATAAAACACCTGAAAGAGCGGATACATTACTTGGATAATTTCGTTGATTGGTTCAGGCTTAACTATGATTTTATCATGAAGACACCTTATAGCTCTGACAGTAGTGATACTGACAGCAGTGATACTGAAATTCTTGATACTGAAAGTAGTGATGCCGACAGAGTTAGTCTTGACGGGATTTAATTTTTATTCATCTTCCGTGCTTTCAGACCGAGTGCCACCATCAGGTTTCCCAGAGAACGATCGACTTGGAAGCGGTAGTGGTATCGGTCGATCGATTCCCCCCATAATGTTAGCGGCAGTAAAATGATTAATACTCAATCTGGCGAACACCCAAAAAATCACTGAATTGGACTCACTTTCAGATGCTCATTCCATGCTCAGGCACAAATCTATGCTGTCTTTTTCCAACATAAGAGAAAAAACTCGACACCCGCCTTTGCTGTATAGAAAACGCCGTTGGCCGGATCTGGTCTGGGCTCAAAATTGAGTACTGCTGCAATCCATGGACTACTTTATCAGGGCATTTATAAAATAGCGAAGGCCGATGTTGATGAGTCACTCCATTTCTCGATTACCTGAGACAGCAAAGCGATTGATACTTTTCCATCGTGACAACAGCAATCAGTGGGTTGCAGCTACCCTCAGTCTCGTCGCTATGGCTTGCCCCTGTTCAAAATTGCTGGCAGGAAATCCTTTTTCTACACCAGTGGAGCAGAGATTTATTATAGGAAAAATGACAAAAGAGCCTGGCTTCCTGGAGGACTTGATTAACCATAATGCTTATATAGGGAAAAACCCTCCTTATGTTCTCAGCCCGAACACGACTCATCTTATCTTCGCCATGAATCATGAAAATCAGCAAGGCGAAAAAATGGATGAGGATTCAGAATCATCGGAGGGAGCTGGAGCGCAGCAACCACAGCCTTTAATGCAAATACCTCTCCCGCCAATGACCCTTGCAGAAGTGGCTACCATTATCGAGGGATTGGATACAGGCTTTAATCAAACCACCATAAACACTATCTTGAGCTATGTTCCGGTGGCCCCTCCCAACGAAGACCTGACAATTCTAAGTATGTTGGAGCAATTGATACAAACTCTCAACGTTACGGTTCAGGATAACCAGAATGTCATGATAACTGTTCTATCTTCTATCCAGGGCACCACATCACCTGTCGATATCACCAAACCACAAGATCGACGGAGACTCGCGACCTTGATGCTGGCTTACTATACAGCCATTCATTCAAGTGGGGCATCCCCTCGAGCGGCTAATGTTTTTTTTAACTCATTCCTGCTTCACGCCACTCAGTTGTCTGGTATCGGAATACTTGATGCCAGGAAAGGTGATCTTTTAGGTACAGATCAGCCAATAGAAGTTCAGGAAGTTTTAAAAGCCAAAGTCAAAGAATCTGCTCCAATCTTCTCTGCCCTGATGGCGCTGGAAGAGATGCGCTTTGAATTTTTGGAACAAATGGAGACCGCTCTGGAAGCTGAAAAATCCGGGACATCTGCCGACGATTCACAGCTAATAGCCGCTTCCAGTCTACTCAACTATGACGTTAATGAGAACGAAGAATCACTTTATGAGTGCCGTATAAATTCAGCAGAACGAATGTTGATGCTGATAAAGGAATATGGTGAAAGTAAACCTGAACTAGTTGCCTTGAATAGTCAGTTCATTAATTTGCTTAATGCCATAAGACTGACTCTTGATCCTTTCATTATACAATCAGCAACTACACTTATTCACAATATATCGAGTTATCTTAGTAAATCAAACTCGTATCAAACCTCTACTGGGGCTGGAGGCATAATGAGCAAAGAACAGAAATTATTTGAAATATTCAGAAATATATTAACCGACGCAAAAGACAACCCGGGCAATGAGAATCCTGAATTATTTAAAGAATTGTTTGTCGCCATAAAAAAATACATATCGCATCAATTGAAAAACATGTTTTCTGATGAAAATGATTACCAAGTCATAATGGTAACCCTCGGCACAGGATTTGCCGACCTGCTGGGCCATGCACGCATGAATCTGGCAATGCTTGAGCCAACTATTGACAGCAATGCCAATGAACAGGCTGGTGATGCCGGGCGAAGAGGGAAAGCAAAGGGAAAAAAAGGAAAAGAGCTCAGCAAAGATGGAAAGACGAGAAGACACCTGAAAGAACGCATAAATTACTTTATTGATTTTGTCGATTGGTTCAGGTTTTACTACGACTTTGCTATGAAGAATCCTTATGATTCTGATACCAGTGACTCTGAAAATAGTGACTCTCAAAGCGATGACTCTGAAATTAAGATTCTGAAAGTGGTGACACCTCACTAGGATAGTCTTGGCGAAGTTTATTTTTAATCTTCACCCTTGTTCTTTCAGACCAATGATCACCTATAGGCTTCCCAAAAAACTGCTGACACCGACCCCGAACGGATCCTTCACGGGGCAACTGCTCTTTTCACGTGAGATACCTTACCAACTCCCTGCGGACCATTCAGACTTAAGCATCCGTCTAGGCGACCCCATAGCGAGGATTTCGAGAAATTGAGGATAAAAATTTCTGCTTCTGAGGAGAATAGCGAGGCTTGACGAAGAAGCAGGAATTTTCAGACTAATTTGCTGCCGTCCTCGCTACGGGGTCGCCTAGACAGGCGCTATTCTCGGTGTGCCTCCCAGGGAAGATACTTAAAATTTGGCGCAGCAGCGATCCTTAGACTACTTTTTCAGGTCATTAATAAACTGGTGAAATCAGATGTTGATGAGCAGCTCAATTTCTCGATTACCTGGATCAGCAAAGCAATCGATATTTTTCCACCCTGACAAGACTAATCACTCGGTTAGAGCGCTCCTGAGTCTCATCATTATGACTTGCTCCTGTTCAAAACTACTGGCAGGAAGTATATTATTAACGACAGTGGACGACAGATTTATCGAAGATAAAACAACAAAATCGTTTGGCTTCCTGGATGACCTGATTAACCATAATGCTTATATAGGAAAACTCCCTCCATCTGTTCTAAATCCGAATTCGACCCATCTTATCTTTGCCATGAACCATGAAAATGAGCGAGGAGAAGAAATGGATGAGCATTCAGAAGAATTAGAGGGAGCTGGAGCATCGCAGCCGCAGCCTCTGATACAAATTCCTCTCCCGCCCATGACCCATGCTCAAATTACTGCCATTATCGAAGGTTTAAATAAAGGCCTTGAAGAAGGCACTCTAAACACTATCTTGAGCTACGTCCCGACAACCCTCCCCAATGAGAGCCTGACCATTGTAAGCATGATTCGGCAAGTGATTAAAACCCTCAATGTAGTAACTAACGACGACCAGAACGTGATGATAGCAGTTCTGACTCACATCCTGGGTACAGAATCTCCTGTCGATATGACCAAACCGGAAGATCAAAAGAGTCTCGCGGTCTTGTTGGTGAGTTACTATACTGCCATCCATTCAAATGGGGCATCTCCTCAGGCGGCTTATTTCTTCTTTTACTCATTCCTGCTTCACGCCGCTGGCTTGTCTGGTATAAGAAGTCTCCATGCCAGAATAGGTGACCTTTTAGGTACAGAAAAACCAATAGAGAGCCACAAAGTTTTAGAAGAAAATGCTAAAGAATCTGCTAAGTTCCTGGTTGGCTTAAAGGTGCTGGATGAAATGCACCTTCAGTTTTTGCAACATATGAAAGATTTATCAGAAGCTGAAATATCCTGGACAGCAGTCGATTCAGTGCTAATAGCTGCGTCCACTCTGCTCAACTATGACGTTAATAAGATCGAAATCCCCATTTATTCGCGTAATGTAAAATCAGCCAGACGCATGTACAGTCTGGTAAAAGAATATTACAAAAAAAGACCTGAATTAGTTGCCTCGAACAGCCAATTCGTGAGTCTCATTGATGCCATAAACCTGATTCTTGATCCTTTCCTTATACAATCCGCACATGAACATGTTGGCAATATTTCGAGTTATTTTAGCCAATCAAACTGGGGGCAAACCATCACTGATTCCAGAGGCAAGGAACAGGAATTATTTCAAATATTCGAAAAGGTATTAGCCGACGCAAAAGACAATCCGGAAAATCAAAGTCCTGATTTATTTCAAGAATTGCTTCTAGCCATAGAAAAATACATAGCGCAACAATTACAAAAAACGTTCGTGGATCAAAATGATTACCAAGTCATATTGGCAAACCTCTGCACAGGATTTGAGGATCTGCTGGAACAATCAGACAAGATGCTGGCATTTCTCGAGACAACTATTGTCATCAATGCCAATCAGCAGACTAATGAAGCTAAGTATGACAAAGCAGTAAAGAGACAAGAAGAACTCAGCAAACAAGAGTGGCAAAGAAAACACCTGAAAGAACGGATATTATTCTTGCGGGATTTCGTTGAGCTGCTCTGGTCTAAATATGAATCTATTATCATTACTCCCAATGACTACGACAGCAGTGACTACGAAAATAATAACTATGACAATATTGACTATGCCAGTATTGACTACGGCAGTAGTGACTCTGACAGCAGTGACACTGAAAACAGTCACGCTGAAAGTAGAGACAATGACAGTAAAGACAATGACATTAAAGACAATGGCAGTAGAGACAATAGCAATGGTGACTCTTACAGTACTGATTCTGAAATGGTTGAAGCTAAAAGTAGTGATACCGATATTGCGGCTTCTGAAAGCAATGAGGCTGAAAGTAGTGATGCTGACTTAGGTGATGATGAAAATAGTGATGCTGACAAAGGTGGTCCTGAGAAAATTGACGGATTTTATTTTTAATTTTCTTCCTGTTCTTTAAAACCGATTGCTACCAGAAGGCTTCCCAGCAAATTGCTGGCTCCCAGGCGGTAGTGGTTTCGGTCGATACGTTCCTGTCTCACAAGCTCAGTGGCAATCTTCAGGTGTCCTGCCGCGTCCCGTGCTGTTCGAATGGCGCCCATGAGTTTAAATCTTACGCTCTCTTTGCCACTGTCACGAATCGCTTCCATTATGATGCAGACAGATTAAGGTTTGACATTGACAGGCACTTAAATTGAGTACTGCTGCAATCCATAGACTACTTTATCAGGGCATTCATTATCCAAAGAAGGCAGAGGTTGATGAGTCACTCCATTTCTCGATTACCCGAAACAGCAGAACAATCGATATTTTTCCATCGTGGCAGGGCCAATCGGTCGGTTGCTGCTTGCCTTGGCCTTATCATTATGGTTTACCCTCATTCAAAACTGATGGCATTACATACTTTATTGACACCAGTGGATGAGAGCTTTGTTAGAGAAAAAACGACAAAGGCGTCTAATTACCTGAACGATTTGATTAACCATAACGCTTATTCAGGAAAAACCACTCCTTTTTTTCTCAACCCGAATACCACCCAACTCATCTTTGCAATGAACCATGAAAATGAGCTAGTCGAAAAAATGGCTGCGCATTCAGAAGAATCGGAGGGAGCTGGAGCACTGCAGCCGCAGCCTTTAATGGAAATTCCGCTCCCTCCCATGACCCATGCACAAATTACCGCCATAATCCAAAATTTGCATACAAGTACTGTAGAACGCAGGCAAATATTGAACACTATATTGAGCTGTCTACCGGTAACACCTCCCAATGAGAGCCTGACCATTGCAGGCATGATTCAGCATGTGAGAGAAGCTCTCGCTGTTGTGCCGGATGATAGCCAGAATGAGATAATAAAAGCTCTATACTCTATCCGGGGGTACCAATCACCTGTCGATATGACCCAGCCAAAAGACAAATTCATGCTCGCAATATTGCTGGTGACTTATTATACCGCCATCAATTCAAATGCAGTTTCCCCTAAAGTGGCTAACATTTTTTTTAACTCATTCCTGCTTCACGCTATCACCTTGTCTGGTATCGAGAGACTCGATGCCATAAAAGGTGATCTTTTAGGTGTAAAAGAACCCATAAAAGATTACGAAGTTTTAAAAGCAAATGTTAAAGAATCTGCCACTGTCTTCACCGGCCAAAGTATACTGGAAGAAATGCGCCTTGGTTTTTTGCAACAACATGAGAATCTTTCAGAAATTGAAAAATCCGAGAAACCAGTCAATAGACCGCTATTAGCTGCTTCTACTCTGC
Organism: Endozoicomonas sp. 8E; assembly: GCF_032883915.1. Taxonomy (NCBI): domain Bacteria; kingdom Pseudomonadati; phylum Pseudomonadota; class Gammaproteobacteria; order Oceanospirillales; family Endozoicomonadaceae; genus Endozoicomonas; species Endozoicomonas sp. 8E. Next base: position 169,075 of record NZ_CP120717.1, on the reverse strand, counting down.
TCAACTATGGCATGACTGATAACGGAATGCCGCTTTATCAGCGTAATATGATATCAGCTAACCGGATGTTAAAACTGATCGCAGAATATGGTGAAAAAAAACCCGAATTAGTTGCCTCTAATAGTCAGTTTATCAATTTCATTAACGCCATAAACCTGATGCTTGATCCTTACGTTATACAATCTGCAAGTGAATATATTAACAACATGACGGATTATTTCTGCCAATCAAACTGGGATCAAAGCATTACCAACGCTGAAGGCAAAGAACAACGATTATTTGAAGTATTTAAAAAGATCCTAAGCGACGCTGAAGACAACCCAGGAAATGAAAATCCTGAATTATTTCAAGAGTTGCTTCTAGCCATAGAAAAATACATAGAACAAAAATTACAAAAAACGTTTACTGATCAAAATGATTACCAAGTCATAATGGTAACCCTCTGCACAGGATTTGACGACCTGCTGGTACAATCAAACAGAATGCTGACATTCCTTGAGCGCAATATTTTCATCAATGCTAATCGGCATGCTAATGAATGCAAACATGGCAAGGCAGCTAAAGGACAAGAAGAAAGCCAACTCAGCAAAGAAGAGAGGCAGAAGAAACACCTGGAAGAGCGGATATCATACTTGCGAGATTTCGTCGATATGCTCAGGTCTAAGTACGATTTTGCTATGAAGACCCCTCATAACTCTGTCACCAGTGACTCTGACAGTGGTGACTCTCACATCAGTGACCCTGACAGAAGTGACTCTGGCAGAACTGACTCTGGCATCAGTGCCCCCGGTAGTAGCGACTCTGACAGTTGTGATGCGGTCATGGATGATCCTGAAAGTAGTGATGCTGAGAGAGGTGCTCTTGAAAGTCTTGACGAAGTTTATTTTTAAATTAGAGAAAGCAGATGTTAATAAGCAACTTCATTTCTGAATTTCCTGAAACAGCAAAACAATCAATATTTTTCCATCGTGACAGGGCCGATCGGTCGGTTGCAGCTTGTCTTAGCTTTATTATTATGTTTTGCCCCTATTCAAAACTGATGGCAGCACATACTTTATTCACACCCGTGGATGAGAGATTTATTGAAGAAAAAACGAAAAAAGCGTCTAATTACCTGAACGATTTAATTAACCATAAGGCTTATTTAGGAAAAACCTCTCCTTTCGTTCACAACCCGAATACGACCCAACTCATCTTTGCAATGAACCATGAAAATGAGCTAGTCAAAAAAATGGCTGAGCATTCAGAAGAATCGGAGGGAGCTGGGGCACAGCAGCCGCAGCCTTTAATGGAAATTCCGCTCCCACCAATGACCCATGCACAAATTACCGCCATTATCCATGAATTGAATACGGGCATTGATGAAGACATCTTAAGCACTATGTTAAGCTTCGTCCCGGTATCTCCACCCAATGAAAGCCTCACAATTTTAAGTATGCTTCAGAAATTGATAAAAACTCACAATATTGTGGTTGACTTTATACAACTTGAAATGGTGGCAATTCTAATTAAAGTCCAGAGTACCGGATCATCTGTTGATATGACCAATCCAAAAAATCAACAGAGCCTTGCGGTGTTGATATTGAGTTACTATACAGCCATTAACTCCCCCCCTCCGGGGGGTCATTTCTTTTTTGGCTCATTCCTGCTTCACGCCATCGGCTTATCTGGTATAGAAGTCATAAAAGATAACATTTTAGGCGCAAAAGACCCCATAGAAAATCACGGTTGTTTAAAAGCAAATGTTAAAGAAGCTAATTCGGTCTTCTCTGGTCTGAAATTGTTGGGAGAAATGCGCCTTAATTTTTTGCGGCAATTGGATCAACTCTCAGAAGCTGAACAATCCGATGAGCCAGTCAATTTATTGCTAATAGCCGCTACTACTCTACTCAACAATGGCGTTAATCGTAACAAAATACCGTTTTATCGACATAATATAAAATCAGCTGAACGAATATTAAGCCTGATAAAAGAATATGGTGAAAAAAAAACCGGATTAGTTGTCTCGAATGATCAGTCCATCAGTTTTATTCACTCCATAAGCCTGATTCTTGAGTCTTTCGTTAAAAAATTCTCAGTTCTTGAGTTTATCGTTAAACAATTCTCAAATGCAGGTATTGACAGCATGTCGATTTACTTTGGCAAACTAGATTGGGGTCGAACCATTACTGACTCTGAAAATAAAGAAGATAAAGAAGATAAAGAAGATAAAGAAGATAAAGAAGATAAAGAAGATAAAGAAGATAAAGAAGATAAAGAAGATAAAGAAGATACAGAAGATACAGAAGATACAGAAGATACAGAAGATACAGAAGATACAGAAGATACAGAAGATACAGAAGATACAGAAGATACAGAAGATACAGAAGATACAGAAGATACAGAAGATAAATTATTTGAAATTTTTCAAAAAATATTAATCGATGCAAAAGACAACCCAGAAAATGAAAATCCTGAATTATTTCAAGAATTGCTTCTGGCCATAGAAAATTACATAGAACACCAATTACAAAAAAATTTAGTTAATCAAAATGATTATCGCGGCATTTTGATAACCCTCTGCAGAGGATTTAAGAACCTGCTGAAACAATCACAGAAGATGCTGGAATTTCTTTCAGCAAGCATTATCATCAATGCCAATCAGCAGGCTGATGGAGTCAAACATGACAAGGCAGCAAATGAACAAGAAGGAAAAGAACTCAGCAATAATAAAAGGCAGAGAAAACTTCTGGAAGAACGCATATTATACTTGCAAGATTTCATCGATTTGCTCAAGTCTAAATATGATTTAGCTATAAAGACTCATATTAACTCTGACAGTAGTGACTCTGACAGTAGTGACTCTGACAGCAGTGACTCTGACAGCAGTGACTCTGACAGCAGTGACTCTGACAGCAGTGACTCTGGCAGAAGTGACTCCGGCAGAAGCGGCTCCGGCAGAAGCGGCTCCGGCAGAAGTGGCTCCGGCAGAAGTGGCTCCGGCAGAAGCGGCTCCGGCAGAAGCGGCTCTGGCAGAAGTGGCTCTGGCAGTAGTGACTCTGAGAGTAATGGATTCTGGCAGTAGCGATGCTGATATAGGGTAGTCTTGGAGTGCTTATTGTTAAACTTGTTCCCGTTCTTTCAGACCGAGGGTCACCAGCAAACTTCCCAGCAAACTGCTAGCTCCGAGGCGGTAGTGGTTTCGGTCGATCCATTCCTTCCCCATAATGTCAACGGCAATAGCCAGGTGTTCTGCAGCGTCCTGTGCTGTTCGAATGCCACCCGCAGGTTTAAACCCTACGTTCTGTTTGCCACTGTCACGAATGGCTTCCAGCATGATACGGGCGGATTCAGCTGTAGCATTGACAGCTACTTTGCCAGTAGAGGTTTTGATGAAATCGGCACCGGCTGCAATGCAGATCTCACTGGCTCTACGAATCAGGACTGGATCCTTCAGTTTGCCGCTCTCAATAATCACCTTGAGCATCACTTTGTCTGCACAGACTTCTTTGCAGCGGCGAACCAGCTCAGCTCCAACGGCTTCATCACCGGCCATAAAAGCGCGATAGGGGAAAACAACGTCCACTTCATCCGCACCATAAACGACAGCTGACCGAGTTTCAGTGACTGCCAGTTCAATATCATCACTGCCCTCTGGAAAGTTGCTGACGGTGGCAACCGTTACATCGTTCAGACCCAACTCTTTCAGCGTCTTTTTGGCGATGGGAACAAATCTTGGGTAAATACAGACTGCCGCAGTATTGCCTGCAGGCGTTTTAGCTCTGTGGCAGAGATCAATAATCACCTCCGGCGTATCGTTATCGTTCAGGGAAGTGAGGTCCATCAATTGCAGAGCCTGGCGGCTGATGGCAGTGAAATCGGTCAAGGTTCAGTCCTCTGGCTAAAGAGTTTTGGAGGTGACAAAAAAGAATAGAAAAGTGCCTGAGTGAAGCCTGTCGTCAGTCGTAGTTTATCTTCAATTCCCTTAAGAACACCACAGAACCATGTGGAAGAAGCTGTCAAAAACAAAAAAACCCCCACACCAAAGACGCAGAGGTTTTTTGCTGATCATCCACCTGAGTTTGCAGCGTGGACCGCATACTCGACACTTCGTGCAAGAGTTTCTATACTGCGGGAACAGGCAACAGTGCAGTACATGACTCCTCATAACCTGAGGTTGCTCAAAGTGAAACTGTATCTTAGAGAATACCTGCCGCTAGATACAGCAAGTATTTTTGGACGAGCATTCGACTTTTTTGAACGCTGATGTGAGTGGATCCTGTCCTGAGAGTCATTTCATATCAGTGGAGGCGAGAGCCTAACGATAAAAAATTCTTATTCGGGCTCCCTTTCAAACAACCTAAGAGATACTCTATTAACATCTGAACGTCAGCAAATAGTAGTATTCTCCTCATGATCCCAACGGAATCCCTCGAAATTGTCAGGGCCGTGGCCCACTTCAGAAACTTTACTGCAGCGGCCAAGCACCTGCATAAAGTGCCTTCAGCCATCAGCTACACCGTCCGCAAGCTGGAAGAACGGCTGGATGTGCAACTGTTTCTCAGGGACAGCAAGCGGGTCGAGCTGACTCCGGCGGGTGAGCACTTTATCCAGCGGACAGGCAAACTGCTGACTGAGCTGGAGGAGTTGGAAAAAACAACCCGCCAGATGGCTTCAGGCTGGGAACATGAAATCAAGATTGCCCTGGATAACGTTGTGAACCAGGGCATGGTTTACGATCTGATTCGCGATCTTCAGGCCGTTCGTCCCGAGACCAGCCTGGTGATCAATACTGAAGTTCATAACGGCTCATGGGATGCCCTCTTCCACAACCGCTGCCAGCTGGTCATTGGAGCCCCCAAAACCATTCCAGACAATATTGCTACTCACGACCGCTTTGAATGGAAGTCTATGGGGTCGCTGGCATGGGATCTGGTGATGTCTCCAGAGCACCCACTAGCCAATATTTCCGGTCCGATTAGTCAGGACATGCTGAAAGCTTACAGTTCGATCTGCATTCAGGATACTTCCAGAGTCTTTCGACAGGGCTACAACCTGCTGCTTGAAGATCAGCAAATCCTTCTGGTTCCCAGTTTCCGTATGGCTATTGAGTGCCTGCTGAAAGGGTTGGGCATCACCATCATGCCCAGCCACTTTGTTCAGCCCTACATTGAACAGGAATTACTGGTTCGCAAGGATGTTCTGGATATTCCCATGAACGACAGCTGCTATCTGGCCTGGAATCAGGAAGCCATGGGCAATGGTATCCGCTGGGTTCTGGACTGGCTGGGCGAAGAGAATTGGCTGAACAAAGTCTGGCTGCAGTATGACACCATGAAGCCTATGGGTTATCACGTTCCCTGAGTCAGAAATGTCAGGCAACTCTGTACTTGAATGCCGACGCGGCATTCAACAATGAATAGCTTTTTAAGAAGGATGGGGCCAGCATTTCATATGTGGTTCGCAGGCAAGCTCTTCTTCTATAGGACCAATGACTTCTATGTTGCCATAGCAACGATCAAAAACGTTTCTGCAACTCATTTGAGTGGAGTGACCGGCAATCTGGTCCAGCGCTTCCATGCTGCACCCGTATACCACTTTTGGGATTCCGGCCCAATATATTGCTCCGGCACACATTGGGCAGGGCTCTGTGCTGCTGTAGAGGGTGCATTCACATAGCTGTTCTCTCGGTATCTGTCTGCAGGCATGGCTGACCAGATTCAATTCTGCATGCCGGGTCTGATCACTTTCTGCTTTGGTAGTACATTCAGACTCCAGAACGATTTTGCCGTTATGCACCAGCACTGCACCAAAAGGCGCTTCCCCTTTGTCCAGGGCCTGAGAGGATAACTCTATGGCTCGATAGATGAAAGGCTTGTGCTCACTCATGGGAAACCCCATAGATGTTGGAGAAAGGTATTCTTATGTTAGCAGGAAGTCTCGGTTCTGCGCCGGTCAAAGCGTTTGCCCATGGCCAGGACATTTCCCAGCAAAATAATCCCTACGCCCAACACAGAAACCGGCGTCCATTGATGTCCCTCAAGAACGGTTGAGATCAACAAGGCAATGATGGGATAGATAATATCGACATAGGCGGTTCGGTCAGATCCCATGCGCTGAATCAGGGCAATATAGGAGGTCATGGCCACAACCGAACCAAAAACCACCAGATAAACCAGAGAAACCAGATAACCCGGACTAAAGTCAAACGTGGGTGGCACACCACGGAGCAAAGCCAACCCACCCATTTCCAACCCACCATAAAACATGGCAAACACTGTCACAGGCACAACTGACAAGCCGTCTTTCTCATTGACCTCGCAGGAGACACTGCCCAAGGAAAACATCACTACTGCACCCAGTGCCAATGCCAGCCCCTTCAAATCCTGAGGGTTCGCGTCAATCTTTGTGATGTGGGGAAAAAACACCATGAGCACACCGACACTGCCCAATGCCGCGCCCACAAGAACAGAGCGTTTAACGGTGTGCCCTAACCAGAACCGGGCAATCACTACATTTGAATAAAGAATCCCCGTACAAATCAATGCTGAAAGCCCGCTGCTGATGAACTTTTCGCTTTCGTAGACCAGCCAGTAGGAAATACCGCAAAGGAAGGTTCCCTGGAAAAAGAACCTGAGATGCTGTTGGCGGGTAAAGCCTGAAAAGCCACCCCTGAACCGGCAAATCAGCCATAACAACAGAGCACCCGAGAGAAACCGGTAAGCCACTGACCACATGGAGTCTACGGTCCCGAGCTGCCAGCTGACAGCATACCAGGTAGAGCCCCACACCAGAGAGCAGATACAGAAAAGAGTGGCATTGGACACGTTCTGAAATTCCCGCATCAGAATGTTGACTGTATGACATTAGGCCAATTGAAACGTTTCGCCAGAGCAGTGGCCGTTTTATTTTCTGATATAAAACAGGTAAAAGATTAGTGGAACGAAAACTTTCCTTCTACGGGGGGAAGACAATGCTCTTGCTCAGACAGTATATAATGCATGCTCTGACACTCCCGGTATAACCAGCTCTTGGCCTCCAGAGTCATTGACAGAAATTCGGAAAACTGACTGTAACAGACGCCTTTGGACGTCATCAGGACATCAGAAGCCACCAGCAAAAGATGGCCTGAGTCCAGCATCTCCAGAAACAGTTTGAGCGTCGGTAAGCCAAGATTGAGACGCGTCATATCGGCCTGAACCAAAAATGCAGAATCGGCTTTCAAATCCAGCTCAGTTGAAAAAAGAATACCAAATGGCTCGATAAACAAACGGCTATCAAGTATGCCATCCAGTGACTGAAGCGATGAAATGTGCAACCCGTCACATTGATCGCATGCCCAGAATTCATGACCGGCCCGGTCGAGCCAGATTTCTACCTGCTGCAGGTCTGGTATTACTAACTTCTGCATCGACGCTATCTCTGTTTTACTAGCCATTTTATGAACTCCCTTTGAGCTATGAAATGGTCAGTTTGACCAGACCAGGTTACATTCCAGCTGCACTGGTTATGAAAATATGCAAGCCTGACTAACCGCTCTGTCAGTCATTTTGGCAACAAATCCCTGCATACTGGGCCTACAACATCAAAGAACAACACAAGGAGTACAGATTATGCAGGGATCAGGAAGAATCAGTGCCGTTATCCAAACAGCCTTATACGCCTCTGCAAGCCCGTTCATAGGCATTGCTGAGGGAGTTCGATTGCTGACCACCATGGTAACCACACCCGGTGCTGTCGCAGGCTATCTGACGGGAAAACTGGTCAGCAAAGTCGTTGCAGCGGGTTGTCAAAGACTCAATAAAAACCGGACCATAAAGAACCCGATCGATGCCCCCAGACACGTCCGCCGAACCTTAAGGGTGCTTCAGACTGCTGGCGCCGTAACTGGCTCTGCTCTGGTGATCATGCAGGCACTTTCTCATCCTGTGTTAATGGCCTTGTATGCCGTCCCTTTACTGGCAACAGTAGCCAAACGAACCTTCAGGCAACTGATGTCCTGTAAAAAGGTTTACCAGGCGTTCAGAAGTTACGGGACTAATGAAACCCTGAAGAAAAACCTTCTGGTTCCTTTTGAAAGTCTGTACCCGAATATCTATTTCGATCATTTGTCAAAAACTGGAAACTTTGAAGATCTGTTCAGCTTGAAAAAACAGGCCTCAAACGGATGCAAATATGTCACAGGCTCGTAGAGCAAGGAAGGGAGCTACACACCGCTACTAAAAATCTGACATAATCTGTAATTATGTAGACTTATCTACGCCGTCCACATGGATGCACGACGAATCGTGTCTAACTCCACTCTTGCGTAGGGTTTAGGGTCTGGGCGACCCCGTCGAGCTGTAACGTGTCTCGACCATAATTATCAAGGTTAAAACTCGCACTGTAATCCCTATCATGCAGAGTTTTACATTTTGGACACCGCCACTCACGATCAGACAGAGTAAGATTATCATTTACGTAGTCGCAAGTATGAACCGCACACTTCTTCGAGCTGGGAAAGAACCGATCTGCAATCACAACCTGGCATCCTCTCAGCTCTGCCTTGTATTCAACCAGTTCTCTCAGCTTACCGAAACCTGCGTCACTGATTGCTCTTGCCAGTTTGCGGTTTTTTACCATGCCTTTGACATTCAGATTTTCGAGGGTGATTATTTTGAATCTTGACGTCAGATAATCACTTACCTCATGTAGTACGGCTGATCGCTGGTTACTTATCCGGTAATGCAGTTTGGCAACCGCTCGCTTGGCTTTCACATAGCGGTTGCTTCCCTTTGTTTTGCGGCTTAACGCCCTCTGTTTCCTGTTAAGTCGTTTCAGAGAGCCTTTCAGTTTCTGATTAGCAGCAAAGGTTTTGCCATTCGAACAAATAGCTAAATCTTTGATGCCAAAATCAACGCCTACAGACTCATTGCTTTGTGCTTTTGGGTCGAAATCCTGAGTGTCTACCAAAATAGAAGCGAAATACTTTCCGGCTCGCTTACTGATCGTCACCTGACAGGGTGTTCCTGTGAACCTCAGCTCTTGGCGCATCTTGATGCGGGTTTTCAGTTTCTCAATGCGAAGTGTTCTGCCATCAACATCGAACTTGGGTTTTTCTCTGAGAGAAAAACTGTCGTGTAGTCCTCGCTTCTTGAATCTTGGATAACCTGCTTTTTCTCCTTTCTTCACCCGACGAAAGAAGTGAGTAAAGGCGTCATGAAGATCGTCGATTGTGTTCCTGGTGACACGTTGGCTGACTTCGGCATACCAGGGAAACTCAAGCCTGAGTTCTTGGTATTTTTCATTGGCAGCCTTCTTTGACCATTTAACGCCTTCTTGATTGAAATGGGCTAACAGTTGATTGAACGCATGACGACGAGAACCACAAGCCCTATCAAGATAATCGGCTTGTTGTTTTGTCGGTCTGAGTTCAATCTTGTGAGCTAACAACATCTTGCAAAGTCTCAAGCATCTTTTTATGTTTCCTGCTTCGGCTGCCGTACAGTCTTGCGCTGAATACAGTGATTATTTCCAATACATCATTGGCTAGCTCTTCCTCAAACGAAGGCTGATCGCCTTTATGTACAATGACTATTTCTATTCCCTGCAATTCACATAGGGAGAAAACCAATTCAGAACCGAACCTTAGCAGCCTGTCTTTATGTGAAATCACCAGTCGTTTAATCTGGCGTTTCATTATCAACTCAAGCAGCTGATTGAGTCCTTTTTTCCGGTAGTTCATGCCAGAGCCAAGATCATGTATAACCTGAGTTCGCCAACCTTTTGCAGAACAGTAGGCTTCCAGTAACTCTTGCTGCCTGTCTAAGTCTGGCTTTTGGTCGTGACTGGAGACTCTGCAATAGCAAAGCGTAGGCGCAGCTTCGTTACTTAAGCCCATCAATTCAGACACGTCGTAGTAACGAGTTCCGCCTTTGGTCTTTCTGGCAGGAAGCAGCTCACCTGTACTTTCCCATTTACGTAGTGTTACTGGGTCTGTACCAAGTAAACGAGCTGCCTCACCTATCTTCACTAATCTCTTATCCATGCTTGAGATTATATAAGATTATTTTATATTATAATAGATTTCTGCGAACTGTTTTTAACCCCCGCAACGCGCCGATAATGAGTTAGCTTGCTGGTTTAGCTGTATCTTCGGTTTCCAATAACTCCTCAGCATCGGAACGAGGGTCAATCTGCGTGACAATGGGTGTTGTGCCGGGTACTGGAATAAAGTTCTGCTCTTCTCTGGTATAGATCGCAGGACGGTACGCCATTCGAATATAGAAGAAGATACTGGTAGCTCCCATCACCGTGATGAAATACAGCATCAGGCCTTCTGAAATATGGCCCATAAACAGCGATGCCAGGATCGGGCCGATACAGGCGCCAAAGCTGTAAGCGAGAAGAAGTCCCTGGGTTCCTGCAACGATATCATCCGGGTGCATATGATCACAACCGTGGCTGATGGCCATTGGATAGAGAGTGAAGGCAGCTCCGCCAAACAAAAATAATAATGGGTAATACAGCCAGCTCTCGCGGGAACTGAGGATCAGGAAAAGGCAAACGACACAACCTGCCAGGGTAACCAGAATTAACATTTTACGCCGATCGATAATATCGGAGAGGTAACCCACCGGAAACTGCAGTGCCATTCCGCCAGTCATGGTGATAGCCAGAAAGATCGCCACTGTGTGATTATCACTGTTGCTGGCGTCGGCCAGGTAAATTGGCAGCATTGAATACAAACCACCCAATACCAGACCACCGGCAAAACAGCCGAGCACCCCGGAAGGTGTCAGTTCAAAAAGCTTTCTGAATCCGAGTGAGGAAGCCACTTCTATCTCTGGTGTCGGGATTCGGGTCATTGCCGGTGGGAAGATCGACAATGACAGCAGAATACCGATCAAGATAAAAGGTGTCAGGCTACTGCTATCAAGGAAGCCTACAAACAGCTGCCCGATAGCGTTGGCGCCATAGAGTGACACCATGTAGAAAGACAGCACTTTGCCCCGATTTGAGCTTTCACTTTCACAGAGCAGCCATGATTCAACCACAACAAATATACCGGCCACCGCCATGCCGTTAAGGAAACGGAGTACCAGCCAGCTGATGGTATTCTCCGACAGTGCAAGACTTAATACAGTGGCACAGAGCAAAGCCATAAAGCAGGCGAACGAGCGAATATGGCCTACCCGGCAAACAATACTTTCTGAGCGAAACGATCCTGCCAGTAATCCCAGGTAATAGGCGGTACCCATCAGACCGGCCAGAAAGTCATTGCCATCTGTCGCATTGATTCTCAGAGGAATCAGCGTCGTCAGATATCCGCTGGCCAAGGCGAAGATAAACATACCTGAGAGTGGCGCAACAAAACGTACCATAGTTTGTAGCCCGATAACGGTGTTAACACGTAGAAAAGGCGAGCGATTTACTACAGGTTTTATCGGCCTGACAGGGATTGCAGATGCTCTCGGAAACGCTCCGTTTTTGATAATTATGGTCCAGAATCCGTTATTTTGGCGAACCCTTCAACGGAGAGAACAAGAAACCGAAATAAGCCCTGGAAAAATCTGTCACTAACAATCGAATTCTCAGGCTAGAATAGGCCTCCCCTGATAACCTTTGGAGCCATCTGTGGTTACGCTTGTTGCGTATGTTGTCATCGCTATTGCGGTGTCCTTTATCTGTTCGGTATTTGAAGCCGTACTGCTCAGCATCTCACCGGCCTACGTGCTCAGTCTTGAGCAGAAAAAAAGTAAGTGGGCTCATATGGTCCGCGAGTTGCACGACCATATTGACCGCTCCCTGGCGGCTATTCTGACCCTGAATACCATCGCCCACACCGTTGGTGCTGCCGTTGCCGGTGCCCAGGCGGCAAAAGTCTTTGGCGACGCCTCGCTTGGAATCTTTTCTGCAGTGCTGACGCTGCTGATTCTGGTGCTGTCAGAGATCATTCCCAAGACCATTGGTGCCAGCTGGTGGCAAAGCCTGGTGCCGACGATGGCAGTTGGTGTGCGCCTCATGGTAAGGCTGCTGCTTCCCATTATCTGGATTACCGAACTGCTGACCAGGAAGCTGGCTCCGAAAGACAAAAGCAACCCCTACCTGCGGGATGAAATCCACGCCATGGCGGATCTCGGTCTGCAGCACGGTGCCCTGCAGGGTGCTGAGTCTGAGCTGATGAAAAACATGCCCAAGTTCCGTGATCTGCAGATTGCCGAAATCATGACGCCGCGTTCAGTGCTGTTCTCGCTGCCAGAATCCACTACCAGTGATGAGTATATGAGCAAGTTTACCGACTCCTGCTTCTCGCGCATTCCGGTATATGGTGAAGACCCTGATGAAATCAATGGTTTCGTCATGCGCAATGACATTCTTTTGTCACAGCTGCGCACAGGAGGGAATACGACGCTGGCCAGCCTGAAACGTCCAATCATCGCGGTACTGGAAAAAGAGCCGTTACCAAAACTGATGGCTACTTTCCTGGAAAAACGCACCCATATCGCCATGGTGGTCACCGAGTACGGCGATATTCGCGGTATTGTCACCCTGGAGGATATGATTGAAACCCTGCTTGGCCGCGAAATTGTTGATGAAAGCGATGAGGTGGTCGATATGCAGCAGGCCGCCAAAACCAAGTGGGCCGTTCGCCTGACAAAAACGGACTCGTGAATAGCAACCTGATGCTCATGACCAACTGTGCCGGGCGGGCCGCAGATGCATGCCCCCCTGCATTGAGCCACTGAACAGGGCAATGTCAATGGAGACTGCCGGGCTCCCACCCGGCAAGTTTCTTATTTGTCGCAACAAACCCGGACTTAATCTGTTAGACTGCCCGCCCAGACACCGTTCACTGCAACATAAGGCTTTGCTATGCGTTTTCTGGATCAGGTTCAGGCGGCTATGGGTAAGAACAACTCTTTACTCTGCGTAGGTCTGGACCCTCTACCCGAGAAGTTTCCCGCCCACATTCAGGCGCTCGAGCAACCTATTCTGGAATTTAACCGCTTTATTATTGATGCCACTGCTGACTTAGTGTGTGCTTACAAACCCCAGGCCGCCCATTATCATGCCCGTGGTGCAGAAGACGAACTGGCCCAGACCATCGAATACATCAAGGATAATTACCCGGATATCCCGGTCATTCTGGACTCAAAACGGGGTGATATTGGCAGCACGGCTGATCAGTATGCGGCAGAAGCCTTTGATCGCTACGGCGCAGATGCGATCACCGTCAACCCCTACATGGGCATCGACACCATTGCGCCTTTCAGCCGATATGAAGACAAGGGCACCATCATCCTTTGTCGAACCTCCAACCCCGGAGCTGCGGCGATCCAGAACCTGAAGGTCGGTGACGACTTCCTCTATGAAGTGATTGCCCGTATGGCCAAAGAAGAGTGGAACAGCCATAACAACCTGCTGCTGGTTGTCGGTGCTACCAACCCTGAAGAACTCAAGCGTATTCGCGCTATTACCGGTGATATGACATTTCTGGTTCCGGGTCTGGGCGCCCAGGGTGGAGACGTAGAAGCCACCGTTAAAAATGGTCTCAACAGTCAGGGTGAAGGCATCATTGTAAACTCTTCCCGTGGCATCATTTACGCTGGCAGTGATGAAAACTTTGCCGAAGCAGCCAGAGCTGCTGCCATTGAACTCAGAGATCAGGTGAATCAGTACCGTTAACTAATGACGACCGGAAGATACCCTGAACGGATATCTTTCTTTGTTTGCAAGAACAAGCCCACCTTGGGCTGTGAAGACGGCACACTGATCTTGCCAGACAATGAATAAGTACCTGTGGGAAAATCATCAATCAGATAACACCAGCTTCTCCGACAGTTGCCCGAGGACATTTGATGACATCCTGGTTGATGACTTTCTTCCCGACCATCCACAACGCTAGCATGGCTACCATTCACTCAAGGTGCTTATTCGGCCGTTTGCCTTCAAGGTAGCAGGCATTGGCACACTGCGCGGTTCGATAAAGTAGTTTGCGAAGGCTGTATAAATCTCCTATAAGTCATCTTCTTTCTGTTTTTTAAAAAGGCTTGGGATGAATAGACGAATATTTTTGCTCTCTTACTTTATCATCCTTTTTCAAATACCCATTTCCTACGGGACAATAACAAAAACTTCACCAAGGGATTTTGTTGTAGAACGGGACGGAGAAACCAGGCAAATCACCATAGAGAGCATACTTGGTAACATTGAATATTTTGCCGAGGTTAAGCATAAAAGCTCCGGATGCCCTGGCTGCAGAATGTATTTAATTAGAACATCCGACGGGAAATATTATGTACATCATAAAAAAAATAGAGTGGAGGAACCCGGCATAAGGAATTTGATGTTACATTTCAGCGCCAGAAGTCAAACATCAGGGGCGCTTCTCTTCGTACCAGGAGAGGTAGCAGGGCAATATTTAGTACCCTGTTATCAAACATGCCTTGTTAGAAAAGGAATGCAAACCACACCCACCCCTAACTTATCGCAGCTACCCAATGGTGATTATCAAATGATTCCGGGACCAGAAAGATCAGTTTCTGAAACTATGATTGTTGGCGTTTTTGAAGTAATCGAAGCAATAACCTTTTAAAACAGCAGAGCCGTTGCGAGGAATTGCAACGGAGATACAGCTGTTCGGAACGCCCTTTCAACCCTTCCGTTGTTGGCTTCTATTTTTTCAGCTGTATACTTGTGCGTTATTTCTGATGAGGAAGCTTCCCATGCGCAGACTCAAGGAGCTGTTCGACCAAAACCGTGAATGGTCAGATGCTGTTCGGGAAAAGGAACCTGATTTTTTTGAACAACTTTCTCAACAACAGGCCCCCAAATACCTGTGGATAGGCTGCTCTGACAGCCGGGTACCTGCCAATCAGATCACTGGCCTGCTGCCTGGTGAGCTGTTTGTTCATCGGAATGTAGCCAACCAGGTCATTCACACCGATCTCAACTGTCTCTCTGTTATTCAATTTGCCGTTGAGTACCTGAAAGTGGAGCACATTATAGTGACCGGACACTACGGCTGCGGCGGCGTAGAGGCAGCGGTAAAGAATGGCAAACTCGGCCTGATTGATAACTGGCTGCGTCATATTCAGGATGTAGAGCACAAACACCAGACATTCCTGGACACTCTGGGCAGTCAGGAAGAAGTCTTCGAGCGCATGTATGAGCTGAATGTTGTAGAACAGGCTCTGAATGTCTGCCAGACCCCCATCGTCAGGGATGCCTGGCTGCGAGGGCAGGACCTGACGGTCCACAGCTGGATCTATGGGCTGAAAGACGGCCTTCTGAGGGACCTGGGATTATGTGTCTCTGATCCTGAAAGCCTGCATGGACTTTACAGCGATGCCATCAGGCAGATCACCAGTGCAGCTGATGGATGATATAGATACCCTTTCATTTTCTTGATCTATCCTTCCTCTGTGAAAACCAAATCGGAAGGATAGAATTATCAGACAGACACTCTTTACCGCACCGCTGTTGCTGCTGTCGTTTTTTTTCATCTCTCAGGCCAGAGCACTTGTTCTGGCAGCAGGTGATGAAGTTAAGGCGCCCTCAAAGAGAACGGAATCAGCGTTTTAACGGTGCCACGGTATCAGCCGCCCATCTGGATAGAAAGTCGCACTACCACCAGCACTACCACCTCTTCTCGATATACGTTCCACTATCACATCAGGAAATGGTTCTACTGCCCTTTCCCTGACGATGGTCCTGCAATAAGGACAGGTTGTATTTTGCCGTAGCCAAGTCTCCAGGCAGTTTTCGTGAAACATATGGTTGCATGGATCAAGAACCGTGACTTCCCTTCCGTCAAAAAGTTCAAGACAAATAGGGCATTGATCGGTCTCCTGTTGATAAGGTGACTGATTATTTGGGCTGCCGGGTGGTGTGATTCCGTTCATATCTCTTACTCCTATCTACTGTTTTTCAAATGAATTGTGACCTTGGATCATTGTCTATCCATTTAGTTCCCTGCGTTTATTTATTTTTTTATGCCCGACATGGGCGTGAACCTGAAGGGTGAAAGTCCCCTGTGGAAGAACCTGCATCTGACTGGCGGTAAAGACGCCTGCTGGTGACAACCACCAGCTTAAGGCGAGCGCAGTCACGCGAGGATCTTTGCGGGGGCAGTCTGTGCGAAAAAACATAATTTGCCGCAATCAGGTGACAGGATCACCGTTTAAAGTAAAAATAAATGCATCCTTGTGGGTGAAGTTTGTTCTTCACTCATAGCTGACTTGAATAAAATAAAGAACATTAAGCCGTACGCGCTTTCCACTCCAGAGGATAAACCTATGACACCTGCAAAATATCCGGTACTGATGAGACTGCTTCATTGGCTGATGGCCATTACCATCCTGAGTATCATTGCCAGTGGCTGGTATATGGCAGGCCTGTCCAAGGACGTCAGCTATAAATACGACATTTACCCCTGGCACAAGTCTTTCGGCATCCTTGTACTGCTGCTGGTTGTCATTCGTATTCTGATACGATGGTTCAGCAAAGTGCCCGAGCTACCCAAGGGATTGCCCAACCGTGAAAAGGTATTGGCCAGGATCACCCATTATTCGCTCTATGCCCTGATGATCCTTGTGCCTCTGAGCGGTCTTACCATGTCGGATGCAGGAGGGCGTGATGTTTTCTTCTTTGGCATCCAACTGCCCGAATTTATGGAAGACAACAAAGAGCTGGCAGGAACCCTTCATACCATTCATTCCTATATTCCCTATGCATTTCTGGCGATCATAGCCCTTCACATGGTGGGGGCACTCAAACACCGGTTCATGGACAAGCCTGAAAACGATGTGCTGGGCAGAATGCTGTGAATTTGCCAAAAAGGGCTCGACCGGGAGCCCTTCCTAGACTCTTTCCCAATGAGCCCCTCGCCCTTTGCCAATGGGCTTCAACTCGCCATCTCTTCGTTTCTGCTGAACCACCTTCTTTACCAGCTCACGACTGACCGTAGGCAACTGGATACAAATATCAGCCACCGAAAAGGGACCCTCTGCATTGTCAATAGCCATAGCAATCAACTGCGACTTGGGAGCACGGCTACCCTGGTTTTGCAAGGCATCCACCCTTAACTCAAGCTCTTCATACGCTTTGATCACACTGTCCAGAAAGAAGTTAATCCAGGGCATGGGGTTATGGGTCCCTTCATGCCAACCTTTAACACTAAGTTGAAGGGCATTCATATATGCCTGCTCATTCTGAGCAAAGATTCTTTCCAGACTGATATAGCGACAAATATCATAGCCATTAATGGAAAGCATGAGGGTAGCAATAAGGCGGGAAATCCGGGTATTACCGTCACTGAATGGGTGTATGCAGAGAAAATCCAATACCGCACAACTCACCACCAACAAAGGCTCTATCGTCTTTTCCAGACACTGATGATAGAGCGCCACGGTGAACTCCATCGCTTTCGGCGTTTCTGTAGCCGGAACAGTTCGATAAAGAACCCCGATCCGATTCCCCTCTGAATCACGCTCTACAATATCTTTGTTGGTCGCTTTCCAGCGTCCTCCCTCATGAGGGAAATGGCTGTATAGAGTGGCATGAAGCTGCCGGATCAAGCCCGGGGAAACATTGGTGTGCTCTGCAGGCTCCCTGACCCTGTCCAGTACATCGCGATACCCCGCTGTTTGCCTTTCAGCAGGGGTGGCTGGCTTAATCTCATATTGCACCAGTTTTCTTAATGCTTCCTTGCTGACGACAATGTTCTCAAGACTGTTGCCATACTCCACAGATTCCAGAGTAGCTACCTGCCTGAGAGTATCCAGAATCTCAGCTTGTTGACGCAGAGTATGAGGCTGCCGCCCCCGGAACTCTCCCATCTGTCTGAAGTGCCCCAACTGGGAGGCAGTAAATCGATAGTCTGACAAGCGTTCCAGCGTATGCATTTGGATTCCTGACTAACGGTTAATTATCGGTTAATAAACCTGTAAATTATGCCTGCAAGTCATTTAATATCCAATAAATTCATAAACTTACTAATACACATGTTAATCGTTAAAAAATGGTTAATATTCGATTATTTTGCATATAAACCGTCATATCGACAGATAAATTCATGGCTACTTTCATCAGTTGACCTTATCCGATAAACCAGGACCTGCCCTTCGAGTTGCATAATGCTTTACCCTACTCGCACCAGCCCCTCCCAATGCAGTGTTCATTAACGGTTGGGTGGAGTTGAACTCCTGAGGCTGGGGTTCTCAGAGCCGCTGAGACAATGAACTATTTTGCAAATCTCTGGATATTTCGTTGTCATGCCCCATTGAGGTATCTACCGGTCATATCAAAAGTGAAATTAATCAGATGGCCTAATCCGGTAAAGCTTGAGGTTGTAGCCTGTTCTTAGAGTATGCATAAGAACCTGTAATGCTTCATTCCATTCACAAACCAAGCCAGTGGAAGCTTTCAACGAGGCTCGCTCTCCAAGACTGTCAGAGAAACACAACATTCTCAGTGTCATAATGGCACCATTAACCGAGATAAAAACAGCAAATGTTGACTCATCGGGCTCCTGAATCACCATGGCAAAGGAGCCCTCTCCAATGGCATTGTCCATTATCATTTGAATTGAGTTGAATTCCTTAAGCTCATCAACCTCGAGGTCA
Organism: Endozoicomonas sp. 8E; assembly: GCF_032883915.1. Lineage (NCBI taxonomy): Bacteria > Pseudomonadati > Pseudomonadota > Gammaproteobacteria > Oceanospirillales > Endozoicomonadaceae > Endozoicomonas > Endozoicomonas sp. 8E. The sequence continues at coordinate 150,488 of NZ_CP120717.1, read as the reverse complement.
ATATTAAGGGCCATCATCGCTTGATCCATTTCCATTAAACTCAACAAGGGGTATAAATCCGGAAGCTGGGATTCGTCTAACTTCTGAGGTAACGGAATTTTTTGCAGACCTCCAGACATTTGATTCATGAAACATTGCCGAATAGCAATGTCATGCCCCGTTGCATTATCAGAAACCAGGAACACTTCAACCTCATCGTCATCATCAAATGCCTGCAAGGCTTCTACAGCTTCTTTATCCAGGCAATTAAAAGCCTTAGTGGCATTCTCCACCATGAGGTTGAACACATCATCATCGGGCAAGTGCACTTGATAAAGCTGGCCTCTTCTCGACTTATCCAGATAGCAGTTGATCGCAAAAACAAAGAGACTGTGTTTATTACTGGCATAGCCCATCACTTCACCATCCTGATTCAGAAGAAATACAAAAGCCAAACTATGTTCAATAATAATAAGAGCGAAGGAATAGCCTCCCTGAGAAACAGGAAGCGTCAGAAGATATCCCCGATCTTTCAAAGTCTCGATGGTACCAAGGGGTCGAGTGTATTCACTCATCCAACCAACAGAGATCAGTCCTGCAATTACATCCTGTTGAATAGCAGCCTGCACCTGAGTCAATAGTTGCTGAAATTTAAGTACCCCGCTTGAAGTCTCGAGGACGATCTTATCCATGGCGGTCTCCAGATAACAGACATTGAAAGACGAAGCTGAGAAGGCTTTCTGCTGACAGAAAGTTTCATCGACAGGCAAAGTCTGTAACTGGATAACACTAAAATTACAACGCTGGTTCATCCATTCACAATCAAGCTGATTTTTCTCATCAGTTACAGGAGCAGGGTCTGGAATAGTAAAAGCAACAAGCGGAAGCATTTCGCCGGAAAAACCACTCACGGATGGCTCTAATGAAACCATCTGGCTGGTTGAAGGCCCATCAAAAGCAACCATCCTTTTCCTGGGGCCAAGCCTCAGAACAGGAGCTGAAGGAGGCTCACGGGACAAAGGTTTTTCTTCACACTGGCAAGTATTCTCAGTGGATAAATACACCTCTCTGGATTTAGGGTCTTTGCCTCTGGCACTCTTGGCATAAGACTGCCCTTTTTTTCTTATTGTGGCCTGGGCAATCTGCCTTTTTTCCCTGAACCGCTTGCCACATTGATCACATCGACAATCACAGGCTCCAAGACTAAGGTCACACTGCTTGCACCTTTGACGACCCGATTTATCCGTTACTATTTTATCTTTATTGTAGTCATCGTATCCGTGACTGTAGAACGCTCCAAGCAACAACAATACAAACAAAAATATACTCAAACCCGCTCTGAGCATAAAGCCTCCTGAAACAAACCGTTCAGGCAGACTAGATACTTAATTAACATTCGTCATGGGGAATCGGGAATTTCACTCACCTTTCCGATGAAATGATCTGTTCCAGCCAAAGCGAGTCATCAGATCAGAGAAGACACTATCCAGCGAAGCAGTCAAAAGAAGTCGTTCACGGGTAAAGGGATGAGTTAATTCAAGCTCAGTACAGGCCAGTAGCAATCTACCTGCTGAAAAGTGTTTGGCAAAGTATCGATTATGAACCCCCTTCCCATGTTTGGCATCGCCAATGATCGGGTGGGCTATATGCTTCATATGCCGACGAATCTGATGTTTCCTTCCCGTTTTAGGCCAGGCTCTTACCAGGGAGTAGCGACTCGTTGGGTATCTTTCTATGGCAAGAGGCAGCTCAACGGTCGCCAGTCTTTCATAAACGGTGACCGCCTCCTGGGCCAGTTTGTCCTGCCGGGCCTTGCGGTCTGTCATTTTATCCAGCTCTTCTTTCAGAGGATGATCAATCACGCCAGACTCTGGCGCATAACCCCTGACGACTGCCAGATAGGTTTTCTCCACCAGCCCTTCCTCAAATTGTTTTCCAGCCAGCCGGGCAACCTCAGGCGACAGGGCAAACACTAAAACACCGGACGTCGGTTTATCCAGACGATGCAGTGGATAAACATGCTGACCTACCTGATTTCTGACGATCTGCAAAGCAAACCGGGTTTCATTCCGGTCAATCATGGAACGATGCACCAACAAACCCGACGGTTTATTAACCGCTACCAGCCACTGATCCTGGTAAATGATTTCCAGTGTTTCCGGGCTCTCTTCTGACATGCACGACATCCCAACATCAAAGCTCAATAGCAAAGGAGGCTAGTTTCATTCAGACACAGTACTCTTCCTGAATATGTAGAGGTCGTCAGGCTCCCCGACAATAAACACCGTTCCCTGTCTGTCCATAGTAACCCCTTCTGGCTGCTCAATTGTATTCTTCAATCCATGCCAGCCCTTCTCAAGCACCATAACACTGACGGCCTCTCCATTTTCGTCCAGCTCTGTCAAAGAATCGGACTGATCACTGAGCAAAACAAAATGCCTTGAAGCCGTATCGAAGTGCATCCCTGACAGGTCCCGATTGAAAAACCTCAGGCTTTCTTCCATTTCTTCCTGCTCACTAATCACCAGCTTTCTCTCTTTACCCTGCTCGGTGAAACCATCAATACGAAAAATCCGGATGGGGTCTCTCTCTTTGAGGACGTAGATCGATTTTGTCTCTGGATCCCAGGCAATGCCCTCAAAACCTTTGTTGCCTCCTTCTCCTATGCCAAAGGTAAAAGTGGACGCACTGGAGAAGTCGATCTCATTCGAATCCGGTTTAATGTCTACCAGCAACAATTCTTGCTGACGTTCGTTGACAACAATAAAACGATCGCCATCAGCCCAGGCAATACCTTCTACATCAGCATTAAGATTGGATTTCAGTTTTCTCTTGAGGTTTCCATTCCGGTCGTACTCCAGGACGTGGATCGAAGAACCTCCTCCGGATACAACATAAAGGGAATCGGTAACAGGACTCCATGTCACTCCGGATACCTGATCACCTGCATCAGCGAGTTTCACAGGCCCGGCCACCAACTTATAATCACTCAACGCAATGGCATTTGCCCACTGTTCGCTGGGTACTGTATGGGACAGGTATTCATTGTAAAGTTTGTCATTGATATCGAAATATTTAATAGCAACCACGGCCAGAATCAGAATGACAATGATCCCGAGGAAAAGTTTTCTGGAGTTCTTCATAACGGGGGAATACATCAATTTCAGAAGGGTTACTTTATGGATTGACCGGCAAAGCGCCGTCACATCCCCCCAAGATCAGACAAGTCAGCTCTCATAAGACCTTCGGTACCCAGGTCAAAACCTGCTACTGAAACATGAACATCAAACCAGCTCTTCAGGGCGCTGACATCTCTCTGAACGGGCCAGCGACCCGGATCTTCTTCCCAGGCGGAAAGCTCATTTTCCATCATGTCCCGAGCGTAGTTGGTTACTGCTGCTTCCAGACCTTCCTCTGTTTCCTGTTCATCCAGCAGGTAGGAGCCACCTTCCAGGCTCCATTCTTCCGGCAATTCTGTTCCCAGCCCTTTCGCCCATTCAATAAAAGGCTGTCTGGGCTTCAGGGTTACAACACAACGATTGATAAACTTCATGACTTCTACCATAAAAATGCAGCTTTTCTCGGATTCTGTAGCCATTTCGTGTACGAGGTCAGCTGCAATTTCCGGCCAAGGAGAATGTCTTATGAGGCATTAACGTCAATAGTGCTTCACGGACGAAGCATTATGCTCTTGGTGGATGGAGAAAATCAAACCATGGGAATTAAACATACTGCCCGGCACAATGACCTGAAGCCCAGGCCCATTGGAAGTTAAAGCCGCCCAAATGGCCGGTAACATCCAGAACCTCACCGATAAAGAAAAGCCCCGGCTGGATGCGGCTCTCAAATGTTTTCGAAGAGACTTTCGCAGTGTCCACACCACCCAGGGTGACTTCTGCTTTTTTATAGCCTTCTGTACCAGAGGGTTTCAATTCCCAGTTTTCCAGTGCCTGGACCAGGTCTTCAAGCTCAGCCGGCGTGTACTGTGCCATCAGTTTTTGACCATTGTCGGTTAATAGTCTCAGTTGACCTTGACCACATAAGGCTTGAGACAACCTTTTAGTCATATGTTCAGACAAGATTGTTGCCGTCTGTGCCCTGGGTCTTTGCCCGGTACAGGACTGAAGCCAACCATGAATATCTGCACCGGGAATCCAATTAATGGAAACCGTATCCCCCGGATTCCAATAGGATGAAATCTGTAAAATGACCGGCCCGCTGACACCACGATGGGTGAACAGAATATTTTCCCGAAAAGACTGTCCATTGCAGCTGGCGATCACTTCTGAGCTAACACCGGAAAGCTCTTCAAAGTGCTTAAGCCAGTCCTGATTCATGGTAAAAGGCACCAGTGCAGGCTTTTGCTCAATCAGTCTGTGGCCAAACTGTTCCGCTATCTGGTAACCAAACCCCGTGGCTCCCATCGTCGGGAATGACAGACCACCGGTTGCCACTACCAGTGACTGACTGAAGAATCCGCCAATGTTGGTTGCCAGCGCATAACCCGAAGATTTATTAGGCTTTATGGATTCAACACGGGCCTTGGCTCGAATGGTGACACCTGCATCCTGACACTCGCTGACCAGAAGGTCGACGATATCCTTTGAACGATTGTCGCAGAAAAGCTGCCCCAGCGTTTTTTCATGCCAAGCCACCTGATACTTATCTACAAGCGCCTGAAAATCCCACTGGGTATAGCGTGCCAGCGCTGACTTACAGAAGTGCGAGTTATTCGAAAGGTAATGGGCAGGTTCGGTATAGAGGTTGGTGAAGTTACAACGTCCCCCCCCTGAAATAATAATTTTCTTGCCAATTTTGTTGGCGTGATCCAACACAAGAACGTTACGACCACGATAGCCAGCTGTGAGCGCGCACATAAGACCCGATGCACCGGCACCTATGATAATGGCATCGTAGTCAGACTGCAGAGCTCTGGTCAGGGGCATATTTATTAGATCTCAAATAGACGGATAGGAGAAGCCTTTAGTATTCCGGGAGATAAACAGGCCCTGTAAAGAAGCCAGAGAGCAAAACCGACTAACTGCAACGGTTTTCCCCTTCCTTTGTTTCTTTAATCCGGGCCTGACACACAGCTTCAATGAGTTTTCAGAATGGCCAACACTTTGTTAAGAAACATTTTGGCTTCCTGGCTACTGACACTCTTTCGCAGCTCAGCAGGAATCATACGCTGGTATGCGCGGGTATTGACTGGACGATTGGCCACCAGAGCATTCACCATAGCAGACTTGAGCAAACGCTGGCTTGCAGGAGTACTTGGGTAGGCTTTACGGATAGATTGTACATCGAATTCAACCAAAGCCTCAGCCAGCGGGCTATCAGCCACTTCAACCACCACTTCTGGCTCTGATACCACCGGAGCCACTTTGACTTCAACCTTAACAGGCTCTTCAGTTTTTACAGGTTCAACAGCAACTTCTGCCTGAACGTCTTCAGAAGTGACGGACCCCTGCGCCACCAGAGCTTGAGACAGCTCTTCTCGCATAACCCATACAGCTTCGCCCGCTCCGTTTTTCCCATCTACGGCAACAACGGAAGCACCAGAGCCTGCATCCACTTCCAGAAACCCGGCAATACGCTTGCCCAGGTTGTTAACGATCATGGACGCACGTTTGGCCCCCGTCAATGCAATCACCTGCTCAGCACTGGCAGCACGTCCGGGCAGAGAAAACCATGCTGTCAGCAGTTCCATATCTTGAGGACGAACCGCTTTATTATTGTTAAGAGCCTTCAGGAACAAGTTTTGGGTGATCAATTGTTTAACCTCTAGAAAAATCCGGCTATTTTTTCAGGAAATGACAAATTATCAATCCTTATATTTGCGGATCTTTATGCTTTTTCTTCTAAACACAGGGGTTAAGTACGCACTTCGCCCCATACCCGTTCATTTCAAGCTAAAAACAAGCAATGCAAGAAGTCGCTGAGCACTACTTGAAATTGCCCCATGCTAAGATGATAATGATTCTCAACTAAGGACCTAAGATCAGTTGAACAGTTATATGGCAAGATCTCCTGCAAGAGTGCTATCTGTAAAGAGTATTGAATCCCTGAGCCCTCATATGAAGCGGGTTATCCTGACCGGAGAATCTCTTTCTGATTTTCCATCAGGTCAAGCCAGCGCCTACGTAAAGCTGGTATTTGATAACCCTGCAATGCCCGAGAAACCGCTCCAGAGAAGTTACACCGTGGTTTCCTCTGATCAGCGTGCACAACATTTGACGATTGATTTCGCAGTTCATTGCTATAACAGTGATCAGGGGCCTGCTGCACGCTGGCTGGAGGGTGCCAATATCGGCGATCCAGTTTTAGTATCTGGACCAGGCCCTACCAAACTGGTTGACCTCGAAGCGGACTGGTTTGTTATGACCGGAGACCTGACCGCACTTCCAGCCATTCGTGCAAACATAGAGATTCTACCTGCCCATGCAAAAGGCTATGCAGTTCTGGAAATTCCTCACCAGGATGACCAGCAAGCCATGGCCCTTGAAGCTTCGTCGATCCCTGAAGGCATGGAAATTATCTGGGTTATAAACCCTCATCCAGGCCAACAAAAGGAGCTTTTAAGAGACGCTCTGGCCAACCTGCCCCACTTGCCAGGAAGCCCCTATCTATGGGCTGCCAGTGAACTGAACGCTGTGCTGGAGATCAGAAACTGGGTGAATCGAGAATCCCTGGCCCCCCGCTCTTCACGTTATATCAGCAGTTACTGGCAGCTTGGCCTCCCGGACGAAGCTCATAAGGTACAAAAGAGAGAGAGACTGACTGAGTGATAAGGGCCTCTTCGACAGACATGCGTCGCTCAACCGCTGTCTTTGATGGGCAGGAAAGTTTGAATGCGTTGCATGACAATTCGCCCGAGAGCTGTCACTACCACTGCTCTTGCCACTTTTTTGCTTTATTCAATGCCTGGCGATGACCTACTCTCACACGGGGAAGCCCCACACTACCATCGGTGGGGGCCGCCCAGGTGGGGCCGCCCAGGTATGTGTCGTTTCACTTCTGTTCAGCCGCACTTCTTTGCCCACAAAACAAAAACCCCAGTCGATCTCTCAACTGGGGTTTTGCTTTATTCAATGCCTGGCGATGACCTACTCTCACATGGGGAAGCCCCACACTACCATCGGCGATGTGTCGTTTCACTTCCGAGTTCGGGATGGGATCGGGTGGTTCCAACACTCTATGGTCACCAGGCAAAACTGGTCGAACCTTGCTTTTGAGCTGGAAGCTTGAAGCTGGAGGCTTGAAGCTGTTTGTCGCAAGCGGAAGGCTCTGGAATCCAAATCTCTTTTTAAGCTGTGTCGTTTCTTCTTGCTCAACACTCTCGTTCACTGTGTACGGCTTCAAGCTTCCAGCTTCAGGCTTCCAGCTTTTGCTGGCAGCTGCGCTGCACAAATCGCTTTGGCGTTATATGGTCAAGCCTCTCGAGTCATTAGTACGGGTTAGCTCAACGCCTCACAACGCTTACACATCCCGCCTATCAACGTCGTCGTCTTCAACGTCTCTTATGGGCCTTGCGGCCAGGGAAGTCTCATCTTGAAGGGGGCTTCCCGCTTAGATGCTTTCAGCGGTTATCCCGTCCGAACTTAGCTACCGGGCAATGCGTCTGGCGACACAACCCGAACACCAGTGGTTCGTCCACTCCGGTCCTCTCGTACTAGGAGCAGCTCTCCTCAAACTTCCAACGTCCACGGCAGATAGGGACCGAACTGTCTCACGACGTTCTAAACCCAGCTCGCGTACCACTTTAAATGGCGAACAGCCATACCCTTGGGACCGGCTTCAGCCCCAGGATGTGATGAGCCGACATCGAGGTGCCAAACACCGCCGTCGATGTGAACTCTTGGGCGGTATCAGCCTGTTATCCCCGGAGTACCTTTTATCCGTTGAGCGATGGCCCTTCCATTCAGAACCACCGGATCACTATGACCTACTTTCGTACCTGCTCGAGATGTACCTCTCGCAGTCAAGCTGGCTTGTACCATTACACTAACCGCACGATGTCCGACCGTGCTTAGCCAACCTTCGTGCTCCTCCGTTACTCTTTGGGAGGAGACCGCCCCAGTCAAACTACCCACCACACAATGTCCCCGATCCTGATAAAGGACCTGGGTTAGAACCTCAATATTGCCAGGGTGGTATTTCAAGGTTGGCTCCATGCAAACTGGCGTTCACACTTCCAAGCCTCCCACCTATCCTACACAAGCAACATCAAGATCCACTGTGAAGCTGTAGTAAAGGTTCACGGGGTCTTTCCGTCTAGCCGCGGATACACTGCATCTTAACAGCGATTTCAATTTCACTGAGTCTTGGGTGGAGACAGCGTGGCCATCGTTACGCCATTCGTGCAGGTCGGAACTTACCCGACAAGGAATTTCGCTACCTTAGGACCGTTATAGTTACGGCCGCCGTTTACCGGGGCTTCGATCAACCGCTTCTCTTGCGATAACAGCATCAATTAACCTTCCGGCACCGGGCAGGCGTCACACCGTATACGTCCACTTACGTGTTAGCACAGTGCTGTGTTTTTAATAAACAGTCGCAGCCACCTGGTATCTTCGACCGCCGCCAGCTCAGGGAGCAAGTCCCGTCACCGGCAGCGGCGCACCTTCTCCCGAAGTTACGGTGCCATTTTGCCTAGTTCCTTCACCCAAGTTCTCTCAAGCGCCTTGGTATTCTCTACCTGACCACCTGTGTCGGTTTCGGGTACGGTCCCTTTTGACCTGACGCTTAGAAGTTTTTCCTGGAAGCCTGGCATCAACCACTTCCCCACCTTGGTGGGTTCGTCATCAGTTCTCGGCTTGGTGAACCCGGATTTGCCTGAGTCCACAGCCTACGACCTTAAACAGGGACAACCATCGCCCTGCCGGCCTAGCCTTCTCCGTCACTCCATCGCAGTCAAAAGGGGTACAGGAATATTAACCTGTTTCCCATCGATTACGTCTTTCGACCTCACCTTAGGGGCCGACTCACCCTGCGCCGATTAGCGTTGCGCAGGAACCCTTGGTCTTCCGGCGAGGGAGCCTCTCACTCCCTTTATCGTTACTCATGTCAGCATTCGCACTTCTGATACCTCCAGCCAACCTCCCGATTGACCTTCAACGGCTTACAGAACGCTCCTCTACCGGTTCAGTAGACAGTTGACAGTAGACGGTGGACGGTTTTCACTCATCAACCGTTTACTGTCCACTGTCAACTGTCCACTGAACCCCGTAGCTTCGGTGAATAGTTTGAGCCCCGTTACATCTTCCGCGCGAGCCGACTCGACCAGTGAGCTATTACGCTTTCTTTAAAGGGTGGCTGCTTCTAAGCCAACCTCCTGGCTGTCTGGGCCTTCTCACATCGTTTCCCACTTAACTATTACTTTGGGACCTTAGCTGACGGTCTGGGTTGTTTCCCTTTCCACGACGGACGTTAGCACCCGCCGTGTGTCTCCCGTGATTGCACTCATCGGTATTCGGAGTTTGCATGGGGTTGGTAAGCCGGGATGGCCCCCTAGCCCAAACAGTGCTCTACCCCCGATGGTGAGACACGAGGCGCTACCTAAATAGCTTTCGAGGAGAACCAGCTATCTCCGGGCTTGATTAGCCTTTCACTCCTATCCACAAGTCATCCCCTGGCTTTTCAACGACAGTGGGTTCGGTCCTCCAATCAGTGTTACCTGATCTTCAACCTGCTCATGGATAGATCGCCCGGTTTCGGGTCTATTCACTGCGACTGGACGCCCTCTTAAGACTCGCTTTCGCTACGGCTTCCCTATGCGGTTAACCTTGCCACAGAAAATAAGTCGCTGACCCATTATACAAAAGGTACGCCATCACCCATTCGAAAATGAGCTTTGACTGCTTGTACGTACACGGTTTCAGGTTCTATTTCACTCCCCTCAACGGGGTTCTTTTCGCCTTTCCCTCACGGTACTGGTTCACTATCGGTCAGTCAGGAGTATTTAGCCTTGGAGGATGGTCCCCCCATGTTCAGACAACATTTCACGTGTGCCGTCCTACTCGATTTCACAATAACTGGCTTTTCGCGTACGGGGCTATCACCCACTATGGCCACACTTTCCAGAGTGTTCCGCTAAACCAAAAATTGCTTAAGGGCTGGTCCCCGTTCGCTCGCCGCTACTGGGGGAATCTCGGTTGATTTCTTTTCCTCCGGGTACTTAGATGTTTCAGTTCCCCGGGTTCGCCTCCTAAACCCTATGTATTCAGGTCAAGGATACTCACTTGTGTGAGTGGGTTTCCCCATTCGGACATTCCTGGATCAGGGCCTGTTTATCGGCTCCCCAAGACTTTTCGCAGATTACCACGTCCTTCATCGCCTCTGACTGCCAAGGCATCCACCGTGTACGCTTAGTCACTTGACCATATAACCCAAAACGATCTGTTTGGCTGCGTCTTTTTGCTTTACTCGGCGTCGCAATCTTCACTCTGTCAGTCACATACCATGGGTATGCTCTTTCCGTCGTTCAGCTTGCGCCTTGATTAAAACAAAAATACTTTGCCAACCCCCGAAAAAGGGGTCCGATCCATTGGGCAGTCATATAACTACCTTTAACGATCTTCAGTTCATCACTGGCCACTGTTAACGGACCACTGACAACCGAACGCCATACACTTGAGAGTGTCTCAGCAAGAATATCATTAAAAGACAAAAGCCTTTTAAATCAACTCAGCTTATTTAAGTTTGGATTCCACATTGTTAAAGATCGCATTATCCGCTTTCTGTTAAAGAAAAGGACAATGAAGCAAAATATGCTTAATGAATGAGTCGTCCGGATTAATGGTGGAGCTAAGCGGGATCGAACCGCTGACCTCCTGCGTGCAAAGCAGGCGCTCTCCCAGCTGAGCTATAGCCCCATATTCCGAATCACGATTGGTGGGTCTGGGCAGACTCGAACTGCCGACCTCACCCTTATCAGGGGTGCGCTCTAACCAACTGAGCTACAGACCCAATCCTGCTGGTTCAGCGCACCGCTAAAACAACCGATTCATTAAACACTCTTTTTAAAGAACAAAACAACACCAGACGACTTTCGCCGTTGGTGTTATCAAACAATTCGTGTGAACGCTTATGGAAGGTCGGTCTTCGTTTAAGGAGGTGATCCAGCCCCAGGTTCCCCTAGGGCTACCTTGTTACGACTTCACCCCAGTCATGAATCACTCCGTGGTGATCGCCCTCCCGAAGGTTAGGCTAACCACTTCTGGAGCAACCCACTCCCATGGTGTGACGGGCGGTGTGTACAAGGCCCGGGAACGTATTCACCGTGACATTCTGATTCACGATTACTAGCGATTCCGACTTCATGGAGTCGAGTTGCAGACTCCAATCCGGACTACGATGCACTTTCTCAGATTAGCTCCACCTCGCGGCTTGGCAACCGTCTGTATGCACCATTGTAGCACGTGTGTAGCCCTGGCCGTAAGGGCCATGATGACTTGACGTCGTCCCCACCTTCCTCCGGTTTGTCACCGGCAGTCTCCCCAGAGTGCCCACCCGAAGTGCTGGTAACTGAGGATAAGGGTTGCGCTCGTTGCGGGACTTAACCCAACATCTCACGACACGAGCTGACGACAGCCATGCAGCACCTGTCACTGCGTTCCCGAAGGCACCAAACTATCTCTAGTAAGTTCGCAGGATGTCAAGGCCAGGTAAGGTTCTTCGCGTTGCTTCGAATTAAACCACATGCTCCACCGCTTGTGCGGGCCCCCGTCAATTCATTTGAGTTTTAACCTTGCGGCCGTACTCCCCAGGCGGTCTACTTATCGCGTTAGCTGCGTCACCAGAAATGCAAGATCCCCGACGACTAGTAGACATCGTTTACGGCGTGGACTACCAGGGTATCTAATCCTGTTTGCTCCCCACGCTTTCGTACCTCAGCGTCAGTGTCAGACCAGAGTGTCGCCTTCGCCACTGGTGTTCCTTCCTATATCTACGCATTTCACCGCTACACAGGAAATTCCACACTCCTCTTCCGCACTCTAGCTTGCCAGTTTTGGGTGCCGTTCCCAGGTTAAGCCCGGGGCTTTCACATCCAACTTAACAAGCCGCCTACGCACGCTTTACGCCCAGTAATTCCGATTAACGCTCGCACCCTCCGTATTACCGCGGCTGCTGGCACGGAGTTAGCCGGTGCTTCTTCTGCGAGTAACGTCACAGATGCAGGGTATTAACCTACACCCTTTCCTCCTCGCTGAAAGTGCTTTACAACCCTAGGGCCTTCTTCACACACGCGGCATGGCTGCATCAGGCTTGCGCCCATTGTGCAATATTCCCCACTGCTGCCTCCCGTAGGAGTCTGGGCCGTGTCTCAGTCCCAGTGTGGCTGATCATCCTCTCAGACCAGCTACGGATCGTTGCCTTGGTAGGCCTTTACCCCACCAACCAGCTAATCCGACGCAGGCTCATCCGATAGCGCAAGGTTCCGAAGAGTCCCCTGCTTTCCCTCTTAAGGCGTATGCGGTATTAATCCGGATTTCTCCGGGCTATCCCCCACTACCGGGCAGATTCCTACGTGTTACGCACCCGTCCGCCGCTCGTCAGCAACTAGCAAGCTAGTCCTGTTACCGCTCGACTTGCATGTGTTAGGCCTGCCGCCAGCGTTCAATCTGAGCCATGATCAAACTCTTCAGTTTAAATCGTTTTGCCAACTGTCCCGAAGAACATGCTGACTGCTCAATCTTACAATTAAACGTACATGTTAGAATTAACGAGTATGTTCGCTTGCTTGATCAGCATTTAAATCATTTCAGAGCCAAGCTCTGTTGACCGATGCCATTCGCACAAGCGCCCACACGAATTGTCTGATAATTTGTTAAAGAACTGGATTAAAACAAGAAGGTTTTAATCGGCTGAACCAGCGGTCAGTGCTGTTCAGCGAGGCCGCTATCTTACCGCGACCGTTTTTGTTGTCAAGCCTTGTCTTTGCCAAGGAGCCAAAGCGGCTTTCCAACCCGCTAAACTGGCAAACACTTATGATTAATCAGCGTTGCTTTTCCTGTTCAGCGGCGGCGCATTTTACCGAGTCAGCCGATGTTGTCAACCTGACTTTTTATCAGGCGATTCAGTTCTGCTGCTGTGGCGACCTGCTCCGTTCGAGGAGGCGAACTATACAGAATCTCATGAGGGGTTCAACATGCGACAAAGCACTCACGTATTATCCCTTAATGCTTAAGAAGGTTATTTTTGCCGAGTTACTTTACCCTCCTGCCAGAGATAAGAAACCCGGCAACTGGCCGGGTTTCTCAGGATGAATCAAAGATCAGCTTAACAATCAGGCATTGGTAGCCACAAAATATTTTGGATCTTCAATGACATTCACCTCTACCATATTACCTGCTTTATTCAGTAGTTTCTGACAATCCTGACTCAGGTGCAGCAGGTGCAGGGTTCTGCCTGCCTTGGTATAACGTTCTGCCAGTGTATCAATGGCTTCCAGCCCGGAGTGATCGCACACTCGGGAATCGGCAAAATCGATCACTACATCATTGTTGTCGACTTTTGGTGAAAACTGTTCCAGAAAGTGAGTGGTGGAGCCAAAGAACAAAGGTCCATGCACTTTGTAAACACTGGAGCCTTCCTGGTCTTCTTTCTTCTCAATCCGAATGTGTTTGGCGTGTTCCCAGGCGAAGATCAGGGCAGAAACAATGACACCGATAATGACTGCGACAGCCAAATCGGTCAGAACCGTGACGACCGATACCAGCACCAGAACAAAGGCATCGCCCCCGGGCACCTTGCGTATGATGCGAAAGCTACTCCATTCAAACGTGCCAATCACTACGATGAACATGACACCGATAAGGGCTGCAACAGGGATTCGCTCAATCAGAGAGGACGCCACCAGTATGAATGCCAGCAGGAATAAGGCTGCAGAAATACCCGACAGGCGCCCACGTCCTCCGGAGTTAACATTGATCATACTCTGGCCAATCATGGCACAACCGCCCATACCACCAAAAAAGCCAGTGACAATATTGGCTGCGCCCTGACCCATGCATTCACGGTTCGAGCTGCCATGAGTTTCAGTAATCTCGTCCACCATACGCAGAGTTAAGAGAGATTCAATCAAACCAATGGCCGCCAGGATCAGAGAGTAGGGCAGAATGATCAGAAAAGTCTCCGTGTTCAATGGCACCATGGGAATACTGAATTCAGGTAATCCACCGGCAATGCCTGCTACATCACCTACGGTTCGGGTATCGAGATCAAAGCCAATGACCAGCAGGGAAACCACAAGAATGGCTACCAGAGAGGAAGGAATGGCTGTCGTCAGTTTAGGCAGAAAGTAGATAATAGCCATGGTCAAAGCTACCAGTCCCAGCATCATGCCGAGCTCACTTCCCTGCATCCAGGCTATATCAATAACACTGCCTTCCATAAAGGTTCCAGACAACCAGCCTGTTCCGCCCTCAACACCAAATTGACCCAGCTGAGCCAGGAAAATAACAATGGCCAGGCCGTTAACAAAGCCCAGCATCACCGGGTGGGGCACCATGCGAATAAATTTACCTAGCTTCAGCGCTCCTGCCAGAACCTGAATAATCCCCATCAGCACAACGGTTGCAAAGAGATATTGAACACCGTGGTCAGCCACCAGACTGACCATAACCACAGCCAGCGCACCGGTAGCACCAGAAATCATGCCCGGACGACCACCAATTGCAGCTGTGATAAGACCAACCATAAACGCAGCGTAGAGACCCACCAGTGGTTCAACACCCGCAACAAATGCAAAGGCTACCGCTTCGGGCACCAATGCCAGTGCTACCGTCAGACCTGACAGCAGGTCATTTTTCATGGTAGCTACCTTATTAGCTTTAAGTTCGAACAACATTGCCTCCGATTCAAACAGACAGGTGGGTGGCGAAAGATTAGTTTTAGTTATACGAGCCGATCTGGGTTTGTCGGGTAGAAAACCGTTTTAAATAGCTCTACGCCCAATGAAAGGAACACTGCCCTGTTTGATAAACAGAGACAAAGAGTTAATTTTCAGGGAGAAACACGGTGTGAATTTTAAAGAAGAGACCGGTAGAAGACAACGACCAAACGATCTGGAAAATAATGGTTCCTGACCCGTTCGATCTATTGTCAATGAAAGAATCAGAATCCTGTCGTTCATCCTCTTAACTCGCTCAGAAGCATCAGCCACTGAATTCCTGAATGCAATGGTTTATTTCCTGAGTTTTACGACAACAGTGCCGGCAATTTTGTCATGCCAACCTTGCTTTTTTTTATCCACTACGATCCAGAAAAAACCCAAAAACAGCGGTAAAATTGAGATGAAGTAAGCCAAGTAGCGAATGATAGACTGAAACAGGCTTGGAGCAAGGCCGGTCTTTTCATCAACGACTTTCATGGCAATAAGCATTTTGCCCGGTGTAGCGCTCTTGAAATGCCAGAACAAGACAACCGCCATCGCCGGAAATAACCAGTTGATCATGATATCGACCGGATCCAGAAGCTGCTTTGAATCTTTAATTGTCATCTGGTTACCGTCAATCAACATGGCAAGCGGTAAAGTAATGATGATCAGAACCAGTGTATCGATCAACGTTGCCCAGAATCGGTCGAGAAATCCAGCATATTCGAAGTTGTCTGATCTTTGAGGATTTAAATCGAGCTCAGACATTATAAGTCTCCTGGTTTACAGTCATCGGTCATTAGCGGTAAAGTCGGCAAACCCAGTCAAATTCTTAGTTTGCCGGAAGGACTGCAGAACCTTCCAAATACTGTCTTAACCCTGTGACAGCAGATCTTTAATGGATGATTCCAGTTCCTGAGGTTTGGTTGTAGGGGCATATCGCCCAACCACTTCACCCTGACGATTCAGAAGAAACTTGGTGAAGTTCCACTTAATATTTTTAGTCCCCATCAAACCGGGCGCTGCTTGCTTCAGATCCTTGTAGAGATTTGCAGCACCGTCGCCATTCACTTCTACTTTTTCAAAAACAGGAAATGTGACGCCATAATTTTTTTCACAAAAAGCACCGATTTCACTATTGTCACCGGGCTCCTGTTTGCCAAACTGGTTACAGGGAAAACCCAACACCACCAACCCCTGCTCTTGATACTTCTTGTACAGTTCTTCCAATCCTTTGAACTGAGGAGTAAAGCCACACTGACTCGCAGTATTAACAATCAACACTACCTTGCCTTTATAGTCAGCCAGGGACTGAATATCTCCGTTTAACAGTGGCATTTCGTATTTCAGAACATCCATTAAGTCTACCCTTATCCGGTTAAAGAAGGTTATACCTCATTTTTTCCAAATTGGATGAAAAAAATAAAACCAGCAGAGCCTGAGTATCAGATAGCGTCACGGAACAGGAATAAAAAAAGGCGGCTTGGGACGAGCCGCCAAAACGATGAGGATATGCGAGTCACTGGTAGCTGTTTACCAGTTAATCAGGTCAATAAGTCTAGTTTCGATAGGCAACTCCTTTCTTATTGCTAATGAGAACGATTCTCATTTTACACCCACCCTGACCTTTTACAAGTTAATTTTTGTTTTTTTGAAAAACACGAGGCGCTCAGGGTAACGATTATTCTGCCAGTCCTTCACTGATCGCCTGCTCCAGTGCATCCATGGCTTCCTGAGCATCCGGACCAGAGGCTTTGACTTCTATGGTGGTGCCTCTGGTGATCCCGAGACTCAATAGTTTCATCAGGCTTTTGCCGTTAATAAATGCGCCACTTTTATCAGGGTTTCTGACTTCTATCCGGGACTCAAAAGGCTTGATAGTGGATACAAAGACCTTACCAGGACGGGCATGCATTCCATTCGAATTAAAAATAGTGAACACCCGGCTAAGCATTCCCTTTTCCGGTGCAGGGCAGACACTCCCTGACGCCATAGCTTTCAATGCAAATGGAGAGTTAGAATCAACACGTTCAGGAACACGTTGTTCAGAAATCAGCTCAGGCTCTCTGGACGGAGAATTAATAGCGTCAATAACGTCCTGTGGGTTTTCTGTTTTTGCCAGAGTGCTGCATAGCTCGTCGTTACCGAGCATCCGTGTCAGCCCTCTCAAAATCTGCAGATGTTCATTGGAGCAGGCTGCTATGCCGACAGCCATATAGACTTTTTCACCATCACCCCAGTCAACGCCGCGAGGAAACTGGAGAATGACCACGCCGGTTTTGATGACAGCATCACGAGTGTTCGGCGTACCGTGGGGGATAGCAATACCATTTCCAAGGAACGTGGAGGAAATGGCTTCACGCATTTTCAAACCAAGCGTGTAAGCTTCAGCGGTATATCCAGCCTCAACCATTTTCTGGCCGATTAGCTCTATTACTTCCAGCTTATTTTCAGCAGACTGATTCAGGAAAATATTGGATAAGTTCAGTGTTAACATATGAGCCAGATCGTTACGGCAGAGTCTGGAATATTAGCTGAACTCCGTCACCATTGACGACCAGGCTTCAGACATTAGCGTATCTTTCAGCATTATCCAGCAGCGCAGGATCAATGACTCTGCATTTGTGGTGCTCCTTTCAATACACTCCGGCGCTTCCCTGACCCGATCCAGTAAAATGGCATCACTATTGCAACCCAGAAAAAATCAAAAACAGAGGAAAGATTGAGATGAAGTAGATCAGACAGCGAATCATAATAGACCCAAAGCAATGCCGGTATTTTCAGCAACAATTTTCACAATGACAATCTTTTTGTCCGGTGCAGAAGTCCTGTAATGCCAAAAAGACAACCAGCGTCGGAAAAAACCATTTGATCATGATATCTCCCGGCACTGAGGCTGTCCTGAATTTTCAATCATCAACCAATTGCCATCAGCCGTTAGGTAGCAGGGCAAGGTAACGATCATCAGAAATCGTCACAAGCCCGATTCATACAAACTGTTTCACCTTTTCGGCATCAACGTAAGATCTACCACCTTAAAGGAACCTAAGCGCCCCTTTAACTGAGAACCACGAGAGGGAACGAAACTGACGCCTTTAGGATTACGTTTGTTCATCCTGAAGTTATCAAACCCGTACCTGGGAAAGCGGATCGCTTTTGATTCTAATCTCAGATCCTCCACCACATCCCCGTTAGGCAAAGCAAGTAAGCCAACAATCTCGGCATTGTAGACAACACCCACCCCATAACGATTGTCGGAGGTCAAATTAAGTTCGAGGTCGGGACCATTCGTCAGAAAATAGGGGTCCAGTGTGGGGAGGGCATGACCCAATTCTGTTCGAAAGAATAAGGAATCTTCAATGTATCGGTTAACCAGCCGACTGAACAACATCCAGTTCATGACAGCAAGCCCATACTGCTCTTGGACATGACGATCTTGGAGATAGGGGCCAGCATTTGATATCTCCAGCTTGTACTTGTACCAGATTACCTCGTCAGCTGCCTTCTCAGCTGCCTTCTCATCACCCTTATCGGTTACGAGCAACTCGTATGTTTCGAGCGGCACGTAGAAAAGCTGTCCTGTTGCCAGTTGCTCCAGTTTGAGAATACCCCAAAAGCTTTCTCCTTGCAGCTGATCAATGTCGAAGCCCGCATAGGGGTTGTTCAACAGCGACTCATCGACGCAAAAGTGTGCAAGTTCACCAGCTGTATCATCTAGCAGCATGCTGGCCAAATTGTAGTCATGCTCGTGGCTGTCAGTGCTAGACATCTTTTTAAACGGTTTGACATCTTTGAATGCAGAAGAAAACGGCGTATCACTAAAACAATACTGCTCGCCGCAAATACCTTTCGCATCCCCACAAGGAAACTGGTAGCTCGACTCTGTCCTATCCTTCGAAGCCGCAGTAGCCTCGGCCTCAGGAGGAGCCTTGGCCTCAGGAGGAGCCTTGGCCTCAGGAGGAATATTGGCATCAGCAGGAATATTGTGATCAAGAGGAGCCTCTATAGGAGAGGCCAGGGCGGCAGGAGCAGAAAAGGCCAGAGCCAAGCTCAGGCAGGAGACTCTTAACAGATTCATGACCAGAATCCTCACAGTTAATTACATACTCTTGAGGTCAATCGCCACTGGGTGAGAGTAGTCGATCTCAGCCTGAATGCAAATTAGCCACACGAGAAAGTCAAAGACAGGAACGTGAAACCATAATTTTTTTTACAAAAAGCACCGAATATCACTTGGCTCCTGCTTGCCAGCATGGTTGCAGGAAAAACCCAGCACCACCGGCCCCTGGCCTTCATACTGTTCAACGTGAAAATTTTTTATCCCCGGGGTTAACGAAAAATTGTTTCAGTCATTCCCGGCTGATTTATGCAGTTCTTCAAATACTTTTATACTGCGGAGCAGAGCGATAACGGCTGGTAGTATTAACAATCTCTGACTGCCAGTATGCAGAGTCTGGACTGAATAGCTGCACGCGCTTTTAATAAACCAGCCGTGTAATCGTCAGTGTTATACCTTGCTAATAATGGAATCAGAATCATACCCTTCACCCTCTTAACCCGCTCAGAGTCACCATCCATTTGAACTATCCTGAATGGCGTGGCAGGCAGGGGCGAAATGACGATCATCAGAAATTGGGCACCAATCTACGCGGCAACTGCTCCTGCGTTGCTCTATTTTCATCCTCAATTTTCTGCTGTCCTCGCTACGGGATCGCCTAGACGGGGTCGCCTAGACGGGGTCGCCTAGACGGGGTCGCCCGGACGGGCGCTATTTTCGGTCAAGCTGCTAGGGTTTCCGCTTGAACATTATCACAAGCTCCACAAACCGAAAGCGACCGAAACTGCCTTCTAACTGAGAATCAGAAGATGGAACAAAACTGACACCTTTTGTGTCGCGCTTGTTCTTCCTGAAATTATCAAACCCGTACTTGGGAAAGCGTATTCCTCTTGATTCTAATTTAAGACCCTGCACTACATCCCCATCTGGCAAAGTAAATGAACCCGATAGTAAGGCATCGTAAACAACAATGTCTTTCCCATAATACTCGTCAGGGGTCAAGATGAGTTCGAGATCTGATCTGCCCATAAGGTTTGCTCTTTCTCCATAGACATATGGATAGGCTTGATACGCTTGATCTGCACTGGCTTCTTGAAGTCTGGAGGAGTCACGAATGTAGCTTGTCATAACCAAATTGAACCACATCCAGCTTGTGACTGGTGACCCATAACGTGTGTCGAAAAACTCGCCTCTGCGAGATCGATCAATCAAAGACATCTCTACCAGATACTTCACCTCCTGCTCATCCTTACTGTTATTCTCTTTGTCCATGAGTAACCCGTCTGCTTCGAGCGGCAGATACAAAACTTCTCCCGTTGGCACCAGCACCATTTTGACCACCCCCCAAAAGCCTTCCCCATGCAGCTGATTAATGTCATAGCTTGCGTCGGGGTTCGCCAGCAGCGACTTATCTATGCAAAACCCTTTGAGTTCAGAAGCTTCTTTACTTCGCAATAAGCTGGCCAAATTGTAGTTCTGATAGAGACTGTCAGTGCTGGACATGCCATAAAATGGTTGAGCATAAGGATCCTCATAACTATCTTCACAGTAATGGACGCCACAAGTACCAAAAGTGCGCCCACAAGAAAACTTGAATCTGGATTCTGGCATAGCCGTCGAAGCCAGAGGAAGCGCAACCGGAGAAGCCCTGACCGGTGCAACCAAGACCAGTGGGGCCATCATGATGACAGGAGGAGACAAGGCGAAAGCCAAGCTGAGACAGATGACTCTTAACAGATTCATGACCACAACCCTCACAGTTAAGCACATGCTTTTGAGGTACATCGCCGCTAAATGAGACTAGTCAATCTCTGCCTGAATGCCAAATTAGCCACGCAAGAAATTCAAAGACAGGAAATGTGGCGCCATGATGTTTTCCACAAAAAAACACCGATTTCATTTGGCTTCCGCTTGCCAAAATGGTTGCCAGGAAAATCCGGCACCACCAGCCCCTGCTCATCATACTGCGACATAGACAATCCCGGCCATTTTCTGGCCGATTCGCTCAATTACCTCTATTTTATCTTCAGCAGGCTGATTCAGGAAAATATTGGGCAAGTTAACTGTTAACATATGAACCGGACCTTTTACGGCAAATTCCGGAATATTAGCTGAAAACGTCATCAGCGCGGGTCAGGCTTCAGACATTAGCGTACTTTTCAGCATGACCCAGCCAGCGCAGGATCAATGGCTCTGCGTTTTGTGGTGCCTCTTTCAAGACACTCTGGGCTGCGTCCCTGACCTGATCCAGTAAAATGGCATCCCGTTCAAGATCGGCTACCTTGAACTGGGCAAGCCCGGTCTGCCGGGTACCGAGTACTTCACCCGGTCCACGTAATTCAAGGTCTTTTTCAGCAATGACAAAACCATCGCTGGAGTCGCGCATGACTTGCAAGCGCTCTCTGCTTTGCTGCGAAAGCGGGGCGTGATACATCAGAAGACAGTGGCTCGCTATGCTGCCCCGACCGACACGACCCCTTAGCTGATGCAATTGAGCCAGACCCAGACGCTCCGGATTTTCAATAATCATCAGGCTGGCATTAGGTACGTCCACTCCTACTTCGATGACCGTAGTGGCCACCAGCAGATGCATGTGTCCGGACTTGAACGCATCCATCACTGCAAGCTTTTCTGCCGCTTTCATTCGACCATGGACCAAACCTATAGAAAGCTCAGGTAACGCCTCACGTAACTGTTCAGCCGTCACCTCAGCTGCCTGGCACTGCAAGGCTTCTGACTCTTCAATCAAGGTACAGACCCAATACGCCTGGCGGCCCTCCAAACAGGCTGAGCGCAGACGCTCTACCACCTGATCACGACGGTCATCGCCAATCACGACAGTGTTAACCGGCGTTCTACCCGGTGGTAATTCATCAATAACGGAACAATCCAGATCAGCGTAGGCACTCATAGCCAGCGTCCGGGGAATAGGCGTTGCGGTCATAATCAGCTGATGAGGTTGCCCACCGTTCAACTCACCTTTTTTTCGCAGTGCCATTCTTTGATGCACACCAAAACGATGTTGCTCATCGATAATAGCCAGCCCCAACTTCTTGAACTGTACGTCTTCCTGAAAAAGAGCATGGGTGCCCACAACCACAGCCGCATCACCCCGGGCAATTTCTTCCAGAACCTGCTGACGCTTTTTCCCTTTGGTTTTTCCTGACAAATAGGCGACAGAAATCCCCAAGGGTTTCAGCCACCCCTTAAAGTTTTTTTCGTGCTGCTCAGCCAGAATTTCCGTAGGAGCCATAACAGCAGCCTGATAATCATTCTCGACCGCCTGAAGTGCCGCCAGGGCCGCCACCACCGTTTTACCCGAACCGACGTCGCCCTGAACCAGTCTCAACATCGGATCAGGCTGTATCATATCCTCACTGATTTCCGCCAGTACTTTTTCCTGAGCCCCCGTCAGGGAAAACGGCAGCTGCTCACGAAAGTCGCGGGTTAGCGTTTGCCTCGGTGACATCGCATAGCTTTTTACTGTTCGGATCAGGCTACGCAGCTTCTGCATACTCAGGTTGTGAGCCAGAAGTTCTTCAAAGGCCAGTCGTATTTGCGCCGGATGGCGACCTTCAGAAAGCAGTTCAACGGAAACATCGGGGGGGGGCGAGTGCAGGAACTCCACCGCATCCACCAGGGAACCTAACTGATATTGCCACCTGACATTCTCAGGCAGCCACTCCTGAAGTGCATCAGGATGATCGAGTTTTCCCAGCGCCTGAACACAAAGGCTTCGAATTCTCTGCTGGTTAAGTCCTTCAGTCGCCGGATAGACTGGCGTCAGGGTTTCTTCAACATCCAGATCATTATCCGCTTTGATGACCCGGTATTCAGGATGATAAATCTCAAGACCGCTGGCTCCTCTTCGGGGCTGACCAAAACAACGAATCTCAGTACCTGGTTTGAGGCTGTTCTTCTGTGCGCTGGAGAAATGATAGAACCGTAATCCGACAGAGCCGGTGCCATCACTGATGCGGCAAAGCAGACTCTGGCGCTTCCCCATCAAAACATCAGACGCAACAACAGAGCCCTGAATGACATAATCCCCTTCCGGATGAATGGCGGCAATAGGTGTAATGCGGGTACGATCCTCGTATCTCAGGGGCAGGTGAAAAAGCAGGTCCTGCAGGTTATGAATATGGATTTTTGCCAACTTGTCGGCAAGCGCAGCCCCAACACCTTTCAGCGCTGTCACAGGAATCTCATGCAGGGGCTTCACCATATCACCTCAATAAACTGCTGTTACTTTTTATTCATTTCGCTTCCGTTACAGAGCATAGCCTGAGAGCACTGGACAATGCATCTATTGCCTTGGGTCTCGGGAAACTGGCACGCCAGGCCAAAGCAACGGTCCGACTGGGTGACGGCGAGCGAAAAGGCTTTGACGACAATACATCGGGTGCGTAGTGACTGCCGACCAGGGCCGATTCAGGCAGCACACTGATGCCCATGCCGGAAGCCACCATATGGCGGATGGTTTCCAGAGAAGAAGCCTCAATGCCGCCTCCATCATCACCACCGGCATCGTTTTTCTGAGCCAGAAGCGGACAGGCCTCCATAACCTGATCCCTGAAACAGTGGCCTTCACCCAGAAGCAGCAACTCTTCATTCACCAGCTCTGCGGGATCTATATCCTGCTTCGACAGCCAGGGATGCCCCGCTGGCAATAAAACCCTGAAAGGATCGTCATACAAAGGCAGGGTCAATACATCAGGCTCGGTAAAAGGCAATGCGATGATAATGGCGTCCAACTCGCCCATTCTCAGTTTTTTTCGCAACACCGCAGTAAAGTTTTCTTCTATATACAGAGGCATTTTAGGCGCCACCTGTGCTAACTGGGGCACAAGGTGCGGAAACAGATAAGGCCCGATGGTGTATATAGCCCCCACTCTCAGGGGAGTGCTCAACTGATCGCGCCCGGCTTTGGCAATCTGTTTGATGCCCGACACTTCTTCCAGAACTTTCTGGGCCTGACTGATAACCTTTTCCCCCATCGGGGTCACCCGTACCGAATTTCGCGATCGTTCGAACAGTGCCAGCCCGAGCTCATCTTCCAGCTTTTTCACTCCTACACTGAGCGTAGGCTGGCTGACATGACACTTGGCGGCAGCACGCCCAAAGTGCTGCTCCTGAGCAAGAGTCACAATATAGCGCAATTCTGTGAGAGTCATAATGATAGGCGCCTGCCAGGAAAAGACCAGAATACTGTAAATTTAAACAGTTTTTTTTTCAAACTATTCCTTTGGCTTTTGTCAAAAGCAGAGGGTGTATCACCAGAACTGCAGAGAGAAACCTCCAATTTGAGTAAGGTTACTTGCATTTCCCTGAAGATAAAGGACACTCACGGGTGTCCTTTATTTTAAAAAATGACGGGGCTGCTATGAATAAAAATGTATTGATCGCCGGTTGTGGTGATGTCGGTTGCGAGTTGGCACAACAACTTCTGGACACAGGCAATTACTCCGTCTGGGGATTACGCCGAAACATCGACCGTTTACCCAGCGGCGTTCATCCTGTAGAGGGCGACCTGTCGAATCCGGAGCAGCTGGGCGAATGGCCCAGTAACATTGACTATGTCGTCTATGCGGCCGCTGCCGACGGGCCCGGTCAAGACAATTATCATAAAGCCTATTTAAGAGGTCTTTCCAACGTTCTTTCCCGCCTTCAGGCAGACGGCCATCGGCCAGAGCGGGTGCTCTTTACCTCCAGTACCAGCAGTTACCATCAGAATGATGGTCAGTGGGTGGATGAAACCTCACCCACGAATCCTGGTCGTTATGCCGGTAAGATCATGCTGGAAGCAGAAGCTATTTTGATCAACAGTCCTTTTCCCGCAACAGCGGTTCGCTTTGGCGGTATTTATGGCCCCGGAAGAAATCGCATGATCAACCGGGTAAGAGCCGGTGAAGGTTGCAAAGCAGAGCCTGTCATATACGGCAACCGTATACACCGTGATGACTGCGCCGGCATTCTGGCTCATCTGATTCAACGTGATGAACAGAAGCTCCCCGTTGACTCCCTGTACCTCGGTGTTGACCATGAGCCCGCTCCATTATATGAAGTACTGCACTGGCTGGCAGATCAGCTCGATATAATGTTGGATGACACCCACCCTGCTCCCCAGCCCCAAAGAGGCAGCAAACGTTGCAGCAATCAAAGAATTATTGATGCAGGTTACACTTTCAGATTCCCAAACTATAAAGCTGGCTATTCAGAGCTTTTAGACTCAATGTCTTCTGAGTAATCCTTGTTTAAGGAATATGAAAAAATTGCTTATCGGATAGAGCGCTACGCTCAAAGGACAGACTTGGAACAAGAAAAAAATATAGCAACCACGCAGCCAGGAAAGCGGGTTTATCTGACAAGCATCTTTGCGCCTGTGGCTGAGATATTTTTAACTGCGCGCAAAAGCAGCCTGCACAGAAAAAATACCTCAATACTCATGAAGAGATTCCCCGGGTATAATCCCCCGGACAATTATTAAAAAATCACCTCAACTCCAGAATGGCATCAATCTCGACCGGCACACCTTTGGGTAACTCTTTGACGCCAATAGCAGCGCGGGCAGGGTAGGGCTGAGTGAAATACTCGGCCATAACTTCATTGACCGCATTAAAATTACTGAGGTCGGTCAGGAAAATGCCCACTTTTGCCGCATCCTGAAGCTCTCCGCCAGCAGCTTCGGCAATGGCTTTCAGATTTTCAAAGCAGCGTCGGGTCTGCGCCTTGAAGTCGCCCTGCTCCAGCTCCATGGTCTCCGGAATCAGAGGAATCTGGCCGGAAACATAAACGGTCGTTCCCGCCTTAACCGCCTGAGAATAGGTCCCAATGGCCTGAGGCGCATTCTCAGTGTTTATGGTCTGTCTGTTACTCATTATGCGCTCGCTTCTAAACAGAAAAGAGCCAAATAGTAAGGGACAACACGTATTTTTCAAGTCCCTCTGAAGTTTTCGCCAATAACCGAGGCTCCTAGGAGCCTGACCGAGAATAGCGCCCGTCGCGAGGACGGCAGAAAATTGAGGATGAAAATTCGGTTTTGTAAGGAGAATAGCGAGCTATTTGACGAACAAAAGCGGATTTTCAGACCAATTTGCTGCCGCCGCAGTAGGGCAGTCTATTCTCGGTCAGGCTCCTAGCAGCCTGTCGGACTTAAGCGTCCGTAGCGAGGATTGCAAGAAATTGAGGATAAAAATCTCTGTTTCTGAGGAGAATAGCGAGCTATTTGACGAAGAAACAGGGATTTTTAGACCAATTTATTGCAACCGCACGACTGCATGGATGCAGGAGCTAGAGCAACGCAGGAGCAGTTGCCGTGTAGGACAGTCTTAAGTCCGACAGGCTGCTAGGCTTCTCTGCGACGGTTAATGGAGTGAACGCCCTTGATCACACGAAGGCGTTTAATGATTCGGGCAAGATGGAGACGATCCCTTACCTTGATCACCAGCTGAACCATGCAGAAGCTGGCATCACGCTCTTCCATGCTGATTTTTTCGATGTTGCCCTCCACTGCGGTGACACTGGTTGCCAAAGAAGCAATCATGCCTCGATGGTGCTCCAGCTCTACCAACAACTCGACTGTGAATTCGCCGGAAACATCTTTGTCCCAATCCACTTCCAGTACTTTTTCAGGGCTATGACGAATATCAGCAATGTTTTTACAGCTTTCGGTATGAATCACGATGCCACGGCCTGAGCTGACGTGTCCGACAACCGGGTCGCCCGGAATCGGGTAGCAGCACTTGGCAAAGCTGATCACCATGCCTTCCGTGCCCCGGATCGACAGTGGCTTCTCTGAGTCAGAAGTATCGATCTGGTTTTTTTCTGCTTCCACACTGCCAGGCTCAATCAGCATACGTGCAACGACGTAGGCCATGCGGTTGCCTAAGCCTATATCTTCCAGAAGGTCATCTACAGTATCGAATTTCAGCGCTTCAATCTGACCTTTCAGAACCTGGTCGTCCATATCATCGAGATGACTCTCGAAGCTGACCAGAGCCTTGTTCAACAGTCGACGACCAAGGGCAATGGATTCATTGCGCCGCTGATTCTTGAGGAAGTGACGTATATTGGATCGGGCTTTGCCGGTCACAACAAAATTCAACCAGGCAACATTAGGTCTTGCACCGGGGGCTGTGACCACTTCTACCGTCTGCCCACTCTGCAATGGTTGACTCAGGGAAGCCAGACGGCGATCAATGCGACAGGCGACACAGGTGTTACCCACATCAGTATGGACGGTGTAGGCAAAATCAACGGGAGTGGCACCCTTGGGTAATTCGAGAATATGCCCCTTGGGTGTGAAGACGTATACTTCGTCCGGGAACAGGTCGATCTTGACGTTCTCAATAAACTCCAGTGAATCACCGGCATTCTTTTGCAGTTCCAGAACACCTTTAAGCCACTGACGTGTACGGGCATGACTGCCAGACAGCGCTTCATCTCCGGATTTATAGAGCCAATGAGCAGCAATGCCATTATTGGCCATATCTTCCATTTCCTGGGTACGGATCTGAATCTCGATAGGAACGCCGTGCATACCGAAAAGGCTGGTATGAAGCGACTGATAGCCGTTGGCCTTGGGTATAGCAATGTAGTCTTTGAAACGCCCGGGAATAGGCTTGTAAAGATTATGAACCATGCCTAACGCACGGTAACAGGAATCGGCACTTTCAACTATGATACGAAATGCGAACATGTCCATGATTTCGGCAAAGGACTTGCTCTGGTTACGCATCTTTCGATAGATACTGTAAAGGTGCTTTTCCCGTCCTACCACCCGACCCATCAGGCCTACTTCTTCAAGACGGGCAGCAATGGCTCTCTGAACCTGACCCACCAGATCCTTGCGATTACCCCGGGCTTCTTTTACTGCCTGACGTATCATTCGGGATCTCATGGGATACATGGCCTGAAAGCCGAGATCTTCAAGTTCAATCCGCAGATTGTGCATACCCAGCCGATTGGCAATCGGCACGTAAATGTCGAGTGTTTCTCTGGCAATCCGACGACGCTTGTCAGGTCTG
This sequence comes from Endozoicomonas sp. 8E, assembly GCF_032883915.1. Lineage (NCBI taxonomy): Bacteria > Pseudomonadati > Pseudomonadota > Gammaproteobacteria > Oceanospirillales > Endozoicomonadaceae > Endozoicomonas > Endozoicomonas sp. 8E. Next base: position 122,548 of record NZ_CP120717.1, on the reverse strand, counting down.
AGAACACCCAGAGTACGCATATTGTGAAGTCGGTCTGACAGCTTGACCAGAATGACCCGGATGTCCCGTGCCATGGCCAGAGCCATTTTCTGGAAGTTTTCGGCCTGGGCCAGAGTCTTGTTTTCAAACTGCATGTGCGTTAGTTTGCTGACTCCGTCAACCAGATCAGCTACCACTTCACCGAACTGTTCGTGAATGGCAGATTTTTCAATTCCGGTATCCTCGATAACATCATGCAGCATGGCAGCCATCAGACTATGATGATCCATGTGCATGTCTGCAAGAATGGCAGCCACCTCGAGGGGGTGGGTAATATAAGGCTCACCACTACGCCGGGTCTGACCGTCGTGCGCCTGTTCAGCGTAATAGTAAGCCCTACGAACAAGATTCACCTGTTCGGGATTCAGGTAGGACTTCAAGCGGCCGGCAAACTCTTCAATAGTCAGCAAAGCCCGCTCCTCCTGTGCAGCCATCCAGCCATCCAGAACATCTCCGGGAGAAATCTGGAGGTATTAACCCTCGACGCCAGCCAGGAACATGGCCGCTTCGTCTTCGTCTACCACTTTTTCTTCAACAGACAAAGGGGTTACCAGACCTTCTGCAATTTCGCGCAGCGCCATAACGGTGGGCTTGTCGTTTTCCCATTCCAATTTGGGGTCCTTACCACCTATCGCCAGCTGACGGGCACGCTTGGAAGCGACCATAACCAGCTCAAAGCGATTATCAACATTGTCCAGACAGTCTTCTACGGTTACTCGAGCCACTGCTCACCTCTCAAATTTGATCACTGTGGAAATGCCCTTTCCTATTCGCCCGACCGGGGATAGTGTTCTGCCTGTTTTCAGTCAGACTCCCAGGAAAGAGCACTTTTGTTCCATGGCCGAAACAGCCTGTTTTCCGACCTTACAGTTTACTTTACGACCAGAGTCCAAACAAGCCCGTGACGGTTCAGTAACCATACTCCGGAAGGTCTGTTCATCGGTCATTGATTATTTTATCGGCAACTGATTTGATTGCGTCAGATCAATAGGCCTTTCTGAGGCACATCCGTATAATGGTACATCCGCTCTTTTTACTGGACAGCCACGAGACTGTGACAAAGGCTAGGAGTAGAGGTTTTCTACCTTTCGGACTTCCCTAAAAGGCAGTTATAGTATCGCCGTCACCTGACATTATTATTTTGCCAAAGACAAATCAGAACGAAACTTATGACAATCACGATTAATCAGCTGACGACTCCAGAAAAGCTGGCAGCATTGCAATCAGCAATGAAAAGCCAGAACATTCACGCGTGGATTATTCCAAGCTCCGATCCACACCAGAGCGAATACGTGGCCGATCGCTGGAATGGTCGTGGCTGGCTGTCCGGGTTTGACGGCTCAGCAGGTACCGTCGTGGTACTTCAGGAGCAGGCTGCCTTATGGACCGACGGGCGCTATTTTCTTCAGGCTGAAGAACAACTGGCGGGCAGCGGCATTGAACTAATGAAGCAGGGGCAGCCTGATGTACCGCCAATCAACAGATGGATAGCAGATAACCTTGAAGAAGGTCAGGTCGTTGGCTTTGATGGCAAGGTTGTCAGCCTCAGATTCGTCAGAAATCTCAAAGTGTCATTTGATAGCAAAAGCCTCTCCCTTAAAACCGATCTTGACCTGCTGAATGATATCTGGAGAGACCGCCCGGCCATGCCTGCTGAGTCCGTTTTCCTCCACAGCGATGAGATAGCAGGAAAAAGTCGTGAAGAAAAGCTGGCTGAAGTACGGAAAGAAATGACAGCAGCCGGAGCCGATCATGTTCTGCTCACAGCCCTTGACGACATAGCCTGGCTGTTCAACCTGCGTGGTTCTGACGTTGAATGCAACCCGGTTTTTCTTGCTTATGCGCATATTACCAAAAACTCGGCACAGCTCTTTATTAACGAGAGTCGTATAGATAAAAGCGCTCTGAGAGCACTGAAAGCTTCATCTGTTGAGTTGAGAGCTTATTCAGCGATTGCAGACAGTCTGTCGTCACTCGACAATACTGCACTGTTGATTGATCCCGCGACTACCTCTCAGTCGCTGTTTGAGGCTATTGCAGACAGCGTCGATGTTATTGAGACCACCAGCCCGGCCAGAAACCTCAAAGCAATTAAGAATCCGGTTGAAATCAAACGCATGAATGACTGCCATCGCCGAGATGGTGTCGCCATGGTGCGATTTATGCGCTGGCTCGAAGACCAGATTTCTACGGGAACCCTGACCGAAGTTACCCTGGATGAAAACCTTCAGGCGTTCCGGGCAATGGCCCCTGAATTTAAAGGACCAAGCTTTTCGACCATTGCCGGATATGGGCCTAATGGTGCGGTCATTCATTATCGGGCTGAAGAAGACACCTGCCTTACAGTTCAGCCAAAGGGGCTTCTGCTGGTTGATTCGGGAGGCCAATACCCGGATGGCACCACAGACATTACCCGCACTTTTGCCTGCGGTGAAATGACCGAAGAGGAGAAGAAAGACTACACTCTGGTGCTCAAGTGTCATATTAACCTGGCACGGGCTCGTTTCCTGCGTGGTACCCGTGGCATCCAGCTGGACATGCTGGCCAGGCAACCGGCATGGGCTGAAGGTCAGAATTACAATCATGGTACCGGTCATGGTGTAGGTTATTTCCTGAATGTTCATGAAGGCCCACACAGTGTCAGCCAATACTTCCTGGATGTAGCTCTGAAACCCGGTATGCTGATTACTAATGAGCCAGGTATGTATCGTAATGGCAAGCACGGTATCCGGATCGAAAATATCATGCTGGTTGAAGAAGATATCAAAACCGAATTCGGCGATTTCTACAAACTGACAGATCTGACTCTGGCACCGATTGATACCCGTCCACTGTTACTCGATAAGCTCAATAGTGCGGAGATTGAGTGGCTGAACAACTATCACGCCAGGGTGAGACGTGAACTGTCTCCACTTTTGGAAGGAGGAGATCTGGAGTGGCTGACCAACGCCACGGAAGCAATCTGATCAGAGGCAACTGCAGAATAAAACGGCAGCCCGATGGCTGTCGTTTTGTCCCTTCCCCAGAACGACTGCCTGAGAAACCACTCGTTGTAACAACTCAGCGTTTTTGCTCCCTGCTGTCGGCGCTGACCAGACTGTTTTTGGCCAGACCGAGTCAACGGCAAGAACAAAGAGATCCTTGCCGACAGAACCACTTTCGAATCCGATGTTCAGTTCAGCAAACCCTCAATAAGGCCGGACTTGTAGTGCTGCATCCAGCCAATAGACAGGCGACGACTCCTGATGATCGTTTGCAGATCACGCAATGCCAGATCAAACTCATCGTTGATAACCAGGTAATCAAACTCTGCATAGTGAGACATCTCATTCACAGCCTGATTCATACGACGTTCAATCACGTCTAGGTCATCGGTGCCACGACCGATCAAACGCTCACGAAGCGCTTCCTTGGAAGGAGGCAGGATAAAGATGCTGACGGCTTCTGGCATCAGCTTGCGCACCTGCTCGGCACCCTGCCAGTCAATTTCAAGAATAACGTCTTCGCCGGTATCCAGCTGTTCTCGCACCCAGGCTTCAGAGGTGCCATAGTAATTCCCGAAGACTTCTGCGTGTTCCAGGAACCGGCCCTGGTTCATCAGCTCCAGAAAAGCGTCCTTGCTGGTGAAGTGATAGTTCATTCCGTCTGTTTCGCCGGGTCGAATCGGACGAGTTGTGTGGGAAACCGATACCTTCACATGGGGAGTCGACTGAACCATAGCCTTGACCAGACTGGTCTTACCGGCTCCCGAGGGGGCTGCAATGATATAGAGTTTACCTTTCTTTGCCATGATATCTCCAAACGACAGCAGTAAGACTGCCGGGGATTTAAATGAAACACTTCCGATGTACACTAAGTCTTTTGAACATTACGGAGAATGATTAGAATGCATTTTAACAGAAGCTAATAACACTTCTTTAGTAGAATCGCCGTAAACCCTAGCTCAATCGAGGCTTTTGCGACAGCCTCGACAAGGCGGGGAGTGTCACTAGAATAAGGGTTTTGCAAGGGTTGCAACGAGGCCACCATGAATAATAATAAACAGCCGGTACGCCTGTTGACGCATGAGACTTCCAGAAACGAGGCAGAGCGTTGGGTTAAACTTTTCCGCAACTCCGGCCTTCCGGCCCGGGTACAACATCTGGAAACTCTGGATGAGCTTGAAGAGGCTCTGAACACTGGCCTTTGGGATTTATTGCTCACGGTTGAAGAAACGCCCATGCTCAATGCCGGGCAGGTTTTGTCCAGCATTCGGAGATTAAAACTCGATATTCCAGTCATTGTGTCTGTTCATGATAATAATCCCGACATGATAAAACACTGGCTTGAGAAAGGAGCGGGTGATGCTATCCATCACTCTCACGAAGAACACATACTACACGCTATTCTCAGAGAAAAATCGAGTCAGGAACGCCGACAACAATTGCAAAAGCTGCAAAAAGAGCTGAACGACCTTAAGCAGCGTTGTCAACTACTGATGGACAATACTTCACAGGCCATTGCCTATGTTCACGAAGGCATGCACATCGATACCAACCCTTCATACATCAAACTGTTTGGTTATGAAGACCCGGATGATCTGGCGGGTATGCCTTTGATTGATATGATCGCTTCCCAAGACCAGCCTCTGTTTAAAAATCTGATCAAGCATTTCAAACCGGGCGATGAACAACCCGCTGTTGAGTGCCAGCTAATAAACTCAGAAGATCAGACTTTTCCGGCAACAGTTCTGTTATCTGATGCCGTGTTTGATGACGAGCCATGCATTCAGGTCATAGTCAAAGCCAGTGCTCCCACATCAGCGACAACGACGGTCGTTCATCAGGAAGACGATTCTATTCTGATTCCGCGAAGACACTTTACCTTGGTGCTCAACTCTGAACAGGAGCCGGAAACTCTGGCTTATCTGAGGCTCGATAACTACGACTCGATTCGGGAAAATACAGGCATTGACGGCAGCATAGCGGTTCAGGAAACAATGAGTCGGCTTCTCTATGAACATTTACCCGAGAGTACGGCCACACACTATGGTGACGAGGTATACCTGATCAATGTCCATGAAAAAAATATTACCGATCTGAAACCTTTAAGAAAAGCTCTGGAAAAGGAACTGATTTCTACAGAGCAGCAAACTCTCTTCACCACAGCCAGTATTGGCCTGGCCGAGAGTGGTCAGGAATGTGATGGACAAAACCTGCTGGAACGCGCCCGTCTGGCCTGTCATCTGGCAGCCAGCAGCGGCGGTAATAAGCTCGAATTCTTTTCCCAAAGCGCTATCGATAATCAGAAAGCCTGCAATGGTGATACCGTTGCCATAATTCGCCAGGCTCTTGAAAACGACAGTTTTCGTTTGTTGTTCCAGCCTGTGATCAGCGTAGCCGGAGATGGCCCGGGCTATTATGAAGTTCTCCTGCGTCTTCTTGACCAGAAGGGCAGAGAAGTCCCTGCCGGCGAGTTTATCAATGCCGCCGAAGACAGTGACCTGATGCCATTTATTGACCGCTGGGTTATCCGTCAGTCCGTGAAGCTGCTGTCCAGAAAGCTCAGAAACGGTGAAGATACTCGTCTGATGATTCACATCAGTCAGGCCAGTCTGGATGATGAAGAGTTTACCGAGCGCCTGTCTCGCCTACTGGAAGCTGCAGATGTTCCAGGCCATATGATTATCCTGCAAATGGCCGAAAGACTGGTTCACCAGCATCTCAATCAGGTTAAGACTTTCGCAGAACGTTTGCAGCCTGTTGGCTGTCAGTTTGCCATGACCCAGTTCTCGGGCGAGTCACGCTCCATGAGAATCATGGAACATCTGGATCTGGTGTTTGTGAAGCTGGATTATCTGTTCACGGAAAAACTTGATCGTAATGACGACGCTCATCTCAGGAAAGCCACGAAGAGTCTCAAGAGCCTCAATAAAATCATCATCATGCCCGGGGTAGAAAATGCCCAGACACTGACCAGCATCTGGCAGCTGGGTGTAGATTATATGCAGGGTCATTATCTGCAACCGCCTCTTGAATCCATGACCTACGACTTCAGCAGCTAGCTGTGACTTGAGTTTGTTCAGCTTTCGGCCGGCAGCAAGTTATTTTGCCAAACAGCTATGAACATAGAAGAGCCAAAGGTCATGGGCGTTTTGTATCCGCAGCCAGTGGTCGGCAGAAGGTTTGCCAAACACCTTTTCCAAACGCAACGCCATTTCTGCGGTAATCGCCCCCTGCCGTTGATAATTTTGGACAGGGTTTTACGGCTGACGCGCAGGTGTTCTGCCGCCTGAGTAACGGAGAGTCCAAGCGGTTTCAGCAGATCTTCACCCAGAATTTCTCCGGGGTGGGCGGGGTTATATATTGCCATCAGTGGTAATCCTCATAGTTGACTATTTCGACACCGGCCTGAGTCAGTCGGAAGGTAACTCGCCAGTTGCCACTGAAGGTGACCGACCAGATACCCTGAAGTTCTCCTTTCAGCAGGTGCAGAAGGTAGCCGGGAAAATCCATTTCAGAAATATGCTCTGCTTCGTCCAGATTGGTGAGAATGCGCTGTAATTTTCTGGCATGTTGCACCTGTATTCCCGAGGTTTTACCGGTAAGACAGAACCGCTCCAACCCCTTGTGCAGAAAACTGATTATCATGGCTGGAGCGTAACCCCTAAGGTTCCAGTGTCAATTGGTAGATGATAGTGGTCAAGCAAACCAATGAGCAGGCACTTGTGGCTGCCATCGCACAGCAGCCTACCGGCACCTGCCTCAAACACAGAGACAGGATAGCAAAGGATGTTGCCACCTTTTGCCGAACCGGAGTTTCCAGCTGGGTTATACACAGGATTTCAGCGCCTGGCATACTATGGATAAGCTGTGGACAAAAAGCGGTTTTGAGTATTTCTGCGAACGACCCAGGTCGATGAACTGGAAAATTTGCAAAAGCTGTTCAAGATGGCTAAGTAGTGTGCTAATAGCCACATAACAATCACTGGCCGTAGTGTCGATAGGTCTGGCATGGCCCTCCAAATTAGTCGCACCATACACAGATAGTTCAAATCTGTCCTATTCGGCCAATAAGCCATCCCGAAAGAGAACAGCCAAGAGATAACGTAAATGCTTGAAGTATTAATTTCTGCTACCAATGCCTTTTGCAAGTACATGAAGGCTGATCTGGATCGCTTACCCAGTCCGGACGGCAAGCGCATAGGCACTCAGCCCATCGCTTCTGGCGATAATGTCATTGCCTGGCAAGTGCATGCGGTTAAGGGCTACCGGAATAGAAAGGAGTACACGGATGTTATTGCAGTAGAAGCCCGCAGCCGCTACGCCATTCTTTTTTCTAACCCGATGTTTTCTGATTTAAACGAATTTGCTGAGCGATTCACCAAGCGCTGGGCAAGAGAGTGTATACACATGGCCATAGAGAGTGGCGCTACCACAGAAGACCAGGCTCAGACTATGTATGACCAGTTTCTGGATAGGGAGAAGGTAATCCGGTTTGTCAGAAATACCGACCTCAGCGTCAATGGACATGTTACGGATGCTGAGCAGTGGCTGAGCCAGTCCTATGAACTTTATGGGTTGGAACAGCTGAAGGAGAGTGAAGAAATCGGCTTGGGAATGCAGCGCATCAACTGCGTCCGCAAAAAAGCCAGGGCATTTCCTGGAGCAAAACATATGGAGTCGTTTATTCCCATGTCGAGGATGGTGGATGACTGGCTGTTCCGATTTGCCAGAGGTCTGTCTGAATGGATATATCCGGAAACGTCGGCCGGGGATTTTCCGAACCCTTTTCTTTTTGGAGCAGCTACTCTTATCGGGCAGGAGGCATCGTTGGCCTTACCCGATAATGTGGTCAGCCTTGACGAGGTACGTAAGCGCAAGAAGGCATAAAAAGCATGAGTGAATACCAGTATTATGAGTTGGTGGCCGTTGACCGACAGTTGTCCAAAGAGGAGATGGGGTATCTCCGGGGGATTTCCAGCCGGGCACAGATATCGTCTACCCGGTTTTGTAACACATACAACTACGGTGATTTAAAAGCCGACCCGAGGCAGTTGCTGAGCAGATTCTTTGATGCTTATGTCTATGTTTCCAATTTTGGCTGCAAAGTTTTTGCCATCAAGATACCTAAAAATCTTATGGACGAATCGCTACTGCTTCGGTATCTGGTGAACGATACCTGCAATCACACGGGCGTGGCTGGTCACTGGATCATTGAGTTTGCTTATGAAAATGAAGACGGCTACGACGACGATTGGGATGAAGGTGATGGCTGGATGGGTAGCCTGTTGAACATTCGCAGTGAGTTGATGCACGGTGACTACCGTTCCCTGTATCTGGCCTGGTTATCTCAATTGGACTGGCTGGAGCCAGATTCCCTATCTCCCGCCATCCCACCCGGCATTGATGATCTTTCTGCCAGCCAGAATGCGTTGTGCGATTTCCTGAAACTGGATGCTCAGCGAGTTGTGGCGTCGGCCCGGGTCAAACCGGATTATATCAGTGTCCAGCCGGAAGCACTGGTTGAACGATATGTAGCGCTACTTTCCGAAGCAACGGCCAAAACGCAGCTGAAGGCATTGTTGTTAGACGAAACCGGTACTGTACGCAGAGAACAGTTTGCCACCCTGGTTGATCAGGCTCAGGAAGTGCCCTCCAGCAGTTCGGTCACGGTTGGCCAACTTCTGGATTCCGCCGAGGCGTCGAGGAAAAAGGCCCATATAAAGGCCATGGAGCAGAAGCTGCGGCAACAATAGGAAAAGGCTGCAACCGTGACCGCCAACGAAAATGCCTGCTGGCACCGCGTGGAAGAGTTGTTTGAGAAAAGGGGTTCTTCTACGGTGTACTCTGAACTGTCTGCAGAGCTTGGTGATCTTCAACTCATGGCCAAAATGCTCGACAGGCAAACAACCTACGATGAGAAGCTGGCAGAGCTAAAACAACGCTATGCCAAGAAAACCAGCCACTGGCAGTGGTTGAGGCGCCGGTAAACGACCGCTGCTTATTAATCAATTAGTTATCACAGACTGCCTTGAGTCCCAGCAATCATTGGTTGGTTTTGAAAGGTGCGGTTTGCTTTAAAAATGTACAATCGACAGAAAACACTAGTCAACAAGTAGACACTAACACCACTTTTTAATGTTGTTAGTGTTTGCATGTTGTGAATTCCTCTATTATATAGACAGATATACACCATTTAAGTGGTTAAACCGTCTATATAATGGAGTGAGGAACCATGGATCAGGCCACAGCAATCCGTCGGCTATCGGCTTTTGACCGGATGGGACATTCAGTTTTTACAACCCGGGATTTGGGCAAAATCTTTATTGAAGATTCCCCGCGGGCATTACAGGCTGGACTGGTCCGACTGGTTAAGAAAGATATTCTCCGTCGGATGATGAAAGGAATTTATACGTTCCCCCTGTCAAGCACCTCTGCCAGCGATGTTCTGGAGCGCATCGCCATAGCCTTGCGAAGGGGGGAGTACAACTACATCAGTCTGGAATCCGCGCTATCGGAATATGGTGCTATTTCCCAGATTCCAGTGGATCGGCTGACCATCATGACTACGGGGCGGAAGGGAGAGTATAAAACCCCTTTTGGGGTTCTTGAATTTACCCACACCCGCCGTTCAGTCGCCGATATTCTGGACAGCGCCGTTGATCGTGACAGACCGTTAAAAATCGCCACGCCTGAGGCGGCCATGCGAGATTTAAGACGTGTAGGGAGGAATATTCATCTGGTGAAGGCGGTACAGAGTTATGAAAATGACCACTGAAGATTTCTCACAGCTGGTTGAACGGATTATGCAAAATAATAACCTTGCCCTGATGCGACCAGTCGTTGAGAAAGAGCTACTTCATTACGACATTCTGTTCTGTCTTGATCAGGAAGGCCTGTTGGATCATCTGGTGTTTCAGGGCGGTACGTCGCTTCGTTTGTGTCATGGTGGTAACCGGTTCAGTGAGGATCTGGACTTTGTCGGCGGAATGGACTTTTCATCAGCGTCTCTTGCCAATATAAAGAACTGTATTGAGGACTATATTGGTGCCAGATATGGTTTGGTGGTATCGGTTAAAGAACCGGCGACACTCAGAAAAGAGCCTTGTTATACACAAATGAACATTGACAAATGGCAAATCTCAATAATAACTTCTCCAGGCCGTAAAGATATTCCTCGACAAAGAATCAAGATTGAAGTCGCTAACGTGCCTGCATACACCAAAAAAGCATTGCCACTGAGAGTGAATTATCCGTTTCTACCGGATGGCTATGGCGACACTTTGGTATTCACTGAAACCCTTGACGAAGTGCTTGCAGACAAGCTGATTGCATTACCTGCGACACAAAAATACATTCGCTACCGTGATATATGGGATCTGCCCTGGCTTCTGCAACAGGGCGCCGAAATGAATGTTGAGCTGGTGAAAAAGAAAGTGGACGATTACCGGCTTGATGATTTTGGTTCTTTTGAACAACGGCTGGATCAATTGATTAAAAATATCCCTGAAATGGTATCCGATGGTCGTCTGAAAACGGAAATGCGGCGATTTATACCTTCTGACGTCTATGAACGCACACTGGGTAAGGAAAAATTTTCAAGCTATTTGTCAGGGACGTTGAACCAACTGTTTAGCGGATTGAAGGGAGAGCTTTATGGTAAAGTTGAGCCTCCTGAGTTCAGAATGTGATGAGGGTGGATGTTCTTTTCTGGAGTAATGATGACATATGAATAACAGTAAACCACCAGTTAAGCCCTCTATGGATTATGCTCAATTGCTGGAGGCTCTGAACCAAGCCAGCAACTTCGATCTGTTCCGGCTGAATGCCATGATTGACCTGGAGCTGGAGTCGTCAGAGCGCATAGGGCGGATCAAGGCGGCGCTGATCATAGGACAGAAGCTGAGCTATTTTGAGAGTAATAGCAATTCGCTTCGTGACTGTGAAGTCTTGCAGCTTAGGCAAAAGCGGGCACTGGTACTGGATTTTACCGATGGTAAACGCTGGACAGTGCCCTACTACATGCTCAATCTTGAAGGAGCCGATGCCCGTGTCAATCATGAAACCCGGCAGCGGCTGAGTCGCCATGCCATTGCTGTTGGAGATCTGCTGGGTTTTAAAGATAAGCATGGAAAGGAACAATTTGGTCATGTCCTCCGTCTGAATACTAAATCGGTCACCCTGAGGGTGGCAGAAGGGCAGTGGCGGGTCGCTTATTCACTACTCTACCGGGTTCTGGATGGGCAAGGTGACCAGGAAGGGGAACTTTTGATTGACGGTGAGACGGCTGACCAGTGCAGTGAGACAGTTCAGGGTTCATTACTTAAATGAATAAAAACTGTCTTCTAATCATTGAACGCCAGAACCTTACTTAGCTGTTATCCTGACTCAAAATTTGCAGGTCTTTGTCACCGAAGCCTAACAGGTAAAGTATGCTATCCAGGCCCAATACTGAGATAGACTGTCTGGCGCTTTGCCTGACCAGAGGCTTGGCCCGAAACGCAACCCCCAGTCCGGCCACCCCCAGCATGGGCAGGTCGTTAGCTCCATCGCCTACGGCAATGGTTTGCTCCAGAGAAATCCCTTCTCTGCGGGCGATCTGTTGGAGCAGGGTTGCCTTGCGCTCGCCATTGACGATTTCACCTTTGACTGCACCGGTCACTTTGCCATCAACGATTTCCAGTTCATTGGCAAAGATATAGTCGACCCCTAATCGCTCCTGAAGGAAGCGGGCAAAGTAAGTAAAACCACCAGACAGAATGGCTGTTTTATAGTTCAGGGCATTCAGGCTTTGAAACAGCTTTTCAGCCCCTTCTGTTATGGGAAGCTTTTCAGCTATACCTGCCAGAACCGACTCATCCAGACCTTTCAGCATGGCCAGTCTCTCGCGGAAACTCTCATTAAAATCCAGTTCGCCCTGCATGGCCCTTTCAGTGATTTCTGCCACCCTGTCACCCACACCCGCCGCTTCAGCCAACCGATCAATGACCTCGGCTTCAATCAGGGTAGAGTCCATATCAAACACCGCCAGTCTGCGATTTTGACGATAGATGTCGTCTTCCTGAAGGGCCACATCCATATCCATATCTGTGGAGATGTGTAAAAAGTCCGCCCTCAATTTATCCAGATCGGGAGAAGCGCCCCAGACCGAGAACTCCAGACAACGGCCAGACAGTCGGGTAATCTGATCGATATTCAGACCATGTTCAGTCGTGATATTGGCAACACGGGCGATTTGTTCTGCCGTGATATTTCTGGAAAGCAGGGTCAGGATGTAACGATTATTGCCCTGACCGGATACCCACTGTTCATAGTCTCCATCAGAAAGGGTCTGATGATTAAACTGAAGTTCAAGCTCATCAAAGTGAAAACGCAGATCCGTCACCACGGGAGAGACTTCCAAACCTTCTGGCAATCGAAGGATGATCTGCCATGAAAGAGTCCCCCCGGTCAGGGTGTCACGGATAATCGACTGGCGAGTATCAAGCATTTCCAGCCCCCTGTTCAGACGAGCACAGCTGGCCATGATGGTCGTTATGGTAGACATCAGACCGGGTTTGTCTTGCCCTTTCACGTTGATCAGCAGAATCTCTCTCACAGTTCACCTGACTTCTTATCGTTTTGAATGAAAAACGGCGGTAACCAGCCTTTTTCTATCGCTCATGGCGGATTGTAACTCATAGAGCTCGTTGCCGTCAGGCAGTGAGGAACCCTGACGCTCTTTGTCCTATATTCTGATCTGGTTAAAAGGGGGAATCACGTCATGGACAGCTCAAATAAAACACTTTATGGGTCAGAAAAATCTGAAAATTGGAAAACGAGCTAAACTGTCGATCTGTTAGAGGAATCCATTAAAGGCAATGGGTATTTACCAGCTCTGCATCAATATCCCCACTCAACATACGACAATCAGGGTTTGTGTACTATTGCAGGTCGGAGTGATCAAAAGCTGGCACCGTTCAAGCATTAGATGTTTCCAATTTATTTTCTGCTAAGTGGGGTTTTTCAATGCGAAACGGCTTACGGCAAACATTGTTATTTTTTACTTTGATTGCAGTAGGAACAGTTAAAGGAGATTCTCCCCCAACCCCTTCGCCTGAGCCATTATCTATAGTGCTGGGCGATGGTTCCATTATTGTGGAGGGGGATATAATTTTATCCATCCATGGTTTTACTCCGTTTTTTGATTCCCAAAAAGGCTCAGTACTGCTGATTTCAGACATTAACGAAAAAAATATCATCAGACTTCGGGCAGATGCTGGCCAGTCTCTGGTTGTGACTGATAGTTCAGGTCATCTGATGCACATTGATTTGCAGTCTCTGTTAGAAAAGAAGAAGGCTGTTTTTGTGCCTGTTAATGGTTCAATTCGTACTGAAAAAACAGGGCAGTTTTTTTCGGGCATTACTGTAACCGCAAAAGAATTACCGGCTGGTTTAAACGGCCTGCCGACGAGTGTCTTTTTACAAAGCAGCGATTATCAAAAGGGCAGTCGGCGAGAACAATATTCAGGAGAGCAATATTCAGGCAGCCTGACTCCAGCTCAGGCTATGTTTTCTCTTGCAGGTCTTGGCAGCAAGAGAAACTCTCCCTTGCCAACAAGTCATGGACTTCTGGGAGTAAACGACGACAAATCACTACTCTCTACCTTTCTGGATTATCCGATAACGCCAACTTTTGTAGAAGTCACGGCCTTTATGAATTATGAAAACTACTCAGATACTGAAAACGTTAATGACACTATGATTCTGCTGAGGTTCCTGGTGGAGAAATTGAAAACAGTAGAAATGCTTTATTCTCTTCTAATGACAAATTTTTCTGAAGACTTTCTTGATGAAGAAGAATTTAAGGAAAGATTCAGGATGGAAGACCCGCATCAATCACTAAAGCTGGAAAGTCTTTATCATTTTTTGGTATCCAGCAAGCAAAGTGAGATAGACAATGCGTCCCAAACTATTGATGGTGCGACCGGGAGCGCTCCGGCGGCGTTGCCGGAGTCTCAAAACGCAGTGACAGCACTGGGTTGTGCGATTGCCAGATCGATTAGAATACTGTTCCCAGAAAATACTGATGAAAGAATCAATTCTATTCTGGAACAATCTCTTGGACCGGCGGTTACAAGGGAAGAAATGTTTTCACGGTTTCCTCATCAAGATGATGAAGTGCTAATGGCAGGCATACTAACAGCATCATGTCTTGCAATGCGTCATGCGCGACACGCCGCAGAAAGAGCAGCTATAGAAGAGTCAGATGAAGATGAAACCTCTAGCTCAAGCTCAAGCGAGAACAGTGATTTTGAAAGATGGTTCGAAAAACGTTACGGTGACAAGCTCAATTGACCTGTTTGGTGATACCTATGAGTTTCTGATCTCGAACTATACCGCCAGGTAAGTCTCTATAAGTAAACCTTCTCATTATAAACTGTATTTTTCGTCAGGTTATTAGCTAACAGACAAGCCTTTAAGACCATCAAGTAACGATTTGATCTGTAATACCTCAAATTCACATTTTGCAGCTTGATAGACGGGGCCGCCAGGAGCAAAAAGGAGTTCTTCAAATTTGGCGCTGGTTTGAATAGCGGGTAACCCATCCATATGACCACATTCAAGTTTACTTTTGATAGCACTATTACGAATTAAAGAGAATAACACCTCATCCCCATAATAAAAGTGCTCATAAATAGCACTAAAACCATCACCGGATTTACGCTCCATAACTTCTGAAATATTGCAAGGTTCAAGATACCCGAGTAATTGGATGACCTTCTCAAATACTTGAATATACTGGTTAGAATCTGTCTTTTCAAAAAGTTTATCAATGACAATTAGACTTTGTTTCAAAAGATCCAAGTGCTTTATGATTCTTGACACAGTTTCCTGAGCTTTTTTATTTGCTGCGTCTATTTCACTGCTTGTCTGGTTAGACACTACTCTCTGTTCAAGTGACGTGCTGGTGCTGGCAACAGCTCCCAACCTCTGACATGAGTGATCGGGATCACTCCTTTTTACAGTATGACTCAATGAAGAATCAACATTATCAGCTACCGTTGTAGTTCTGCCAAAACTGACACCCTCTGGTGTTTCCTTCTTAGGCTTTAGCGAAAATAAACCAACAATGCCGGAATTGTTATCAACATTATTCATATTTACTACCTTTTTAGTTAGCTTCGCTCTCACTTAGCAACAACATTTAAAAATTGATTCAATAGTTAAGAGTTGGTTTTTGAACGAAAGTTCATAACATTGAAGTCAGTGCAATTAACAAACCTGCGAATAAGGCATGATCTATTCGATGATTTTATATTTACGGTAAGTCAGGCCGCTTTCAGGCAGTTACTTGTCATTTTGCAGTATTTTGACGCTCCCGACCCTCTTCTGGGCGAGGCTTTTCAGCGAAAGTGATAAACTGAACCCTTTTTTACTGACAGAGCTATCGAGACCCATGCTCCGCCTATTGTTGATTGCAGTAGCCAAATCTCCGAGCGGTAGCGTGCTGTCAGAAGAACCTTATTTTCAGGAGTGCCTCAATGACCAGTGCCCAACAACGCGCCGAGCTACAGCGCCAGATCTGGCAGATTGCCAATGATGTGCGTGGCTCAGTAGACGGCTGGGACTTTAAACAGTACGTCCTTGGTACTCTTTTCTACCGCTTTATCAGTGAGAACTTCACCAACTACATCACGGGCGGTGATGACAGCGTCAATTATGCGGCCATGGATGATGGCGATGAAAACATTGCCGCAACCAGAGAAGATGCCATCAAAACCAAAGGGTATTTTATCTACCCCAGTGAACTGTTTGTGAACGTGGCGGCCAATGCCAGTAAAAACAATAACCTTAATACCGAGCTGGCTGACATATTCAAGTCGATTGAATGTTCAGCCAACGGTTACCCGTCAGAAGCGGATATCAAAGGCCTGTTTGCCGACTTCGACACCACCAGCAACCGTCTGGGCAACACGGTAAAAGATAAAAACAGCCGACTGGCTGCTGTGCTCAAAGGCGTTGCAGAGCTGGACTTCGGCGATTTTGAGGACAACCATATTGACCTGTTCGGCGATGCTTACGAGTTTCTGATCTCCAACTACGCCGCCAATGCCGGCAAGTCTGGTGGGGAGTTTTTTACTCCGCAAAGTGTGTCCAAACTGATCGCCCAGCTGGCCATGCACAAACAGACCCGTGTCAATAAAATCTATGACCCGGCAGCCGGTTCTGGCTCATTGTTGCTACAGGCAAAAAAGCACTTTGATGCCCATATTATTGAAGAAGGTTTTTTTGGTCAGGAGATCAACCACACCACCTTCAACCTGGCTCGTATGAACATGTTTTTGCATAACATTAACTACGACAAATTTAATATCGAGCTGGGCAACACCCTGACGGATCCGCACTTTGGTGATGACGAACCTTTTGATGCCATCGTCTCCAACCCACCTTACTCCGTGAAGTGGATCGGTTCCGGTGATCCGACCCTGATTAATGATGACCGCTTTGCCCCCGCCGGTGTGCTGGCGCCCAAATCCAAAGCGGATTTTGCCTTTGTCATGCACGCACTCAACTACCTTTCCGGCAGAGGCCGGGCAGCCATTGTCTGCTTCCCCGGCATTTTTTACCGCAGTGGGGCGGAAAAGAAAATCCGCCAGTATCTTGTGGATAACAACTATGTCGAAACAGTGATTTCGTTAGCCTCCAACCTCTTCTATGGTACGACGATTGCCGTCAATATCCTGATACTCTCCAAGCACAAAACCGAAACCACCACCCAGTTTATTGATGCCAGCGGTGAGGACTTCTTTAAAAAAGAGACCAATAACAATGTGCTGACGGATCAGCATATCCAGCAGATTATGGCGATCTTCGACAGCAAGGACGATGTCGAGCATGTCGCAAAGTCGGTCAGCCTTGAGACAATCGCTGACAATGACTACAACCTGTCGGTCAGCAGTTATGTGGAAGCCAGGGATACCCGGGAGAAGGTTGATATTACTCAGCTGAATGCTGAGTTGAAAACCACGGTTGGCAGGATAGATCAGCTACGCTCGGAGATTGATGCCATTGTGGCTGAGATAGAAGGTTGAGGCATGAACATTTGAAAATATCTTTCAAATGGCGAATTACAGGAAATGCAGTTATCCGGAAATTCCGGATAACTGCTACAGACTGCAAAGAGAGGTTGCGATTCACCATGTATTATCTCGTTGAACACAATCGCACCACCAAGGCTACGCAATGCGATGAATACAGTGATTACTCACTGGCGCAGGAAGCCTGCCTGCAAAAAGAGCAGCATTACTTTCTGAACAATAAAAGTGAAATAGAAGTAGTTATTTTTGAAGCCAACACCATTGTTGACTTAAAGCGTACCCACAGTCGCTATTTTGTTCACGATGCACAGAAAGATAATACAACAGACGCTTTATCGGCGGTTGGACTGGTGAGCCTTTCTATTTCTTTGTTGAACAAGAAGCGAGCAAGTCAAGTATGATTTCTGGCAAGCACAAGACAATAGAAAATAGCAGCTTATTGGATAGACTGCTGGTTGGAATTGAAGTGATTTATGCAGTTATTCGAGATTTTCGAATAACTACCACTGCCAGAAAAAATGAAACAATCAGGCATTACACCCTAAAGGCCTCTCAAAAGAAAAATGGAGGCAAGCCATGACTCTGGCCAATAAATTAAACATCACCGACCAAATAGAACTGGCCAAAGCAGAAGAAAAGCTCAGCAAGCAAAAAGCCAAACAGCTCTTTGATTCCGGTGATATCAACAAAGCAGAGGTTGGTACGTTTTCTGGTCTGGCCTACCTCCATGCCTACCTTTTTGGTGATATTTATGATTTTGCCGACCTTATCCGCGAAGTGAATATTGCCAAAGGAAATTTTCGTTTTGCGCCCCTGATGTACCTGCAAACCTCGTTAGACAATATCGACAAAATGTCCCAAAACAACTTTGATGAGATCATCGAAAAATACGTGGAGATGAATATCGCCCACCCCTTCCGTGAGGGCAATGGCCGGGCCACCCGCATCTGGCTGGATCTGATACTCAAAGCCGAAATCCGGCAGGTCATCGACTGGAACCGGGTAGACAAAGAAGAGTACTTCTCTGCCATGCAACGCAGTGTCGTCAAAGATATCGAGATCAAACACCTGCTTAGGCAGGCCTTAACCGATCATATAGACGACCGTGACCTGTATTTAAAAGGCATTGATGCCAGCTATTTTTACGAAGGTTATAGTGAATTCTGGACTGGGGAGCTGTAGTGGTGATTGATATGGATTTTATAGAAAAGTTGTTGGATGGGGTTGAGGTTGAGTGGAAGACATTGGGGTGGGTTGGTGATGTTCGCATGTGCAAACGTATTCTAAAAAACCAAACTTCAGACTCAGGCGACATTCCATTTTTTAAAATAGGTACTTTTGGAAAAAAACCAAACTCATATATCTCACGTAAAATCTTTGAAGAGTACAGGGCGAAGTACAACTACCCTAAAGTTGGCGAGGTTCTCATCTCTGCAAGTGGAACCATTGGGAGAGCTGTTATCTTTGATGGTAGCGATGCTTATTTCCAAGATAGCAATATTGTTTGGATTGAGAATGATGAAAGCAAAGTACTAAATAAGTATCTCTACTACTTCTATCAGATTGCAAACTGGCATGTTTCAGATGGCGGTGTGATCAAGCGACTTTATAACGATAACATCAAAAAAACACCAATTCTGATTCCGTATCCAAACGATCCAGACCTGTCACTTGCTCAACAAGCTAAAACTATCACCATATTGGACAAATTCACCGAGTTGACCACCGAGTTGACCACCGAGTTGACCACCGAGCTTACCGCACGAAAAAAACAATACAACTACTATCGTGATCAGTTGTTGAGTTTTGATGATGGGCAGGTTGAGTGGAAGTCGCTGGATAATGTCTGTTCCTCAATTTCTGCTGGTGGTGATGTACCTAAAAACTGTGCAAAAGGTCAAACCCAGCCAACTGCGGAATTCCCATATCCGGTTTTTGCAAATGCGACTGAAGAAAAGGCACTCTACGGTTACACAGAAGGATACAAAATTGACAGCGATGCTGTGACGATTTCAGCAAGGGGCGCAAAGGTTGGTTATCACACAGTTAGAAAAGCAAAATTCACCCCTATCATCCGTTTGATTGTTTTGGTACCTGACAAGGCCGTCATTCTAACCAAATATTTGAATTACATATTAGATATGACTCCAATTGGTGGTGATAAAGGTGGAATACCTCAACTTACGGTTCCAACAGTCAAAAAAATCATAATACCGATCCCGTACGCAAACGACCCGAAAAAATCCCTTGCAGAGCAGGAGCGAATCGTTGCCATACTGGACAAATTCGACGCCCTGACAAACTCCATCACCGAAGGCTTACCCCGAGAAATTGAGCTGCGCCAAAAGCAATACGAGTACTACCGTGACCTGCTGCTAAGCTTCCCAAAGCCAGAAGAGAGGGCAGCCTGACATGAGCCATAAAAACCTGAGCCTGCAAGACCAGACCACCGAATTCCTGCTTTATACCGCTCCCGGTGGTGATGTAAAGGTAGAGGTCTTGCTGAACAATGAAACCCTCTGGCTGACCCAGAAGCGTATGGCTGAGCTGTTTGGCGTGGGTGTTCCGGCCATTTCCAAGCATCTGGAAAATATCTACTCCAGTGGCGAACTCGATCAAAAAGCAACTATTTCCATTTTGGAAACAGTTCAACAGGAGGGTAAGCGGGAAGTAAAACGCAAGCTCGAGTACTACAACCTGGATGCCGTCATCTCCGTCGGCTATCGGGTCAACTCAACCCAAGCCACACAGTTCCGCATTTGGGCAACGGCCTTAATCAAGGAATACATCATCAAGGGCTTTGCCATGGATGATGAACGTTTAAAAAATGGCCGGTATTTTGGTAAGGATTACTTTAAAGAGCTACTGGAGCGGGTGCGTTCCATCCGTGCCAGCGAGCGGCGTATTTATCAGCAGATTACCGATATCTTTGCCGAGTGCAGTATCGACTACCATCCCAAATCAGACACCACCCGTTTGTTTTATGCCCATGTGCAAGACAAATTTCATTTTGCTATTACCGGTCACACGGCAGCAGAAATCATCGCTTTAAAAGCCGATGCCGAGCAGCCTCTCATGGGCATGAACACCTATAAAAATGCCCCTGATGGCCGTGTACTGAAATCAGATTCCAAGGTGGCAAAAAACTATTTAGCTGAAAATGAGATCAAACAGCTGGAGCGAACCGTATCCGCTTTTTTTGATTACATCGAAGGAATTATCGAACGACGCAACACCTTCACCATGGCAGGGTTTGCAGAGAGTGTGAATAAGTTTCTGGAATTTAATGAGTACCAGGTTCTCGAAGGCCATGGCACCATCAGCCGCCAGCAGGCAGAGCAAAAAGCCTTTGCCGAGTACGAAAAATTCAATAAAAAACAGCGGATAGAATCGGATTTTGACCGTCAAGTTAAAAAACTGCTGACAAATAAAGGTAGTGATCAATGACCGACTACAAAACCATCGCCGAATCAAAAAACTTCATCGTACTCGATCAATACACCCAGGAATGGCAGGTCAAGGACAGCTACCAGAGCGAAACCGATCTCGAGCATGAACTGATCGAGGATTTGCAGAACCAGGGTTACGAATATGTAGCGGGCTTAAACACACCCGAAAAAATGCTGGCCAATGTCCGTGAACAATTACAGGCACTGAATAACGTCAGGTTTCAGGATGGCGAGTGGCTCCGGTTTGTCGAACAGTATCTGGACAGGCCCAGCGACACCATCATTGATAAAACCCGCAAGGTTCATGACAACCACATTTTTGATTTTGTGTTTGACGATGGCCATATCGAAAACATCTACCTGCTGGATAAACAGAATATCGCCCGCAACAAAGTGCAGGTGATCAAACAGTTTCAACAAACCGGCACCCAGGCCAACCGCTATGATGTCACCCTTCTGGTGAATGGTTTACCGCTGGTGCAGATTGAGCTGAAAAAGCGCGGCATCGCCATACGGGAAGCCTTTAACCAGGTGCATCGCTACAGCAAAGAAAGCTTTAATGCCGAGAACTCGCTCTATAAGTACTTGCAGCTATTTGTGATTTCCAACGGCACCGACACCCGTTACTTCGCCAATACCACCCAGCGCGATAAAAACAGCTTCGATTTCACCATGAACTGGGCGAAATCCGATAACACCCTGATTAAAGACCTGAAGGATTTTACCGCCACTTTTTTTCAGAAAAACACCCTGCTCAGGGTACTGCTGCACTATTGTGTTTTCGATGTCAGCGATACCTTATTGGTAATGCGTCCCTACCAGATTGCCGCCACCGAGCGCATTTTGTGGAAAATCAGAAGTTCCTACCAGGGCAAACACTGGAGCAACACCGAGAGTGGTGGCTTTATCTGGCACACTACCGGTTCAGGTAAAACCTTAACCAGTTTTAAAGCCGCCCGTCTGGCTACTGAGCAGGATTTTATTGATAAGGTCTTTTTTGTGGTGGACCGTAAAGACCTTGATTACCAGACCATGAAAGAGTACCAGCGCTTTTCACCCGACAGCGTAAACGGCTCAGACAGCACAGCAGGTTTAAAACGCAACCTCGCTAAAGACGACAACAAAATTATTGTTACTACCATTCAGAAGCTGAACAACCTGATCAAAAGCGAGAGCCACCTGCCTGTCTATCAACAACAGGTCGTGTTTATTTTTGACGAAGCCCATCGCAGCCAGTTTGGTGAAGCACAAAGGAATTTGAAGAAAAAGTTTAAAAAGTACTATCAGTTTGGTTTTACCGGCACGCCGATCTTCCCGCAGAATGCCTTGGGCGCAGACACGACAGGCAGTGTGTTTGGCCGGGAATTACATTCTTATGTCATCACCGACGCCATTCGCGATGAAAAGGTGCTGAAGTTTAAAGTGGACTACAACGATGTACGACCACGGTTCAGAAATATTGAAAAAGAAACGGATGAGAAAAAACTGACCGCCGCTGAAAACAAGCAGGCTTTTTTGCATCCGGAACGTATTACTGAAATCTCCCGGTACATTCTGAATAACTTCAGGCAAAAGACTCACCGACTGCAAGCCGGTGGCAAGGGCTTCAATGCCATGTTTGCCGTCAGCAGCGTGGATGCGGCCAAAGCTTACTACGAAAGCTTCAGAACCCTACAGAATAAAGACCATCAAGAACAACCGGGCAAAAAGCTCCTTAAAGTGGCCACTATCTTCTCTTTTGCGGCCAATGAAGAACAGGATGCCGTCGGAGATATTGTTGATGAGAGCTTTGAGGTGTCTGCCATGGATAGCAGTGCCAAAGAGTTTCTGAGCGCCGCTATTACTGACTATAACGCCCACTTTAAAACCAATTTTGGTGTCGATAGCAGAGGCTTTCAAAACTACTACCGTGACCTTGCCCAACGGGTAAAAAAACAGGAAGTCGACCTGCTGATCGTTGTCGGTATGTTCCTGACAGGTTTTGATGCCCCCACGTTAAACACCTTGTTTGTTGACAAAAACCTGCGTTATCACGGTTTGATGCAAGCCTACTCTCGTACCAACCGCATTTATGATGCCACCAAGACCTTTGGCAATATCGTCACCTTCCGTGATCTTGAGCAGCCAACGATCGACGCTATCACGCTATTTGGTGATAAGAACACTAAAAATGTCGTGTTGGAGAAGAGCTACAAAGAGTACATGGAAGGATTTACCGATATCACCACAGGCGAAGCTCGTCGTGGCTATCTGGAGGTTGTGGCAGAACTGCAAAGACGCTTTCCAAAGCCTGACGAAATTGTCAAAGAGCAGGATAAAAAAGACTTCGCAAAACTCTTTGGTGAATACCTGCGCGTTGAGAATGTACTGCAAAACTACGATGAGTTTGCTGGTTTGAAAGCCCTGCAAACGGTTGATAGGGATAATCCTGAGGCCGTCGAGGCGTTTAAAGCCAAATACTATCTGAACGACGATGACCTGGCAGCCATGGATACTATCGAAGTACCTTCAGAGCGGTTAATTCAGGATTATCGCTCAACTTATAACGATACCCGTGACTGGCTGCGTCGTGAAAAAGCCGCTAACCAGAAGGAAGAGTCCAGCATTGATTGGGACGATGTCATCTTTGAAGTAGACCTTCTGAAATCACAGGAGATCAATCTTGACTACATACTGGAGCTGATTTTTGAGCACAACAAGAAGAATAAAAATAAAGCGGACTTGATTGAAGAAGTCCGTCGTCTTATTCGTGCCAGCCTCGGGAACCGTGCCAAGGAAAGCCTGATTGTTGATTTTATCAACCAGACCGACCTGGATAACATCGGAGACAAGGCCAGCATCATTGATGCTTTCTATAAGTTCGCTCAGGCAGAACAAAAGCGTGAGGCCGAAGAACTTATCCGCTCTGAAGGCTTAAATGACGATGCGGCCAGACGCTATATCAGTACTTCATTGAAGCGGAAGTACGCCAGCGAGAACGGTACTGACTTGAATGCAACCCTTCCCAAAATGAGCCCGCTGAATCCTCAATACAAGACGAAGAAACAAACAGTGTTCCAGAAAATTGCTGATTTCGTGGAAAAATTTAAAGGCATTAATGACCGGATTTAACCAGACGAGCGTGTTTGAAAGTCAGGTTTTAAACACATTCTCTGTTAGAATCGTGCCTATTGGTACCCAATGCGTTCTTCAATGCACAAAGCTCCGCGTGATCGGCACTCTGGCAGAACAGTTCAATGGAAGCGCCTGACATAACACCTTAGGAGGTTCGGCCTTGTCATTGCCGAAAAAAATCATCACCCTGTTTGCCAGACAATCAGAAGCTCTGTCTCTTCGTCAGCAACTACTATTGCTGTTTGGTGTGCTTTTCACAGCACTGACTCTGTCTACCGGTTTTCTGGTCAGCAGCGAGCTGGAGTCTGCCAGCCGTCATCAGGCTGACTCCATCGGAAGTCTGCTGAGTGCCCAGACAGCCAGTGCGGCGACTGATATGCTGGTAACAGGAGACAGACTCAGTCTCAACGTATTGCTGGGACAGCTGGTGCAAAACCCCTACGTGGCCAAGGCCGCCATATACAGCATTGATAATCGTGAAATAGCCTCTTCAGAGAGTGATGAGGTCGGTGAGAAGGGTGAAACTTATTCGTCACCGATACACTATCAGGACGTGATTGCAGGCTATGTCCGCCTGCAACTGGACAAAGGGTTACTGACCCGGAATTCCGGCGATGCGTTGACACTGATCATTTCGATCAGCATCATCCTTCTGATCAGTGGATTGTTGTTGCTCTCCTTTTTCGCCTCCAATATCACTTCCCGACTCAACCTTATTGAAAGACAGTTGCATTCTATTCTGCAATCCCCCACCAATCCGGTTTCTTTTAGAAATGAAGTACTCCGACTCTCTGGCTTTGTGGAAAAACAACTGACTGAAAAACTGATGGACTCCATTGAGCCGGAACCCGAGGAAGAGGAAAAAGAGGAAATCTCGGCCATTATCAGTGTCCGCAATAAAAACCTGTCCCGGCTACGGCAACTGCTTGCCCCCCACGATCTGATGAACATTATTGAGACTCAGAGCGAAGCTCTTAAGTGTGCAGCTCAGCACTATCAGGGTGACTTAAGTTATACGCCAGACGGCACCGGGTATATTCGCTTTTCCAGCTTGGAAAGTACTTCTTTTGCCATGGACGCACTGAGTTGTGCTCTATTAATACAAAGTCTTAACAGGGTAGTTGGCGAGCAGAACATTGCTACGCTTGAGATGGGGCTGGGTATCTGTGTCAGTGACGGCGTCAGTGATTTCCCTGGTGCCGAACACCCCTCACAATCCGACAGTGCAGCCAGTAATGCACTGATGCTGGCGAGCCTGCCTGACTCGGAAGGTATTCACATGTTTCGTGATCAGCTCAACTGGCTACCTGCCGGAGAGCCCGAAATAAAACTCAGTGAACAGGGTGAAGACATTGTGGAGGTCACCGGTTTACCTGCAGAACAGCAGCAAGCCATTGCGCAGGAGGCTTATTCCATCAGCCGGGAGCTGGAGCGATAGTCAACGCCTACTGTTTTCTTCGCTCATAGCTGTTTAGAATCTACTCAGGAGGGTGGTCAATGAATCTAAACCGATTTCAAAATGGCAGCCAATGGTTAAAGGCCGATTTTCATCTGCATACACGGGCAGATCAAGAATTCAGCTATAAGGGTGAAGATAATGATTATCTTAATCAATATATAGAAGCCCTGCTGGTTGCAGACATTGGTCTTGGAGTCATTACCAACCACAATAAATTCGATCTGAATGAGTTCAAAGCTCTGCGCAAAAAAGCCAAAAAGTCCGGTATTGGCTTATTGCCGGGTGTTGAGCTGTCAGTCAAAGATGGGCAATCTGGTGTACATACTCTGGTCGTATTTTCTGACGAGTGGTTTAACAACAAGGAGCAAACTAACCACATACAAAGTTTCTTGAGCCTGACGTTTGCGGGTATTGCCAACTTTGAAGATGAAAATGCTCGCTCTAACCATAATCTGGTGGATACTGTTCGGGAACTGGATAAATTCCAAAAAGACTATTTTTTGATTTTTGCTCATGTCGAAGCGCCCAATGGTTTGTGGGGTGGACTATCACCCGGGCGTGTTAAAGAGTTATTTGACACTACTGCTGTTCAGCACAGAGCCCTGGCTTTCCAGAAGGTTCGGTCCCACGATACTCAAGATAAGATGAAGCAAGCTTTGGGTAAGCTCTATCCAGCTGAAGTCGAAGGAAGTGATACTAAGCAGTTAGCGGATATGTCCGCCAGAAAAGAGTCCTGTTTTTTAAAGCTGGGGGCTTTTAGTTTTGAAGCAGTCAAGTTTGCCCTCTGGGACAAAGAAGCCAGGGTTCGCTCTGTTCAACCAGGATACACTCACTCATATATCCGGAAAGTCAGCTTTGAAGGTGCTGGCACCTTGGGTGGTACAGAGATATTTCTTTCTCCTGAACTGAATACTTTGATAGGCATTCGGGGTAGTGGGAAGTCATCCATTCTTGAAGGGATTCGTTACGCATTGAACATTCCCTTTGGAGCAAAAGCATCCGATATTGATTACAAGGAAGGACTGGTTAAGCACCTGTTACACAGTGGTGGAAAAATCACCATTGATGCCATCGACCGCCGCGGACAGCCTTATCAAATTCGCAGAATTTTAGGCGAAAGACCCGATGTTTATGTCAACGGGCAATTACAACCGGGAGTCTCTATCCGGGAAACCGTCCTCCATCAGCCTATCTATTTTGGTCAAAAAGATCTTTCCAGTACTGGAGCAGGATTTGAAAAAGATCTAATAGAAAAACTGGTAGGTGATGCTCTCGTACCCTTGCGTGAAAAAATCAAACAGGGCCAACACAATGTGCTGGATGCGATTCACCAGATCAAGAGGCTTGACCGGGCGGTATCTCAAAAACAGGAGTGGACACAAAAACAGCAAGATGCTCAGTTTCAAATGAAGTTTTATCAGCAGCACGGTGTGGAAACCAAACTACAAAAACAGATTGATTTTGACCGTGATGAACGAAAAGTACAACAAGTTATTCTTGGTGCTGATAATTACTTATCTGAATTGAACCGTTTTATAGCCGACTTTGAAGATGAGCTTAAAAATCAGACTCTGTATAAGTCACCACAGAACCAACCGTTTTTTGATGACTTTTTTACTACCTATCAAAACCTGTTAACTGGCTTTGATGGCATAAAGCAGCTAGTTACCGATAGTCAGGCTACATTGCAACAATTACGAGAAAAACTTTCCGGCTTTAGTCAGCAAAAACTATCTCTGAAAGAAGCGTTTGCAGAAATAGAACGAAAGCTTGCGGGAGAACTCAAGCAAGCCGGTGCACAGGCCATTAGTCCACAGGAGTTTAAAAAACTAAAATCCTTGCTGGATCAGGCAGAGCAAATGCTCCAGGTGTTAGCCAAGAGTGAGCAACAATACAGCGATCTTGGTGAAACTCTTGGGAAGGAGTTGGATGGCCTGGATAAATTATGGTCAGAGGAATATCGTGCCATCGAACAGATCCTCGATAAGATCAACCTTGTTGACTCTCCTTTGAAAATTCGATCCGATTTCAAAGCCAATAAAGCCACTATGCTTGAGCACATTCAGGGCTTGTTCCGTGGGAGTCGTATTCGTGAGATAACGCTGCAAAGCGTTGTTGATGAGTTTAAGGATTTTGGCGCTATGTGGCGCGAAAAAGATAAACTGAAATCCATTCTGGGTGACTCGTTTGATACCTTCTGGCAGTACTTTGAAGATAAATCAGATAGCTTACTTACGTGGCAGGTGCCTAATACTTACACCATTGAATATCACAACAAGCCTTTGGCTCATCACTCTCTAGGTCAGAGAGCTTCTGCGCTCATGCTCTTTGTTCTAAGTCAGCGAGAAAACGATGTTGTTATCATAGATCAGCCAGAAGACGATCTGGACAACCAAACTATCTATGATGATGTCATCAAGTTAATACAGGAATTGAAACCAAAAACTCAGTTTGTCTTTGCAACTCACAACGCAAACATACCCGTATTGGGGGACGCCGAACTGGTCATTGCCTGCGAATACCTCGATGATAAAGTCCAGTCTAATAGCGGAAGTATTGACTGCTGCAACATACAGCAACGAATTGTTAGCGTCATGGAAGGCGGAACAGAAGCCTTTGAGAAACGTAAACAGGTATACGAAGCATGGAAACCGAAGAACTCTTAGGCATTATTGCCAATGGTGAAGATTCCAGACACCAGTTTAAAGCAACTATAAACAACGTTAACTCGTTAGCATCAGAAATGGCCGCTTTTAGCAACTCAAAGGGTGGTCATATTATTATTGGCGTCAATGATGATGGCACAATAACAGGACTCTCTGATGCTCAGTTACGAAGAATAAATCAAGATATTGCTAATGCGGCAACAAACAACGTTAAGCCAGCAATCAACCCAGTTACCCAAAACTTTGCCCTTCCTGGTGGAAGGGTACTGGTATTAACTGTAGCGGTCGGTTTAGTCAAACCCTACATGGACTCAAATGGTTACATTTGGGTAAAAAACGGTTCTGATAAGAGAAGAGTCACAGCCCGCGAGGAGCTTCAGCGGATGTTTCAGGAAGCAGGGTTGGTACATGCTGATGAATCTTCGGTGCAAAACTCTTTTACAACTGAGATTGATGAAGAATTTTTTGACACTTTCTTTGAACGAGAATACGGAGAGTCTGCAGATAAACAGCACATTTCTCGTTCACAGTTATTAGAAAACATGAATCTGGCAAAAAATGACTTGCTCAATATTGCAGGTACATTACTGTTTTCCGCTCGCCCACAAGTTCGACTACCTGTTTTCATTGTCAAAGCGGTTGCCTTCCCTGGAAAAAATATTGAGGATAATCAATATATTGATAGTCAGGATGTTAAGGGCAAACTAACCGATATTTTTCAGCAGTCTCTGGGGTTTGTGCTGTCGAACATCAAGCACATTCAAAAAGATCAAGGGTTTAACTCCATTGGTGAGCCTGAAATACCACGCATTGTTCTTGAAGAGCTCATCGCCAATGCGTTAATACACAGAGACTACTTTATCTCGGCATCTGTAAAATTATTGGTATTTACTGACCGCATTGAAATTATAAGCCCGGGACATCTGCCGAATAATCTGACGGTAGAGAACATAAAAATGGGCAACTCTAATGTTCGCAACCCCGTCCTTGCATCATTTGCCCCCAGATTACTGCCATACCGAGGTCTTGGTAGTGGCATCAAGCGAGCAATCAAAGCTTATCCAGATATAGATTTTATTGATGATCGAGACTCAAATATCTTCAAGGTAATTATTTTTCGTAAAGGGTGCTGAATACTTACGGAGAGATTATGAAGTCCAATCTAACCATAGTTAAAACAGCGATAGCGATAGCTATTAGTTTGAGTTCATACGCCTACGGCAGCGGTAATCACTCACAAAACACGACGCAGACGACAACGCTTGCTCCAACTCCTGTATCTGAAAGCCAACAAACTCTGGCTTCGGTATTTCCAAAATACACCACTGTATTTGGTATTAAAGTTCGGGGCACAGAAAAAGTGCCCGATGAAAAGCTGCTTCATGCTGCGAAAATCATGGCTGAATATCTCGATAACAATGATGATGGCCGTATCGACAATCAACAAGTGGTTGATATGTTAGTTCAACACAAAGCCACTTTGGCAATGATAGCTGACGATTCCGAACTACAGCCTGTGAGGGATAAAGTCGGAAATAGGAAGAAGCTATCCAATCTGCAAGACCTGAAAGCAAGCGAAACTCACCCAAATGGCGCGGCCAGAGGTGTATTTGATGGCGCCCTCGAAGAAGTACTGCATTTGATCACCCATCTTGGCTACAGCAAAGTTTATCCTGAAGCGCTTGCCGAGCGACATGGTTCATTGATTGCCGATGCCATGGACAAAGCTCGTGGTGGTCGGTTTGATACAATCCCGGACAGTTACCCTAAAAACGCCTGGTTCACTTATGAAGATGAAAGCTGTAACTACAGTTGCATGATCACTGAATACACTTATTTTGCACTGACTTCGATGCTCGGCGGTCAACAGTTTCCGGGTCGATTGGAAAAAATCCAAAATGAATGGAAATTAAACACCAGGGATAAAGTACGATCAGGTGACCCTGATGTTTACAATATCCTGACTAATCCGGCCTATTTACTGCCCAGTGTATTACCAGATGGTCAGTACAACTCGACCCCTTTCGAGATAAAAATCGGTGCTGATGAGTCAACAGAAGTCAGCACAGAAGCTCATGATTCTGCGACGAAAGCAGAACAAACGTTAGTCGTGCTGTTCGTCGCTGTAATGATTGTTTTTGGAAAAGTGATGCTGTACTGACTCTAAAAATGCGGGAAGGAAAAAGTTTAATTCCTTTTCTTCTTACTATTTCAGACTCTCATCTCAATGCCATGCTTGGCCATGTAAGCTTTGGCCTGGGGGATAGAGTATTCAGCAAAGTGAAAAATACTCGCAGCCAGAACAGCATCGGCTTTACCTTCCTTCACACCTTCAACCAGATGATCCAGATTTCCGGCACCTCCCGAGGCAATAACAGGAATGTCCAGTGCATTGGATATGGCTCGGGTTACGCCAATGTCGTAACCGTTCTTTACTCCATCCTGATCCATACTGGTCAGAAGAATTTCGCCAGCCCCAAGCTGTTGCATTTTCCTGGCCCACTCAATTGCATCCAGTCCGGTTGGCTTTCGGCCACCATGGGTAAAGATCTCCCAGCGTTCAGGCTCACCTGACAGGCTGACCTTCTTGGCATCGATGGCAACAACAATACATTGGGAGCCAAAACGATCGGCAGCTTCCTGAACAAATTCAGGGTTAAAGACAGCCGCCGTATTAATACTGACTTTGTCGGCACCGGCATTGAGCATGGCACGAATATCTTCTACCTTGCGAATGCCACCTCCAACCGTCAGAGGAATAAAAACTTCACTGGCCATACGCTCAACGGTATGAACCATGGTGTCGCGGTCTTCGTGACTGGCGGTAATGTCCAGAAAGGTGATCTCATCGGCCCCCTCTTCGTTATACCGCCGAGCCACTTCAACGGGGTCACCGGCATCACGGATATCAAGAAACTGAACGCCTTTCACTACTCTGCCATTATCAACATCCAGACAGGGAATAATTCTTTTCGCTAAGCCCATTGAACGGCCTCTCTATTTTTTGCAATAAACCGATTAAAGACTCAGTTGACCAGACGCAGGCATACCGGATATCGGTAGTCATCTCCCCGACTGGCTTTCATGCTGGCCCGGATCACAAAAATCAGGGCAAAAACCACTGCAAACGGAACCAGGGGAAGAAAGAGCAGTCCGATCAGAACGGCATTCAGTAATCCCCAGACGGCAATCAACAGAGTCACGGTGATCTGGAAATTCAGAGACTCTTTGGCATGATGGGCAATAAACGCAGACTGATCTTTTTTCTGATACCAGATCAGAAAAGGGATCAACAGGTTCATGCCCGGCAGGACACAGCCAAACAAGGTCAGGATATGGGAGAAAACAGCCCAATTCTTCTCATTGGAATCGGGCTTTTTCATAAATGGTTGCAAAGCGTCTATGTCCATTTTTTTAAGCTCGAACGTATTTTAAGTGTCGAGCCCCCTCTAAGGATTCCAGTTCAAAAAGTTCTCAAGCAGTTTCAAGCCGCTGTCAGCGCTTTTCTCAGGGTGAAACTGCACCGCAAAGATATTGTCCCGTGCTAAAGCCACATCAAAATCGACGCTGTAGTGACAACGGCCAACGGCCATCGCATCATCATTAGCATGAGCATGATAGCTGTGGACAAAATAGAAGCGGGCATTATCTTCGATGCCTTTCCACAGAGGGTGGTCACGATGTTGCTGAACCGGGCTCCAGCCCATGTGGGGAACTTTCAGTTTTTCACCGGTCTCATCCACCAGCCCCTTGCCAAAGAATTTTACCCGCCCGGGCATCAGACCCAGACAGTCAACGCCACCATTCTCCTCGCTGTGATTCAACATGACTTGCATGCCAACACAAATACCCAGAAGCGGACGCTGGTTCTCGACCACTCCTCGCACCACATCATCTACGCCTTTGGCACGAATTTCTGCCATACAATCGCGGATAGCCCCCACACCAGGAAGCACCACATGATCGGCCTGCCGAATAATCTTCGGGTCAGAAGTCACCTTGATACGGGTATCGCTGCTGGCAACGTGTTCCAGAGCCTTACTGGCAGAGTGAAGGTTACCCATCCCATAATCGATGACTGCAACTGTCTTCATTTTTTTAAATCACCTGACAGCTTAATGAGAAACATATTGACTGCATCACTCTGTCTGTTTGAAGTGGACTCAAAGTTTTTTTCCGCTCATGGCTGATTACAGCGATCCTTTGGTGGATGGCATCTGGCCAGCCATACGAGGATCCAGTTCCAATGCCATTCTCAATGCCCGACCGAAGGCCTTGAAGACCGTTTCTATCTGATGGTGAGCATTGCGACCACGCAGGTTATCAATATGCAGCGTCACATTGGCGTGATTAACAAAACCCTGGAAGAACTCGTAAAACAAGTCGACATCAAACTTGCCAATCATGGCCCGGGTAAAATCGATATTAAACTCAAGGCCGGGACGTCCGGAAAAATCGATGACAACTCTGGAAAGCGCTTCGTCCAGCGGTACATAGGAGTGCCCGTATCGGGTCAGACCTTTCTTGTCACCAATGGCTTTGGTGAACGCCTGCCCCAAGGTAATACCGATATCTTCTACGGTATGATGGTCATCGATTTCGTTGTCGCCCACAGCCTTGATATCCAGGTCCATCATGCCATGACGGGCAATCTGGTCCATCATGTGATCAAGAAATGGCACACCTGTATCGAACTGGCCTTTGCCACCGCCATCCAGATTGACATCAACCCTGATCTGGGTTTCCAGCGTATTTCTTTCAACACTGGCCTTGCGCTCAGCCATGATAATCTCCAATTATATCTATTCTGCACATGGAGTCTGATCGGTTATTACTGCCAGACTCAAATAAAGACCCTTCAAACCTGAATGCTTGCTGACTCCCGGACCTCAACCCAACCATTATACGGAGCAGCTTTGAAGCAGGCGAGCTATTCATCTCGTACTTTTTCGAAAAGGTCTGCTTCCAGCCTCTCAAGCAATCTGTCAATCTGCTTTCGTTTGTTCTGTACCAGCCTGCCACCGGAAGGCCTTTCACGGTCATTGGCCCAGTTCTGCGACCAGCCTACCGTAAAATCCACACATTGTTCAGCAAACTGAGGCAGTGAAAATGCCCTGGACTGTTCCAGACACCCGGTAAGGAAATTATCGACATCCGACTGCTGGATTGGGTATTTGCCGGCCGCCCTCTTCATACTTCCGGGCTTGAGGACATAGATCCAGATTTGCCCTTTCCCGGGCAACTGGCCACCAGCCATTGTCTTGAGTTGTCTGAAACTAATGAGGGTTCTGCAGTTCAGGGTTTCATTGCGATCCAGGCTACTGATCTGATGTTCGGATGACGCCAGCAACAAACCATTGAATAACTTCCCTTCTTTCGGAGTAACGCCCGGAACGGTTCTTGTCGGTGATTTTTCAACGACTCTGGCAAACCAGCCCCGCTGATAACCGCTGACCCAGACAGGGAACTCAACCTCGTCTTTGTTGAGCTTCCTCTCCCTGGCTGCTTCCAGCATCAGCATGCCTGAAGCTACCAGGTATTGCTTTTGACGGGTATCAACCTTGGGGAAACACGCTAGGTCCAAAGCCCATGAAGAGACGGGCAAAGCCAGACAAAACACTACTGCCAGCCATCGTTTGACTGACATTATCCCCAAAACTCCCATTGTCTCCATAACCCGTTCCCAACCTATTCAAGCGGCAGAGGCCGATTCTCCCCAGGCAGAGTCACTCAAACAACCTCACCACCATATTAGTCGCTGAACAGCGCACCATAGCGAGTGGTTGAACATTTTCCGGGGTCATTGCTTCCTGTTCAATGAGCCAGACAACACTTGGCGACTGAAAAATTAATTCAACACAAGACTTGCAATTAGTTTTCAAACCTGATTTGTTAAAAGCAATGGTCAGAAGGATCTGATTCATGTCTGCTCGAGAGCTGTTTATGGACAAAACACTCAGGCTCGGAGTTTTTGCTACCCTGGCAACACTCACCGCTTTTTCAGCGGATGCCCTTCTATTGCCTCCAAAACCGCTGGCAATGAGTTCATCATGGGATTGTCGCTCCGGTCAGAACAGCGACTGGCTATGCCGAAACAGCCAGACAGATCGTTACGAACAATCTCTGGAAACCGCCGCTTATTCTGCTTCAAATAGAAATAACGGGTACCCGAAAACTATTCCTCAGCAGCACTATGAGCCTGTCAAAGCCGAGCCCGATAATCACTTCAAGCAGGAGTCAGTGCAGCCTGACTATCATCGGCAGGGTAACTACTCCAATTCCTACCAACAGACGACTCCGGAACAGCACCCCCGGCAAAGAGTCGACGAACTTCTGGGTTCGGAACATGGGAGTTTTGTTATCCAGTGGCTCGCAACCCACACCGAAGAACCATTAAAGGATTTACAGCGTCGTTTCCCGGTGCTGCAGCAGGCGACAATTGTTCGCTATCAGCGCAAAAACAAAGATTGGTTTTTATTACTGGACGGACCATTCAAAGATAGCCAGTCAGCAATGACAGCCCTCAACAGTCCTCCCCGGTTGTTGCTGACCGACAAACTCTATCCCTGGACACGTTCTCTGGCCAGCATTCAGAAGCTCAACCTGATTATGCCAGGAGAACTCAGAGATCCCGGTGACCCCTCACAGCCACTGAATGATCAGCGTTATGCCTACAATGATCCTGCGAAGCCGGACAATAATCGATTGTTTGCCAGTATCGCTCCCGCCTATCCAAAGGTTCAGCAACAAGAAACCCATCGGGACTACAATGTCGATCCTTACCAGACACCTGAGGCACCATTTCACTCTTCCTATCAGACCGAGCCTTATGAAGAAGCAATGGATTCGAACTACAGTGCTCCGCGTTCGCAGCGTTATACCCGGACGACTCCTGAAAGGAATGACTTTCAGGTAAAACAGCACCATCAGCAGAGCTATCTGGATGACGGCTTTTCAAGGTATTCAGCCCGGGAAGAGACCAACGAATATCGTCGTCCAAAAGAAGCCATAGAATACCGGCAACCGGCCAGACATGACATTCTCAAAGCTTCCCGGAACAGTTACGCTATTCAGTGGCTGGCTGGAACCCGAAGAGATACGCTGGAAAGAGTCCGCAGACGGTATGCACAGTTGAGTGACACCCAGATCATTCACTACCGGAAAGGATATCAGGACTGGTTTTTACTCGTAGGTCCTCCCTATACCAGCAAAGGTCAGGCTAACAGAGCGCTTTCCAGCCCGGAGCTGGCTCGTATTTCTACACGCCTCTACCCCAGAGTCCGATCGGTTAATGAACTGCAAAGCCTCATTACAGGGAAGTCAGAAAAGACTCAGCAGATAACCTCCCGGAAGGTTACCCAGCCGCAAGGAGCCATCTTCAGCGGGCCGGGAAACAGCTATACCATTCAGTGGTTTGCAGCCAACAAGCCAGAAGCCATTGAGAAGCTGAAAAAACGATTCCCGGAATTGAAGTCTGCAGTTACGGCCCGTTACCGAAAAAACCAGAAAGACTGGTATGTCCTTCTGCAAGGTCAGTTCACCAGCAGTAAAGAAGCTCTGGCTGTTCTCAATTCACCTCAACTGAAAGACGCTGTCCAGGTCCTCTACCCCTGGACCCGCTCGGTAAAATCCCTCAAGAAACTTCAGGCCTGGGAAAGTTAGGGGACAATATTTTCACTCCCCTTACCAACTCCTCAAACACTTGCGATACACTATCCTGACCAAGGAATAACAATATTTTGTACCCTGAGATCCCGAGGTCTCCCATGAACCGTGCAATTAAACTCATCGCCTTTGTAGTGGCTGGCATCATTATTCTTGCTGTTGCCGCGGCCCTGATTCTTCCAAAAATGATTGATCCCAACCATTACCGGGATGACATTTCCAAAATGGTTTATGACAACACTGGCTTGACGCTCTCGATTGACGGCCCCATTGGCTGGTCGGTCTTTCCCTGGCTGGGACTTTCCCTTGAACAGGTGAATGTTAAAGGCGCAGACAACTCCGAGCTGGCCAGACTGGGTACAGCGGAAGTCAGTGTTAAGCTGCTGCCTTTGTTAAGCAAAAAAGTAGAAATGCAAACAGCCAGACTGATAGGGCTGGATCTCAATCTGGTCAGGAACAAGTCCGGCCAGGGCAACTGGGA
The DNA here is from genome assembly GCF_032883915.1 of Endozoicomonas sp. 8E. NCBI lineage: Bacteria > Pseudomonadati > Pseudomonadota > Gammaproteobacteria > Oceanospirillales > Endozoicomonadaceae > Endozoicomonas > Endozoicomonas sp. 8E. Next base: position 86,613 of record NZ_CP120717.1, on the reverse strand, counting down.
AGTTTCCACAAAAGCAGGTAGCGAGCCCACTGCAACAGAGACCACAACAGTTATAACACCCGAAGGTAGCACCGAATCTGCACCTCTGGAACTGGATATTGCCAATGTCAGTGTTGAAGGACTCGTAATCCGTTATAACGACGAGAGCACAGGTAAAACCTACCTGGTTGATCAGGCCGGATTGGAAACCGGGGCAATTCGCAACAAGGAGCCTTTTGACTTTAATCTGAAGGCCCGCATCAAGAGTAGTGAACCCGATCTGACACTGACGACTGGCATCACGGGTGTTCTGAAATTCAACCTCAAAGAGGGCACCTATGATCTGCAGGATCTCAAAATATCGGCCAACCCGGCGGCAGATAATCTTGTCGGGACAAGCACCGAAACCCTGCAAATTGTCGGTGCCCTGAATGTTCAGCAACAACCGTTGATGGTAAAAGGTCATCTGGATGTCACTCAGTTCAATCCAGGCAAGTTTCTGAAAGAGATCAAGATCCTGCTTCCCCCCATGGCAGATCCGGCGGCAATGACCCAGCTGGCTTTCAAGAGCAGCTTTAACACCGATGGTAAAAGCTTCTCTGCGGACAAACTGGATCTGACGCTTGATGGTTTCAATCTGGATGGTTTTTTCAAGATCGGAAACCTGCAACAACAGGACATGACTTTTCAGTTCAAGGGCGGTGACCTGAATCTGGATCGCTACCTGCCACCTGCCTCTGAACAGACAGAGACCAAAGAAGAATCAAAAGGCAAGACAGAAGGTGTCCAGAGCACAGAGCCCCCGACCGTTGCTTCAGGCGCTGTGAAACAGCTTCAGCCAAACCAGGAGCTGCCACTGATTCCGGAAGACGCCTTGCGTCCTCTGAACGTCAAAGGCTCTCTGGAACTGGCTTCCCTGACTGTTGCAAAGCTCACTTTTAACAAGCCTTCTGTCCAGCTTACAGCCCTGAACGGACGACAGGATATCAAGCTGGCTTCCGGCTTCTATGAGGGCTCCATTGATCTGGACGGCAAGCTGGATGTTCGCAACCAAGGGAATCCTGAAATTCAGACAACAGCAGACCTGAAAGCCATAAACCTGCAGGCTCTGGCTCAATCCATACCGGCTCTGAAGTCCATTGAAGGTAAGGTCAATGCAGACATGAACCTGACAACCCATGGCCAGCTACAGAGTGTTCTGATCAGCAACCTGAATGGTAAGGTTGACTTCAATATCGATAAGGGAGCCTTCACGGAGGCCAACTTTGACAAGATGGTGTGTGAGGGAATTGCCAGAATTCGCAAGAAAGATCTGCAGAAAAAAGACTGGGGTCATACCACCCGGTTCACCCGGCTCGGAGGCACTTTCACCATTAGCAACGGGGTAGCCAGCAATAAGGATCTGACCGCTGCTCTGACCAACCTGAACCTCAAGGGTGACGGCGATATCAATCTGGTCAAACAGACTCTGGATTATCATGTGGGCCTGAACATCAGTGGCGACCGTGCTCCTGACAGTGATCCAGCCTGCGAGGTTAACGAAGACTATGTCAATGTCACCTGGCCGGTTCGTTGTCAAGGCCAGCTGGGGCAGCAGGAATGTGGTATTGATACCAAACGTCTGGCCGACACCATTGCTTCACTGGCCAGGCAGGAAGTGAAAAAGCGTGTGGAAAAAGAGATTGAGAAAAAAGCCGGGCACCTGAAAGATGCCCTGAAAGGTCTTTTCAAATAAAAAACCGTTTTTCCAATGCTTCCTGCTCTATTGCCCCCCCCACTTATCCGTGTCGGTATCAGTGAGGGGGAATGCGAGGAGCTATCAGCCGAAGGTGGATACACAGAAGTAATAGCTCGATTAAACGCCAGGGCAACATAAAGGTTAATCGCAAGATTCCTTTTTAAACATTAATCGCTCTTTTTATTCACCCTATTTATTCGATCGATATCACTTATCAGAAGACCGTGTGATAGAACTTGAGAATGCATATTGTTATGTTATAACGTTTACAATATAACGAGCGTCAACTAGCTTTATAGCACCCCTCACTTTGAGCATTTTCACATTAGGAGCCTTCTGTGCCTTTAGTAAACCCGCCGGTTATTTCAACTGACTTCCACTCTCTAGCAACCAAAGTTACCCCCTTTAAAAGAGCTATCCACAAAAGATCGGCTTGCAGCCGAATGGCAAAAGCGCTGATTCTGGTAGCAGCGTCAGCCACCGCCCATGCTGAAGGGTTCAGTCCAAATTTCAGCCTTATTCTGGACGGCCATTACAAGTCAGCTGACAGCGCTCTCAGTGAATACGAGAAGGGCTTTGGTCTGGGTCATATTGAATTGGGTGTCAGTGCGGCTATTGATGATCTTTTCTACGGCAAGTTCACCGGTGTTGTGCACGATCACGACGGCGAAACCGAGTTCGAAACAGAAGAGGCATTTATCCAGACTCTGGCTCTGCCTGGCGGTTTTAGTGTTCGCGCAGGTCGCTTCCTGTCTGATATCGGCTACCTGAATGGTCAGCACGCTCACACGGATTCATTTGTTGAAAGACCTGCTGCTTACCGGGCAATGCTGGGGTCACACTACTACGACGACGGTGTTCGCCTGAGTTATGTAATGCCTACCGATACGTTCTGGACGATCGGTACCGAAGCTTTCAGCGGTGAAAAGATGCAGGCGGCAGATTTAACCGATCCAAAGTCAGTGGGAGTTTACACCGCCTTCACCAAAATTGGCGGTGATTTTAATGAAGAGCACAGCTGGCAGCTGGGTCTGAGCTATCTCAGAAATGACAACGGTGCCAGCATCAGCAGTCATGAGCACGAAGACGATGAAGATCACGAACATGAAGAAGATGAGGGCCATAACCACTCTCATAACGCCAAATTTACCGGCAAGAACACCTATATTGCCGATGCCGTATGGAAGTGGGCTCCTGATGGTAACTTCAAGTACCGCAGCCTGACCCTGACAGGGGAATATCTGCAAACACAGGATCTCAGCAACACCATCAAGGGTAATGAAAAGAATAAAGGCTTCTACCTGAGCAGCGTTTATAAGATGACGCCTCAGTGGGCAGTGGGTGCTCGTTACGGGGAGTTCAAGGGCTACGAAGCCCACGAGGACCATTTCGACGAGAAGAAGCTGCAAGAAACTGAACTTATGGTGTCCTGGAGTCACTCACACTTCTCCACAGTCAGACTGCAGTACACCCATCAGGCAGGTAACGGTTTCGAAAACACCAACAACAACATCGTAACCCTTCAATATGTTGTGTCCCTTGGAGCTCACGATGCGCACACTTTCTAAACTGTCGCTGGCATTCGCTCTGGCCTTTCCGGTATCCAGCCATGGGGCATTGATCGTATTTGCCTGTGAGCCTGAGTGGGCTGCATTGTCTGAAGAGCTCGCTACTGATGCAAAGGTTTACACGGCAACAACGGCCCGACAGGACCCTCACCATATTCAGGCTCGTCCAGGACTGATCTCGAAAATGAGAAAGGCAGACATAGTCGTTTGCTCAGGTGCTGAGCTGGAAACCGGCTGGCTGCCGGTTCTGCAGATGAAGTCAGCCAATCCAAAAGTCCAGACTGGAGACAAAGGACTGTTCTTCGCTGCTGATCAGGTGGAAACCATCGGCAAACTTGAGAAGGTAGATCCAACGATGGGCGATGTTCATCCGGAAGGAAACCCTCACCTGCATCTTGACCCTTATCGAATGCAGAAAATCGCCCTGGCACTGGCAGAACGCATGGCAGAGCTTGACCCGGGGAACAGGGATGAATATCTGGCAAACGCCAAAAAGTTCTCAGAACTCTGGGAGACCAACATCAAGCGCTGGGAAAAGGAAGCCGCTCCACTGAAAGGTAAAAATCTGGTGACCTATCACAGCAACTTTGACTATCTGCTGGAGTGGCTGGGCGTGAATGTTGTTGGCGACCTGGAACCCAAACCTGGTCTGCCACCTTCAACCAGACACTTGGCATCCTTGTTGAAGCTTTCTAAAAAGACGTCTATCGATGCCATCGTGTACGCCTCCTATCAGGACAAAAAAGGTGCGGACTGGTTAAGTCAGAAAGCCGGTCTGCCCGCCACAGAGTTGCCGATGACGGTCGGTGGCAGCGAACAGAGTAAAGACCTGATCAGCTTGTATGACGATCTCATTCAAAAGCTGCTGAAAGTGACAGGCAGCCCGGAAAATTCATGATGGAATGGGCTCTTTTTTCAATCATGATGCCTGCCCTCGTGGCAGGCATCATTGTTTTCAGTACACATCTGGTCTTGGGGCGACAGGTTCTGAAGCGCGGCATTGTCTTCATGGATCTGGCTATTGCCCAGATCGCGGCTATGGGTGCCATCGTCGCTCATATCCTGACGATGACACCGGCTCACAGTCATGGTGGTCCCCACGATAGCTCCTCAGGATTAGGAGCTTTAATGCCCTTTGTCTTTTCAATTGGTGGTGCTGGCCTGATTGCGTGGCTGGCCAAGTATACAGAGAAAGAGCTGGAAGCGATTATTGGCTGCATTTATGTGGTCTCTGCTGCTTCTATCACTCTCCTTATGTCCAGTGATCCCCATGGCGCGGAGCATATTTCCAAAGCCCTGAACGGTCATATCCTCTGGCTTGGCTGGCAGGACATGGTGGTTCCGGGATTGGCAAGCTTGGCTTTTCTTGCATTGACAGTCGTGAGACCAAAAATCCTTGATGGAAGCCTTTTTTACCCCCTCTTTGCCCTGATGGTCACACTGAGCGTTAAAATGGTAGGTGTCTATCTGGTATTCAGCGCCTTGATTATGCCGGCTCTGGCTGTCAATCAGCTGTCTGGAAAGAAAGCTCTTACTTTCGGCTATATGGCAGGATTAACAGGTATGATTCTGGGACTGGTGCTATCGAGTCTTTATGACTTTCCTGGTGGTGCGACAGTTGTCGTTAGTTTAACAGCTGTCTGTGTTCTGTTCAGAGTATTGAGCAGGCGCTGATAGCCAATGAAAAAGCGCCAGAAGGACTCACCTTCTGGTAGCCTGACTTTTTAGCCCATAACCTGAGGTCGGCATAAATAAGGCCACTTACGGAAGATCCCGTACTTCGCCCCAAAAACAGCGATAATCCTTCGGATTCAGCCCTAATTTCCTGAGGTAATCTATGGTTTTAAGCTGAACTTCAACTGCCGTATAGTCTTTGCACGATTTAATATCTTCTGGGACAGGCTGCAAGGGGATTTTATCCTTTCTGCACTGATGAAGGTAGCCAAACCAGGCCTGTAAAAATTGGTTAATCAACTTAATTTCCTGTACCGTTTTCGGGCAACGGAAAAACCGAAATTCCAGTGTTGATAATTTCTTGACTTTTTCTGCTCCGGTAATATGCAATAAAGACATAGCCATATACTTTTCCATACAATAATTACCAATTGGACCTAGCCCCATTTGTATGGTCGTCATATGAACAAGTTGGCTATAAAAATGGGCAAATTGATCAAGCCTGTCTTTTTTTTCCGAATCAGTGCTCGCTTTATGGCTTGTTTTTTCAGTATGATTTTCTTCTATTCTTTTATTGTAGCGGTCAATAATTCTATTTAATCGCTTTACGGCAAATGGTTTTGTGTCTGGATTATAATCAGCAAATGTTTTATACCATTTAGCTTCATCCTGCTGTACGATTCGATCATTATTTCCAAACGCCCTCAACAGAAAAGGATTTCGTTGGATCTCAGATTCCATCGCCAGAAGCACACCAGTGTCACCCTGAGTAGCACTCATCGCATCGACGTGTTTATGTCCGGAGCTATAGTCAATGAATCCTTCGTTTCGCATTGAATCAGTTACTTCAATCACCTTCTCAAAAGATAACTCCGCGAGTTGATCATCAGAATGATAAGGCGTGCAGTTTATTTCAAACCACCGACGTGAGTCATAAAAAGGGATCACTGTAAATGTACTGTTAAATCCATAGCGTTCACGACGTTCTCCGTCGGTACGTTGATCAGTAAACTTTTTTTCTGATAATCGAGATAAAAAAATATTAAGATGATCACCATAACGAAGAGAACAATCATCTTTTAGATCATATTCAAGCTCTTCACCAAATTTAAGGTTTGGTCTGTTTGCCAAATCCACTCCATTGTCATTCGGTAAAGAGCAGTGATCAAACAGGGTATCGACAATGCCATCACAGCGCCGCAAAAAAATAACATCCATAACATCTCGATTAAAAAACTCTCTCAAATCACTTTTGTTTTCTCGCAAAGCAATGGTTAACAAGTTTCTGCCTCTATAATCATCATCACCACTATCAATAATTGTCTGCCTGAATTTCACAGCAAAATCAAAGATAATACCCAGCTCAGAAAAAAGGCCTCTTGAAGCAAAAAGAGTTTCGAAAAATGGAAATATATCCTTCATTAATTGCTGGTAGGTAAATTTATGATTCGAATACCCAATATATGGAGTCACATCATCCGATAGATTCTTTTTTTTGTTGAGATAATCAACTAACATGTCCACCAGACTATAACATAATCCACGCAAATCTCTTTTTGATTCCGCTGCTGCCCCTTCGGTAAAAATAGTAGTCAGGAAAGACTCTATCTCCTCAACCCGCCCCAGGCTAATGGTTTTACCCGCCACGTATTTATCGGGGCTGCTTTCAACAGTAAAACACCGATCATGGACAAGCCCCTCCTGGTATAAAATAAAATCGATAAAAATCCCTATTAATTCGTCTCTTTGATCACCTCTACACCTTTCTTTTTCGATTACGTTGTATCTCAGTGTATGTATGAGGTTTTCAATAGTATTTCTAAAATGCTGAGCCACTTCCTCAGCTGTAAACTTCTCGCTGACTCTGGCTACATTCATTACCTCAGCACTATCCGTAGTAACCCAATGGGAAACTTTTCGCTCGGGAATAGTCTGATTGACGATCTGGTGACTGCAACCTGGCGCAATAGAGCCAAGTCTGCTTATCTTATTTACCGGTGCAAAGGATTCATCATCAAACTGCAAATTTCTTGAAAAACTTTTAAATACTTTCTGTTCTGAATCAAAACCATCATCATTCTTTTCAGCAGGACTGCTTTTATGAAATCCGTAACTATCTGTTTTTGCTGTATTTATATTCATACCCCCCCCTAATAAACACATTTAATTCATTAAAGCCTATATTCATTAGACTATTAATTTCTGAAAAAATTCCACAACGACGATTCATATTACTCGCTGACCCACTACGTGAGGCTGTTGACCGAGATGGAATGATTCAGCAAAGGTGAAATAACTGAAAGGGCTCGGGGCCAATAACCCCCACACCAGCGTTAAAACAGACTTTAAAGTTCATAACCTGAGTTTTGCATTCAATCGGTCGCTGACGGAATATCCCTTACTTCATCCAACAACCGGGGAGCGTTCTTATCTAAATTCAAACAATAATTGCAAGCGCTACCCCTCATCTTCGAACACAATATAATACAACAACCCCAAAAATAAACATTGAACAGAGACCGATTGTTAAGTTATCAAGCTGAGTTTTTTCCTGTCGTAACTCATTTCTAACGAGTTCAAGTTCAGAATTAGTTTGCTGAACACTGGCAGTTAAGGACTGTATCAGACTATTAGTAGAACAGGAATGAATCAAATGAAGAGCACCATTATATGGTTCATCAATAAAGCCTGAGCATTTTGGGCAATCGACGTGACCATGTTCCGCTAAAACATCGTAACAGCTTTCATGAAAAGTATGCTGACAAAGTAAAACTTTTTTATCATTGCTGGCCAGATTTTTTTTGCATATAAGACAGTGTTCATCTGAATACAATACTGTACTAACCAGATAGAGAGGTAAAAAACAGGCAATTAGCTTCATGACTCTCTCATATGATTCTGAAAATGCCCTTAAGTATAAGCATAAATCGGATAGAATGATTCGGCAAAGGTGAAATAACTGAAGGGGCTTGGGGCCAACAACCCCCACACCAGCATTAAAACTGACTTTAAAGCTCATAACCTGAGTTTTACATTCAATCGGTCGCTGACGGAATATCCCTTACTTCACCCCAAAAGCAGCGATACTCCTCCGGATTCAGCCCTAATTTACTGAGGTATTCAATGGTTTTAAGCTGAACTTCAGCTGCCGTATAGTCTTTGCAGGATTTAATATCTTCAGGGACAGGCTGCAAAGGAATTTTATCCTTTCTGCACTGATGAATGTAGCCAAACCAGGCTTGTAAAAATTGATTAATCAATTCAATTTCCTGTACCGTTTTCGGGCAACGGAAAAAACGAAATTCCAGCGTTGATAACCTGTTGACTCTGTGTGCTCCGGTAATATGCAACAAAGACATAGCCATGTACTTTTGCATTACATGGGAATCAATAGGACCAAGTCCCTTTTGTATAGTCGTCATATGAACAAGCTGGCTATAAAAATGTGCAAATTGCTCTAGCCTCTCTTTTTTTTCTGAATGAGTGCTCCCTTTATGGTTTGGCTTTTCAGTATGATTTTCTTCTATTTTTTTATTGTATCGTTCAATGATCCTGTTTAACCGCTCTACGGCAAATGGTTTTGTGTCTGGATTGTAATCAGCAAATGTTTTGTACCATTGAGCTTCATTTCTCTGCAGGATACGATCATTATTTCCAAACGCCCTCAACAAAAAAGGATTTCGCTGGACCTCAGACTCCATCGCCAGAAGTACACCAGTATCACCCTGGGTAGCACTCAAGGCATCGACGTGTTTATGCCCGGAGCTATAGTCAATCCATCCTAAGTTACGCATTGAATCAATCACTTCAATCACCTTCTCAAAAGATAATTTCGCGCGTTCATCATCAGGATGGTAAGGCGTGCAATTTATTTCAAACCACTTCAACGAGTCATAAAAAGAGACTACGGTAAAACGATCATCAAAACCATGGCGTATACCACGTCTGTCAATAGTGCGACTACTCATTCCTGTTTCATTTAGTAGAGATGAAAAAATATTACAAAGTCGACCCTCTGTATCCGAATCTTCATTTTTAACATCATATTCAAGCTCTTCACCCAATTTAAGGTTTAATCTGTTTGACGGCTTCGCTTCATTGTCAATCCCAAAACAGGAGTCATCAAACATGGCATTGACAATACCATCACAGCGCCGGGAAAAAATAACATCCATAACATGTCGATTAAAATACTCTCTCATATTACTTCTGTTCTCGCGCAGACCAATGATTAACTGATTGGCTCTACAAGGTTTACGTGCACTATCAACCAGTTCCTGCCTGAATTTTACGACAAATTTAAAGATGATACAGAACTCAGTAAAAAGGCCTTCTCCATTAAGAAGGATTACGAAAAATGGATATGTCTGCTTTAGTAATCTCTCGAACCTGATTTCATGCCAAGAGTTATCAAAAGACACAATCTTTGGGGTAACATCATCCAGTTCGTTTTCCTTTTTTTTAAGATAATCAACCAGCATTTCCTCCAGACCATAACGCATTCTGGGCTTATAAGCTTTTGATTCCTCTATTGCCCAATCGGTAAAAATAGCATTCAGGAAAGACTCTATCTCTGCAGCCCGCTCCTGGCTCATGGTTTTACCCGCCACGTATTTATCGGGGCTGCTTTCAAGAGTAAAAGCCCGATCATGGACCAGACCTTCCTGACATAATATAAAATCGATAAAAATCTCTGTTAATACGTCTACATGATCGTATTCATAGCCTTCACTTGTGATTTTTTTGTATATCACTGAATGTATAAGGTTTTCAATGCTAGTCCGGAAACGCTCAGCCACTTCCTCAGCGGTAAACGTCCCGTTGACTCTGGCTACATTTATGGCTTCACAATCATCAGAAGTAACCCAGTGGGAAACTTTTCGCTCGAGAATAGTCTGATTGGCAATCGTATGGCTGCAGCCTGGCGCAATAGAGCCAAGCTCTCGTATCTTCTCAAGCGGTGCGGAGGATGTATCCTCAAACTTTAGCTTTCTTGAAAAACTTTTGGATACTTTCTGTTCTGAATCAAAACTTTCATCAGTCTTTTCAACGGGGCTGCTTTTATGAAATCCGTAAGTATCTGTTTTGGTGGTGTTTGTATTCATAAATCCCTCTATTGAACACATTAAATTCTTTAAAGCTTGAGTGCATTAGACTATTAATTTCTGAAAAAATTCCGGAACGATGATTAATATTACTCGCTGACCCGCTACGTGAGGCTGTTGATCGAGATGGAATGATTCAGCAGAGGTGAAATAAATGAAGGGGTTGAACCCTCACGCCAGCATTAAAACTGACTTTAAAATTCATAACCTGAGCTTTGCATTCAATCAGGCGCTGAAGGATTATCCCTTACTTCACCCCAAAAGCAGCGATACTCTTCCGGATTCAGCCCTAATTTACTGAGGTATTCTATGGTTTTCAGCTGAACTTCAGCTGCCGTATAGTCTTTGCAGGATTTAATATCTTCCGGGACAGGCTGCAAAGGAATTTTATCCTTTCTGCACTGATGAATGTAGCCAAACCAGGCTTGTAAAAATTGGTTAATCAAGTCAATTTCCTGTACTGTTTTCGGGCAGCGGAAAAAACGAAATTCCAGCGTTGATAATTTGTTGACTCTGTTTGCTCCGGTGATATGCAACAAAGACATAGCCATATACTTTTCCATAATATCAACATCAATATAACCAAGCCCCTTCTGTATAGTCGTCATATGAACAAGCTGGCTGTAGAAATGGGCAAATTGCTCAAGTCTCTCTTTTTTTTCCCAATCAGTGCTCCCTTTATGGCCTGGCTTTCCAGTATGATTTTCTTCTATTTTTTTATTGTATAGGTCAATGATTCTATTTAACCGCTTTACGGCAAATGGTTTTGTGTCCGGATTGTAATCAGCAAATGTTTTGTACCATCTGGCTTCATTTTTTTGCAGGATACGATCATTATTTCCAAACGCCCTCAGCAAAAAAGGATTTCGCTGGATCTCAGACTCCATCGCCAAAAGCACACCGGCATCACCCTGAGTAGCACTCAAGGCATCGACGTGTTTATGCCCGGAACTATAATCAATCAATCCTTTGTTACGCATTGAATCAATCACTTCAATCACCTTCTCAAAAGATAATTTCGCGCGTTCATCATCAGGATGGTAAGGCGTACAATTTATTTCAAACCACGCCGACGAGTCATAAAAAGAGACTACGGTAAAGCGATCATCAAAACCATAGTGCACACCACGTTGGTCAGCGATAGCCTGATCACTCATCCCTTTTTCTTTTAGTAGAGATGAGAAAATATTACAAAGCCGACCCCGTGTACGGGAAAGGTCATTTTTAATATCATATTCAAGCTCTTCACCCAATTTAAGTTTTGATCTGTTTGACGGCTTCGCTTCATTGTCAGTCCCAAAAGAGGAGTCACTAAACATGGCATTAACAATGCCATCACAGTGCCCGGAAAAAATAACATCCAGAACATGTCGATTAAAATACTCTCTCATATGACTTCTGTTCTCGCGCAGAGCGATGATTAACTTGTTAGTTCTACAAGGTTCACGCGCACTATCAACCAGTTCCTGCTTGAATTTTACGAAAAAATTAAAGACAACACCGAACTCAGAAAAAAAGCCTCTGCCATCAAGAAGGATTTGAAAAAATGGATATATCTCCTTCAGTAATTTCTCGAACCTGATTTTATGCCAAAAGTTACCAGAGGACACAATCTTTGGCGCAACATCATCCTGTACGTTTTCCTTTTTTTTAAGATAATCAACCAGCATGTCCTCCAAACCATAATGTACTCTTGGCCAATAAGTTTTCGATCCCTCTGCTTCCCATTCGCTAAAAATAGCATTCAGGAAAGACTTTATCTCTTCAACCCGCCCCTGACTCATGGTTTTACCCGCCACGTATTTATCAGGGCTGCATTCAACAGTAAAACACCGATCATGGACCAGACCTTCCCGACATAAAATAAAATCGATAAAAATCTCTGTTAATTCGTTTGTTTGATTATATTCATAGCTTTCCCTTGTGATTTTTTCGTTTATCGGTGAATGCCTGAGGTTTTCAATGGTAGCTCGGAAATGCCCAGCCACTTCCTCTGGGGTAAACGTCTCGCTGACTTCGGCTGCATTTATGGCCTCACAATCATCAGAAGCAACCCAATGGGAAACTTTTCGCTCAGGAATAGTTTGATTGGCAATCTGATGGCCGAAACCCGGCGCAATAGTGCCGAGCCCTCGTACCTTCTCTACCGGTGCGGAAGATGTATCCTCAACCTGTAGCTTTATTGAAAAACTTTTGAAAACTATCTGTTCTGAATCAAAACTTTCATCAGTCTTTTCAGCAAGGCCGCTTTTATGAAATTCGTAACTATCTGTTTTTGTTGTATTTATATCCATAAATCCCTCTATTGAACAGATTTAATTCTTTAATGCTCTAGTGCTTTAGACTATTAATTTGTAAAAAAATTCCAGAACGATGATTCATATTACTCAGTGCTGGCCTGCTGCATGAGGCTGATGACCGGGATGGAATGATTCAGAAGAAGTGAAGTAAATCAAGGGGTTGTGGGCCAATTACCATAGTGCCAGCATTAAAAATGACACTATAAGTACTCAACCTGAGTTTTACATTCAATCGGTCGCTGACGGAATATCTCTTACTTCGCCCCAAAAACAGCGATAATGCTCCGGATTCAGCCCTAGTTTACTGAGGTAATCAATGGTTTTTAGCTGAACTTCAGCTGCCGTGTAGTCTTTAGAGGATTGAATATCTTCAGGGACAGGCTGCAAAGGAATTTTATCTTTCCTGCACTGATGAATGTATTGAAACCAGGCTTGTAAGAATTGATTAATCAACTCAATTTCCTGTACTGATTTCGGGCAACGGAAAAAACGAAACTCCAGCGTAGATAACTTGTTGACTCCACTTGCTCCGGTAATATGCAACAAAGACATAGCCATAAACTTTCCCATTATATCGCCACCAATGAAACCAATTCCCTTTTGTATAGTCGTCATATGAACAAGTTGGCTATAAAAATGCGCAAATTCTTCAAGTCTGTCTTTGTTTTCCGAATCAGTGCTCACTTTATGGCTTGGCTTTTCAGTATAATTTTCTTCTATTTTTTTATTATATCGGTCAATGATTCTATTTAACCGCTTTACGGCAAAAGGTTTTGTGTCTGGATTGTAATCAGCAAATGTTTTATACCATCTAGCCTCATCGTCCTCCAGGATACGATCATTATTTCCAAACGCTCTCAGCAAAAAAGGATTTCGCTGGATCTCAGACTCCATCGCCAGAAGCACGCTGGTATCACCCTCAGTGGCACTCATAGCATCAACGTGTTTATGCCCGGAGCTATAATCAATCAATCCTTCCTTGCGCATTGAGTCAGTAGCTTCAATGACCTTCTGAAATGATAGTTTTGCGCGTTGATCATCAGTATGATAAGGCGTGCAGTTTATTTCAAACCAATCCTCTGAGTCATAAAAAGAGACTACGGTAAAGCTATTATCAAAGCCAAAGTGTGGACCACGTTTGTCATTGGAAGCTTGCAAAACCATCCCTTTTTCTTTGAGTCGAGATGAAAAACCATTACAAAGCCGACCTTGTGTACGGGAAAATTTATTTTTTACATCATATTCAAGTTCTTCACCCAATTTAAGGTTTGGTCTGTTTGCTGGTTCCGCTTCATTGTCAGTTAGAGAACAGCTATCAAACATAGCACTGACAATACCATCACAGCGTCCGGAAAAAATAACATCCATAACATGTCGATTAAAATACTCTCTCACATCACTTTTGCTAAGGCGCAGACCAATAGTTAACAAATTGCCGGTTTTACACGGTACACAAGCACTATCAATCAATTCCTGTCTGTATTTTGCGGCACAATTAAACACCAAACCTAACTCAGAAAAAAAGCCTTTTCCAGCAAGAAGGGTTTGAAAAAATGGATATATCTCTTTCAGCAATTTCTTGTAAGTAATCTCATAAATATGAAAATCATGTGTAACCTTAATCTTTGGGGTAACATCATCCGGTACCTTCTCTTTTTTGTTTAGATAATCAACCAGCATGTCACCCAGGCTATAACGTAAGCTGGACTTATCAAATTTTGATGCCTCTGCTGCCTGTTCGGTAAAAATAACATTCAGGCAAGACTCTATCTCTTTAATCCGCTCCTGGCTCATGGTTTTACCCGCCACATATTTATCGGCACTGCTTTCAACAGTAAAACACCGATCATGAACCAGACCTTCCTGGCATAAAATAAAGTCGATGAAAATTCCTGTTACTTTTTCTCTTTGATCATCTTCATGATATTCCATTGCGATTTCGTCGTATCGCAGCGTATGTATAAGGTTTTCAATAGTATTTCGAAAACGTTTAGCCACTTCCTCTGCGGTAAACGTCTCACTCACTCTGTCTCTTGCTTCATCCAGGGCCTCAAAACCATCAGTGGTAACCCAATGGCAAACTTTTCTCTCGGGAATACTCTGACTAGCCTTTCGATGACAACAATCTGTCAGAATACAACCGAGCCCTCGTATCCGCTTTATCAATGCAGAGGATTTATCTTGAGCCCATCGTTTTTTTGAGAAGCTCTTGACTTCTCTCTGCTCTGAATCAAAACTCTCATCAACATCTTCTTTAGCAAGACTGCTTTCATAGAGCACGTGAGTATTTGTTCTGGTAGTGTTTATATTCATAGGTCACTCCATTGACCGTATTTAATTTTCTCAGCTACTTATGTTTTAGACTGTTATATTCCAAAAAAATTCCACAACCATGCCAGTAATGACAGCTTTCGTGTTTGATAACAGTCTACGGGGATTAACAGCCAAACCAGAATACACTCCAGAAGTTGATCGTTGAGAGAGGATCATAAGTATACTCCTGAAAAAAGACTGGCAGAATACAAGGATCAAGCCAGTCATTTTCTGTTCAGGTTATGCCATTTGTGGGCTGGGCTTCAGGTAAAAGAGGGTATAGCGAATAACGACATAAGTCACAATGGCGGTAGCCACCCAGAGTTCAATGAGCCCCAGCTGAAAAAAGAGATCAGCAAAGACACCATTTACCTTGCTCTCCAGCTTAAGCAGCGCTGTGGCACCAATCACCATTGGAAAGGTGAAGGCTGCATAGCCCGGTGAAAATGGCAATCTGAGCAGTTTAATGAAAGCCATGTATACCATTGCCGTCATAAAAATAGCCAGTGGCGTCAGAATACTGATCATAATCAGGCTGGGGTTATCAGTGATGGTCAGGTATCCCGCCAGAGACAGACTGGCCGGAGCCCCCATAATGGCAAAAGTAGGCAGCGCTGCATCAGGAATAGTGTTCTTGAAGATCAGTCGATAGAACATGATAGGCAGCTTTACGAAATAGCAGAACATTCCAAAGATAAACAACACCCTGACCAGCGACTCAAAGCCCATACCCGTACTGGTGACCGCAGCCACTATAATACCAACGGGAGGTACGAACCAACTGGGCACCATATGCTCAATATCAAAGTCCCGAATCCTGTGAGTCACAAAGCCTGCCAGCAATATCAGATGAGTCAGCACAGCTACGAGCCAAAGAAACCGTGCCGCAACTTCGGAAACGGGCATGAGTGCCGAGGCGATCACCATAGTCGCCATGGCGCAGGTTGGCATAACACTGCTGATGACAGGGTGTGAAAGATCTTCACGAATCAAATGCGGGTGCAAAATAAACTTCAGCATCACCTTGAAGACGAGGATAGCGGCGATAACAGCAGCGGTTAACTTCAGCCCCTGGGACTGATCTGGCATGACGAGAGACCAGGCAGCGCCAAGGCTGGCAATACCTAAAGCCAAGCCTCCAAGGGGAGTGGGAACACGGCTTAGTCTTGTTACCAAGCCAGCTGTGCGACCTGGATTTGCAGTCTTATTCATCTTGCTTATTACCGAGAGTGTCTGTCATCGCACATGGCTTTTTAAGCACATGGCTGTTTGAGCAGCTTTTATAAAGGTATATGAATAAAATAACCTGTTTAAAGAATAATAAAATTCAAACTTTTAAATAATTATGATCAGTAAATCTTATACTTGAGGAGGCCATACACTTCAGCTAAAAACAGCCCACAACAGAAAAATGATCGGGTTAAAGTAAAGAAGTTCATGTTTCCCTCTTCGCAGTGCAAGCAGATACAAAAACTCTTTAAAATCAGATTCGGCGGCATTTCATTGCACTTTTCATAGTAGAATGCACGACTCAATTTTCAACCCCAGACTCCCCTTTATGTCGCCAGATAGCAATAATGAAGCCTTCAGCCAGCAAGTGCTCCAATGGTTTGATGGTCATGGACGCAAGAACCTGCCATGGCAGAAAAACATCAATCCTTACCGGGTATGGATCAGCGAAGTCATGCTACAGCAGACCCAGGTCGCTACCGTTATTCCGTACTTTGAAAACTTTATGGCGCGATTTCCCAAGGTTTCAGACCTGGCTTCAGCGGAAATCGATGATGTGCTGCATTTATGGAGTGGGCTGGGGTATTACAGCAGAGCCAGAAACCTGCACAAGGCAGCAAAAATGGTCATGGACACTTTTGCCGGTGAGTTTCCCCGTTCTGTTGATGAATTAACTCAGTTACCCGGGATCGGTTTATCCACTGCCGGAGCGATAGCGTCTATCAGTATGGGTATTCGTGCTCCAATCCTGGATGGCAATGTCAAAAGGGTTCTGGCCCGTTATCAGGCCACTACTGGCTGGACCGGACAGTCCGCTGTCGCAAAACAACTCTGGCGTATTGCTGAAGAGTATACCCCACATCATCGCAATGCTGATTACACTCAGGCGATGATGGATCTGGGCGCTATGATTTGTACCCGAACCAAACCTTCCTGTCTGATTTGCCCGTTAGAGCAGAATTGTCTGGCCCATAAAGCTGGGGAAGAAACCCGCTACCCAGAGCCCAAACCTAAAAAAGACAAGCCGGAACGATCAGTAAGAATGTTAATGGTCATCAACGAGTTTGGAGAGGTTCTATTGGAAAAAAGACCCCCTACGGGTATTTGGGGAGGACTTTGGGGGTTTCCGGAAATCCAGATCGACGAGGTGCTGCCTGAAGCTGCTCAAAACATGACCGGATTGAGTCTGCAAGATTTTGAAGAGTGGCCGTCATTTCGACACACATTCAGCCATTATCACCTGGATATCACCCCGATCAAATCCTTTACTGCCAGAGCCTCTGCTGTAGCGGATGGCGATCGATGGCACTGGTTTCAACCTGATCAACCGTCCAAGCTGGGGCTGGCAGCTCCGGTCAGCAAACTGTTAAGTAAAATCAGGAGGAGCCTATAGGAGGCTGAAATTACCGGGTTAGAGTTGAAAAAAGTTTCGAGTTAAACTACGCACCCCCAATGAAACAATGCCAAGTCCGACATGATCCGTAGATTTAAAGAATACGTCACAGGGTGTTTATCTGTCTCCCTTTTGATCATCAACACCCTTTTGCTCAGCCTGCCGCTGCTCTGTTTTTCTCTCTTAAAACTCATCGTCCCTCTAAAAAGCTTTCGTCGCCTTATGGGACGTATAGCCCACTCTTTGGCGGAGCTGTGGATCAGCATCAACTCTCTCTGGATCAGAGCACTATCAGGAACTCATCTGAATATAAGCGGCCTGAAAGATCTGAACCCCAATGGCTATTACCTGGTCACTGCCAACCATCAAAGCTGGGCTGATATTTTGCTGATGCAACATCTGCTCAACAGAAAAATCCCCCTGATGAAGTTTTTTCTCAAACAGGAGCTGATCTTCGTTCCGGTCATAGGTCTCTGTTGGTGGGCTCTCGACTTCCCGTTTATGAAGCGTTACAGCAAAGCCTATCTTGAAAAGCACCCGGAAAAACGTGGCAAAGATCTGGAAAATACCCTTAAAGCCTGCGAAAAATTCAAAACCATGCCGGTATCCATCGTCAATTACCTTGAAGGCACCCGTTTTAGCAAAGCAAAGCACCAAAAGCAGTCATCACCCTTCAAACATTTGCTGAACCCTCGTGCTGGCGGTATCAGCTACGTCATCGGAGCACTGGGTGAGCAGGTGAGAACCCTTTTGAATATCACCATTGTTTATCATCAAAAAGACCAGCTGGGCTTCTGGGACTTCCTGTGTGGTCGAATTACAAGCGTCAGTATCCATTTTGAACAACAAACCATCCCGGAATCCTTCATAGGTCGAAGCTACCAGCAGGATGCTGAATTTCGAAATGACTTTCAGGCATGGGTTAATCATCTCTGGGTAGAGAAAGATCAGCTCATACTGGAAATGAGTCATCGTCAGGAAGGTGGTGTTAAATGACAATCGTTGAAACGGGTAAAAAATAAAACATAAGTACCTAACCAGCCTTCATTCTGACTCCGAGGCCAAAAAATTCTTTTTGGCCTAGAGTTTACGCTTGCTTTCAATATGTGACGAAAGCAACTTTCCAAGTCTACTTTCCAGAACGTATGCATTTATGTAAGCAACAGCCTCTGATTCATCCTCTGATTCAGAATCATCCTTTGTCAAAAGTGACTGATATACAGTTCTCAAAAACGAAACCATTTGCTTTCTTACTTTAGAATTACATTCGTTATATTGGGTTTCAGTAAATAAACTACAGTAGCCATCTATAAAATTAGTAATGAACTCTGGAAAAGCACTTATCCAATCAGATAAATCAGGGTCATCAAGTAATAACACCGACCCCGGTAAAACTTGAAGTATCACTGTGTTAATATCAATAACTATCTGCTGTGGTGATTTTACTGATTTGTATAAACCATCTGTATCTACAAAGAGCACAGAACTATCAGATTTGACGATTATATTTGAGCTATGCAAATCCCCATGAACTAAGCGCGATTTCAATAAAATAAAATTGCTTTCACCATATTTATTGATTATCCCTGAGCTATGCAAAGTACCGAGAGTCATTCCAATTTTTCTATACAATATGTTTAATTTTTTTCGATCTAAACCATTTGAATACATTTTTTCTTTTATTGTACTTAATGTTTTTCCTTCAACATAAGGAAAGACAGAGTAATAAAGGGGTACTGAATCGCTTAAAAGGGAAACCTCTCTCACTGGTTTTACTAACATTGAGCAAAATTCAGATAAGCAGTTTGTGGATAAGTAGTTATCAACAAGTGTGTTTTCTTGATAATTGCTATTTCGTAACTCTTTTAAAAAAAATCTGTCAGAGGGGCATATTAAAGAATAGAAACCATCTTTAGTGACAGAGCCTTTTTCAAAATTAAGGCTTTTCAACTCACAAGCTTCATAATTCTCAATACCGAGAGAATTTGAAATATCAAATACACAATCCTGAATACTTCTGGAGTTACAGGATACCCGATCAAATGCCTGAATAGTTGAAGACATTGCCATAAGCTCGAGCAACAAGCCGATCATTAAAATTTTTATTGTGGTTTTCATGTTAATCCAAAAAATATGATTGATAGTATTTGGACTGTATTTTTTGAAGAAAGTTCAAACTTTATGTGCCAACCGCCATCTGACAAATGCTTCCTGCTCTTTCTGGAGTCTCGTCTCTGGAGTCGACGTTTTTTATATTAAGCATTTCTGAACAGCTCTCCCCTACAAGGCGATTTCCTAGTAAAATACTAAGGTATTCGTAGCAATGCTGTCGTAGGGAGTGGTGGCATTTCCGCCCTCTGATGTATGGAAAATACCTGAATGAGAACAAGCCTGGATCAGCTCAACTTTAATAACCGCTTTGGCCAGCTGCCAGACGTGTTCTACACCCGTCTTCAGGCCACGCCTCTGGATAATCCAAAGCTGGTAGCCGTCAGTCAGAAAGCCGCTGATCTGTTAGATCTTGAGCTGAGTGACACCTGCAAAGAACAGTTGACCCAGGTGGGTGGAGGCTTAAAAACTCTGGAAGATTCCGATCCCCTGGCAATGATCTACTCCGGACATCAGTTTGGCAGCTATAACCCACAGCTGGGTGACGGACGAGGCTTGCTTCTTGGGGAAGTGACCAATAAACAGGGTGAAAGCTGGGATCTCCACTTGAAAGGGGCAGGTATGACGCCCTATTCCCGATTTGGAGATGGTCGAGCCGTTCTACGTTCCTGCATTCGAGAATACCTGGCCTCTGAGGCTCTGTTTCACCTGGGTATCCCAACCACCCGCGCCCTTTGCGTGGTGACCAGCGACACTCCGGTTTACCGTGAAACTGAGGAACGCGGATCTACCCTGCTGCGACTGGCAAAAACTCATATTCGTTTCGGTCACTTTGAGTATTTCTACTACAGCAATCAATACGATGCCCTTGAAACTCTGGCCGAATTTACCATTCAGAACTACTTTCCCGACTGCTCCGATAAAAACGACAAATACAGTTTATTTTTCAAAACAGTGGTAGAGAAAACCACTGAAATGATTGCCCTTTGGCAAGCTAACGGTTTTGCTCATGGGGTGATGAACACTGACAACATGAGTATCCTCGGCGAAACTTTTGATTACGGGCCCTTCGGCTTTCAGGATGATTTCAACTGGCACTATATCTGTAACCACTCTGATCACTCCGGTCGCTATGCCTTCAGCCAGCAACCTGATATCGGTTACTGGAACTGCAGCCGACTGGCAAAGACTCTGGTGCCTCTGCTCGACGATGTATCTGCTCTGCAAAAAATACTGGACACCTATCCCGCACTTTACTCAGCCAGATACCTGTCATTGATGAGTAAAAAGCTGGGACTCCTGGAAGAAGACCCTGAAGACTCAGATCTGATCAAGGATCTTCTGCAGTTGCTCCATGAACAACATCTGGACTACACCCTGTTTTTCCGAACCTTGTCTGATTACCATGTGGGTCAGGGAGTATCCGCATTCATTGCTTTATGCAGCGAACCTGAGCCGCTCGCACAATGGCTGCAACACTATGATGAAAGAGTGTGTCAAAACTCGGAGTCAGAACAGCTGCGCCATCAACGTATGAAGCAAATTAACCCCAAATACATTCTGCGAAACTATCTCGCCCAGGCTGCTATCGAGAAAGCAGAAAAAGGGGATTACAGCGAGATTGAACAACTGATGACAGTGTTGCAGTCACCCTATGATGAGCACCCTGATCTGGAACATTATGCTCAAAAGCCCCCTGAGTGGGGTAAAAAGCTGGAAGTCAGCTGCTCGTCCTGACGGATAGTTTGCTATACCATTCCAACCTGTTACTGATTAAGAGAATGAGGATACCCATGGCCCGTACCGTACATTGTGTAAAACTCAAAAAAGAAGCCGAAGGTCTCGCTGTACCACCTCTGCCCGGACCCAAAGGCCAGTGGGTTTATGAGAACGTTTCCCAGGCAGCCTGGAGTGAATGGCAAGCCCACCAGACTCGCCTGATTAACGAGAAACACCTCAACTTGCTGGACCCTGAAACCCGCAAATACCTGACCGAACAGATGGAAAAATTTTTCGCTGGTGAAGATTATGATACCGCCGATGGTTTTGTGCCTGAGCAGAAGTAAACTGATTGGGAGCCTCTACCATGAACATCAAAGACATTTCCATCTCTAACAACAAAAAGAAGCAGATCCTCTCTGCTATCAGCGACCACTCCGTCCTCTTTCAGGAAGAAAATGGCGACATTGTTGTAGATACCCGGGCCTATCAGACTTACAAGGAAGAAAAAGGGCAGGCACCGATTGAGGAAATAGCTGAGCTGGAATCTCTGGAAGAATTGGCAGACTATGTCGTTTTTCAATGACAAAGCAAGCTCTGTCTGCCGCGTTACGTCTCTAATCTGTTGATCCACACCAATTTTTTTGTTCAAAAGGTGGAAAATCGTTGTACCCGACTTGACTCAGAGAGATGAAATCCGTTTAATACGCCTCGCACATGATTGCATGAAACGCCTGGGTAGCTCAGTTGGTAGAGCAGCGGATTGAAAATCCGCGTGTCGGTGGTTCGATTCCGCCCCTAGGCACCATCGATCTTCACGATGGTGCTATTAAGTCGAAAAAGCAGTCTGGCCTGGGTAGCTCAGTTGGTAGAGCAGCGGATTGAAAATCCGCGTGTCGGTGGTTCGATTCCGCCCCTAGGCACCATATATCAAAGGGTTACGAGAGATCGTAACCCTTTTTTATTTGCCAGTGGGCAGTTTTATTGTGCGCCGAAAAAAATTTACATATTAATATGTGTACCTCTGGAACGTTACTCAGACCGCCCTGGCACACCAGATGACCTTGCCTACAACTGGATTCTCTTCCACCTTTTTCAGATCCATATTCCAACAGGGATATTCAAGGTTATCACTGGTTATTTTCAGTTCATGCTGCACCTGTTTTACCCGTTTGGCCATCAAACCATCTTCGGTTTGAATAAGGTAAACAGCTTCACACTGGACTGATCTCCGGGACAGATCCACCAATACCTGATCGCCATCCTGAAAGGTGGGCAGCATACTGTCACCGCTGATGGTGACAAATGCCAGACTTTCACCGGAAACGCCCAGTTGTCGGCTCAGAAAGGTTTTATTAAAAGCAAAATATTCGCTGACTTCTTCACCCTGAACAACAGAGCCCATTCCGGCACTAGCTTGTACATCAAACATAGGAGCGAAGACAATTTCTTTACTTTCTGTAGTATCAGAGATTTGTCCACTGTCGTTTTGATCGCCTGTTAGCAGCCAGTTCAGGTCAACTCGAAACTCATCATAGAGACTTTCCAGATAGGTCATGGAAGGGCGGCTTGTACCCCGACAGATTTTATAGATGTGAGAGGCAGATTTGCCTGTCATTTCGGCAAACTGCTTTTTGTTTCCCTTTGCCAGACGATCAACTATCAACTGGAATCGATGCGCGAAAGCGTTTGCCATACTCTGCTTTGTCCTGAAATAAGAATAAAAGAAAAATTATACAACAGCAGATCTGATTAAACGTACACTGATAAAAAAGAGGCCTGCTGTTCAGCCTTCAGCAAAGGACCGATATAATCAGCCAATGACTTTCCAGCTACGCCCTTATCAACAAGACGCTGTTTCCAGAGTGATACAGCACTTTCGCAACAGTGACGACCCAGTCCTTGTGGTACTGCCCACAGGTGCTGGCAAGAGTCTGGTCATCAGTGAGCTGGGGCGCATTGCCCGTGGCCGGGTCCTGGTTCTGGCTCATGTCAAAGAGCTGGTTGAACAGAATCATGTCAAATATGAAAGCTATGAGCTGAAAGCTTCCATATTCAGTGCCGGGCTAGGCAGGAGAGAGGCCAGTGAGCAGGTTGTATTTGGCAGTGTCCAATCTGTCGTTAGAAATCTGGATCAGTTTAATGACGAGCACTTCACGCTGCTGGTCATAGATGAATGTCATCGGGTTTCTATGGAAAAAACCTCCAGTTATCACAAGATTATTGAGTACCTTCAAAAGCTCAATCCAAAGCTGAAAATACTGGGATTAACGGCAACGCCCTACCGGCTTGGCATGGGCTGGATTTATCAGCATTACCTGCCCGGAAACCAAAAAGGCACCCTGAGAACGGCAGAAAAGCGATTTTTCAAAAGCTGTATTTATGAACTTCCCTTGTCGTACATGATCAAAAACAACTATCTGACACCGGCAACCCTGATTGATGCCCCTGTTGTTTTTTACGACTTTAGTCTTTTATCAAGGGACCGTTTTGGTCGCTACAGCGAAGCTGATCTGAACACGCTGCTGAAAGGCAAAGGGCGGGCAACACAACAGATCACCAATCAGGTTCTGAAAGCGTCGGAAAACAGAAAAGGTATCATGATCTTCGCTTCTACCGTGGATCATGCCCGGGAAATAATGGGCTATCTGCCAGAATCTGAATCTGCTTTGATCATTGGTGAAACGGTTACTCAGGAGCGTGATAACCTGATTCAGGCTTTCAAGGCTCAGAAGATCAAATATCTGGTCAACGTTTCGGTCTTAACCACTGGCTTCGACGCCCCCCATGTTGATCTGATCGCTATTCTTCGCCCCACCGAATCTGTCAGCCTTTATCAGCAGATTGTGGGCCGTGGGCTTCGTCTGGCAGAAGGCAAGAAAGATTGTCTGATTATAGATTTTGCCGGTAATCGCTATGATCTGTTCAGCCCTGAAGTAGGCAGTCCAAAGCCAGACTCCCAATCCGTCCCCGTGACAGTTTCCTGCCCTGCCTGTGGCCATGAGAACAGCTTCTGGGGCATCGTCGATGATGACGGTGATC
This sequence comes from Endozoicomonas sp. 8E, assembly GCF_032883915.1. Taxonomy (NCBI): domain Bacteria; kingdom Pseudomonadati; phylum Pseudomonadota; class Gammaproteobacteria; order Oceanospirillales; family Endozoicomonadaceae; genus Endozoicomonas; species Endozoicomonas sp. 8E. Next base: position 62,443 of record NZ_CP120717.1, on the reverse strand, counting down.
TGATCGAGCACTATGGTCGCCGTTGTCAGGGCGTTGAAACGTTTGAAGGTCAAATCGTTCAATGCGATTTCCGCTATCGTTTCAAGGAGTGTCAAGAATGCGGTGCAGAAAACGACATTGCCGCGAGAAAATGTCATCAATGCCGAAAAACACTGGTTGATCCGGATCAAAAACTGCGAGATGCCCTTAACCTGAAAGACTGTATGGTGCTTCGTTGTTCAGGTATGACGATGGAATCTGACTCCGCAAGAAATAACCCCAGAATCAAAATCACCTACTACGATGAAGATGGTGCTGAAGTCAGTGAGTATTTCCGTCTGGACACTGCTGCTCAACAAGGTGCTTTTTATCATCACTTTGGCAAACATGCCCTGATTAATCGTGCTGAGCCCTTCAGGGCAAAGTCAGTCGACTCTGTTATCAGTCAACAAAAGAAATTTCGCAAGCCAGACTTCGTGATTGCCAGAAAAGAGAAACACTACTGGTCGGTCGTTGATAAGCTCTTTGATTATGAGGGTCATTACCGAAAGGCTTATGAGGCCGAGTAACCCGCCACCTCATACTCTCAGCAATTCCCGCTCAAGCATAAAACCCTTGATTTTAAAGGGCTACAGAGGAATTTCAGAATTGGTGCTTGCAGACTTTTTTACTTCAAATATGTTCATGATTTAGGAAGCCCCCTACGGCGTCCGGTTTTCATGGGCTGTAGAAGACTTTTAAAGTAGCTTAAAAAATATGCAATTAAACTGAGCGGGAATTGCTGATGAATCAGATCCGCTGATAGGGCTCACAGCTGGAGTAATTGTAGAGACATCAATCTATTATCAAGCTCATGAATCTGATTTAATCGCTTCTGTCGGTGGTACAGAACACAGGTGAGACTTACTGATCATAGGTACAAATCAGTCCTGCTGCTGGTCAGTAACTTCTTTTAATTCCTTATGGTACTATCCTTGCCCATAGCCATTTGCTACGGGCATTAGTATTGGGTTATCAAACCTGTAACCGAAAAATCCAAATGCTTTTCATGGCAGGTAGAAGAAAAACGCTACAGTAGAATAATGACATGATCTGGATCATCGCACTCATTGCTCTGATTATTATTGGTAACTTCATGTGGCTCCTGCCTTCCAAGTCAGACAGGCGTCGTATGAAGCTTAGAAACAAAGCCATCCTGTCTGGCTTTACCTGTCGGGAAATAAACGACAAAGAAAGTTTACCTGGATCTATCAATATCGAGCAGGGCCCATGGCTTGAGTATTCCACTGTGTCTTTAACTGAAGATAATGATCCCGTTATCGTATTGGAAAAAGCCGATGGACGCTGGCCTGTAAACACTAGAGTCGGCTCTGAAAAGCTCTCCAGATTACCTGCTTCCGCTGTCAGGGTGAGCTTCCGGACAGGTTCCATCGCAGTACTCTGGAATGAAGAAGGTGAACTGGAGGATGTTCAGACTATCATGGATTTTCTTGAGAGCGTTGCGGTCACAGAGCCCTGCAGCCAACAATAAACCTGAGCCGCCACGTAACGCTATCTGACAGGAAAAGTAAAATGCCTTCCGTTCTCTTCGTTTTTCTCAACACAACATTTGTGACTACCTCTCTATGTAAGAAAGGTAGTCACTCCGTTTAAGCCAGTCCTCGCTCCGGGCTGGTTCTTACATGGGTCAAATAAAGTGGCAGGCCAACCAGAAGGAAACCTCCTACCAGATTCCCCAGAGCGGTAGGCAGTTCATTCCAGATCAGGTAATCCATCACAGTAAATTCACCACCCATGATCATTGAGAAGGGGAAAAGGAACATATTGACAATAGAGTGCTCGAAGCCCATGAAGAAAAACAGCATAATGGGCATCCACATGGCCACCATTTTTGCACCTGCAGACGTTGAGATCATGGCGCCGACAACCCCCATGGATACCATCCAGTTACAGAGCATTCCCCGAACAAAAATCGTTAACCAGCCTGCAAGACCATGCTCCTGATAGCCCAATGTTCTCGACTCACCAATGGCGGAGACTTTCGCAGCTATGGCTCCACCATCAATGCTGTAGCCATAGGTCAAAATAAACGACACAAAGAAAGCAGTTGTCAATGCTCCGGCAAAATTCCCCAGAAATACCAGTCCCCAATTCCTCAGAAGCCCACGCATATCCACACCGGGTCGTTTATCAATTAACGCCAGAGGAACCAGGGTGAAAACGCCAGTCAACAAGTCAAATTTCATGAGATACAGCATGATAAAACCAATCGGGAACAGCAGAGCGCCGATCAGCGGTGAGCCAGTATTGATAGTCACTGTAATGGCAAAGATAGCCGCCAGTCCCAGAATAGCTCCTGCCATGAAGGCTCGAATAAAGGTATCTTTGGTTGACATGAAGATCTTGGACTCACCGGAGTCCACCATTTTTTTGACAAACTGATCGGGTTCGATATAAGCCATATAGTTCCATCTCGCTACTTTTATTATTCGTCGAGTCCTGCGCAGCAAAAAAGATGCCTGTCTTTTGATTTATCACTTAACATTTTGATTTTTAATATATTAACTATTTACAGGATGGCAAACACCTGAAGAAAATAGTTGATGGGAAAGAAGTGAATCGGTGCATTTTTTTGTGAGCGTGCACCAAAGATGGAAAAAGTTGTTGATAGTAATGGGATACGATTAAACAAAAACCCCAGTCGATCTCTCAACTGGGGTTTTGCTTTATTCAATGCCTGGCGATGACCTACTCTCACATGGGGAAGCCCCACACTACCATCGGCGATGTGTCGTTTCACTTCCGAGTTCGGGATGGGATCGGGTGGTTCCAACACTCTATGGTCACCAGGCAAAACTGGTCGAACCTTGCTTTTGAGCTGGAAGCTTGAAGCTGGAGGCTTGAAGCTGTTCGTCGCAAGCGGAAGGCTCTGGAATCCAAATCTCTTTTTAAGCTGTGTCGTTTCTTCTTGCTCAACACTCTCGTTTCACTGTGTACGGCTTCAAGCTTCCAGCTTCAGGCTTCCAGCTTTTGCTGGCAGCTGCGCTGCGCAAATCGCTTTGGCGTTATATGATCAAGCCTCTCGAGTCATTAGTACGGGTTAGCTCAACGCCTCACAACGCTTACACACCCCGCCTATCAACGTCGTCGTCTTCAACGTCTCTTATGGGCCTTGCGGCCAGGGAAGTCTCATCTTGAAGGGGGCTTCCCGCTTAGATGCTTTCAGCGGTTATCCCGTCCGAACTTAGCTACCGGGCAATGCGTCTGGCGACACAACCCGAACACCAGTGGTTCGTCCACTCCGGTCCTCTCGTACTAGGAGCAGCTCTCCTCAAACTTCCAACGTCCACGGCAGATAGGGACCGAACTGTCTCACGACGTTCTAAACCCAGCTCGCGTACCACTTTAAATGGCGAACAGCCATACCCTTGGGACCGGCTTCAGCCCCAGGATGTGATGAGCCGACATCGAGGTGCCAAACACCGCCGTCGATGTGAACTCTTGGGCGGTATCAGCCTGTTATCCCCGGAGTACCTTTTATCCGTTGAGCGATGGCCCTTCCATTCAGAACCACCGGATCACTATGACCTACTTTCGTACCTGCTCGAGATGTACCTCTCGCAGTCAAGCTGGCTTGTACCATTACACTAACCGCACGATGTCCGACCGTGCTTAGCCAACCTTCGTGCTCCTCCGTTACTCTTTGGGAGGAGACCGCCCCAGTCAAACTACCCACCACACAATGTCCCCGATCCTGATAAAGGACCTGGGTTAGAACCTCAATATTGCCAGGGTGGTATTTCAAGGTTGGCTCCATGCAAACTGGCGTTCACACTTCCAAGCCTCCCACCTATCCTACACAAGCAACATCAAGATCCACTGTGAAGCTGTAGTAAAGGTTCACGGGGTCTTTCCGTCTAGCCGCGGATACACTGCATCTTAACAGCGATTTCAATTTCACTGAGTCTTGGGTGGAGACAGCGTGGCCATCGTTACGCCATTCGTGCAGGTCGGAACTTACCCGACAAGGAATTTCGCTACCTTAGGACCGTTATAGTTACGGCCGCCGTTTACTCGGGCTTCGATCAAGAGCTTCTCCTAAGATAACCCCATCAATTAACCTTCGAGCACCGGGCAGGCGTCACACCGTATACGTCCACTTACGTGTTAGCACAGTGCTGTGTTTTTAATAAACAGTCGCAGCCACCTGGTATCTTCGACCGCCGCCAGCTCAGGGAGCAAGTCCCGTCACCGGCAGCGGCGCACCTTCTCCCGAAGTTACGGTGCCATTTTGCCTAGTTCCTTCACCCAAGTTCTCTCAAGCGCCTTGGTATTCTCTACCTGACCACCTGTGTCGGTTTCGGGTACGGTCCCTTTTGACCTGACGCTTAGAAGTTTTTCCTGGAAGCCTGGCATCAACCACTTCCCCACCTTGGTGGGTTCGTCATCAGTTCTCGGCTTGGTGAACCCGGATTTGCCTGAGTCCACAGCCTACGACCTTAAACAGGGACAACCATCGCCCTGCCGGCCTAGCCTTCTCCGTCACTCCATCGCAGTCAAAAGGGGTACAGGAATATTAACCTGTTTCCCATCGATTACGTCTTTCGACCTCACCTTAGGGGCCGACTCACCCTGCGCCGATTAGCGTTGCGCAGGAACCCTTGGTCTTCCGGCGAGGGAGCCTCTCACTCCCTTTATCGTTACTCATGTCAGCATTCGCACTTCTGATACCTCCAGCCAACCTCCCGATTGACCTTCAACGGCTTACAGAACGCTCCTCTACCGCACCTGCAAAGCAGGTGCCCGTAGCTTCGGTGAATAGTTTGAGCCCCGTTACATCTTCCGCGCGAGCCGACTCGACCAGTGAGCTATTACGCTTTCTTTAAAGGGTGGCTGCTTCTAAGCCAACCTCCTGGCTGTCTGGGCCTTCTCACATCGTTTCCCACTTAACTATTACTTTGGGA